>DAIPJC010000031.1:0-44716 GCA_036770475.1 Propionicimonas sp. | reverse complement strand
GGTTCGGGTCGTCCTCGAAGCGCATGTCGCGGTTGGTCACGATGCCGAGCAGCTTGAGGTCGGAGTCGACCACCGGGACGCCGGAGATGTGGAAGTGACCGCAGAGTTCGTCGACCTCACCGATGGTGGCGTCCAGAGTGGTGGTGATGGGCTGGTCGATCATGCCGGCTTCGGACCGCTTCACCCGGTCGACCTGGCTGGCCTGCTCGTCGGCCGACATGTTGCGGTGCAGGATGCCCATCCCGCCCTCACGGGCCATGGCGATCGCCATCCGGGATTCGGTGACGGTGTCCATCGCCGAGCTGAGCAGCGGAAGCCGTAGCTCGATTCGCTTGCTGACCAGAGTGGTGGTGTCGGCCCCTGAAGGGATGACGTCGCTCTCGTTCGGCTGCAGCAGCACGTCGTCGAAGGTCAGGCCGAGGGGGGCGAACGGTTCCGGGACGCCGAACGGCGTGAGCGGACTCGACAACGTGGGCACCTATCTGTCGGTCGGTGGAGTGGTCAGTGTAACCCCGCTTCCCGGACCGGACCGGCGGGGTTCAGGCGAGGGCGGCGAAGGCCTGGTCGAGCCGCGGGTACTCGAAGTCGAAGCCCGCGTCCAGGAGTCGGGCGGGACGGATGCGCTGGCTCGGCAACAACGCCTCGCGGACGAACTCGCGTCCGAACAGCAGGCCCACCGCGGTGAGCGGCAATGGGATCGGGGTGGGGCGGTGCAGGTGGCGCCCGAAGGCGCGGGTGAACTCGGCGTTGCTCACGGGGTTCGGCCCGGCGAGGTTCACCGGCCCGGTGAGGTCGCTGGCGAGCAGGAACTCCACGGCCCGGACGTGGTCGACGAGGCTGATCCAGGACAGGAACTGGCGTCCGCTGCCGACCCGTCCGCCGAGGCCGAGCGCGAACACCGGCCACTGCATGGCGAGATAGCCGCCCTCGCGGGCCAGTACGTGCCCGGTGCGCAGGACGGTCGTCGGCACCGGTGAATGGGCGGACGCGGCCTCCCAGTCGGCGACGACCCCCGCCAGGAAGCCACGACCGGCCGGCATGGTCTCGTCGACGATCTCGGTGCCGGTGTCGCCGTAGTAGCCGATCGCGGACGCATTCAGCAGGCGCTGGCAGCGTCCGTCCGGGCTGAGGCTGGTGACGATCGTGAGCGTGGACGTGATCCGGGAGCGGCGGATCTCGGCCTTGCGCTCCCTCGTCCAGCGCGCGCCGGCGATCGGGGCGCCGGCGAGATTGACGACCGCGTCCACGTCCTCCAGGCCCGGGGCGTCGATCCGTCCGGCGTCCGGGTCCCAGTGGCGCTGGTCGGACGCGCTGACGCCGCCGCGAACCAGTCGGACTACCTCGTGGCCCTCGCGCACCAATCGCCGGGACAGCGCGGTACCGATCAACCCCGTGCTGCCGCCGATCGCTACCCGCATGGGACGATCCTGCCACCGCTGGCCAAGCGAACCGCACAGGTTCACCCCTACGGTTGGTCGAGTCCACCCCAGGGCTGGTCGAGTTCACCCCTACGGCTGGTCGAGTTCGCCCCTACGGCTGGTCGAGTTCGCCCCTACGGCTGGTCGAGTTCGCCCCTACGGCTGGTCGAGCCTGTCGAGACCGCGTGACATCTCGACAAGCTCGATGATCGGTTGCAGGTCTCGATGATCGGTTGTGGGTCTCGACGATCGGTTGTGGGTGTTCAGTTCTGGCCGTGCCAGATAACCGTCTGGATCGCGTTCCAGACACAGAAGGCGATCGCGAAGCCGAACACCCAGTAGCGCTGACGCCGGGTCAGTGGCACCAGCCCGAGCAGCGCGAGGCTCCACGGCAGGTACCACGGGTGCAGGGCCTGGCCGAGGACGGCGACAGCGAGAGAGCCCCAGGCCACCAGGGTCAGCGGACGGTCGGAGAACCGCACCGCGATCCAGGCCAGGACCAGCAGCAGGACGGCCGTGCCGACCCGTCCGGCCACGATGAGGAAGCCGGTGTAGGAGCCGCCGGCGCCCGACCAGAGCAGCGCGCCGCCCTTCGCCAGCAGGGCGAGCGGGGCGGGCGTCCCGGCCAGACCCATCAGGTCCAGCCACTCGACCCAGCCGAAGCCGAGCCCGGAGAGCAGGCTGATGATCGCGAAGCCGGCCACGGCCACGGCCGCGGTCACCGCCGTCCGCCAACCCAGCAGCCAGACGCGACGGCCCAGCGGCCGTCGCGCGAGAGCGGCCGCCACCGGCAGCCCGGCCACCGCGACGATCGCCAGCCCGCCCTGCTGCTTGAATGCCATCGCGACACCGACCAGCAGGGGTCCGGCGAGGAACGCCGTCCACCACGTCCGCCAGCGCAGCACAACCCAGATCGCAGCCAGCGTGGTGGCGACCATCGGCGCGTCGTTGTGCGCGGCACCCACGAAGTGCAGGACGAGCAGCGGGTTGAGCACGCCCAGCCAGACCGCGCGCCGTCGGTGCAGGCCGAGCAGGGTGGCGATCCGGGGCACCAGGACGAGCATCGCCGCCACTGCCAGCAGTGCCGGGACGCGCATCGCGACTACCGACCAGTACGGCTGCGCGCCGGTGGCGGTCACCACGAGTTCGTTCAGCCGCAGGGTGAGCGGCGGGTACGCGACCCCGCTGCCGGCCCACAGCGGGTCGACGAGGGAGGCGAACGGTCCGCCGGACGTGGCCAGACCGACGTGGTACGGGTTGGCACCCGTCGACAGCGTCCAGCCCAGGTCGGCGTAGAGGACGGCGTCCGGGCTGAGCACCGGTGGGACGGCCAGCAGCGGCAGGCACCAGATCGCGAGCGTGGTCCCGGCGTGGACGGGTGGCCGCACGCGGGTGGGCCGGACGTGCCACCAGGCCCAGGTGAGGGCGATCGTGCCCGCGACGATCAGGATGCGGTTCCAGGGCATCGGCGCCGCGAGCCCGACCGCGTTCACCCAGTCAGCGGGCCAGCCGTCCGGGGAGAACGAGAACTCGGGGTGGCAGCTGCCCCAGGCGACCGCGAGGGCTCCGACGAAGCCCACCCAGACCCCGCGCGAGCGCAGTGCCGAGGCCGGGCGGACGGTCATGGCAGCTCCTCGGCGCGGGACGGGTCGGTGCCCAAGTCTAGGGCGCGGCCGTGATCTGGCCCCGGCGAGAGGGGGCGGCAGCGGTTACCGTGTCCCGGTGCGGACGCAGGCGGGGCAGGCCCGGGAGATCATCTCCCTCGCCGTCCCGGCGTTCCTCGCCCTCGTCGCCGAGCCGCTGTTCCTGCTCGCGGACACCGCGATCGTCGGCCACCTCGGCACCGCTCAACTGGCCGGGTTGGGGGTCGCGAGTTCGATCCTGGTGACCGCTGCGGGCGGCTTCGTCTTCCTCGCCTACGGCACCACGTCGATCGTCGCACGCCAGGTAGGCGCGGGGCACGAGCGCGCAGCGCTCGCGTCCGGTCTGGACGGGATCTGGCTCACGCTCGCGATCGGCGCGGTGGTGGCTCCGGCGGTGGCGCTGGCCGCTGAGCCGTTGTGCGGGATCTTCGGCGCCTCTGCCCAGGTGCTCGGCTACGCGTCGACCTACCTGCGGATCTCCGCGGCGGGCATCCCGGCGATGCTGATCGCGCTCGCCACGACCGGCGCACTCCGCGGGCTGCTGGACACCCGGACGCCGCTGGTCGCGTCCGTTCTCGGCTTCGGCGCCAACATCCTGCTGAACCTGGTGTTCGTGCTGGGGCTGGGCTGGGGGATCGCAGGCTCGGCGTGGGGGACGGTGATCGCCCAGACCGGGATGGCGCTCGGGCTGGTGGTGGTCGTGGTGCGCAAGGCGCTGCGGGCGCGGGCCCCGCTGACTCCCGAGCCAGGGCGGGTGCTGCGCGCGGCGGGCACCGGTGTGCCGCTGCTGGTGCGGACGCTCGCGCTGCGCGCGATCCTGCTGGTGACCACGTGGGTGGCTGCCGCCCTCGGCGATGTGCCGCTGGCCGCGCACCAGGTGGCGGCGACGATCTGGACCTTTCAGGCCTTCGCCCTCGACGCCCTGGCGATCGCGGCCCAGGCGCTGACCGGCACCGCCCTCGGGGCGGGGGACGTGACGTCGGCCCGTGCCGCGACGTCGACCATGCTGCGCTGGGGTGCCTGGGGTGGTCTGGGTCTCGGCCTGGCGGTGGCGGCGACCAGCGGCGTCCTGCCCCTGCTGTTCACCCCAGACCCGGCCGTCCGTGCCGCGCTGACCGCGGCGCTGGTCGTCGTCGGACTGAGCGGGTGGCTGTCCGGCCTGGTGTTCGTGGTGGACGGAGTGCTGATCGGTGCCGGCGACGGCCGCTGGCTGGCTGGCGCGATGGCCGGGACCCTCGGTCTCTACCTGCCGCTGGCGCTGCTGCTGCACGCGGGGGCGCCCGCCGTCCAGACGTGGGGCGATCCGGCGGCGACGGGGCTGCTGTGGCTGGCGTTCACGGCGTTCATGGGAATCCGCTGGGGCTTCCTCCGGCACCGCGTCCGGAGTGACGCCTGGATGGTCACCGGCGCAGCGCGCTGACCGACTGCCGCCCGCTCGACTAGTTCACGCCCCGCTGGTCGACTAGTCCGGGCCCGCTGACGCCGCCTCCGACCCCTCTCATGCCACAAAGTGTCCCGATGAGGCCGATGACGACCTCATCGGGACACTTTGTGCCAGTTCGCGCCGGTTACTCCGCCGCGAGCGCCTCGTGGTGCCGGACGACCTCCTCGACCACGAAGTTCAGCCACTTCTCGGCGAACTCGGGATCGAGGTGCGCGCGTTCGGCGAGGTCGCGCAGCCGGGCGATCTGCTGCTCTTCGCGCTCGGGGTCGGCCGGCGCCAGTCCCTTGGACTTCTTCAGCACCCCGACCTGCTGGGTGATCTTGAACCGTTCGGCGAGCAGGCAGATAATCGCGGCGTCCAGGTTGTCGATGGAGCCGCGGAGCCGCTCGAGTTCAGGGTCGCTCTGCACGTGCACAGCCTAACGAACGCGCCCCGCCGCGCCCGTCGCCACACAAACGCTCCCGAAACTCGTTCCCGCTACCGAAATTTCGGGAGCGTTTGCGACTTTCGGGAGCGTCTGTGGGGGTTGCGGCGGAAACCGCGGGCGGAGACCACGCGGACGAGGGCGGGTTCAGGCGATCACGTCGCCCGGGGTGGTGTTGGCCGGGATGCCGGTCACGACCGAGTTCGGCGGTACGTCCTTCACGACCAGGGCGTTCGCGCCGATCTTCGTGCCGTCGCCGATCGTGATCGGCCCGATGATCTTGGCGCCCGCGCCCAGCAGCACGTTGTTGCCGATCGTGGGGTGCCGCTTGAACCTGCCCCGACTGCGGCCGCCGAGCGTGACCTGGTGGTACATCAGGACGTCGTCGCCGATCTCGGCGGTCTCCCCGATCACCACGCCCATCCCATGGTCGATGAAGAACCGCCGTCCGATCACTGCCCCAGGGTGAATCTCGATCCCGGTGAGACCCCTGGACCACTGGGAGAACACGCGGGCCAGGGGCCGCAGCGCCGGGTTCGTCATCCACATCCGGTGGCACAGCCGATGGATCCACACCGCGTGGATCCCCGGGTACGTGAGCGCGACCAGCACCTTCGAGGTGGCGGCCGGGTCCTCCCGCATCGCCGTGTCGAGGTCTTCCTGGATGCGCGCCCACGCGCGCCGGAACAGGCTCAGCTTCACCTAGTCAAGTAGATCGGCGTAGAGCACCGTCGACAAGTACCGCTCACCGAAGGACGGGATGATCACCACGATCGTCTTGCCTGCGTTCTCCGGGCGGGCGGCCAGTTCGCCGGCCGCGGCCAGCGCGGCGCCGGAAGAGATCCCGACCAGCAGGCCCTCCTCCTTGGCGGCCCGGCGGGCCCACGCGATCGCCGTGTCGCTGTCCTGGGGCAGTACCTCGTCGATCACGGAGCGGTCGAGGATCTCGGGGATGAAGTTCGCCCCGATGCCCTGGATCTTGTGCGGTCCGGGCTGCCCACCCGACAGCAGCGGCGACTCCTTCGGCTCGACGGCGACGATCTTCACCTCGGGCTTGCGCTCCTTCAGCACCTGGCCCACACCGGTGATGGTGCCGCCCGTGCCGACGCCGGCCACGAAGATGTCGACCTTGCCTTCGGTGTCGTTCCAGATCTCCTCTGCGGTGGTCTTGCGGTGGATCTCGACGTTGGCCGGGTTGGCGAACTGTCGGGCCAGGATGGCGCCCGGGGTCTCGGCCGCGATCTGCTCGGACCGCGCCACCGCGCCCTTCATGCCCTCCGCGCCCGGCGTCAGCACGAGCTCTGCGCCGAACGCACGCAACAGCGCACGACGCTCCTTGCTCATGGTCTCGGGCATCGCGAGGATCACCTTGTAGCCGCGGGCGGCGCCCACGAACGCCAGCGCGATGCCGGTGTTGCCCGACGTGGCCTCCACGATCGTGCCGCCCGGCTTCAGCGAGCCGTCCGCCTCGGCGGCGTCGATGATCGAGACGCCGATCCGGTCCTTCACCGAGTTGGCCGGGTTGTAGAACTCCAGCTTGGCCAGCACGATCGCCTGGCTGTCGCCGTAGAGCCGGTTGATCTTCACCAGCGGAGTGCGGCCGATGAGTTTGGTCGCGTCTTCGAAGTACACCATGGGTCTTTCCCTTTCCTTGCTTTTCCGTCTTTGCCCTGCGTCAGACCTGCGCCAGTGCCTGGTCCAGGTCGGCGATCAGGTCGTCGATGTGCTCGATACCCACGCTCAGCCGCACCATTTCGGGCGCGACGCCCGCGGCGACGAGTTCTTCCTCGGTCAATTGAGAGTGTGTCGTGGTGGCGTTGTGGATCGCCAGCGACTTGGCGTCCCCGATGTTCGCCAGGTGGGAGAACAATTGCAGGGCCTCGATGAAGGTCGCGCCCGCTTCCCTTCCGGCCTTGAGCCCGAACGCGAGGACGCCGCTGTAGCCGCGTCCGGTGAACACCCGGTCGGCGATCGCCTTCGAAGGGGACGACTCGAGGCCCGGGTAGTTCACCCAGGCCACCTTGTCGTGGCCCTCGAGGTACTTCGCGACGGCCAGCGCGTTGCTGGAATGGCGCTCGATCCGCAGGTGCAGGGTCTCCAGTCCCTGCAGGAACAGCCACGAGTTGAACGGGGAGACCGCGGCCCCCGTGTTGCGCAGCAGCACGGTGCGTGCCCGGATGATGTACGCGGCGGGGCCGACGGCGTCCGTCCACACCACGCCGTGGTAGGCCTCGTCAGGGGAGGTCAGGCCGGGGAAGCGGTCGGCGTGGGCCGTCCAGTCGAACTTCCCCGAGTCGACGATCACGCCGCCGATGCTCGTCCCGTGGCCGCCGATGTACTTGGTGGCCGAGTGGACGACGACGTCCACCCCGTGGTCGAAGACCTTCGCCAGGATCGGGGTGGTCACGGTCGCGTCCACGATGAACGGCAGGCCGAGCGCGTGCGCGGCCGCAGACCAGGCGTCCAGGTCGAGCACGTTGATGGCCGGGTTGCCGATGGTCTCCCCGAACACGAGCTTGGTCTTCTCGTCGACGACGCCGGCGAGGTCCTCGGGCCGGTTCGGGTCGACGAAGCGCACCTCGATGCCGTACTGCGGCAGGGTGTGCGCGAACAGGGCGTACGTGCCGCCGTAGAGCGTGGAGACCGAGACGATGTTGTCGCCGGCGTAGGTCAGGTTCAGCACCGCGTAGGTGATCGCCGCCGCGCCGGACGCCGTGGCGAGCGCGCCCACGCCCCCCTCCAGCGCGTTGATCCGGGTCTCGAACACCGACTGGGTCGGGTTCATGATCCGGGTGTAGATGTTCCCGGGCACCCGCAGGGCGAACAGGTCGGCAGCGTGCTCGGTGTCGTCGAAGACGTAGCTCGTCGTCTGGTAGATCGGCACCGCACGCGAGTGGGTGGCCGGATCGGCCTCCTCCTGGCCGGCGTGGACTGCGAGGGTGTCGGGATGCTGGGACATGTCGCTCCTGGTTGTGCTTGCTGTTGTTCTGCGGACGGCCTCCATGGCCGCCCAAGGGCATGGATGAAGGATCCGCGGAGGGATCGGATGGATCTGTCGTCGGTGTGTGGATGCGTGGAATCAGCGCATTCGACAACAGGCCATCGACGGCGCACAGCAGCAACACATGGTCGCGGGGCTCGTCGAGGTCATGGGCGGAGACTATCGGCGTGTCCGTTGAATGGTCAATTGGGTCTTGCCATGTGGGAGGGCTTCGTCAGGCTCAGCCAGCATCCTGTGCCGCCGACAGCGTGTGATCCCTGAGCTCCTGTGATCCCTGAGCTCCTGTGATCCCTGAGCTTGACGAAGGGCCACTTCGACCGCCTCGTCCGGCCCGGCTGCCGTCGACCAATAAACTCATCCGTCGTGAGCGCAGAACACGATCTGGTGCTGGTCGTCGACTACGGCGCCCAGTACGCCCAGTTGATCGCCCGGCGAGTGCGCGAGGCGCGGGTGTACTCCGAGATCGTGCCGCACACCCTTCCGGTCGCCGACCTGCTCGCGAAGGGCCCCAAAGCCGTGATCCTCTCCGGCGGGCCGAGCTCGGTGTACGAGCCGGGCGCCCCGCAGCTGGACGGCACGCTGCTCGCGGCTGGCGTCCCTGTGTTCGGGATCTGCTACGGCTTCATGGCGATGGCCCAGGCGCTGGGCGGCACCGTCGCCCGCACCGGCCAGCGCGAGTACGGACGCACGACGGTCGAGGTGCTGGAGCCCGGACGGCTGCTGACCGGCCTGCCGTCATCGCTGACCTCCTGGATGTCCCACGGCGACGAGGTGACGGCCGCGCCGTCCGGGTTCACCGTGAACGCGCGCTCGCCGCGGGCCACCGTCGCGGCGTTCGAGGACGCGGGACGGGGCCTGGCGGGCGTCCAGTGGCACCCCGAGGTCCTGCACTCGGAGCACGGCCAGCAGGTGCTGGAGCACTTCCTGTTCGACATCGCCGGTTGCCGTCCTACCTGGACGAGCGTGAACATCGTGGACGACCAGGTCGACCGGATCCGCGCCGAGGTGGGCGAAGCCCGGGTGCTCTGCGCGCTGTCGGGCGGCGTCGATTCCGCGGTCGCCGCAGCGCTCGTCCAGCGGGCGATCGGGGACCAGCTCACGTGCGTGTTCGTCGACCACGGCCTGCTCCGCGAGGGGGAGGCCGAGCGGGTCGAGCGCGACTTCGTGGGGGCCACGGGGGTCGCACTGGTCGTCGCGAACGAGCAGGACCGGTTCCTCGGCGCGCTGGCCGGGGTGAGCGACCCGGAGACCAAGCGCAAGATCATCGGACGGGAGTTCATCCGGACGTTCGAGGACGAGGCCCGCAAGATCAACGCCGCCGGCCCGATCGACTTCCTCGTGCAGGGCACGCTCTACCCGGACGTGGTGGAGTCCGGCGGGGGCGAGGGCGCGGCCAACATCAAGAGCCACCACAACGTCGGCGGCCTGCCGGACGACCTGCAGTTCACGCTGATCGAGCCGCTGCGCACGCTGTTCAAGGACGAGGTGCGCGAGGTGGGCCGCCAGCTGGGGCTGCCCGAGCACATCGTGGACCGGCACCCGTTCCCCGGCCCCGGCCTGGGGATCCGGATCGTGGGGGCGGTGGACGCCGAGCGCCTGCGCATCCTGCGGGCCGCGGACGCGATCGTCCGGGCCGAGACGACCGCCGCCGGGCTGGACGGCGAGATCTGGCAGTTCCCGGTGGTATTGCTGGCCGACGTCCGCTCGGTCGGCGTCCAGGGAGACGGACGCAGCTACGGGCACCCCGTGGTGCTGCGTCCGGTCTCCAGCGAGGACGCGATGACCGCCGACTGGAGCCGACTGCCCTACGACCTCCTGGAGCGGATCAGCACCCGGATCACCAACGAGGTGCCCGAGGTGAACCGGGTGGTGCTGGATGTCACCAGCAAGCCACCCGGCACCATCGAGTGGGAGTGATCGTCAACGCTGGCTGAGCTTGTCGATGGTGGCTGAGCTTGACGATGGTGGCTGAGCTTGACGATGGTGGCTGAGCTTGACGATGGTGGCTGAGCTTGACGAAGCCCGTCGGGCGGCCCTTCGTCAAGCTCAGGGACCATGGGTCAGCGGTAGTCGGACGGCGGGGTGTGGCTGCCGTTGCCGCCGAACATCTTCTTGAGGTCGTCGAAGCCGGTGCTGCCGCCCTCCTCCAGCGGGAGGACGAGCCACAGGGCCAGGTAGACCGGGATCACGAGGCCCCAGAAGAACGCCAGTACCACGGTGATGATCCGGACCAGACCGGAGTCGATCCCCAGGGAGCGGGCGACGCCGCCGCAGACGCCGGCGACGAACTTGTCCGACGCCGAACGGGTGAGTGGTTGCTTCATCGTGCTTTCCTTTCTCGAAACTCAGACTTGCTCGAAACTCAGTTGTGCCTTCTCGACAGCAGCAGGACGCCGATGCCGGCGACGACCATCGCGGCCGGGACGAGCATTCCGACCAGCTTCCAGTCGACGTGTCCGTAGGTGGTCCAGAAGGCGAGCCCGGCCAGCGCCAGGGCGAGCACCCCGAACGCGAACGCCGCCCGATCGCGCCTCATCGCTGCACATCCAGTTCGCCGAGGTCGACGCTGGCGTTGATGTGCAGCGTCGGCGTCCCTGCGGCCTGCGGCCCGTAGAGGCCGGAGCCCTTGAGGTCGAAGCCGTCCCTGCTGTCCCTGGTACCGACCCCGGTCTCCTTGAACTCGCCGCTCTTCACCGTCCAGTCGACCTCGGCGGCGGTGCCGGCAGGCAGGATCAGGTTGAGCTGCCCCGTTCCGACGTGGACGTCGATGGTCTGGTCGCCGGTCAGTTCCAGCGAGCTCAGGTCTACGGTCAGTTCGCCGGCGGAGAGCGTCAGTTGTGGCGGCAGCTCCGCCCCGGACGAGTACGCCCGGTGCCACTCGCCGACCGTCGGCACGGTCATGCCGTGCGCGCCCATCAGCAGGCTCCCGGTGATGATGGCCGTGATCAGGGTGGCGGGCAGGAGCAGGGGGGGACGCCCGCGCCGGGTGCTCGCCAGCAGGGTCAGGCCCAGTCCGGCCAGGACTGCCGCGGCGTAGGCCAGCGGGGTAGCCGGGAGGCCGACCAGGCCGAGCACGGTCACCGTCAGCACGGCGACGCCGACCAGGGTGAGGGCCAGCCACCACAGCCGCCAGCGGCGCGGCCGCCTCGTGGCGAACCGAACGGGTGCCGGCAGGTCGTCGTCGCGGACGGCGAGATCCGTGGCCGGATCGGTGTAGGGCTGCGTCCACCGCGGTTGCTCGGGCGCGATGTTCGGGACGTCGGGGCGGACGAGCGTCTGCTGGTCGACGTAGCCGGGCGTCTGCTGCTCGACGAGGCGCTGCCGCCAGTTGTCCGCGGCCCGCTCGAACGGGGTCGGCTCGACCGGTGGCGCCGCGGGCCTCCGCGAGTTGCGTCCGCGGAAGCCGAAGAACCAGATGCAGAAGATCGCCACCAGCGGACCGAAGCCGATGCCGTGGAAGCCGCCCAGCGCGATCAGGACGACCGCCACGGCGACCGTCAGCGCGATCACCGCGCCGGTCGGCCACGTACGGGTGAAGGGCAGCACGCGATGGATCAGCGGCTGGGCCTGGTCCTCGCGCGGCATCAGCAGCATGCCGCACGCGTAGGCGATCAGACCGACGCCACCGAAGAACGCGAGCACGACGACAGCGATTCGCAGCAGGTTCGGGTCCACCCGCCAGCGGCGGGCGAGGCCCGCGCAGACGCCGCCCACCATCGCGCCGGCACGAGGGCGGCTGATCACGGGCAGGTTGTCGGGCACGGCTCCATTCAACGCCGCAGACCGGGTCCGGACCATAAGGGTTGACCCTGAAGGCTCCCGACATCGCCGTGCAGGGTGTAGAAATAGGACGACAGTTGAGAGCGCTTTCAGGATGCGTCTCCCCGCAGCCTGATAGCGTTTGCAGGCGTACGGCAGACCGGAGGCGGCACGGGATCGCTGGCGAAGCGCTCGGCGGGTCCGACCAGCCCGGTCGTGAGACAGGAGGCACCCCCGTGGCCAGGATCAACGGGGACCACGCGGCGCCCACGCTGGAGGACGTGGCCCGTATCGCGGGCGTCTCCAGGGCGACGGTCTCGCGAGTGGTCAATGGTGGCACGCTCGTGGCGGCGAAGACCACGGAGGCGGTGCGGGAGGCCATCAACGAACTGGGCTACCACCCGAACCGGGCGGCCCGAGCCCTGGTCACCCGCCGCACCGGAGCGATCGCCGTGGTCGTCCCCGAGACCGACGAGCGGGTCTTCACCGACCCGTACTTCCCGCAGGCCTATCACGGCGCGCTGCAGGCGTTCGCCGGTTCCGACGTCCAGGTGGTGCTGGCGATGGCCCAGCCGGGCGACAGCGCGTCCCGAATGGTCCGCTACCTCGAGTCGGGGCACGTGGACGGGGCGATCATCGTCTCGCACCACGGGCCGGACCTCGCCCGGGCGCTGGCGCGGTCGTGGCAGCCGGTGGTCTTCGTGGGCGACCCTGAGGCGCCCGGCGTCTGCTATGTCGACCTGGACAACGTAGAGGCGGCCCAGATCGCGACCAGGCACCTGATCGAACGCGGCGCCCGGACGATCGGCACGATCACCGGCCCGCTGGACATGGCCTCGGCCCGCGCACGGTTGAAGGGCTTCGAGCTCGCGATGGCCGAGGCCGGGCTGGACAGCTCGATCCAGGCCGAAGGGGGCTACACCACCCGCAGCGGTGGGGTGGCCGCCCGCCTCCTCGAGGAGCACCCTGACCTGGACGGGTTGTTCGTGGCGAACGACCTGATGGCGGTCACCGCGCTCAGCGTCATTCAGCACACCGGACGCAGGGTGCCCGAGGACGTCAAGGTGGTCGGCTTCGACGACGCGGACATCGGCCTGCAGTGCACCCCCCAGCTCACCACGATGACCAATCCCGCCGCCGACCACACCCGGGCCGCCGCGGAGATGCTGATCGAACTCCTCGCCGGTGGCGTCCCGGAGAACCCCCGGATGATGCGGCCCAGCCATCTGGTGGTGCGCGGTTCGGCATGACCCTTCCTGACGACCGGCAGGAACCTCGCGCCGACCCGGAGACGGTGGCACGGGTGGTGCCGCAGGAGCCGGGAGCGGAGGGAACCGCGCTGCAGCCGCGCTCCACGCGTCCGCTCAGTGACGCCTGGGTCGGCGGCGTGTGCGCGGGGCTGGCCGACCACCTCGGCTGGTCTGTGCTGGTCCTGCGGGTGCTGTTCGTCGTCCTCGGCGCGCTGGGCCTCATCGGCGTGGCGCTGTACCTCGCGCTGTGGCTGGTGATGCCGAGGCAGACCGGGCAGCGGGCCGCGCCAGGCCTGGAGGCAGGGGCCCGGAGGGGCCTGCGTCCGGGCGGGTCGGTGGCCCTGACCCCCGTGGACCTCGGGGTCGCCGGGGCCCTCGCCCTGCTCGGCATCGGGCTGCTGTGGCTCGTGCAGGTGTCTGGCTGGGGACTGCCGGGCCCGGTCCTCGCGGCGGGCCTGCTGGCCGGCGGCGGGCTGGGGGTCGTGTGGTGGCAGGCCGACCACGCGTCCACCAGGGACGTGCGGACGGGCTCCGGCTGGCGACGGCTGTTCGCGCCGCTGCTGGCGCACTGGACGACGGTGGTGGCGGTGGTCACGGGGCTCGCGGCGCTGGCCGCGGCGGTGATGGTGCTGGTCACGTCCCTTTCCGGGATCGGAGAGGTCGCCCGGACGCTGCTGCTGTCCGCCCTCGCGGTGGCCGGCCTGCTGCTGGCGTCCCTGCCGTGGCTGTTGCGTGTGCGCCAGGCACTGGCCCAGGCGCGGGACGACGCCCTGGTCGCGGACGCCCGGGCCGACATGGCCGCGCACCTGCACGACTCCGTCCTGCAGACGCTGGCGCTGATCCAGCGGCAGGCCGGCGACCCGAAGGCCGTGACGGCGCTGGCCCGGCGCCAGGAACGGGAGTTGCGGCAGTGGCTGTACGGGGAGAGCCTGGGCTCGGCGACCCTGGCCGAGGCGTTGTCGGGGGAGATCATCGACGTCGAGGACCGGCACGGCGTGGACGTGGAACTGGTCACCGTCGGCGACTGCGAGCTCACCCCTGAGGTGACCGCCGTCGTCCGGGCGGCCCGGGAGGCGATGGTGAACGCGGCCAAGCACTCCGGCGCCGACCGGGTCGACGTCTATGCAGAGGTCGACCCCGAGTTGGTGTCGGTGTACGTCCGCGATCGGGGTAAGGGTTTCGACCTCGCGTCCGTCGAGGAGGACCGCATGGGCGTCCGTGGTTCGATCGTGGAGCGGGTGAAGCGCGCCGGCGGACGGGCGATAATCAGGACGGCGCCCGGCGAGGGCACCGAGGTGAGACTGGAGTTGCCACGATGAGCGATAGCGAACCGAATCCGACACCTGCGGCATGGCGCGTGGTGGTGGTCGACGACCACGCTATGTTCCGCAGCGGCGTGAAGCACGACATCGGCGGCCGGGTGCACCTGGTCGGCGAGGGGGAGGACGTGCCCACGGCGGTCGCCGCGATCGTGGCCGCCGTCCCCGACGTGGTGCTGCTGGACGTCCACCTGCCCGGCGGCGGGGGAGCTGAGGTGATCAAGCAGGTGGCGTCCATCGAGCCGGGCGTGAAGTTCCTGGCCCTGTCGGTGTCGGACGCGGCGGAGGACGTGATCGGCGTGATCCGGGCCGGCGCCCGCGGTTACGTGACGAAGTCGATCTCCGCGGACGAACTGGTGGAGGCGATCGGCCGGGTGGCGACCGGGGACGCGGTGTTCAGCCCGCGGCTCGCCGGGTTCGTCCTGGACGCCTTCTCCGGGGCGATCGACGTGGCCAGTATCGACGAGGACCTCGACCGGCTCTCGGTGCGCGAGCGGGAGGTGCTGCGGCTGATCGCCCGTGGCTATGCCTACAAGGAGATCGCCCGCGAGCTGTTCATCTCGATCAAGACCGTGGAGACCCACGTCAGCAGCGTCCTGCGCAAGCTCCAGTTGTCGAACCGCCACCAGCTGACCCGCTGGGCGACCGACCGCAAGCTGGTCTGATCTTTACCCGGCGCGAGCGTCGGGTGCGTCCAGACTTCTCCCTTGCTCGCGTTGGCGTGTGGTCGCGGTCGGCGTCTGGCGGGTTACTTCCGGCGTCCGACGATCAGGCCGTAGAGCCACAGCACCAGGACCGAACCGCCGATCGCCAGCAACCAGGACCAGGGCGAGAAGAAGCCGGTGACGCCGCGGTCGAACACTGCGTTGCCGATCCAGCCACCGACCACGCCGCCGACCAGGCCGGTGACGAGGCTGGAGAGCCAGCCGCCCTTCTCCTTGAGGATCGCCTTCGCGATCGCACCTGCGATCAGACCCATCAGAATCCATGCAATGAAACCCATGCCGCCACCGTAGGTGCGCTCCTGGCGCCGAACCATCGGGCGCGACCACGGCTCGACCCTGAACCGTCCCCGGACGGAGTCAGCGGCGGGACGTGACCCTGTTGTAGACCCAGAGCACCAGCATGCAGCCGGCGATGGCCAGGAGCCAGGACGGGAGCGAGAAGAAGGGAAGGTCCGAGTTCCCGGTGAGCAGGGCAGCCATCCAGCCCGCCACGGTGGCGCCCGCGACCGCCAGGAGCACCGTGGAGAGCCAGCCGCCCTCGACGTTCATCATCGCCTTGGCGATCGCTGCGGCGATCAGGCCGATGATGATCCACGGAATGAACCCCATGGCGCCAACCGTAGTCGGGGAGACCAAGGCCCGGGGCGAACGGTGGCGTGGCGGTCAAGGAGGGTGACAGCGCTTAGGCTTGACCAGCCATGACTGACACGCTGTTCCCCGATCTGTTCGCCACCCCGGCCCCGGCCGCCCCCGGGGAGTCCGGCGGCCCGTCCGAGCCCGCGGAGCGTCGGCGGCGGATCACAGAGGAGGAGCTGCTGGCCGACCTCAACCCGCCCCAGCGCGAGGCGGTCGTGCACGCGGGGAGCCCCGTCCTCGTCGTGGCCGGGGCGGGGTCGGGCAAGACCCGCGTGCTGACCCGGCGGATCGCGCATCTGGTCAGCCAGCGTCATGTGCACCCGGGGTCGATCCTGGCGATCACGTTCACCAACAAGGCGGCCGCCGAGATGCGCCACCGGGTCGTGGAACTGGTGGGTAACCGGGCGAAGCTGATGTGGGTGTCGACGTTCCACTCGGCGTGCGTCCGGATCCTGCGCGGGGACGTGTCACGGTTCGGCCTGAGCCGGACGTTCTCGATCTACGACGACACGGACTCCAAGCGGCTCATGCAGCTGGTGCTGCGCGACCTCGACCTCGACCCGAAGCGGTTCCCCGTCCGCGCGGTGTTGAACTGGGTGTCGAACTGCAAGAACGAGCTGGTCGACTTCGAGGCGGCTCGAGCGCGGGCGGTCGAGGGGACGGCGGAGGAGACCTACGCGGGCGCCTACGCCGAGTACCAGCGGCGCCTGAAGGCGGCGAACGCGCTCGACTTCGACGACCTGATCATGACCACCGTCCACCTGTTGCAGGCGTTTCCCGACCTGCGCGAGCAGTACCGGCGTCGGTTCCGCCACGTGCTGGTCGACGAGTACCAGGACACCAACCACGCCCAGTACGCGCTGGTGCGCGAGCTGTGTGGCGTCCATGCGGCCGCGGCCGGGGACGCGCCGGAGGTCGAGCCGCCCGAACTGATGGTGGTGGGCGACTCGGACCAGTCGATCTATGCGTTCCGCGGCGCGACGATCCGCAACATCCTCGACTTCGAGTCCGACTTCCCTGCCGCCCGGACGATCGTCCTCGAGCAGAACTACCGCTCCACCCAGAACATCCTGAACGCCGCCAACGCGGTGATTACACGCAACCCCCACCGTCCTGAGAAGCGGCTGTGGTCGGACGCGGGGGACGGCGAGCTGCTGGTGGGCTACGTGGCCGACACCGAGCACGACGAGGCGCAGTTCGTCGCGGAGGAGATCGACCGGCTCACCGACGCCGGGACGACGAAGCCCGGCGAGGTGGCGGTCTTCTACCGGACGAACGCGCAGTCCCGGGCGTTCGAGGAGGTGTTCATCCGGGTCGGGCTGCCGTACCGGGTGGTGGGCGGCGTCCGGTTCTACGAGCGCAGGGAGGTGCGGGACGCGATCGCGTACCTGCGCGCCATCGCGAACATCGACGACGACGTGTCGGTGCGGCGGGTGCTGAACGTCCCGCGGCGCGGCATCGGCGATCGGGCGGAGGCGATGATCGAGGCGTTCGCCGCGTCCGAGCAGATCTCGTTCGGGGCGGCGCTGGATCGTGCCAAGGAGGCGCCGGGGATCGCGACCCGGTCGCTGAACCAGGTGGAGGCGTTCGCGGCCCTGCTGGCCGGCTACCGGGCGAAGGTGGCGGACGGGGTGGCGGCGGACGAGATCCTGGCCGGCATCCTGAAGGACTCCGGCTACCTCGCCGAGCTGAGCAACTCCACCGATCCCCAGGACGAGAGCCGGCTGGAGAACCTCGTCGAGCTGGTCAGCGTGGCGGGGGAGTTCGTCGCGGCCGCCCACGCCGTCGACCTGCCCACCGACGAGAGCGAACTCGCTGCGGGTGCGCCGGAGCCCGACGACTCGCTGCCCGCGTTCCTGGAGCGGATCGCCCTGGTGGCCGACTCCGACCAGATTCCCGACAATGACCCGGACGCGGCCGGCGTCGTCACCCTGATGACGCTGCATACGGCGAAGGGCCTGGAGTTCAGCACGGTCTTCCTCACCGGCTTCGAGGACGGCATCTTTCCGCACCAGCGGGCGATGGCGGACAAGAACGAGCTGGAGGAGGAGCGCCGCCTGGCCTACGTGGGCATCACCAGGGCGCGGCAGCGGCTGTACCTGACCAGGGCGACCGTCCGCTCGCAGTGGGGGTCGCCGCAGTACAACCCGCCCAGCCGGTTCACCGAGGAGATCCCCGCGCACCTGATCGACTGGCGGCGGCTCGGGGTGGCGCGGACGGGGTACGCCTCGAACGCGTCCGCGCGCAGCGAGCAGTCGTGGCGTTCGACGGTCGGGTTCGGCGCGGGCCGTCCCGCGATCAAGACGGTCCCCTCAGTGGACGTGGGCGACCGCGTCCTGCACACCATCTTCGGCATGGGCACGGTGATCGCCACCTCCGGGGCCGGCGACACCGCAAAAGCCGACGTGGACTTCGGCTCGGTTGGCGTGAAGCGCCTCTCGCTCAAGCACGCCCCGATGGAGAAGCTGTAGCGGTACCACCAGGGAGGGTATCGGAGCGCTCTTCAGCGCGTGCAGTGAAATGGCTACACTTGTAGCCATGACGGTTGAAGGATCGATGGCTCTGAAGGACGTGAAGGACCACCTGTCCGAGGTTGTGGAGCAGGTGGAACGGGAGCATGACCGGGTCGTCATCACCAAGCATGGCCGGCCCGCCGCCGTGGTGTTGAGTGTGGACGACCTGGCATCCCTGGAAGAGACGCTGGACATCGCCGGCCGCCCCGCACTGATGAAGCAGATCCTGGCGAGCCTGACTGAAGTCGCCGCCGGTGAGGCCGAGATCCTGAGCAAGGATGAGATTCTGGGCACTCTCGGCGCATGAACGACGCGCCGCGGTCCGTCGCCTGGACACCCAGCGCCAAGCGTGCCCTCGCCCGACTTCCGGAGAAAGCGGCCGCGGCTGCGGTCGAGTTCATCTACGGCGCCCTGGCCGAGAACCCGCACCGGGTTGGCAAGCCCCTGCGTCAGGAACTCGAAGGACTGCACAGCGCGCGTCGCGGTGACTTCCGCATCATCTACCGCATCTCTGACGTCGTGACGATCATGGCGATCGACCATCGCGCGGACATCTACCGTCGTCGGTGAGGGCCATCTGCCGGCGAGTTCCCCGGGACGTTTGCGTGGAGCATCGGGCTATGTCTCAGGTCGCGAGCAGGAGGGTGCGGAGGCGTTCGCGATCGGCGTGACAGAGTCCGATCTGGTTGACGTGCTGGTCGATGCCTTCAGCGAAGTCGGCCACGAGGGGCTGGGTCTCCTCGATCCAGACAGACACCTCTTCCTGGTTCCAGTTCGCCTGTCGGTCGTGCGTCGGCGAGTGCGAGTCCGCGCCAGCCATCACCCGGACGGATTCGGCGTAGTCGTCGGCGATCGCCTCCGGCGCCACACCCGCGTTGGCGAGCAGCATTGAGACGATCATCCCCGTGCGATCGCGGCCGGCGCTGCAGTGGATCAGGATGCCCGGTCTCGCTCCAGCGATGGCCTCCAAGGCGCGTCGCACGAGGGTGGGCAGAATCCTGAGATTGTGTTGCCAATACTCAGGGGAGTCGAGGATCGGAAAGCAGACTCGGCGGAATTCGTCGTTGTCATGGTCCTCGGTCGGCGCGGAGATCACCTCGATCTCCGCCAGAGCCGCCGCGGCTTGCGTGGGATCCCCGTTTCGACGACCCACCTCGGCGGGGCAGCGGAGATCGACGATCGTGTGCAGGCCCCATCGCCGGGCAGCCTCCAGTCCGGCCGGGGTGAGGAGTTCCCGTCGAGGCCCACGCGCGATCCTCCCCGTCAGGGTGTGTTCGCCACGAACCGGTAGGCCACCGAGATCGCGACAGTTGAGGTAGCCGTCCCAATCAAGAACCCGCACTCGGGCACCCTAGCGTGGGCGTGAATCGCATAGTTGGCGTCGGGTGGACCATGCCGATCCGATCTGCACAGTAGATGCCTGCAAAGGCCGATCTGAGAACGCGCGTCTAGTGCGCAAATCCGCTCCGGCCGTGAGGAACCTGCTCAACTCGGGAGCTCGAAGGGCTCACTCCTTGCCGCTGGGAGCGTCCTTCTCCTTGGACTGCTTGTTCCAGCCGATGTACTGCATGGGGTCGCTCTCGACACCGTTCTTCTTGATCGAGAAGTGCACGTGGCACGCCGTGGACATGCCGGTGCTGCCGACGTAGCCGATCACATCGCCCTTGTCGACCTTGTCGCCGACCTTGACGATGTACTTCTGCATGTGCAGGTAGCCGGACTGGACGTCGACACCGTCGATCTTGCCGTGGTCGATCCAGACGTTGTTGCCGGAGCCGCCGTTGTAGCCCATCGCGGTCCTGATCACCACGCCGGATTGCGCGGCCCAGATCGGCTCGCCACAGGTGCCGCCGATATCGTCGCCGTCGTGCATCCGCCAGATGTGCAGGATCGGGTGCAGGCGCAGGCCGAAGGGGGAACCGAGCCCACCATCGGCAGGCCACTTGAACTTCGCCAGGTTCTTCAGCCGGTCGATCTCCTGGTTGATCGTGGCCGCGTTGTTGTCGAGCGCGCTGCTGCGGAGTTCGGCCGCTGCGCTCTCCTGGCTTCCTGCGATCGCGTCTCCCGCCGCCGTGAGCTGCTGATTTCGGGCTGCGGCCAGGTCGGCGATCGAGCTTGCCTGCGGCGCGCCGGCGGCCTGGACGGCCGGAATGCTCGAGATCGCGAGGCCCTGGTCGGCGAAGGCCGTGCCGGTGGCGTTGGTCGAGGACGCGGTGAACGCGGAGAAGCCGGCGACTGCGATTCCTGAGACGACGACGGCCGTCGCACCCCGCTTGGCGATGTTGCGGAGGGTGGACCGGCGGAACGCGCGCGCGTCCTGCTCAGTGCTGGGCTCGGACGGAAGTGCGCGACGCGGCTTGTCAGCCCGCAGTCGAAGTCTGTTCACCTGGCTCCCGTCAATCTCCCCGATGCCCCCGGCATTGCCCGGCCCGACCAGGCACGAGTCACCTTAGCATTTCTTAGGCTGTTTCTCAGAATTGTTCACAAATCGGGTACTCGGCGTCGGCCGTCCAGATCCCACGGCCTCGTTGGTGCGGACGTTGAGGCTCGCGGGCTAGGCTCGGCAGCGCACCCTGCCAGCCAGCACACGCGAGTGAACGGAGTCGGAGTGGATCTGTTCGAGTACCAGGCGCGAGACCTGTTCGAGGCGCACGGCGTCCCCGTCCTGCGCGGTATCACCGCCCGCACGCCAGAGGAGGCCGAGGCCGCGGCCGAAGAACTCGGCACCCCCGTGGTCGTCGTGAAGGCGCAGGTCAAGTCCGGCGGGCGCGGCAAGGCCGGCGGAGTGAAGGTCGCCCGGTCGCC
The DNA here is from genome assembly GCA_036770475.1 of Propionicimonas sp. Classification (GTDB taxonomy): domain Bacteria; phylum Actinomycetota; class Actinomycetes; order Propionibacteriales; family Propionibacteriaceae; genus Propionicimonas. The sequence goes on along the minus strand of DAIPJC010000031.1, from coordinate 23,779 downwards.
GCAGGAGGCCGCTGAGCGAGCGCGTGAGATTCTCGGCCTGGACATCAACGGCCACCGGGTCGAGACCGTGATGATCGCCGAGGGTGCGAACATCGCCGAGGAGTACTACGTCTCGCTACTGCTCGATCGGTCCACCCGCAGCTACCTGGCGATGTGCTCGAAGGAGGGCGGGATGGACATCGAGACGCTCGCCGTCGAGCGTCCGGACGCCTTGGCTCGCGTCGAGGTCGACCCCCTGGTCGGGCTGGATGCGGCGAAAGCAGAGCAGATCGTCACCGCGGCCGGCTTCCCCGAAGCGGATCGCGCGGAACTCGTCCGGATCCTGGTGCTGCTCGGCGAGGTGTACCGCGACAACGACGCCACGCTCGTCGAGGTGAACCCCCTGGTCAAGACCGCAGAGGGACGCATCGTCGCCCTCGACGCGAAGGTCACCCTGGACAACAACGCCGCGTTCCGGCACCCCGACTGGAGCGCCTACGCCGACGAGTCACTGGACGATCCGCTGGAGGTCCGCGCGCGGGCCAAGAACCTCAACTACGTGAAGCTGGACGGTGCGGTCGGCATCATCGGCAACGGCGCCGGCCTGGTGATGAGCACGCTGGACGTCGTGGCCGCAGCGGGCGCCGACCTGCCGGGCCAGCCGCGTCCGGCGAACTTCCTGGACATCGGTGGCGGCGCGTCCGCCCAGGTGATGGCGAATGGCCTGGACATCATCCTCTCCGACCCCCAGGTGAAGGTGGTCTTCGTCAACGTCTTCGGCGGCATCACGGCCTGCTCGGAGGTGGCCAAGGGGATCATCGACGCGCTCGGCATGCTGGGCGATCGCGCCACTCGTCCGATCGTGGTGCGACTGGACGGGAACGCGGTCGAAGTGGGCCGCCACATGCTCGCCGAGGCCGCCCACCCGCTGGTCGAGGTCTGCGAGACCATGGACGATGCGGCCCGCCGGGCCGCCGAGCTCGCCGCCGCGGCGGAATAGGGAGGAGAGCAGATGTCGATCTGGCTGGACCAGAGTTCCACGATCATCGTCCAGGGCATGACCGGCTCGGAGGGACGCAAGCACTCCCAGCGGATGATCGGGTCCGGCACCCGAATCGTCGCCGGGGTGACCCCGGGCAAGGGCGGCCAGTCGGTGACCTTCGAGGAGGAACCGGTCCCGGTGTACGACAGCGTCGCCGAGGCGAAGGAGGCCACCGGCGCGAACACGTCCGTGGTGTTCGTGCCCGCGGCGCACACCCGGCAGGCTGTCATCGATGCAGTGGACGCCGGCTTGGACCTGACCGTGGTGATCACCGAGGGCGTCCCGGTGAAGGACACGGCGGAGTTCGTGGACTATGCCCGCCAGTCCGGCCACACGCGGCTGATCGGCCCGAACTGTCCCGGCCTGATCTCGCCGGGGAAGTCCAATGTGGGAATCATCCCCCCGACGATCTCGGGGCCGGGCCGAATCGGCCTGGTGTCGAAGTCCGGCACGCTGACCTACCAGATGATGTTCGAACTGCGTGACATCGGCTTCTCGACAGCGGTCGGCATCGGCGGCGACCCGGTGAACGGCAGCACGCACATCGACGCGCTGGCCGCCTTCGAGGCCGATCCGGACACCGACGCGATCGTGATGATCGGCGAGATCGGCGGCGACGCGGAGGAGCGCGCGGCCGCCTACATCGCCGAGCACGTGACGAAGCCGGTGGTCGGCTACGTGGCCGGATTCACCGCGCCGGTGGGCAAGACCATGGGCCACGCCGGCGCGATCGTCACCGGCTCGGTCGGCACGGCCAAGGCGAAGAAGGCCGCGCTGGAGGCCGCCGGCGTCCGGGTAGGCCGCACGCCGAGCGAGACCGCGTCCCTGATGCGGGAGCTCATCGCCAGCCTGGCCTGAACGAAAAGGGGACGGTTCCTTTCTCATTCAGTTATCCACAGAGCTCGGCTGAGCTGCCGATCCTGTGGAAAAGTGAATGGAAAAGGAACCGTCCCCTTTTCGTTCAGGCTTGGGTGGCCCGCTGTCCCGCGCGGACGGCGATCGCCTTCCACTGGGCGTCGGTGAAGTCGAAGCTCGTGGACGGGTTCCCGAGCAGGTAGACGACCTTGCTGCCCACGGTCATCACCGCGACCCGGTAGAGCACGGATGTCGTCTCGGTCTTGTGGGTCACCAGGAACGTCGTGCCGGCGATCTTCGCGTTGTTCTCCCCAGCGCCCTTGGCGTCCGGCCCGTCCTTGACGGTGGCCGTGGGCGCCCGATCGGCGCACTTGGAGATGTTGCCGCTGATCTTGCCCGCGAGGGCTGAGGCGGCCGAGTCGGTGCCGAAGGTGTAGACGGCCATGTCGACACCGAAGCCCTTCGGGGCCGCGCCGTCGTCGCCCAGCAGCAGCGTCCGCTGACCCACCGACTGGGTGCCGCTCACGGTCTGCAGGTTCACGCCTTCGCACTGGCTGCCGAGCACCTGGAGGCTCGCCACGGGATCGGTCGCGCCCCAGCGTCCGCTACCCGCGGTGATCCGCGGCAGGTCCGCCTCGACGAGCCATCCCTTCGGGTCGCCCGCGGGCGGCGGGACGGTCGCCACGCCGATGCTGGCCGGGCACGTGCCGAGGTCGCCGCCGCACTGGCGGCTCAGGGCCCTGCCCACCACGTCGGCGAGGTCGAGGGCGTTCACCGCATCCTTACCGGTGGCGAGGTCGACGAGACTGACCGTGCGTCCCGTCCGGCTCAGCAGGAGGGTGTGGAACACGTTCGCCTGCTCCTGGTCGACCAGACGCACCGCGGCGGCAGAGTCGGCCAGCCCGGTCACCGAGTTGGCCCCGGTGATCCAGGCCACATCGTTGTTGCAGGTGCCGGTCTGGGCGAGCCGCACGGCGTACGCCTGGGTGGCCGTCGCGTCGTCCGCGTAGGTGTCGACCACCTGGACGAGCGAATCGACGTCCGAACTGCTCGCGCCGGTCTTGCGGGAGACCGAGCGCAGCGCGTTGGGCAGGTCGGTGCCCGTTGCGGGCAGACAGAGGGGACGCGCTGCGTCCGAGGTTCCTGTGGATTCCACCCAGCTCGCTCCGCCGAGCGTGCCGAGATCGGCGACCGTGACCAGCGGATCGAGGGCGGACGTCGTGACGCCGTTGGTCGGGGCGCCGCTGGACGCGCCGGAGCGCAGCGTGAGCAACCAGACACCCGCGGCCACGACCAGCGCCACCGCGGCGACCGAGGCAATGATGATCAGGGCCGGCCGCGAACTGCGCTCGGACTTCTTCTTTTCCCTCGCGGTCCTCTCTTCGGGCACGCTCTCCGGGGTGGTCGTGTCCGCAGTGTCCTTCTTCCGCCTGCCACGCTTCTTCGGGGCGGCTTCGGCAGCCGGCTCCGTCGTGGGCTCGGCGGACGCAGGCTGGGCGAGCTCAGCGGTGACCGCCGCCGCGGCGTCCGAGCCCGGGGCGGCACCCGGGACGACGGACGGTGCGGAGAACGTCGGTGCCGTCGGCGGCAGCGTCGGAGCGGTCGGCACCGAGCGCGGGTACGACTCGGCGGACGTGGCGTCGGGTGCGCTCGCCGTAACCGGTCGATCCTCGATCGGGCTGGCGGCAGGGCTCGGCGCGTACGGGGACGGTGTGAACCTCCCGGCAGGGAGTTTCGGCGGGGTGGACGGGCGCGGGGCCGACGGCAGGATGGACTCGCCTGCCGAAGTCGGGGACGCCGGGCTGACCGCGGAGCGGCGCGGCGCGGAGGAGACGAACTCGTCGGGCTCAGCGCTCGCGGAGAATCGCCGTCCTGCCGACGCCGGCAGCGCAGCCTCGGGTTCGGGCAGCACCGGAGCCGGCGGCGGAACCGGGGTGCTTCCCTGCACCTCCAGTGGGTCGACCGGGCTGGCCGGGCTGACGGCGAGTCGACGGAGTCGGCCGGTGCTGGTCAGCGGGGACGGCTCGTCGGGGAGGAATGCGCGCCCGTAGCGGCCGGCCGCGGGGGATTCGCCGGGCTCTTCGGGGAGCGGGCCGAGCGCCCTGCGCGGGGTCGGCGAACCCTCTTCTGCCACTGCATTCCCTTGTCGGTTGACGCTGTACGACGCGGCCAGTGTAGCGACGGCGGGCGTGTCCCCACGACTGGGACGGATCGCCTGCGTCAGCATGGACGCACCATGCCCATGCCCATGCCCAGGTTCCGGGATCCCGAGCGGCTCAGGCTCACCGTCTCCAGCGCGCGGACGGTGCGCCTGCCCAACGCGCCCGAAGGTCCGCCGCTGCTGCCGTGGCCCGCAGCCGCGCTCGGCGGTGGGGCGGCGGTGGGCCTGGCCGGCTCGCTGCTCGTGGCCGGTGTGATGATGATCGCCTGGCTGAGCGCGCCGGCCATCGCCCTGCCGACCGTGCTCGGCTTCGCCGGGCAGGTCTGGCTGCTCGCGCACGGCGGTGTCCTTGCCGTCGGCGCGGACCAGATCTCACTCGTCCCGCTGGGCCTGACCGCCGGCTTCGGTGCGCTGTGCGCGTCCGTCGGCCGTTTCGCCTACCGGCAGGGACGCCAGGCTCACGCGGGCGACCTTTCCGATGCCGCCGCCCGGCGACTGCTGCTGGGCTCTATCGGACAGGTGACCGCCGGCTACACGATCTTCGCTGCTGCGCTCGCGTGGGCAGTGACCGGGCCGGCCATGATCTGGCGCCCGGCCCTCGGAGCCTTCGGCGTCAGTGCGGTCGGCAGCGCGATCGGCGCGGTGCGAGCCACAGGCGTCCGCCCGTGGGCCCGCCGGCCGGACTGGCTGCGGCGTGGATTGCGGGGCGCGGTCGCAGGCGTGCTCGGGCTGGTCGTCGTGGGCAGCGTCGGGCTGGCGACAGCCGTGGTGCTCGGCGAGGCCCGGATCTCTGCACTGGAGGACGCGCTGGGGTTCGACGCCGGAGGCGTGTTCGTCTGGGCCCTGGTCGTGCTCGCCTACCTGCCGAATCTCCTGGGCTGGACGCTGGCCTGGTTGCTCGGGGCCGGGTTCACGGTCGGTGCCGGTTCGGTGGTCTCGCTGTCCGGCACCCAGCTCGGGATGCTGCCGTCCATCCCCGTGCTGGGCGCTCTTCCGCCGGTCGGCGCCGCCGACCAGTGGTTGCTCGCCTGGCTGGCCGCAGGGGTCGCCGTCGGCGCGCTCGCGGGAGTGGTCGCGGTCCGACGCGGACGAACGGGGGTGACCGGCGCGCTGGCGGCAGGCGCAGCGAGCGGCCTGCTGGTCGGTCTCTTCTCTCTGGGCTGGGCAGCCGCGAGCCGCGGCAGTCTGGGCAGCCTGCGCCTGGTCGACCTGGGCCCACGGCTGCTGGAGTCCCTGCTCATCCCGGTGCCGCTGCTGCTGCTCAGTGCGCTGCTGGGCGGGTTGGCCACCTGGTTCGTCCGCCGCCGCAGCACCGCGTCCTGACCGTCACGGCTGGCGGGGCCCCGCCGAGACCGGCCGTTGGACCCACCCGCTGGTTCGATAGGGTCAGGCCATGCCGATGCGCCTGGTCGTCCTGGTCTCGGGCTCTGGCACCCTGCTGCAGGCGTTGCTGGACGCGTCCGCGTCCGATGGACTGGACGGCGAGGTGGTGGCGGTCGGTGCTGACCGGGCGGACGCGTACGGGCTCGTCCGCGCTCAGGAGGCGGGCGTGCCGACGTTCGTGCACCCCTTGGCGAAGGGCTCCGATCGCGCGGTCTGGGACGCCGAACTCACCGACCTCGTCGCCTCACACGCTCCTGATCTGGTGGTCAGCGCCGGTTTCATGAAGCTCGTCGGCCCGGTCTTCCTCGCCCGCTTCGGCGGCCGCATGATCAACACCCACCCCGCGCTGCTGCCGTCCTTCCCGGGCATGCACGCGGTGCGGGACGCGCTGGCGCACGGCGTGAAAGTGACCGGCGCCACCGTGTTCGCGGTGGACGCCGGCGTGGACTCCGGCGAGATCATCGCCCAGGAGCCGGTGCGCGTGGAGCCCGGCGACGACGAGCAGACCCTGCACGAACGCATCAAGGTCGTCGAGCGCAGGCTGCTCGTCGACACCGTCAATCGACTCAGCCGAGGGGACAGATGAACGACCTGCTGCCGATCCGCCGCGCCCTGGTTTCCACCTACGACAAGACCGGGCTCGTCGAGCTCGGCCGCGCCCTGGTCGACGCTGGCGTCGAGATCGTGTCCACCGGTTCGACGGCGGCGACGCTGGCCGGGGCCGGGCTGCCCGTGACGCCGGTCGAACAGGTGACCGGCTTCCCCGAATGCCTGGACGGCCGGGTGAAGACGCTGCACCCGCACATCCACGCAGGACTCCTGGCCGACCGCCGCCTGGAGTCACACCGCGCACAGTTGGAGGAGTTGGGCGTGGCGCCGTTCGACCTGGTGGTGTCGAACCTCTACCCGTTCACGCAGACGGTCGCGTCCGGAGCGGACGAGGACGAGTGCGTCGAGCAGATCGACATCGGCGGCCCGTCCATGGTCCGGGCCGCGGCGAAGAACCACCCGTCCGTAGCGATCATCACGTCGCCTTCGCAGTACCCGGCGCTGGTGGACGCCCTCGCGGCCGGTGGCTTCACCCTCGCCCAGCGCAAGGCGCTGGCCGCCGCGGCATTCGTGCACACCGCAACCTACGACGTCGCGGTGGCGTCCTGGATGGGCTCGGTGCTCACCGACAGCAGTGATGGGGACGGCTTCCCCCGCTGGATCGGCGGCACCTGGGACAAGCTCGGGACGCTGCGCTACGGCGAGAACTCCCACCAGCGGGCGGCGCTCTACCGCCGTGGGGACGGACGTGGGGGGATCGCGACCGCGCAGCAGCTGCACGGCAAGGAGATGAGCTACAACAACTACACCGACGGCGACGCGGCGTACCGGGCGGCCTACGACTTCAGCGAGCCGGCGGTGGCGATCATCAAGCACGCCAATCCGTGCGGGATCGCGGTCGGGGCTGACATCGCCGAGGCGCATCGCAAGGCGCACGCCTGCGACCCGGTGTCGGCCTACGGCGGCGTGATCGCGGCCAACCGTCCGATCGGCGTCGAGGCTGCGAAGCAGATCGCGGAGATCTTCACCGAAGTGGTGATCGCCCCCGGGTACGAGGACGGCGCGCTGGAGGTGCTGCAGGCCAAGAAGAACCTCCGGGTGCTGGTTGCGGACGCCTACCCCGCCGGCGGCGTGGAGCTCCGCCCGATCAGTGGCGGGCTGCTGCTGCAGTCGTCCGACCGGATCGACGCTGACGGTGACGACCCGGCGAACTGGCAACTGGTCTCCGGCGGGGCCGCGGACGCCGCGACGCTGGCCGACCTGGAGTTCGCGTGGCGGGCGTGCCGGGCGGTGAAGTCGAACGCGATCCTGCTGGCGTCCGGAGGGGCGTCGGTCGGTGTGGGCATGGGACAGGTGAACCGGGTCGACTCCTGCCGCCTCGCGGTGGAGCGGGCGGGGGAGCGGGCAACCGGCTCGGTGGCCGCGTCCGACGCGTTCTTCCCGTTCAGCGACGGCCCGGCGATCCTGATCGAGGCCCGAGTCAAGGCCATCGTCCAGCCCGGCGGCTCGGTGCGGGACGCCGACACGATTGCCGCCGCGCAGGCCGCCGGTGTCACGATGTATCTGACGGGTACCCGCCACTTCTTCCACTGAGGGTTCTTTTGACAGCACAGATTCTGGACGGCAAGGCCGTCCACGCCGCGATCAAGGGCGAGCTGGCCGTCCGCGTGCAGGCCCTGGCCGAGCGGGGCGTCCGTCCCGGGTTGGGCACCGTACTGGTCGGGGACGATCCAGGCAGCCGCAGCTACGTGAACATGAAGCACCGCGACTGCACCGAGGTGGGGATCACCTCGATCCGGGTGGACCTGCCGGCGGACGCACCCGCGGCACAGGTGGTGGAGGCGATCACCGCGCTGAACGACGACCCGGCCTGCACCGGCTACATCGTGCAGCTGCCGCTGCCACGCCACCTGGACGAGAACGCGATGCTCGCGCTGATCGACCCGGACAAGGACGCGGACGGGCTGCACCCCACCAACCTCGGCAAGCTGGTGCTGAACGAGCCCGGCCCGCTGCCGTGCACGCCGCGCGGCATCGTGGAGCTCCTGCGTCGCCACGACGTGCCGTTGGCCGGGGCCGAGGTCTGCGTGGTCGGACGCGGGATCACGGTGGGACGTCCGCTCGGGCTGATCCTGACCCGTCGCAGTGAGAACTGCACGGTGACGCTGTGCCACACCGGCACCCGCGACCTGGCCGCCCACACCAGGGCCGCCGACATCGTGGTGGCCGCGGCCGGAGTGCCGCACCTGATCACCGCCGACCTGATCGCGCAGGGCGCGATCGTCCTGGACGTGGGGGTCAGCCGGGTGGACGGCAAGCTGACCGGCGACGTCGCGCCCGACGTGTTCGACAAGGCGGGGTGGGTGGCGCCCAACCCCGGCGGCGTCGGGCCGATGACGCGCGCGATGCTGCTCTCGAACGTGGTCGATCGGGCGGAGGCTCTGGCCCGATGACCACCCCGAGCCCGCCGACGACACCACCTGACGAGCGGCCACCCAAGACGGTCGTGCAGCAGGTTCTCGGACAGTGGCCGCTCGCGTCCGTGCTGGCCGGGGTCTCGATCGGGCTCGTGATCGTGTTCCTCAGCCACTGGCGCGCCGGCAGCACCCTGGTCGGACTGTCGATCACCGCGGGCGGTCTGTTGCGCCTGCTGCCCCAGCAGCGAGTGGGGCTGCTCGCCGTCCGCAACCGCGCGCTGGACTCGATCGTCCTGCTCGGTGTCGGGATCGGCATCACCATCCTCGCCTGGTGGATTCCGGCCAGCCGGTGAAGCTCAACGGTCCTTGAGGGGGCCGCCCCGCGTTGGGCCGTCGTCACCCTCGGCTGGTCGAGCTTGTCGAGACCTCTCCCACGCAGGCTGCGTCAGGCGGGCGACGCTTCGGCTGCACGTCGCGGGGCTCGAAGGTCGGGAAGACGGGCGGAGAAGAGCGCAGCGACTCCGGCGAGGGCTGCGACGATGACCGCAACGTGGTGCAGTGCGGCGACCGGCCCGGCGGTGGCGCTCTGGCTGGCGAAGAAGTTGGCGAGGAGCCCGATGCCGAGCGATCCGGCGATGCGCTGGACGACGTTGAAGGTGGTGTTCGCGTCGGCCTGATCTTCCGGTGCGAGGCGGAGGTTGACCACGGTGAGCAGTGGCGTCACGACCAGTCCGATGGCGGCGGATCGTCCGGCGAGGATGAGCGATGTGATCCATAAGGGGGTGTGGGTGTCGATGCCGAGGAGGCCGACGCTTGCTCCCAGGAGCACGACGAATCCCATGAAGACGGTCGGGCGGACCCCGATGCGGTCGGCGATCTTCTGGCCGAGGACGGTGCCCAGCCCGGTGAGGATGCCCTGCGGCAGCATGGCCAGTCCGGTGGCGAGGGCGGTGTGCCCCTGCACCGACTGCAGGAACACGGGCAGCAGGAACACGATCGACCACGCGGCTACCGACGCGGCGGCACACAGGGCGAAGGAGAGTGCTGCGCCCCCGTCCCGAAGGACGCCCAGGTCGAGCGCAGGGTGTGGGACTCGTGTGGAGCGCAGCACGTAGCCGGACAGGAACAGTGCCCCGATGCAAAGTGTCGCCCAGGTCGCCGGCTGTGCCCAGCCGGCACTGGGGCCGCGGTCGAGACCGAGGAGCACGCTGAACAGACCGAGTGCGAGCAGGGTCAGTCCGAACAGGTCGAGGCGGGCGTCGGGCGCGCCGGTGGGTGCGATGTCGCGAGGCACGGCACGCATGGCGAGGGCGGCGAGCAAACCGACCGGGAGGTTGATCAGGAAGATCAGGTGCCAACTGGACACGCCGATGAGCAGGCCGCCAAGGCTCGGGCCGAGCGCTGGCCCGAGGAACAGCAGCATGCCTGCGATCGGTGACATGCTGCGGGATGCGCCCGCAGAGCCCATCAGCATGCTCATGGCGAGCGGCACCAGCGTCGCGCCGGTGAGGCCCTGCAGAATGCGGGAGGCGATGAGAAGGTCAATGGTGGGAGCGAGTGCGCACAGTGTCGAGGCGACGGTGAAGGCGAGCAACCCCGCCGTGTAGACACGAACGGTGCCGAAGCGTCGGGCAAGGTAGGCGGTCAGTCCCAGGCCCGTGCCGAGCGCGAGCATGTAGCCGCTCGTCACCCATTGCACGGCGTCCAGGCTGGCGTGCAGTTCCTCCGCGATCGGCGCGATGGCGACGTTGACGATGCTCGAGTCGAGCATCGACAGCAGCGGCCCGGCGAGCAGTGCGTATTGCGCGACCGCGCCGAGCTTGCGCTGAGTCCCGCTGGTGTTCATGGTTGTGCCGCTGCCTCCCGGAGGCTCTCGAGCCACCGCAGTTCGGCCGCCGTTCGTTCGCGCAGTCGTTCCACCACTGTGGAACTCCACAACTCGCCTGACGTCCGGCCCGACAGGCGCGCCAGCCTTTCGGCGAGAGTTGTCAGCGCCGCGACGCGGGTGTCCAGGATCGCGGCTCGTTCGGTGGGTTCGAGAAAGCCGAACTGACCGAGCCGGGTCAGGAACTCGAGGTCGTCCGCTGCCTGTGCGGCGGGGAGTTCGGCGATCAGATCATGCAGCAGCTCTCGGCCGATATCGGTGAGTTCGTAGATGTGACGTGGCGGCCTGGACTCGTGCTGCTGGACGGTCATCCTCACTGCGCCTGCCTCGACGAAGCGCTTGAGAGCGGGATACAGCGAGTTGTTGTTGACGATGATCCCCGTGGTCTCCTCAATCCGCTTGCGCAACTCGTAGCCATGCGCGGGACGACGAGACAGGTGACGCAGTATCAAGATATCGGGATAGGCCATAGTAAGTTAACTTAACATAGTCTGTCGGCATAGAACCATCTCGAGCCTGTGCTCCATCACCCCTGGCTGGTCGAGTTTGTCGAGACCGCGCAAGACGGTCCCTGAGGAGCGCTGGTGAGGAACGAGCCGGGGCGTCACGAAGGGTCGCGGTCGCACCCGGTTGGTCAGCGCAGGGTGTGGTAGTGGTGGTGTTGGCGCCAGCGGCGTTGGCCGGGTGGGGCGCCGACGCCTTCGGGCGTGCCGAACTCGGGGTAGCCGCGGCGGTCGAGGCGAATGGCCCATTGGGTTTCGGGTGGGGCGCCGGGGACGGGTTCGACGAGGTGGTGGTGGAACGTGCACACCAGCACCCCATTGGTGAGGCTGGTGCCGCCGCCCTGATGCCAAGGAATGATGTGGTGACCGTCGGTCTCGGCCGGCCGGGCGTCGCAGCCGGGGAATGCGCAGCCCTGGTCCCTGGCGATCAACAAGCTCCGCAAGTGTCCGGTGAACAGGCGTTTCTCGCGGCCCACGTCCAGCGGCACGCTGTCTGCGCCCATCACCACCGGCAGGATCCCGGCATCACAGGCCAACACCCGGGCCTGCTGAGCGCTGAGTTGCCCGCCGGTGTTCAGCAGGAGACCCGGGCCCAACTTCCCGCACAGGACGTCCTGGTCGATGGCCACCAGGAGACGCGGCCGGTCCGCGCCCTGCTTGGGCAGCTTCCGGCAGCCCGCATAGTGATCGACCAGCCGGGCCAGCGCGTCCGCGGCCGCTTGGGCACGGCTGACCTCCAGCCCGGCCAGGGCCGCGGTCTTGCGAATGTTCGCACCAACCGCGGTCAACACCCCAACCAACTTCTCCCCGGATACCGCGTCGAGCCGCCCAGACAACACCACCGACCCGTCGAGGTCCTTACGCCAGGTCACATACCGGGCCCGACGCTGCTCCCGTTCCGCCCGCTCCACCGCCCTGCGATCGGCATCCTCCGCGACCTCGGGCGCCACCACCTCCACCGCACGGTTCACCAACAGGGCCAGCCCGTACGGCCCGAACTCACCGCCCAGCTCAACCAGCTGCTCAGCCACTGCCTGCCGCTGCCCGCCGTCCAACTCGTCCGGCAGCCGATCCAGCCCGTGCGCGATCACCCGCACCTGCTCCACCGACAACCGACCCGAGCCCAGCGCGTCGGCCACGACCGGCTGGGAATCCACCTGCACCGCCAACCGCACCTCCTCACGCGCCGCACGAGCCGAATGCGTGTTCCGGTCGGTCAGCCACGACACGGTGGGCAACCCCGTGGTGCTCAGGGTGGCTTCCCGCTTCTCGGTTTCGGCCAACAGGGCCAGCCAGCGGCCTTGCACTCGCGACAACTCCCGCTGGGCGGCCTCCAACTCCGACACCAAGCCCCGGTCCGTGTACCGCCACGGCTCAAGAGGCTGGGGAACTTCGGTCGGGTGGTCGTTGGTGAGGTGCAGCCAGCCGCTCTGGAATGCCTCCAGCCAGTCGGCCCAGCCGTTCTGTGGGCACGGCTCGACCGGCGTCCCTGCCGGCTGCTCGTCGTGTCCGTTCATGGGATCAACGTTAGATGCCGCCACTGACAATTCCGGTCCTCAGGTTGGTCTTTCCGCGCTTGTAGAAATGAGAATCGGATAAGGAAACCGAACGTCTATGCGGACGTGAGTAGCGGCGTAGCGCACCAGTCGCGGTGGCCCCTCGCGAACGCCTCCCAGCGGATCGCTATGGGTCTCGACAAGCTCGACCAGCCGGTGAGTGGGGTTGTTGCGGCGGCCCTTCGTGACACGTTCGCTCGTCCCTCGCGAACGCTCCTCAGGGACCGTTACTGGGGTCTCGACAGGCTCGACCAGCCGGTGGGCGGGGTTTGTGGGGGCAGCCCAACGCGGGCGCTCGCTCCTCAGGGATCGTTGCGGGGGTCTCGACAAGCTCGACCAGCCGGTGAGTGGGGTTGTTGCGGCGGCCCTTCGTGACACGTTCGCTCGTCCCTCGCGAACGCTCCTCAGGGACCGTTACCCGGCGAGAGACCGTCAGCGGAAGTCGCGCTCCAGGAACTGGCCCTCGGCGGCGTCCTGGGCGACGCGGTCGGCCTCGCGCTCGCGCAGTTCGACGCGACGGATCTTGCCGGAGATGGTCTTCGGCAGTTCGTTGACGAACTCGACGATCCGCACCCGCTGGTAGGCGGACAGCCGCTCGCGGGCGTGGGCGAAGATCTCCGCCGCCGCCTCCTGGGGCTTGGCCGCGAGGTCCTGGACGAGGCAGATGAACGCCTTTGGCACGGCCGCCCGCACCGGGTCGGGGCTGGGCACGATCGCCACCTCGGTGACGTAGGGGTGCTCCAGCAGGATCGACTCGAGCTCGAACGGGGAGATCTTGTAGTCCGAGGCCTTGAAGACGTCGTCGGCGCGTCCGACGTAGGTCAAGTACCCGTCGGAGTCGCAGGACGCGATGTCGCCGGTGTGGTAGAAGCCGTCCCGGCATGCCTCCGCGGTCATCTCCGCGTCCTCGTGGTAGCCGGCCATCAGGCCGAGGATCGGCTGGGACAGGTCCAGGCAGATCTCACCCTCGTCCGGGCTTCGCGAGCCGGTCACCGGGTCGAGCAGCGCCACGGGGTAGCCGGGCATCGGCCGTCCCATCGACCCGTCCTTCACGAGCTGGCCGGGGGAGTTGCCGATGCAGCAGGTCATCTCGGTCTGGCCGAAGCCGTCCCGGATCGTCGCGCCCCACGCCTTGCGTACCTGCGTGATCACCTCGGGGTTCAGCGGCTCGCCCGCTCCGAGCAGTTCGCGCGGTGGCCGGGACAGCTGCGTCAGGTCGGCCTGGATCAGCATTCGCCACACCGTCGGCGGCGCACAGAACGTGGTGACCTCGTGGGTGTCCATCACCTGCATCAGCTTCGCCGCGTCGAACCGCTCGTAGTTGAACACGAACACCGTCGCCTGGGCGAGGAACGGGGAGAAGAAGTTGCTCCAGGCGTGCTTGCCCCAGCCAGGAGAGGAGATGTTCAGGTGCACGTCCCCGGGACGGACGCCCAGCCACCACATCGTCGACAGGTGGCCGACGGGGTACGACACGTGCGTGTGCGCCACCAGCTTGGGCCGCGCGGTCGTCCCGGACGTGAAGTACAGCAGGCTGAGGTCGGACGCCTTCGTCGGCGCGCTCGGCAGGTACGACTCCGGCGCCTTGTGGGACTCGCTCATGCCGATCCAGCCGGACGGCGTCGGATCGCCGACGCCGATCCGCAGCACCGACCGCGGCAGGCCGTCCAGCCGCGCCTTCAGGCTCGTCGGCGCGACCACCGCGCGCGCCTGGCCGTACTCGACCCGGTACGCCAGGTCGGCCGCCGACAGCAGCGTGGACGTGGGGATCGCGACCGCCCTGATCTTCAACAGCCCCAGCAGCAGCTCCCACAGCTCGATCGTGTTGTTGAGCATCACGATCACGTGGTCACCGGCGCCGAGCCCGATGCTGCGCAGCCAGCGCGCGACCTGGTCGGAGCGCCGCGACAGCTCGCCGTAGGTCCACGACTGGGCGGTCAGGTCGGCCGAGACGATGGTCACGGCCGCCCGGTCGGGGTGCTCGGCCGCCACGACGTCGAACCACTCGGTGGCGAAGTTGAACTCGGTGAGCTCCGGCCACCGGAACCCGGCGACGGCGCCGGCATAGTCGTCGCCGTGGGCGAGCAGGAAGTCCCGGGCCGCCCGGACGGCTTCGGTGGCAGGAGTGGCCGGACGACCGATGGACGCCATCGTGCATCTCTTTCGCGAGGGTTCAGTACGTGCCCAGCCTAGCCCCTACGCCTACGGAACCGTAGGTAAGCCCGATGGTCAGACACGCGCCTCGTGCAAAACAGTTCGGCCGGCCCCCGAAGCGGGAGCCGGCCGAACCATTCAGGCGAGACTCACTCGTCGTACCAGTTGATGGTGAACTTCGGCGTGGTGAAGGTCTCCCAGTGAGAACTCTTCTTGGCCGAGCCGAGCGGCTTCAGCACCCTCAGCTGCAACGTGTAGCTGCCACTCGGCACCCACTTGACCTTGCCCTTGCTGTAGTAGGCGCCGAAGAAGTCGAGTTCCTGGAAGGAGTCGTCGCGCGACTGCTTGTACAGATGGGTCGACTTGCTGCTTGCCTTGGAACCCTTGACGTACTTGAAGTTGATGATGGCGTCGTAGGACTTCTTCGTCTTGGCGTTGGTCACCCGCAGCTGGACATCGCTGGCCGGGTAGTCCAGGTGGTACAACACGATCGGGACGTCGTACGCGTCGGGATCCATGCTGTAGCCACGCCCGGGGGCAGTCTGGGCGTGGATGTATCCGTCCTGGTCCACATAGCTCAGCGTGGGCAAGGACCACGACTCGGTGTCGCTCACCGGAAGCTTGAAGCCGTTGAGCAGTTTCACTGCCTGGTAGTCGCCGCGCACGCCCGCGAACGGCACGGTCACGGTGTTCCCGATGCCGACGCTGGTGAACTTCACCCAGCCGCCGTACAGCAGGCCGGCCCGACCCGGGAGCACGGTCGGAGCGGTCAGCTTCAGCTTGACCTTGACCGTCTTGCCCGCCTTCACCTTGATGCTCGACGGCGAAGCCTTGAAGCCCGCCGTCCCGTAGGCGTAGGTGGGGGTGGATGTGCCAACGCCGACCCCCGTGCCGACACTGGCTGCTGCACTGACTCCCGTGATGACCGACGGCGTGTAGACCTGCGTCGCCTTGGTCTTGTTGGTCAGCTTGACGGTGACCGTCCGGCTGGTGCCCTCACCGAGCTTGAGAACGGACGGTGAAGCAGTCACGGTCGCACCGAGTGCACCCGCGAGGTTGACCAGACCGGAGCCCTGCCGGAACACGGCCTCGGCGCGGTTGGTGACACCGGCTTCCGTTGCCTTGGACACCGGATCGGCGGTGTTGTACAGCAGTTGTGCTACCGAGCTCGGCTTCTTCTTCAGGCTGGACTTCGCCTGCAGAAGCACGGCCGCGGAGCCGGCGACGTAGGGCGAGGCCATCGAGGTGCCGGACATGTTGCCGTGGGACCCCTGCTCGACCGGAAGGGTCGAGTAGATCTTGCCGCCGGGAGCGGTGATCGTCGGGACCAGGCTCAGGTCCGCGGCCAGGCCGGCGGAGCTGAACGTCGACAGGGCGCCGCCGTCGGGGTTGGTCAGGTCAGGCTGGAAGTTCAGCCAGGTCATTGGCTGTGAACCAGTGTTGATCAAGCTGGCCAGGTTCTCACCATCGGTACCGCCGATGCTGATCGCGGGGATCGGGTACGTGTCCGGCTCAGTGGTGAAGCTGTCCATGCCGGGGACGTTGTTGTAGATCACGACAGCCGCTGCGCCCGCCGCGACGGCGTTGGCCACCTTCTGGCTGAACGAGCAATCACCGCGTTTGACCAGCAGGGCGCTCCCTGTGGCGGAGGTCGGGACGGTGCAGGCAGTGGTGTTGGACGCCAACTGCAACGGAATGTTGCCGGTCACTGGAGCCGCCGCCGTTCCCTCAACCGCGGTGTACGGGTACTTGGCGTCGTTCACGGAAATCGCGCGCGTCTTGATCTTGACCGACTCGTATGACGCCACGGAGATGACGCCTGGGCCGACGGCGGGAGTGCCGGCGGCGAACAAGCCAAGGTCGCCATCGTTTCCGGCCGATGCGACCACAACGATCCCCGCCTTGACCAGGTTGGCGGCCGCGACTGCATCGGGGTAGCTGGGCCACGAGTCGAAGGTGCTGCCCAGAGACATGTTGACGACGTTCATGCCGTCTTTCTTCGCCTGGGTCATCGCGTCGATGATGATCTGAGTGTCAGTGCTGCCCGCGCAGCCGAACACTCGGTACGCGCCGAAGGTGACCTCGGGGGCCACGCCTCGTGCGCCACCGGTGTCGAGGTCGCCGTTCGCGCCGACGATGCCGGCGACATGGGTGCCGTGGCCCGCGCAGTCGTCCGGGTAGGGGTCGGGCTTGACGATCGGGTTGTCGTCGTCGGCGTCGTAGGCATCACCGACGAAGTCCTTGCCGTACATGACCCGGCCACCGGGCTTCTTGAAGTCCGCAGTCTGATTGTTCGTGCCGGAACCGCCGAAGTCCCGGTTGTTGTAGTCGATGCCGGTGTCGATGATGCCCACCTTGATCCCCTTGCCGGTGTAGCCGGTTGCGGCGGCGGAGATCGTGGAGAGTTCGCTCGAGACCTTCGTCTTGCTCACCGTGGTCTTCGGCATCGGTACCCTCAGCACCGGGTAGATCGCGCTCACGCTCGACGAGCGGGCCAATTGGGTGATCTGCTCGTCAGTCGCGGTCACCGCCATGCCCGTCCACAGATCGGAGTAGGTCGTGCCCACCTTCGCGCCTACCGACCGTACCGCCGATTCCGCGGCCGACTGTCTGGCCTGGTTGACGGACTTGCTGCCGCCGACCGCCAGCGGCGTCCCGGTCGTCTCGACGAGGTAGCGCCCCTTGATGACACGCGACTGGTTGGCTGCGTCGGCGAGCTTGATCTTTCCGTTGTCGCTGACGGGTCCGGCGACGGCCGGAATGCCCAGCGTGGTGGCGAACAGCGCGGTGGCGGCAGTCCCGGCGACGATGCCGAGTAGAGCCCTTCTGTGTGGGTGAGCAAGCACGCTCTCTCCTGGGGTCCGGTGGAACGGGGCGGTCAGAGGAATCGAGGACATGGACAGGACGCCCAGTGGTGGGCGCCGATCATGAGTCTGGTGCCTCAGGCAGGGTCTGGACAAGCCCATGTCGGGTCCAGGTGGCGCCGGGCGCAGGATTGCACGCAGCGCGTGAACGCATTGCGCGTCCATCCAGGCACCGCGGCCCGTGCGTCACGACCAGGTGAGCTTGAACGCGCGGGTGGTGTAGGTCTCCCAGGCGGAACTCTTCTTCGAGTTGCCGAGCGGCTTGAGCACCCGCAATTGGAGCTTGTAGGTGCCGGCGGGCACGGCGACGACCTTGCCCTTGGAGTTCTTGTACGCGCCGTAGAACGGGAGCGCCGTGTAGCTCTCGTCCCTGCCCTGCTTGCCGAGCTGGGTCGACGTGCCGCTCAGCACGGCGTAGTAGGACTTCTTCGTCTTCTGGTTGGTGGCCTTCAGCCGAATCCCGCTGGTCGGGTAGTCGAGATGGAACATCACGTACGGCTGGCCGCCGCTCTTGCCGACGTGGAAGGTGCGAGTGCCCGAGTAGGTCGGCTGGAGCGCCGAACCCGACGTCAGGTAGGCGAGGGCGGGCAGTGTGTACGAATAGGAGAGGCCGGTGCTGGAGTCGACGAAGCTACGGCCGGCCTTCGGCAACAGCCTCACCTTCTGGTAGTCGCCACGCACCCCGGCGAACGGGACGGAGACGGTCTGCTGACCGGCGGCGGAGAACCGCACCCAACCGCCGTACAGCATGCCCTGCTTGCCGGACAGGAGCTTGCCCGGTGCGGTGATCTTCACCTTCACGGTCGCCGTCCGACCGGCGGGGACGGTCACCTTGGCCGGAGTGGCCTTGAACCCGACGGCGGCGTAAGCCCAGCTGGGGGTCTGGTTGCCCGCATCCGTCCTGCTGCCCGTGCTCGCGGCTGCGCTGGCTCCGGTGGTCGCGCCGACCTGGTAGGTGATCGGCCCCTTGCCGGTGTTGGCGAGCGTGATGGTCTTGGTCACCGAGGTGCCCTCGCCGAGCTTCAACGTGGACGGTGCGGCCGTGACACTCTGGTTGACCGCCTGCTGCAGCTGGACCAGACCGGCGCCCTGGCGGAACACGGCGTCCGGCTTGCCGCTGACGCCGGACGTGGTCGAGTTCAGCGTCGTCGCGCTCGCATAGAGCAGCGCCGCCACCTTCGCCGGGACGCCGGCGGTAGGAGCCTTCCACCCCTTCGCCTGCAGGATCCGGGCCACGGCTCCGGCGACCTCCGGAGCGGCCATGGACGTGCCGGTGGGGTCGGCGTAGGCGTTGCCGAGAGCGGTGGTGTGGACCGTACTGCCCGGCGCCGTGAGGGTGGGGCTCAGGCTGAGGTCCGCGGCCAGCCCCATCGCGCTGTAGGACTCGATCCCGGTGCTGCCGGTGTTGGCCGCGGCCAGGGAGATCACGCCCGGCGCGACGCCCGGGGAACCCGCCGTGAACAGGCCCTTCGCGCCGGAGTTGCCGGCCGCGGCCACCACGACCACGCCCCGCTTCACGAGATTGGCCGCCGCCTGGCTGAGCGGATCGTCCGGCCAGCTGGAGGACGACACACCGAGCGAGAGGTTGACCACGTTCATGCCGTCCGCCGCGGCCCGCTCCATCGCCTTCACGATGTTGTCGGTGGTGCCGTTGCCCTGGCAGTCGAAGACCCGGTAGGCGCCGAACGTCACCTTCGGAGCCACTCCGTAGGCGCCGCCCAGCTTCGGGTTGCCGTTCGCGCCCAGGATGCCGGCCACCTTCGTGCCGTGGCCGTAACAGTCCACGGGGTTGCCGTTGCGGTCGACGTAGTCGTAGCCCTTGGTGAAGCGACCGGTCGGGAACGCGGCTCCGGGACTCCCGCCCAGATCGGGGTGGTCGTAGTCGACGCCGGAGTCGATGATGCCCACCTTGATCCCGGAGCCGTCCTGAGCGGGCTGCAGTGCGCCGATCGAGGCCAGCCGCTTCTCGGTGGTCGTGGCCACGGTCGGGTTGACGGTCACCGTGATGGTCGACGCGGTGGTGTTGCCGAAGGCGTCGGTGACGCGGTAGCTGGTGCTGGTCGTCCCGGTGTAGCGCCAGTCGGCGGTGAACGTGACCTGGTTGCTGCTCGTCACCGTCCAGGCGAAGGAGCCGGTGGCCAGGGACTTGCCGCCGGTGGCCGCGCCCGAGCCGGTGAGCACGAGGGACCCTGCCGCGAAGCCGCCCGCCGTGGCCCCGACCCCGTCATCGCCAGGGGTGTCGTTGCCCAGTGGGCTGAGGGTCAGCGTCGCGCCGTTCTGCGGGGTGGACGAGCTGTCGGCGAGGGCATTGGGCAGGGCGCCGACCTTCACGGTGATCCAGCCGAACCCCGGTGTGTCGTTGTGATCGAGGACGCGGTACTGCGCGCTGCTCTCGCCGACAGCGTTCGGCTTCGGGGTGAACACGATCCCGGACGAGGTGACCGACCACGTGCCCCTGGCGGTGTCCAGGGTGGAGGCGGTGCTGGCGGCGTCCACCACAAGCCTCACCTTGGCGTAGTCGAGCTTCTGGGTGAGGTTGCCGTAGATGTCCTTGCCCGGCTGGTCGTTCGCCAGCACCGGCACTGTCACGGCCCGGTTGGCCGGCGTGTGGGCGCTGTCCGCGACGATCGTCGGCGTGATCGCCACCACCTGGACCCGGGCCAGGGCGCTGGCCGTGTTGCCGAAGCTGTCGGTGACCTGGAACCTCACCTGGCTTGTGGTGCCGACGAACGCGGTCTCCGGGTTGAAGCTGATCTTGTCATCCACGACCTGCCACAGGCCCTGCCCGTCGACGTTGAGAAGGGTCTGTAGCTGTCCATCGTCATCGAGGAAGCGGACCGATCCGAGAGTGCCGGGCTTCCCCGTGCCGTCGTCGCCGAACGTGGTAGCGGAGCGCGGGTCGATGACCAGGGTGACGTTCTGGGACGTCGACTCCTGGATGCTCCGGACGGTGGTCAGCGCGCCCACCGTGACGGCGATCGTGGCCGGGTTCGACACGGTGCCGTTGGTGTCTCTCACCGTGTAGGTGGTCGAGGCGGTCTCCCCGTGGAAGTCCGCCGCGGGGGTGAACGTGACCTGGCCGTCGGACAGGACGGCCCACGTCCCGGCGCTGGTGGAGCGGTCGGCCAGCGTCACCGTCGTCGGGTCCAGCTTCGGGTTGGGGTCGACCTCGGGAACGTCCGTTTCGTCCGCTGCGAGCAGCCGGTCGTTGCCGAGCACGTCGATCGTCACCGGCGTTCTCGCCGGGGTGCCGATCTCGTCGTCGGCGGCGCGCGGGGCGACCGCCCCGACCTTGACGGTGATCGACGCCCTCACGGTGTTGTGGCCGTCGCTGACCTCGTAGTCGATGGTGGCACTGCCGGCGAAGGTGGGCAGCGGGGTGAGCGTGACCTTCCCTGCCTCGTCCACGGTCCAGGTGCCGGCCGCGGTGGTGACGGAGTCGCCGTGGTCGTCGCCTGAGACCAGCGTGACGGTCGACGGATCGAACGGGACGTCGTGCGGGGGCTGGTCTCCGTCGTCGCCCGGCTTGTCGTTGGCGAGCGGGGTCAGGCTCACCGGGACGCCTTGCAGGGTGGCGGCCTCGTCATCGAGAGGCTTCGGGGCACGTCCGACCCGGATCGTCAGCGTCGCGGTCGCGGTGTTGCCGAAGTCGTCGGTGACGGAGTAGTCGGCGGTGGCGTCGCCGACGAATGCGTGTGCAGGGGTGAAGGTGATGCTGCCGGTCTCGGGATCGACCGCGTAGTGGCCGTCGTCCGTCGTCAGCTCGCGCTCGCCGTTGGCCGTGAGCACGACCGATCCGGGCAGCAACTCGCCCTTGGTTCCGTGCTCGTCCTTGCCGGCCGAGTCGTTCGCCAGCACGGCCACCGTGATGGCGGTGCGGGAGAAGGTGTGGGCCTGGTCGTCCGCAGCGATCGGGGCCGTGGTCACGGTGACGCTGAGGGTGGCGGTGGCGGTTTGGCCCAGCTCGTCGGCGACCCGGTAGGTCACGCGCGCAGTGCCGAGGAAGCCGGGTGACGGCGTGAACCTGATCTTGTGGTCCGCGGTCACCAGCCAGCCGCCGGACGTGTCGTCGGCGGATCCGTCGCAGGCCTCCCCGGCCACGAGACAGAGCGACCCGGCGTCGAGCTGGGCGCCGCCGTGGGCCTCATCGTTGTGCAGGACGTCGACGTCCAGCGCGAGTCCTGCCGCGGTGTTGGCCTCGTCGTTCCGGACGGTGGGGGCGTCCGGTGCGGCGACCGTCACGTACAGCCAGGCCCGGACGCTGGCGCCGGCGGTATCGCTGAACGTGTACTCCACCCGGCCGGCCTCGCCCACGACGCCCGGCAGGGGAGTGATCGTGATGGTGCCGTCGGTGTGCGCCTCGTAGCCGACCTTTCCGGCCACCGTCAGCGACTGCACCGGATCGCCGTTCTCGGGGTCGATCAGGCGCAGGCTCTCCGGAACGAGCGGCGCGCCTCCGGCGGGCTGCTCGTCGTCGAGCACGGAGACAGTCTTGGCGGTCAGGTAGTCGGTCGACACGGTGTGGTCGGAGGCGCTGGGGGCGGCGTACACGGCGACGGCGAGCGTGGCCGTGGCGTTCCGCTCGAGTTCGTCGGAGACCTGGTAGGTCACGTTCCTCGTACCGGTGAACCCCTCGGCGGGGTCGAAGCTGATCTTGCCTGCCGTCACCGTCCAGACGCCGTCGTCCGTGGTCGAGGATGTGGCCCAGCTGTCGCCGTCCCGCACTCGCAGAGTGTCTGGCTGCAGAGTGGCCCGCCCGTGGGCCGTGTCGTTACCGAGCACGTCCGCCGTGACCCGGCGGCCGGCCGTGCCCTGCGCCGTGTCGTCGTGTGCGGTCGGCGCGGCGGGCGCGACCACTGTGACAGTGAGCTTCGCCTCAGGAGAGGAGGTGCCGTCACTGTCACTCACCCGGTAGGTGACGGGGTCGAGCGTGCCCACCCAGCCGAAGTCGGAGGTGAAGGTGACGGTGCCGTCGGTGTTCACGGTGAACACCCCCCGCCCATCGACGGTGAGCGTCTTGCCGTCAGGTGCTGCGCCCTCGCCGGTCAGAACGACGCTGCCCTTGTCCAGCGCGACGCCAGGGGAGCCCGGCGAGTCGTTGCCGAGGACGTCGATCGTCGTCGGCTCGAGGTAGGGGGCTTCGGCGGTGTCATCAACCGCGCTGGGCGTCGGCGCGGGGGACGCCGTAGCCGTCGGGGTGTCGGTCGGTGTCGGGGTGTCGGTGGGTTCGGTCGGCGGGGTATCCGTGGGCTCTGGACTGGTGGTGTCCGAAGGATCTGCCGTGGGCGTGTCCGAGGGATCCGGGCTGGACGGATCGGGCTCGTCCTCGCCGTAGGTGACGGGATCGTCGTCCAGGTGCAACTGGTACACCGGGAACACGGACGCCACCCCTGCGGCGGACCGGATCTGCTGCAACTGGGAGTCCGTCGCGGTCACGCTCAGGCCGGACCACAGGGTGTCGTAGGAGTCGTTCACCGTGGCTCCGGCGCGTTCGGCCGCGCTTCGTACGCGCGCCCGCGCCGAGGGCTCCACCTGCACGAGGTAACGGCCGGGGACGACGGTCGGCGCGGTGTCCCGGCGCATCGCAGCCGCCGCGGGGCCCGAGGTCGTGGAGTCGTTCGCCGCCTGCTGGTCGAGGGTCACGGCACCGGTCGCCACCAGCACGAACGCAGCGCACAGCGCAGTGGCGCCGCGACGCAACCGGCCCATGCGTGACTCCTTGTTCGGGTGACCCCCAGGCCCGGAACCCAAGTGAGCGAACACCGGTACTCTACCGGGTATTCGCGGGCCGGCCCAGGGGTCTCTACCCGAGGTGGAGGTGCCCGAGGCGGCTCAGATCAAGCCGAGTTCCTTCACGGCATCGCGCTCGTCGACCAGCTCGGCGACCGAGGCGTCGATCTTCGCGCGGCTGAACTCGTTGAGCTCCAGGCCCTGGACGATCTCGTACCTGCCGTCCTTGACCACGCACGGGAAGGACGAGATCAGGCCCTCCGGCACGCCGTAGGAGCCGTCCGACGGCACCGACATCGACACCCAGTCGCCCTCGGCCGTGCCCAGCACCCAGTCGTGCATGTGCTCGACCGTTGCGTTCGCCGCCGACGCGGCGGACGACGACCCGCGGGCCGCGATCACGGCGGCGCCGCGCTTGGCGACCGTCGGGATGAAGTCGCTCTCCAGCCATGCCTGGTCGTTGATCACCTCGGCGGCGCTCTTGCCGTCGATCTCGGCGTGGAACAGGTCGGGGTACTGGCTGGCGGAGTGGTTGCCCCAGATGGTCATGTGCGTCACGGACGTCACCGGGACGCCGGCCTTCTTCGCGACCTGGGTGATCGCCCGGTTGTGGTCGAGCCGGGTGAGGGCGTTGAACCGGTCGTTCGGGATGTCGGGGGCGTTGTTCATCGCGATCAGCGCGTTGGTGTTCGCCGGGTTGC
>DAIPJC010000030.1:0-45322 GCA_036770475.1 Propionicimonas sp. | reverse complement strand
CCTCAGATCGTGTCGTCACACGATCTCGACCAACGTGCCCGGACATCACAACTAGAGAGCCAGAGGCCAGATACTAGAGCCAAGGTGAGAAGCGAGGAGAGCTGGAATGACCGCGTACTCGGGTGGCAGGGATCGCGAGCTCCTTCTGCGTGATGACCTGATCGCCGCTCAGATCCCGCAGGGATGGGTGATCGACCGGAACCTCGGCTGGGACCCCGACGTTTGCGATGATGGCCACCAGGCAACTGCTCATCCGGAGGGTGAGGACTGGCTGGTCATGTCAGCAAGCCTCGGACGCGCCGTCGGTGCGACGCCTGCTGGTGTCGCAGCAGTCTTACTGCATTACTTTGAAATAGATCTTCCGCAACCTCCTAGCGTCCCCCTCACTGACCGCCACGAGCTACTCGTCGCAGGTATGGCCGCCACCCGAATACGCGCAGTCTTCGACCCAAACATGCGCCCATTCTGGATCGACCCGGGCTACATTCTTGACATTCTTGCTCTTCAAGTGACTTCTGCTCATGCCAGCCCACCAACCGACGAGGCGGACACACGATGGTTCGTCACAATCCACAGGGTTGGCGATGATAGCGGACGGCAGCACGTCGACGCGATATGGGCTTCGCTTTCGATTGCGGGTAGCACGGCGCTTCTATAAGTCTCACCTGCCCAACACGTCACCATTGCGGCTCAGCGATTCCGAGCTGGGACCCCCGATCGCCACTGGCAGACGTGGACTGGCGGGGCTCACGCTGTGATCTCATGTCGATCGCTGACCCTCGTTCCTCAAGGACCCTGAAGAACTCGAAGGGTCGGACCAGCGAGGGCACGATCCCCGCGTCATCACGAGCCGGCTCGTCAGGGTCACTTGCCCGCGACGGTGGCGCTTCGTGACGCGCCGCTTCGTTCCCCGACGGCGCTCCTCAGGCCTGACTTCCACACCTTCGTCGGCTTTCGGGGTTCGGTGGGGTATTGCTGCTTGTCAGCGGGTCTTCGGTGGGGGTGTTGGGGCACTAAAGCCGGGAGTAGGATCGGTTGGGTGAGCCCGTTCCTGCGGAAGGTGAAGACTGGTTCGGGAGGGACGGCGGTTCAGATCGTGGAGAAGCGGCGCGGGGTCCGGGTGATCCTGGAGCATCTGGGCTCGGCTCATGACGAGGCCGAACTGGCGGCGTTGCTGCGGATCGGGCAGGACAAGCTCCGCAGGACGACTGATGCGGCATCTGCGCGAAGAGGCTGAGACGACCTGATCCACATCGTGTGAGTAGCTCTCCGCCAGCCGACAGCGGCCCTTCGTGACGCCGTCCGGCTCGTACCTCACCGGACAAACTCCTCAGGGACCGTTGAACGACAGGGGTAAGCAGGAAGCACACAGGTACACCGGACGGAGAACTCCATGACGCAGCGCACGATCGTCATCACCGGAGCCAGCGACGGGATCGGCGCGGCCGCCGCCCGCCAGCTGGTGTCGCAAGGCGAGCAGGTCGTGATCGTCGGCCGGTCGCCGGAGAAGACCGCGCAAGTGGCCCGAGAACTGGGCGTTCCGCACCACTTCGCCGACTACGCGTCGCTGGCCCAGGTACGCCGCCTCGCCGCCGAAATGGACGCCGCCTACCCGCGCATCGACGTGCTGGCCAACAACGCCGGCGGCATCTTCGGCCACCGCCAGCTCACCGAGGACGGCAACGAGCTGACCTTACAGGTGAACCATCTGGCCGGCTTCCTGCTCACCACCCTCCTGCTGCCGAAACTGGTCGAGAGCAACGCCACCGTGATTCAGACCGCCAGCGACGCAGCCCGCAGGATGGCCCGCTACGACCCGGACGACCTCCAGTGCGCACGCGGCTACTCCATCTGGCGCGCCTACGGCAACAGCAAGCTGGCGAACATCATGTTCGCCCGCGAACTGCACCGCCGCTGCCACAAGGACGGCATCTCGGCCGCCGCCCTCCACCCCGGCGTCGTCGGCTCCAACTTCGGCAACTCGTCGACCTGGGCCACGCGGCTCTTCTACAGCCTGCCGTTCCTGAAGAACCGGTTCCTGCTCAGTCCCGAACGCGGCGCGGACACCCTGGTCTGGCTCGCCGAAGGGACGCCGGGCACCACCTGGCAGTGGGTGACTTCTACGACCAGAGGAAGCCCGTCCCGGTGCCACCACAGGCGGCGGACGACGACCTCGCCCGCCGCCTGTGGGACGACTCCGAACGGCTCGTGGCCGACTGAGTTCGGACCATCGCCTCGAAGCACTCGATTACACTGACCGCGAGGTGCTCGATCATCGCCAAGCCTGCGGTGGAGCTTCGGGCATCCACCTGGCAGGGGGGAAATGACGCGATCCACGGGAGCGGTCGCCCGCTTCGCTGGACTCACCGTGACGCTCGCTCTCACCATGTCCGCCTGCACGTCCACGGCAACTCCCGATGTGGGCGCCACGAGCGCTCCGGCCACGTCCGCCTCGACGGTGACGACCCCGGCGACCTCGCCGAGCAATTCGGCGACGGCGTCGCCCAGCACCTCGCAGAAGATCGTCTTCGGCGACCCGTGGTCGAAGGATCCAGCCCGCGTCCACGCCGTCTCGCGGTCGGCGATCCGGATCATCGACAGCGCCCGGCGGGGACAGACACTCACCTTCGCGATGTTCAACCTGACCTATCCCGGCCTGGCCGAGTCGCTCGTCAAAGCCTCTCGGCGCGGCGCGGCCGTCCGGGTCGTCGTGAACGGCGAGGGCGACGGCGGCCGCCAGACCCGCGCGCTCCGCGCCGAGCTGGGCACGTCCCTGAAAGCCCGCTCCTTCTTCAGGGTGCGCGCCGGTGGCATGCGGATGCACTCGAAGTTCCTACTCCTCAGCAGCCGGGACGCCTCCGGCCCGGTGGTGTGGACCGCCTCAGGAAATGTGACCATGGCCGGTGGACGCGACCAGGCCAACGAGGCCATGACCACCACCGGCGACCAAGCGCTGTACGACTTCCTTGCCGCGCAGTTCGCCCTGATGAGCAAGGGTGTGACCGACCCCAGGCGCCTCGCCCGCACAGCCGAGACCTCCACCGCCTTCGTCGAGTCCTTCCCGCTGCCGAAGGGAGGCGCCAAGAACGATCCCGTGCTGAGGCTCCTCGACGACATCAGCTGCGTGCACGGGGACGGCCACACGGTGCTGCGGCTCGCCCACTACCTGTTCTCCCACGAGCGGCTCTACCTGGCCGACAAGCTGCGCGATCTCGTGAAGGCGGGCTGCGACGTCAGGATGGCCGGCTTCCTGGCCGGGTGGGACCGCGTGAACGTCCAGGCCCTGATCAAGCCGGGGCCGGGCAAGGTAGGCCTGCGCGACGTGGTGGGCACCGACCTGCACACCAAGATCACGTCGATCGAGGGCTGGGACGCAGCAGGCAACCCGCTGCAGGTCGTCATGGTGGGTACTCACAACCTGACCGGGCGTGCCCTCAGCCGGATCCCGGAAGGGGTCAACGACGAGATCGCCCTCACGATCCGCGACCCGAAGGTGGTGGACACGTACAGCACCTGGGTCGACTGGGTGATCAGCAAGCACAGCAGGCCGGCCAGATGAAGGAGCACCATGGCGCAGCGGACAAGCATGGTTTCTCGGTCCATGCACGAGCCAGTTCACGTCGCTGCCGACGCAACACGCCGGTGGGGCCGGATGTGGCCTTAGGTCGTCGCGAACGGGCTCATATGCCTGGGACGGTGGCCCTTCGTGACGCTCCCTCGTTCCCCGGGAGCTCCTCAGGGACCGTTCAGGGGGTCTCGACAGGCTCGACCAGCGAACCCTGTCGTCCGAACCGCTCCCGCAACTGCCGTCCGGATGCGCTCCTGACCGTTGGCGGAGGTAGCCTCCAGAGAATCGGGCGGGGTCGCAGATGGGAGCGAGATGGACGGACGGACGATCGTCATCACGGGGGCCAGTGACGGAATCGGCGCGGCCGCCGCGCGCGAGCTGGCGTCCCAGGGCGAGCGGGTCGTGATCGTCGGCCGGTCCCCGGAGAAGACCGCACAGGTGGCCACCGAGCTGGGCGTGCCCCACCACGTCGCCGACTACGCGTCGCTGGCGCAAGTGCGCCGCCTCGCCGCCGAGTTGGACGCCACCTATCCCCGCATCGACGTACTGGCCAACAATGCGGGCGGCATCTTCGGCCGTCGCGAGCTCACCGAAGACGGCAACGAGCTGACGTTCCAGGTGAACCATCTCGCGGGGTTCCTGCTCACCACCCTGCTCCTGCCGAAGCTGGTCGAGAGCCGCGCCGCCGTGATCCAGACCGCCAGCGACGCCGCTCGCACGATGTCCCGGTACGACGCGGACGACCTGCAGTGCGAGCGCGGCTACTCGCCTTGGCGCGCCTACGGCAACAGCAAGCTGGCGAACATCATGTTCACCCGGGAACTGCACCGCCGCCACCACCGGGACGGCATCTCGGCCGCCGCCCTCCACCCGGGCGTGGTCGGTTCGAACTTCGGCAGCACCTCGACGTGGGCCACGCGGCTGTTCTACAACCTGCCGTTCCTGAAGAGCCGATTCCTGCTCAGTCCCGGCCGCGGCGCAGACACCCTGGTCTGGCTGGCCGAAGGGACGCCAGGCACCACCTGGCAGTCCGGTGACTTCTGCGAGCGGAGGAAGTCCGTCCCAGTGCCGCCACAGGCGTCGGACGACGATCTCGCCCGACGCCTGTGGGACGACTCAGAGCGGCTCCTGGCCGGCTGAACTCACACCATCAGCGGCACGTACTTCGTGACCACCAGCATCACCACGACCGTCAACCACACCGCGACCAGGAGCGCGTCCAGGTCGGCGGCGACGAACCGCCGCGCCGCACGGCTCGCGGACTCGGGCAGGTAGAGGTTGCCGTCGCGGATGTTGATATGGGTCAGCGACGTGAACACCAGCGTGGTCGACAGGGTCACCAGCAGGCACCACGGACAGAGCGCCCCGATCACGAAGTACGCCTGGAAGAACAGCCAGTACGCGAACGCGAAGCCCAGTGTGTAGACCACCTGGGCCGACAGCATGAACCACCGAGGGAACCGGACGCCCCCCAGGCTCGCCACCGCGATCGTGATCACGACCGGCTCGGCCACCAGGCCGAGGAAGGCGTTCGGGAAGCCGAACAGGCTCGCCTGCCACGACGTCCCGACCCGGCCGCAACTCAGCACCGCGTTGATGTTGCAGGACAGCGCGGCGTGCGGGTCGGCCGCCAGCGCGATCGCGTCCACCGACAGCACGAAGGACGCGGTCAGGCTGAGGCAGGCCGAGACCAGCATGGTGGTGTAGATCCAGCGGTTCGACTGCCTCAACCGCCGCAGGCCGGCCAGCCCACTAGGCACTGGCGGCCTGATCGATCGCGGCAGCCAGCGGGCCGGCCGAGTAGACGTCGCCGCTGAACACCTGGCCGTTGATCTTCACCGTCGGGGTTCCGGTGATACCGGAGTCGAAGGCCTGGTCGGTGATCTTCTGCACCCAAGGCACGTAGGTCTGCTTGCTGAAGGTCGCGGTCACCGAGTCGGGGACGCCGGCCTGCTTCGCGTAGCCGACGAGTTGGGCGTCGGTGAGCCCGGACGAGCCCTCCTCCGGCTGGTTCACGTAGAGCAGGCGGTCGAACTTCCAGGCCAGTGCGGGATCGGCATTGGCGACGGTGACGAAGGCGTTCGCCGCCCGGGTGGAGTACTTCGCGCCGGACGACTGCGGGTCGAGGAACGCCATCGGGTGGATCTCGAGCTTCGCCTTCCCCGAGTCGACCGCCGCGGTGAGGTCATCTCCGTTGGCCCGCTCGAACTGGCCGCAGTAGGGGCACATGAAGTCGGCATAGATCGAGACCGTGACCTTCGCGTTCGGGTCGCCGACCACCACGGCCCCCGCGTCGGAGGCTCCGACGGGTGCGACTAGCGCGCCCGCTGCGACGCCGGCTGAGCCGGGACGGACGAACGACCAGACCATGACCGCGACCATGACTGCGATCACGGCCAGTCCGGTGGCCCAGGCGCCCTTGATGAGAGTGTTCGTGCGTTTCGCGGACCGCGCAGCGGCCGCCTGCTGCTGGCGGAGCGCCTCGCGCCGTCCGCCTGTTTGGTTGGTGGGTGAGTGCTTTCCTGACATGGGTGTGCTTCGATTCCGGGCTGATCCGCCCACTGACGCGTTACTGATGTGCTCGCGGCCGGATCGGCCGCCGGGTGCGCGCGGACGCGCAGAGGCCGCGTCCGTGGACGCGGCGGGTGGTTCAGGACATCAGTTGCAGCAGGGCGGGCCGCGGCGCGGGTTCTCCCGCGTGCGTACGGTGCCGTGGTACCTCGCCCGGACGGGGACGGGAACCGGCTGCTGTTCGGGAACGAACAGCGCGGCGAGCTGAAGGAGGACGGCAGCCAGCACTCGATCGGCAGACGCGGCCCAGTGTCGCGCGCTGCGGACGAGGAACGCCCCGGCGGTGAGCAGCAGCGGCAGCAGGATCAGCTGCACGAGCAGCGTCGCCGCGACCATCAGCGTCCAGCTGACGATGGGCGTCGGCGCGCTCACGCAGTGCACCCCGGAGGCGAGCTCCTGGCTGGGGACCCACTGGTACAGCGGATGACCGACGTCGAAACAGGCCACGACGCTCACCTTCGGCAGCCGCAGCAGCGCAGGCAGCACGCCGAGCAAGGTCAGCGCGACAGCAACCGCCCGGGCCGGGAGACCGGGGCGCGAGAGCCGGCGCGCGAACTGCACGGAGAGAACTGTACCCGGCCGCTGGCCAGTGCCACCTGTCCCCTTCCGGGTGGCACAGCCCGGCTGGCACAACTCAGGTGGCACAGCCGGAGGTGGCGAGACTGCTCCTGTGGTGATGCGCCAGCCGTCTGTTACCCTCGATGACATGCACACCAGCCGCAGGCTCGCCGTATCGCTGAGCTACTCTCGCGCCTCCATGTGCATGTGTTGTTGTCGCAGCCTCGCCTGACCGCAGCAGCCTGATCGCCCGCAGTCGCACTGCAGCGGCGACACCCGTCCTCCATCCGGCATCACAGCCGAGGGACGCTGCCCGTCACCAACCGACCCATCCCAACCTGAGGATTCGACATGCCTGACGCGCCCACCCAGCCCGCCCACACCGCCGGCCAGATCGACCCGCGCGGACCCCGCTTCGCCGCGGCAGTCACGTCCGTCGTGCTCGCCGGCGCCCTCCTGGCCGGTCCCCGGCCCGGAGCGATCCTGTTGATCATCCAGATCTTCGCTTTCGGCGCCGGCGCCCTGCTGGGCCTGCGCTACCAGCCCTACGGCTGGTTCTTCCGCCACTACATCCGCCCGCGGCTGGAGGAACCGGCCGACCTCGAGGACGAGCGTCCGCCACGCTTCGCGCAGGCAGTCGGGTTCGGCTTCGCCCTGCTCGCGACCGCAGGTGCGCTCGTCGGTCTGGAGCCCCTGTTCTACGTCGCGGCGGGCTTCGCGCTGGCCGCGGCCCTGCTCAACGCCGTGTTCGACTTCTGCCTGGGCTGCGAGCTGTACCTGTTCGGCGTGCGCCTCCGCGGCCGCCGTGCAGGGGGCTCCCGGTGACCGGGGTGTGGGTGGTCGGCGCGACCGTCCTGCTGGCGCTCGGCTTCGGCCTCTTCCGCCGGGCCACGGACGGACGGGTGGCGTCCACCGTCCCCGCACGCGAGGGGGACCTCGGCCCGTCCCGGCTCGGCCGTCCGCTCGGTGAGCGGGCCACGTTCGTCCAGTTCTCCTCGGAGGTCTGCGCTCCGTGCCGGGCCACCAGCCGCCTCCTCGGCGAGCTGGTCGCCCACGAGCCGGGCGTCGCGCACGTCGAGCTCGACGCCGCGGAGCACCTCGACCTGGCCAGGGAACTGGGAATCTCCCGTACTCCCACGGTGTTGTTGCTCGACAGTGAGGGAGCGGTGCGCCACCGGATCGTCGGCGCCCCCCGCAGGCCGGACGTGCTGCGGGCCTTGCAGAACATCCTCGAAGGAACGAAGGCACCCGATATGACCACCACCCATCGCGACGACGTGTGGAGCCGCATCCGCACCGAGGTCGGAGCCGATGCGCAGGCCGAGCCCGCCCTGGCGAGCTTCCTGCACACCAACGTGCTCTCGCACTCCCGGCTCGAGGACGCCCTGAGTTTCATCCTGGCCAGCAAGCTGGGCAGCGAGACCATCACCTCGCTCAGCCTGCGCGAACTGATCCGGCGCGCCTTCGACGACGACCGGGCGATCAGCGTCGCCGTCCGCGAGGACCTGCGGGCGGTCCTCAGCCGCGACCCGGCATGCCGGGGCTACTCGATGCCGCTGCTGTATTTCAAGGGCTTCCACGCCCTGCAGGCCTACCGCGTGGCGCACTACTACTGGACCCACGACCGCCCCGCCCTGGCCCTGTACCTGCAGAGCCGGATCTCGGAGGTGTTCGCCGTCGACATCCACCCCGGCGCCCGGATCGGCAAGGGCATCATGTTCGACCACGCCACTTCGGTGGTGATCGGCGAGACCGCCGTGGTCGAGGACGACTTCTCGATGCTGCACGAGGTCACCCTCGGCGGCACCGGGAAGGTTGGCGGCGACCGGCACCCGAAGATCGGGCGTGGCGTCATGATCGGGGCCGGAGCCAAGGTGCTGGGCAACATCAGGGTGGGCGAGGGCGCGAAGATCGGCGCTGGCTCGGTGGTGCTGGAAGACGTGGCTCCCTACACCACCGTCGCCGGCATACCCGCGCGTCCGGTCGCCTACCCCGAGCACGCCCTGCCCGCGATGGACGCCCTGGATCCGCTCGCTGAGGGCTGAGCCCTCGGGGTCAGTCCCGCCGCGGGCGCTGCTTGCCCCACGCGCGGGTGACGACGTCCGGGTCGGCCGATTCGACCCGCGGCTTCCTGCCCACGGGCTTGAACGTGGCCGCGATGGCCACCGCGTCCGCGGTCGTCCGGCCGTCGATCCGCTGCAGCAGCAGGTTCGCCTGGCGCAGCGCCCGCGCGCTGCGGCGAGTCACCCTTCCGTCCAGCGCACCGACGACACCGCTGAGTCGCTTCACGAGCTCCGGGTCGAGCGGTTGGTCGGGACGCGTCAGGGCAGCCGCCCCGTCCCGGACGATGCCCGCCACCTGACCGCGCAGGTCGCGGTCGGCGACCATGGCCGCGGCGAGCGCGGGTGAGAACCGGCGGAACTCGTCCCACCACTCACCCAGGCCCGGCAGTTCGCGGAACGGCCCGTCCCGGAACCCGCGCAACACGTCCATCGACGTCTTGTCCGCACCCGCCCCTCCGCCGCCGCCCGCGCCACCGCCGAACAAGTTCTCCAGGGAGCACTGGATGTCGGGCACGCCGATCATCCGTCCCCGGATCTCCCAGTCCCCGTCGCCCGAGTCGTCACCAGACCACCGCTTGGTCAGGTCCATCGCCGCCTTCTCCAGCGTGTCGGAGTCGGTCACGAACGACACGGAGCCGATCGTGTCGTCGTTGTCGCCGAACGTGCCGTACCAGAGGATCTGCCAGCCGCTCATCGCGTTCAGCACCGCCCCACGGACCGCGTCGGACGCCGCAGCTTTCACGCCGTCGATCGCCGCCTGGATCTGCTCCTGGGTGGGCTTCGCGGTCGCCTTCTGGAAGCTCGCCGCCACCTTGACCACGCCAAGCCGGACGGCGTCCACGAACGCCGAGTACGCGGCCTCGGCCAGATTGTCCGGCCAGCCGTCCTGCTCCATCGCCACGATCACCACCCCGATGAAGCCCGGCAGGTTGTCCGCGCCGAGAATCGCCTTCACCGTGGGATCGTTGACCGGAATCGGCTTGAGCTTGGTCTGCCACAACCCGATCGCTTCAGGAATCGTGACGTCGTCGCCCGCATCCACGTCGGTGTCGCCGAGGTTCCCGTGCGCGCCGTTGCTCGAGACGATGGTCGGCGAGCCGATCAGCCCTGACCCGGTCTCGACGGCGAAGTCGTCGCCGTCGATCTTGAAGAAACAGGTCCACAGGTAGGGCTCGGCATTTCCCCAGCCGTCGCCCTCGTCATAGCAGTGCAGCGTGTCGAGCGAGACGTCGACGTTCAGCGTGTCGGCCATCGGTCGTCCTTTCGGTGGTGGTGTCCTCGCTCCTCAGAGGCGTTTCCACCGTCCGTCCGTACGCAGCTCCGATGGGTAGAAGTGCGCTCACTCGAAGGCCGGCAACGCGGTCTCCCCGGACGCCAGGAGCTCCAGCAGCCGGGAGGTGAACCGGGCCGCGGGCGCGCCGTCCACCACGTCGTGGTCGAACGCGAGCGTGACGTGCGCGACCCGCTGCTCTGCTCCGTCCGCCGCGGTCCGGGTGATCACACCGCCGATCGTCACCGCGACTGTCCCCGCACCGGGCGCCAGGCCCCCGCCCTGGAGATCGTCGCCGAACCCGAGGTTGTTCACGCCGGCGACGCCGTAGCGCAGCGCCCAGGCGATCCGACGACTCGCCCAGCCCATCACCAGCGGCAGGAGAGCCGCAGGGATCCGCTCCAGCCACCGCTGGCCGGGAACCACGCGGTGCTCGCCGGTCTGCTCGGCCCGAATCTCGGCGCTGATCTCGACCAGCGACTTCATGTCCGCCCGCCGGACGGGCAGGTAACCGACGGGGGCCGGCGGCCAGGGCGAGCCGCGCGCGGCTCAGCCGCTGCACCCGATAGCCCTCGCGGACGGTCATGGGTCGCTCACCAACCGATCGAGGTCTTCGTCAGCTCCTGCACGGCACCAAACTAGTGGAGCGCCTTCAGCCGGGGACATACCACCGGCACGTCAACCCTCAACCCAACCCTGAACGACTACTTGAGGTTTCTCAGGAATGAAACCCCTAGTCAATGGCGTATTGTCGCCCGAAGGGGCGACCACAACCCTCAACCGGACCCTTGCCACTCTGGTCGACCGGGACACCAATAGCATCTGTGAAAGCCCTCCCGAGAGTACTGTCCGTGGCCGTTGGGGTTGCCCTGACCTTCGGCGTTGCCCTCGTGCAACCCCCCGTCGCGAACGCGGTGTCCGCCAGCGCCAAGACGAAATTCATCGCGAGTCTGGTCCCGGCCGCGCAGAGCACCCAGCGCAAGTTCGGCGTCCCTGCGTCGGTGTCGATCGCTCAGGCCATCGAGGCCAGCGACTGGGGCACCTCCGCGCAGGTCACCAAGGCCAAGAACTATTTCGACACCCGCTGCAGCGCCTCGATGACCGCCTCGCAGTTCGCGAAGCTGGCCGAGGCCCAGGTGGGCAAGCGGTACGTGCTGGGAGCGGTGGCGCTGGCCAGCAACCCCAATCCCGCCAAGTTCGACTGCTCCGAACTGGTGAAGTGGCTGTTCGCGCGCTCCGGCAATCCGATCACCGACCTCGCCGCCTCGCAGTACAACGTGACCAAGAAGGTCTCCGGCTCCCCGCAGGTGGGCGACCTGGTCTTCCTGCGCAACAACCCCGCGCGCTCCAACGGCATTGGGCACGTCGCCGTCCTCACCAAGAAGCAGTCGAACGGCGACTGGGAGATCATCGAGGCCCGCGGGCACGCGTACGGCGTCGTGAAGACGACCCTCAGCTACTGGAAGAAGCGGTCGTACTACGCGGGCCTGCGCCGGTACTCGAAGTTCGTGCTGGCGGACGGGGACAGCCTGGTCGCGTCCGCGGCGAAGATCTACCAGTCCACGTGCGTCACGATCGACTCCACGAAGTACGCGTCCTTCACGTCGATGACCAACTCGTTCTACGCGAACGCGGCGGCGATCACCAGCGACTCGGCCTACAAGACCGCGCGCGGCGTGATGGCGAGCATCCCCAAGTTCGTGGACGAGATCGCGAAGGTCGTCAAGCCGAAGGCCGCCGGCACCTACGCCAAGACGCTCGACGATCTCATCGCCACCTACCACCTCACCGACTACGACATCGTCCCGATCGGCCTGGTGCTCGAATCCGGTGACAGCGGCTTCCGGGTGACCGCGCTGCAGTACCTGCTGAAGGCAGCCGGCTACAGCACTGCCATCACCGGCAAGTTCGACTCCGGCACGACCTCGGCCGTGAAGAAGTTCCAGAAGGCCAAGAAGCTCGAGGTGGACGGCCAGGCCGGCCAGTACACGCTGACCGCGCTGTTCGCCACCCTCAAGTCCGGCACGTCCGGCACGCGGACCAGCGCCCTGAACGCGCTGCTCGCCGGCATCGGCTACCCCACGTCCGGCGCTGCTTTCGGGTCGGCGACGCTCACTGCGGTCAAGTCCTTCCAGGCCTCAGCAGGTCGCAACGCCAGTGGAACCGTGGACACCAACACCTGGTCGGCGCTGTTCATGGCCCTCGACTCCGACCAGCCGACGATCAGCGGTTCCGCCAAGGTGGGCCAGACCCTCAAGGCGGACGGCGGCGACTGGGGTCCCGGAACGGTCGCGCTCGCCTACCAGTGGTACCGCGGGAAGAACGCGATCGCCGGCGCAGACGCGACGAGCTACGCCGTTCAGGCCGCCGATGCCGGCTCAGCCCTCTCCGTCACCGTGACCGGCATCCGGACGGGCTACACCGTCACCGCTCGCACCTCTGCGGCCACCAGCACGATCGACAACGCCACCCTCACGGCGACGGCCGTCCCCAAGATCGGCGGCACCGCGCAAGTCGGCAAGACCCTCACGGTGAACGCCGGCACCTGGAAGCCGGCTCCGGTCACCCTGGCCTACCAGTGGTACCGCGACCGCACCGCCATCGCCGGCGCGACGAAGACCACCTACACGGTGCAGGCCGCCGACGTGGGCACGAAACTGAAGGTTTCGGTCACTGGAACGCGGTCCGGCTACACCCCGGTCACGAAGGACTCGGACGCCACCTCCGCGGTCAAGAAGGGCGCGATCTCGGCGAAGACCCCGACGATCGGCGGCAAGCGCGACGTGGGCAAGACCGTGACGGCCGTGCCAGGCAAGTGGAGCCCGTCCGGCGTGGCCTTCACCTACCAGTGGTACCGCGACGGCAAGACGATCAAGGGCGCGACGAAGGTGACCTACAAGCTCACCAAGTCCGAGAAGGGCAAGCGCATGACCGTGCTCGTCACGGGCGCCAAGGCCGGCTTCGAGGGCGTCGCCAAGCGGTCGCCGGTAACCCGCAAGGTCACCTGATCCGACCGGCGGCCGCCCGGGTCACCAGTCGCTGCTCGCGCACTTCGCGGTGATCTTGAACGGCTTCACCTCGGTGGTCGTCTTGCCCTTGCGCGTCTCCCAGGCCGTGAGCTTGCCGGAGACGGTGTAGGTGGTGCCGGAGACGGACAGCGTCGCGGACGTACCCTTCGCCGGGCTGGCCGCGTCGTAACCGAGCTTCCAGGTGAAGCCTTCTGAGTCCTCGCCGAAGGCCATGTCGACCGACCTCGCCTGCTTCCGGTCACCGTCCAGGACGACCGTGGCGTCCACGGTGCCGTAGAAGTCGTTGCTGTGGTCGGCGAGGGTGATCGTGGGTGGCCCGTCCACGGTCTGGCAGGTACCGGTCATCGCCTTCGACACGGTCATGAAGATCGCCACGCTCCCGGTCGCCTTCACGGCCGGCTTGCTCGGGGTGGACGGGCTCGCGGACGTGGCCGGCCCGCTCGGGCTGGTCGGCGGTTTCGACGGCCCGGACGGCGTGATCGTCACGACCGGCTTCGGCGTGAAGTCCGCACCCCCGCCGGTACAGGCGGCCAGGCTGACCGCCAGGCCCGCCCCGAGCACAACGGCCGATGCACTCCCCCACCGGCGTGCCGCGCTGACGCGTCCGGACTTCCGCAAGTCATTTCCCACAGGTCCCATCGTCCAACCTCCGACAGGTCAGCCGGGTGGCGACGCGCCACGCCAGGCCGAACTCGTGGCCGTTCGGAGCCGGTCAGGGGCGGGTCAGGACGCTGCCGCGGGTCTGGAAGCCGCGATCAGCCGGCCCCGGCCTGGTCGAGGAACCAGCCGGACGGGCCGAGCGCGGTGTCCATCCGGGGCACGTACTGGTCGAAGTAAACCCGTGCGATCAACTCACGACGACTGCGGACGCCGGCCTTCTCGAAGACCGACTTCAGGTGGTCCTGCACGGTGTATGCGGAGAGGTACAGCTGCGCCGCGATCTCCTTCGTGTCGAGGCTCTGCAGCACCAGCTGCGTGATGTCCCGCTCCCGCGGCGTCAGGCCGAACGCAGCCACCACCAGTGGCACGATCTCGGGCGGTCGCGCCTCCTCGATCGTGATCACGACCTCCCCGCTGGAGCCATCACTGGCGCTGAGCGGGGTGGCGTGGAGCACCAGCCACATTCCGTTCGCCGCGCGGATCCGGCTGCGCGCCGGCACCATCGACTCCCCACGGGCGTACCGGCGGGCCGCGCCGATGAGCGACCCGATCAGCCCGGCCGTGCCCGCCGAACTCCCGTCGGTGAGGCCGGCCAACCGCTCCCGCGCTCCCAGGGACGTCCGGATCACCTCGTCACTGGAGTCCACGATCAGCACGACCGGACCCGGCAGCGCGCGCTGGGCGTCGGCGAGGCTGGCCAGGAGGCCGCTGCG
Organism: Propionicimonas sp.; assembly: GCA_036770475.1. GTDB lineage: Bacteria > Actinomycetota > Actinomycetes > Propionibacteriales > Propionibacteriaceae > Propionicimonas. Next base: position 30,890 of record DAIPJC010000030.1, on the reverse strand, counting down.
CATGCCGAGGCCGAAGCTGCTGCTCAGCGACCCGAGATAGGCGACCTCTTCGGCGTCGAAGGACGCCTCGGTCCCCTCACGGAACAGCGCGATCCCCGCCCAGGCCTGGCCGCGGTCATCCCTGCACACCGCGCGCAGTTCGTCCACGAAACCGAAGTAGGGCCGCATGAACTCCTCGATCCGGACCGAGGGGTCCGCGCTCACCGTGCGCGCACGCACCCCCGCCGCAGCCACGCCGGCCGTCCGCATCTGCAGGAAGGCCGTCGGTTCGCTGGCTCCGTACTCGACCAGTCCCCACTCGTGGTCGTGGGCGTTGATGCCGTACAGGCTGCCCAGCTTGAAGGTCCCGGTGGGCAGCCCGGTGCTGGGATCCATGGGGCACAGGCAGACCGCGTCGAAGGGCACAGCCCGGTTCAGCGAGGCCATCGACTCCGTGACGAAGGTGTCCACGTCCAGGCCCGCCCGAGCGAGCACCTCGACGTCCCTGCGGACGCGCTCGGCCGCCAGACCTTTCGCCATGCGACGAGTCTGCCGCCGCCCGGTCGGGTCGAGCTATCCCACAAAGCTGGGAACTCCTACCACCCCTCGTCCACGGGACGCCGGTTTCCCCTCGCCCACGGGATCGTGCGCACCACACCGGGCACGGCAGGGTCGAGCCACCGAGAAGAAGGAGTACGAAATGATCGAAGCCACGCTGGTGCCCGGCGCTGCCGCCGAGGCCCTCCGCGGACTCTGTGACGGACGCGTCTTCCTGCCCGGAGACCCCGGGTACGACGCGGCCAGCACCCCCTGGAACGTCGCCTTCACGCAACGCCCGGCCGCCGTCGCCGTTCCCATGAGCGCAGAAGAGGTCAGCGAGGTGGTCCGCGCCGCCGGCGCCGCCGGCCTGCGCGTCGTCCCCCAGAGCAGCGGACACAATGCGGGGCCGCTCGCCGGGCAGCTGGACGGAGCTGTGCTGCTGCGCCTCGCCGACTTCACCGGCGTCACCGTGGACGCAGAGCGCCGAATCGCCCGGATCGTCGGCGCCACCCTCTGGCGGGATGTGGTGGCGGCCGCCGCCCCACACGGCCTCGCGGTGATGCACGGCAGCTCGCCCGACGTCGCCGCCGCCGGCTACTGCCTCGGGGGCGGGCTGTCGTGGTACTCCCGCAAGCACGGGCTGGCCTGCAACCACCTGGTGGCGGTGGAGGTCGTGCTGGCCGACGGCACCCTCCTCCGGGCCGACGCCGACCACCACCCGGACCTGTTCTGGGCGCTGCGTGGCGGCGGCGGCAACTTCGGCGTCGTCACGGCCATGGAGATCCAGCTGCTGCCGTACGCCGACGCGTACGCGGGGCTGCTGGCCTGGGACGGCTCCCGGGCGTCGGAGGTCTGCCGCGCCTGGGCGGAGTGGACGCACGGCCTGGCCGAGGAGGCGACGACCTCGTTGCGCCTGCTCAGCGTCCCGCCGCTGCCCGAACTGCCGGAGTTCATCCGCGGACGCCAGCTGGTGGTGATCGACGGGGCGATCGTCGCCTCCGACGAGGAAGCAGTTCGCCTGTTGGCGCCCTTGCGCGCGCTCGGGCCGGAGATCGACATGTTCGTCCGGGTCCCGGCTCAGGCGCTCAGCCAGATCCACATGGACCCGGAGGGTCCCACGCCCGCGGTCTCGGACCACCTGATGCTGGACGACTTCGACGCTGCCGCCGTGGACGCCTATGTGGCCAGCGCCGGCGCGGACTCCGGGACGACGCTGCTCAGCGCGGAGATCAGGCACGCGGGCGGCGCACTCGGGCGCCTGGCCCCTGACGGTGGAGCGCTGAGCCAACTCCCGGGCGCCTACACGGCCTTCTTCGTGGCGGTCGCCGCCACGCCCGAGCTCGGCGCCCAGGGGAGGAAGGACGCCGCGCGGGCCGCGGAGGCGCTGCGTCCCTGGTCGAGCGGGCACCGGTTCCTCAACTTCACCGAGGAAGCGGCCGACGTCTCGTCCGCGTTCGCTCCGGAGACGCTCGCGCGGTTGCGGGCCGTGCGCGCCGAAGTCGACCCGACCGGCGTGTTCGTGGCGAACCACGCGCTGTGAACTCAGCCGTCGAGGCGGGCGAAGTCGAGGGTGTGCACCACGAGTTCGCCCGCCTCGTCACACTCGTCGAGGTCGACGCGGGCGGTGATCGACCAGTCGTGGTTGCCGAGTGGGTCGTCGATCACCTGGCGGACGTCCCAGACCCGGCCCTGTTCGGTGACCACCAGCAGGGCCGGGCCACGGGCGTCCGCGTCGGTGGGCAGTTCCTCGTGCTCGTCCCAGTACTCGCCCAGCGCCTCGTCCCAGCGCGCCTGGGTCATCGTGCCGCCGGGTTCGAGCGCGGAGAGTCCCTCCACATCGTCGGCCGCCGCCAGTTCGACCCGCCGGAACATCGCGTTGCGCACCAGCACCCGGAACGCGCGGACGTTGCCGGTCACGGTCTGGGCGGACGGGCGGGTCTCGGTCAGCGAGGCTTCGTCAGGCTCAGCCAGCGAACTGAGCCCCGCCAGTGACTCCCACTCGTCCAGCAGCGAGGAGTCGGTGAGCCGGGTGACCTCACCCAGCCACTCGACCAGGTCCTCCAGCTCCTCGGTGCGCAGGCTCTCCGGCACCGTCTGGCGCAGCGCCCGGTAGGCGTCGGAGAGGTAGCGCAGCAGCAACCCCTCGCTGCGTTGCAGCTTGTAGAAGCCCACATATTCGCCGAAGGTCATCGCTCGCTCGAACAGGTCACGCACCACCGACTTCGGGCGCACGGGCGTCTCGGCCAGCCACGGGTGGGCGGCCAGCTCGCTCGTGTACACGTGCTCGAGCAGCTCGGCCAGTGGCCGCGGCCAGGTCACCTCGTCGAGCAGTTCCTTGCGCTCCTCGTAGTCGTAGCCGTCGGCCTTGAGCTCCGCCACGGCCTCGCCGCGCGCCCTGAACTGCTGGGCGAGCAGGATCACCGTCGGGTCCTCGAGGGTCGACTCGATGACGCTCACCACGTCGAGCGCGTAGCCGGGGGCCTCCGGGTCGAGTTCGGCCATCGCGGCCAGCGCGAACGCGCTCAGCGGCTGGTTCAGCGCGAAGTTGTGCTGCAGGTCGACGGCCAGCGCGTAGCGGCGTCCGCCGAGTGTCGGCCCTTCGTCAGGCTCGGGGACCGGAAGGCGGACCACGACGCCCGCGCGCAACAGCGAGCGTCCCATCGCCGCGGCCCGGCGCAGGAGACGCTGCCGCACCGGCCGCTCGCTCGTGCAGGAGTCGATCAGGCTGGCCAGCGCGGCTCCGGTGTCCTCGTCGCGCTGCAGCAGGTTGAGCAGCATGGCGTGGGTCACCCGCATCCGGGCGTGGAGCGGCTCGGGCTCGGAGTTCACCAGCTTGGTGAACGTGGCCTCGCCGAAGTTCACGAAGCCCTCGGGCGGCTTCTTCCGCCGCACCGACCGCAGCTTCTTCTCGTCCCCGGCAAACTTCGCCACCAGTCGTGCGTTCTCGACCTCGTGCTCAGGCGCCTGGGCAACCACGTAGCCCACGGTGTCGAAGCCGGGACGCCCCGCGCGTCCGGCGATCTGGTGGAACTCGCGGCTGCGCAGCACGCGGGTCCGGCGGCCGTCGAACTTCGTCAGCGAGGCGAACAGCACCGTCCGGATCGGCACGTTGATCCCGACGCCGAGCGTGTCGGTGCCGCAGATCACCGTGAGCAGTCCGCGCTGGGCGAGCGTCTCCACGAGCCGCCGGTAGCGCGGCAGCATCCCGGCGTGGTGCACGGCGATGCCGGCGTGCAGCAGCGTGGAGAGCGTGCGTCCGAAGCCGCCGGAGAACCGGAACCCGCGCAACGCGTCCACCAGCTCCGAACGGTGGCTGCGGTCGACGATTCCCGAGCTGAGCAGGGCCTGCGCGCGGTCGACCGCGCTGCCCTGCGTCGAGTGGACGACGTACACCGGCGCCTGCCGGTCGTCGATCAAGCCCTGGATCGTCTCGTGCACGGGCGTGATGGCCCACGAGTACACCAGTGGGACCGGCCGAACGGCGCCACCCACGATGGTGGCCGGACGTCCGGTGCGCTTCTCGAGAGCGGTGGCAGTCTCGGTCATGTCGCCGAGCGTGGCGGACATGATCACGAACTGCGCCTGCGGCAGTTCCACCAGCGGCACCTGCCAGGCCCAGCCTCGATCGCGGTCGGCGAGAAAGTGGAACTCGTCCATCACCACCTGGTCGACGGCCGCCGTCCGGCCTTCACGCAGCGCGATGTTGGCGAGGATCTCTGCGGTGCAGCACACGATCGGCGCATCGGCGTTCACGGACGCGTCGCCCGTGACCATGCCCACGTTCGCCGCCCCGAAGGTTGCGCACAGCGCGAAGAACTTCTCGCTGACCAGGGCCTTGATCGGTGCGGTGTAGTAGCTGCGCCCGCCGGCGGCCAGGGTGGCGAAGTGGGCGGCGGTGGCGATCAGCGACTTTCCCGAGCCGGTCGGGGTGGTCACGATCACGTTCGCGCCGGTCAGGATGTCGACAATGGCCTCGTCCTGGTGGGGGTAGAGCGTGATCCCGTCCGCTGCCGCCCACTCGACGAAGGCGGCGTACAGCGCGTCCGGGTCGGTCGGATCGGACGGGATCAGCTCGGTGAGTCTCATGGCCCGGCCATCGTGCCACCAATCAGCGGTTCCAGGCGTCGACGAGCGTCTGCGGGTCGATCGTGCTGTGTGGACTCACGTCGGCGATGGTGATCGGCGGCTTGGCCAGGAACGGGCCGGTATCCCCGCCCCCTGCCCACGTGATGTCGAGGAAGGCGTCTCCCGCGATGTCCCGGACGGCAGGCAGCAGCGGCAGCACGTCGGTCGCGGACGACCTCACGTCGACGATCGGCGGAGAGCCGTCCACCTCGATCCAGCGCACGGCCGTGACCGTGCGGAGCCGGGCGAGCCGGGCAAACCGTTCGACCCTGCGCGGTCGGGCGTCCTCGTAGGTGTCGTAGAGGTAGGTCGCCAGTTGCGGGTCGCCGTCCCTGCGATCGCCGGCCGTCACCCGCCAGCGGTAGGCGGGCCGCTGCGACGCGACCAGGGTGGCGACGCGGGCCGCCGCGCGCCCGTCTGTGCAGTCGATGGTCACGGCATCCTGTGCGAACACCGCGGACCGGACACCCGGCTGCCGCAGCCAGACACTCCGGAGCCCGATCAGCACGGGGTCGCTGGTGTAGGCGTTGCGCACGGACACCTGGAGGCGGTCGCCTGCGGCGTCCCGCGCGGCGCGGCTCAGCGGGGCCAACCGTGCGGTCGGCTGCACGAACAGGATGACCTCGCGGTCGGAGAAGTCGGCGAACGCGACCGAGTCGACGCCGCCGACGGCAGCCACCACGTCCGGGAGCGTTCGGCTGAGGCGCGCCCAGTCAACGCTGTCGCTGAGCATCACCGGACCGCGCTCACCCGCGGCCTGCAGGGCATTGCGGACGGTCAGCGTGTCCGCAGCGAAGCTCTCGAACTCCGTGCCGGCGTCGGGCCGGTACCCCGTGCAACTCCATTCCGTAGCCAGGGAGGCGCCCACGAAACGCAGGGCCTCCCGAAGCCGATCGCGATCGGCCTGATGGTCGGCATGGCGGCAGAACTCGATTCCGTTGGCGTGGACGTCGTAGTCCGCGTCGTCGCCCCACCCTCCATACCAGTTGTTGTCGACATCGGCGAGCACTCCCGCGAAGGTCTCGCTGCTCGTGTCAGGGCGCAGCCACAACGAGAAACTCGGGCCGGTGCGATCGCCGCTCGCCGGGGAGGTGATGTTCACGATCGCCGTGCCGTACTTCAGCCTCAGCCACATCGCGAGCGTCTCGAGGGGGAACGCCGGCACAGCGACGACGACAAGCGCCAGCGCAACCAGCAGCGCAACGCCTATGGTCCTCCCCCGCACCCCTCCAGAATGCGTCGGCGTCCCAATCCGACCCGGGAGAGAATGCATGAGTGAGGTTCGTCGCTGACTCCGACCTGCCTCACGTGCCTTCGGCCCGTCCGGTCACCGGGCCCGAGCGCGACCGGCCCTGGCGACACTGCGGCCCCTCCAGCGCATGATGGTGGCATGACCGACACACCGCTGGGCATCACGGGGGCAAGCGGACGACTGGGCGGACGGATCGCGCGCCGGCTGGCGGACGCCGGCGTCACGCAACGGCTGCTCGTGCGCGATCTGTCCCGCGCGCCGGAGTTGGAGGGCGCCACGGCCGTCCGAGCTCCGTTCGGCGACCGCGACGCGGTGGCCGAGGCCCTCACCGGGGTGGAGACGCTGCTGATGGTGTCCGCGTCCGAGACCCCGGATCGCGTGGCACAGCACCGGTCCTTCATCGACGGAGCTGCGGCCGCCGGCGTGCGGCACGTCGTGTACATCTCGTTCTACGGCGCGGCCCCCGACTGCACGTTCACCCTGGGCCGCGACCACTACGCGACCGAGGAGCATCTCCGACACAGTGGCATGTCGCACACCTTCCTGCGCGACAACCTCTACGCCGACTTCCTGCCCGCCATGGTCGGCGAGGACGGCGTGATCCGGGGGCCTGCCGGGCACGGCCGGGTGGCCGCCGTGGCGCAGGACGACATCGCCGATGCCGCGGTGACCGTCCTGCTCGATCCCGCGCGGCACGCGAATGCCACCTACTCCTTCACCGGGCCGGAGTCGCTCACGCTGGACGAGATCGCCGCCGTCCTCACCGCGGGACTCGGCCGTCCGGTCAGCTACCACGACGAGACGGTCGAAGAGGCGTACGCGTCCCGGGCGTCCTACGGCGCTCCGGACTGGCAGGTGGACGCCTGGGTCTCCACGTACACCGCGATCGCCGCCGGTGAGCTCGCCGCGGTGACCGACGACGTCCTCCAGCTCGCCGGCCATCCGGCCACCTCGCTGGCCGCGCTGCTGGGACGCGGCGCCTCGGCCTACTGAGGTCACCTTCCGTCCCCCCTGTCACAAACGCCGCCGAAATTCGTCCGCGCCGCCGAAATTCCGGCAGCGTCTGCATGTTTCGGCAGCGTTTTGTCGCCGAACGAGGTATCGCTGTCCGGACGAAGCCTGCTTAGCATCGCTAGGGATGCTTGTCTGGCATCTCTAGCGATGCTAAGCTCGTCTGCAGGACACGATTCCGTAGGAGAGGAGGCAGGCATGGCTATGGCAATGGGGGCGATCAAGGGGTTCTTCCACCTCTTCACCGCCGACTGGGTGCTCAAGGAGAACTCGGCGAGCCACGTCGTCACCGTCCTCGATGTTCTCGAACCGAGGCATCCACAGGTCTGAACGCGCGCTCGGCGGAGACAGTAGGGTGCGGTCTGTGTACTTGACGACGTCGCAGGCCGCCGACCTGGTGGGTATCCCCAAGGAGCAGTTCCGTTCGGCGATGTCCAAGGAGCGCAAGAGCGGCAAGGAGTATCACGCGCCCAAGGAGAGCTGGGCCGACGGCCGCACGCCCTTGTGGGATGAGAAGAAGGTGCTCGCCTGGGCGAAGGCGCGCAAGAAGCGGAAGAAGCGCAAGAAGGACGAGAAGTCGGACTGAGCCGCTCTCGGCGTCCGCTTCACTGCAGCTGGCCGCGTTCCTTCAGCTCGCTCACGATCTGCGCGTAGAAGGCGTCGTCGATGCGGTACTTGGCCCGGTAGATCAGGTAGCTGATCACGATCAGGATCGGTGGCAGCACCAGCATGCCCAGCTTGATCGTGAGCAGTCCGGACGGCGTCGTGTCGGCCGGCTGGTCGGGGTTCACCCCGGCGATCACGATGGCCACCGCGACGATCTGCGTGGACAGTGCCGCGCCCACCTTGTTGATGAACGGCTGCAGCGCGAACGTGACCGCGCCGTTGCGGCGGCCCAGCTTCCACTGCCCGTACTCGATGGTGTCGGTGAGGAAGACCAGCATCAGCAGGGTGATGAACGAGTCCCCGATGAACAGCAGCAGCCCGGCCGCGGCGATGAACCCGATCTGGGTAGGCGAGAAGAAGAACACCAGATAGCCGGCCAGGATCAGCCCGGTCGCCGCCGTGTACAGGGTGCGCCTTGAGAACCGCCGCGACAGCGCCGGGAAGATCGCGTAGCCGAGCAACTGGCTGGCCACCAGCACCGCGCCGAACGGCGAGTACATGTTCTCGTCGCCGTAGACGTACTTGAAGTAGTACGTGCCGAAGGTCGTGGTGGTGAGATAGCCGGTCATGAACAGCACCATCGCTATGGCCGTCCACAGCAGCTGGTCGTTGCCGAACACCACCTTCGCCAACTCCCGCAGGCTGGTGCGCTCCTGCTCGGCGACGATCGGCGGCTCCCGCACGCCGAAGAGTGTCACCGACTGGCTGCACAGCATGATCACCACGAGGGCGAGCGCGAAGAGCGTCCACGCCCGGACGTTGCCGACCACCCCGGAGAGCAGGGTCGTCACGGGGATCACCGCGACCACGACCACGAACAGTCCGAGCGTCGCGAAGATCTTGGCCACCGAACCGAACCGCTCACGCTGCTTCTGGTCCAGGGTCAGCGCAGGCAGCAGCGACCAGTACGGGATGTCGTTCGCCGTCCACGACAGGCTCCAGAACAGGTAGATCAGCGCGAAGCCCACCACGAACGCCACTCCGCTGAACCCCAGGTCGGCGAACAGCAGGACGGTGAACGTCGCGGACGCCACCACTCCCCCTGCGATCCACGGCTTGTAGTGCCCCCAGCGGGTGCGGGTGTTGTCGACGACCGCGCCCATCACGATGTCGGCGACGGCGTCGAACAGCCGCGCGAGCAGAATCAGCGAACTCGCCCACAGGAACTCGTCCCTGGGCGGCCTCAGCACGTCGCTGAGGAAGAAGACCAGGTACAGGCTGACCAGCGTGTAGACCATGTCACGGCCCGTCGTGCCGACGCCGAAGGTCCACAGGTTGCGCCGATCGATCGCCGCCGGGGCCGGAGTGGTGGTCACGGGCGTCCTCCGTTCGTCGGGTACGTCTGGCCGGCCACCCAGCGTTCGTAGGCGGCAGGCGTCACGCCGCGCTGGGCGATGATGTCGGCGTAGAAACGGCCTGACTCCTTCACCGTCCGCCGCTGCGTCGGGTAGTCGAGGTGGACGAGACCGAACCGGGCCGACTCGCCCTCGGCCCACTCCCAGTTGTCGGTGAAGCACCAGTGGTAGTAGCGCTCGATGGGCAGCCCGGACGCCGCAATCCCCGCGAGGTGGTCGTAGATGAAGCGCGAGCGGAAGGCATCCGTGTCGTCCGCGACGCCGTTCTCCGTGATCCAGATCGGCCCCGGGTAGCGGCGGTGCACCCAGGCGGCGAGTTCGACCAGCCCGGCGGGGTGGATCTCCCAGCCGAGGTCGTTCACGTCCACGTTCTCCGCCACGCCGTCACCCAGCGTCCGGACGGTGCTGCGCGAGTAGTAGTTGATGCCCTGGAAGTCGTAGTAGCGGCCGGGACGGACCCCCTTCGGCCGGCGCAGCGGCGGCGCGAACCTGCCGGTGCTGAGCGCCCGCACGAGCGCGGCCTGGAAGAGGTGCCGGGACGCCGCCGACGCGGCCCGGTGCACGGGATTCCACGGCTGCGCGGGCGCGAACACCCTCAGGTGGTGCGCGACGCCGACTCTGGCGTGCGGCTGCAGCCGGTGAATGAGCGGGTAGGCGGCCAGGTGGGCCTCGACCAGGACCTGGAGCACCGCGACCGTCCGGGCGTAGCTGCGCTCGCCCGGCGGCCAGACGCCCAGCAGGTAGCCCTGCGTGGCGTAGATGTTGGGCTCGTTGGTCGTCACCCACTCGCTCGCCAGGTCGCCCAGCTCGTCCACGACCTTCTCCACGAACCGCAGGAACACGGTGATCGCGTGGGGACCGAGCCAGCCGCCGGCGTCCACCAGCCACCCGGGCAGACTGAAGTGCTGGAGCGTGACCAGCGGAGTGATCCCGGCATCCGCCAGCCGGGTCAGTTCGTCGCGGTAGTGGTCGAACGCGCTCTGGTCGAACTCGCCAGGCTCCGGCTCGATCCGTGCCCACTCCAGCCCCATCCGGTAGTGCCGGACGCCCAGCTCCGCGAGCAGCCCGACGTCCTCCGCCACGCGGTTCCAGTGATCGGCTGCCCGCGCGGGGGTCGAGCCATCGGAGATGCGTCCGGCCGCGGCCCAGCGGTGCCAGTTCGTGTCGATATCGCCACCCTCGATCTGGGTGGCCGCCGTGGCCACGCCGAACTCGCAGCCGGGGAGCGTGAAACCGGGCATTGGCCGCCTCCGGGTCAAGTGGTCCTGCCTCGGACGCTACCGCACGCGGTGCGCCGATGTGAGTACGTTGTCGCTGTGCCCACCGCGTTCGCCGACCAACTCCGCGACACCTGGGACGCCGAACTGGATGGGCTGGCCGGCCGCTTCTCGATCGTCCTGCGTTCAGCGGACGTGGTCGCCGGGCGGGACGCCCACACCCCGCACTACCCGGCGAGCACGATCAAACTGGCCGTGCTGGGCGCGGTGCTCGCCGACCGGGCGTCCGAGTTGCAGGACGCTTTTCGGCGCGTGGTCGTGCACGAGCGGTTCGACAGCGCGGCAGGCGGCACCTTCGTCCTGCAGCAGGCCGACGACCAGGACGATCAGACCTGGGCGAGACTCGGCGACGAGGCGGACGTGCTCGAGCTCTCCGAGCGGATGATCACGGTCTCCAGCAACATCGCCACCGACCTGCTCGTCGAGCGGCTCGGCCTCGCCAGCGTGCGACGGTTCCTCGTCCGTGCGGGGCTGGACGGCCCGATCCGGGTCGAGCGGCTGATCGGCGACGCTGCGGCGGAGGCGGCCGGCATCACGAACACGGTGACCGCCGCGGGGCTGGCGGCGCTGATGTCGGGGTTCGCCGACGCCACCCTGCTCAGCAGGGCTGACAGCGACACTGCGCTGGGGATCCTCGCCCGCCAGGAGCACCGCGGAATGATCCCGGCGGGCCTGCCGTCCGGCACGTGGAGCGCGAGCAAGGGCGGCTGGGTGCCGGGCGTGAACCACGATGTCGCGCTGGTCCGGCCCGATTCGGCGCCGCCGTACGTGCTGGCGGTGTGCACGACGTCCGACCTCGACCATGCGGACGGCCAGGCGCTGGTCGCCCGGCTGAGCACGATCACCTGGGAGCACTGGAACAGATGGCACGGATCACCGAGCTAGCGACCGCCCGGCTCGTCCGGGAACTGCACACCCCGTTCGTCACGTCGCTGCGCCGCACGAGCCATGTGTTCAGCGTCGCGGTGCGGGTCACTGACGCGGACGGCAACACCGGCTACGGCGAGGCGCCGCAGGTGTGGCGGGTGACCGGGGAGTCACTGGAGAGCGTGGAGGCATGCGTGCACGGCCCGCTGGCTGGAGCCGTGGTCGGCCGCGACCCTGCTTCGGGGCCGTTGTCCGACGTGGGTCGCTGGCTGGAGCAGGCGGTCGTCGCCAACGGTGGCGCACGGGCGGCGTGCGAGGTGGCTGTGCTCGACCTGTTGGCGCGTGCGTCCGGTCAGCCCCTCGTCCGGTTGCTCGGCGGGGAGGCGCCGTCCGTGGCCACCGACGTCACGATCGCGGCGGACGGTGGCGCGTGGAGCCCGGCGACCCTCTCGGCGTCCGGGTTCGACCGGGTGAAGATCAAGGTGGGCCTCGACCCGGCCGACGTCGAGCGGGTGATGGCCATCCATCGCGCGGACCCGCGGCGGCCCGTCCGGATCGACGCCAACCAGGCCTGGGACCTTGCCACGGCGACCGCGACGATCGAGGCCCTGGCCGAGGCCGGGGTGCCGCTGGAGTTCCTCGAGCAGCCGCTGCCGGCCTGGGACGTCGCCGGACACGCGGAACTTCGTCGTCGCTTCGACGTACCGATCGTGCTGGACGAATCGGTGTTCACGATCCACGACCTGCGCCGGGCGATCGAGGCCGGCGCCGTCGACATCGTGAACATCAAGCTCGCCAAGTGCGGCGGGCTGGGCCTCGGTCTGGCGATCGGACGGGAAGCGCTGGCGTCCGGCCTGCGCGTGATGGTGGGCTCGATGATGGAGTCTGAGCTCGGCGTGTCTGCCGCGGCGGCGCTGGCCGCGACCCTCAGCCCCGACCGCGTCCACGACCTCGACGCCGCCTGGTGGTCGATCGCCCTGGACGACCCCAATTCGCCGTATCGCGACGGCCGGTTCGAGCTCGACGACTCCCCCGGCCTCAGCCACGCGGTGGAGCGGGTGGTGGCACCGTCCTTGGAGTGGCGGCCCTCGGCTGGTTGAGCCCGGTCGAAACCACCACGGGTCTCGACAAGCTCGACCATCCGGTTGGTTGAGCCCGTCGAAGCCCCCACTCACCCGCAGGTCGCCAGCATGTCGCCCAACGCGCGCTTCCCTGACGCGTCCGTCGGCAGTGAGTAAGCGGCCAACACCTGGACGTAGCGGACGGCGTAGCCGCACTGCGCGGCCCGGGGCGGCCGCCATTCGGACGCGTCCGCTCCGCCTTTGACCTGGTTGGACGCCCCACCGGATGCGACCAGGTCGCGCAGGTCGTTCGCGAACTGCAGTCGTTTGGCGTCCGTCCAGGTGTTGGCCCCGTATCGCCAGGCGACACTCAGCGGCACGATGTGGTCGATCTGCACCGACTCGGCCTGGCTCCGCTGCTTGGCGTCGGTGAGGGTGATCGAGGAGCCGGAGTACGGGTCGATCCAGGTGCCCGCCAGCACGTCGTGGTCGCAGCCGCCCTGCCGCCCGACGCGGTAGGGCTGGGACTTCACCACGTCGCGGAGCAGCACGTCGTCGCGTTGGTTGCAGCCGTTGCCGTCGGTGTCGGTCCAGGCGTCGCCGAACGCGGCCCGCCGGTAGTCGCGGGAGACCCCCGGGCGCGGGCCGACGGGCAGTTGGTCGAGCAGCGTCCGCGCCTTCGCAACCTCTTCCCTGGAACTGACGAGCAGCGTGTTCCCCTGTGACTGCTGGCTCGCGAGGAGACCGCTCACGACCGGCCGTCCCCAAGCCACGAGCGCTCCCGCCGCCAGCACCAGCACGAGCCCGAGCATGATGAGCAGCGGGGCCCTGCGGCGGGTCCTGCGCGTCGTTGGTCTGAGCGAGTGCATGGCGTCGATCATGTTGCCACCCCGTACTGACAGCCGCTGGCCACCGTGCGGGGAGGCGGCTCGCGTCCGGGAAGAACAGGCACACAATTGTCGTCGAGGAGGTGCCGATGACGACGCTCGTGAGCGTGGTCGTACCGGCGTGGAACGTGGCCGGGCTGCTGCCTCGCTGCCTGGACTCACTGCTGGCGCAGACCCACCGTCCGCTGGAGATCATCGTCGTGGACGACGGCTCCACCGACGGCTCGGGCGACGTCATGCACCGCTATCACGAGCTGCATCCGGAAGTGCAGGTGGTCAGTCAGCAGCATCACGGCCTGGGCCCGGCCCGGAACGCGGCGCTGAGCATTGCGCACGGCGAGTTCGTCTGCCTGGTGGACGCGGACGACTGGGTGGAGCCCGACTTCATCGCCGATCTGCTCCACATCGCCACCTCGACCGGGGCGGACGTCGTCGTGTGCGGCTTCTGGTTCCACCAGTGGGGGCTCAGGGCGCCGTTCCCGTTCCTGCCGCGCGCGACGCACTTCTCCGGCGTGCAGGCGGCCAGGCTCTCGCTGAACCCGGTCCGAATGCCGGGTTTCGCCTGGAACCGCCTCTACCGGCGCAGCCTGTTCCACCCGGGCGACCCGCCGTTCCCCAGCATCCTGTACGAGGACATCGCCACGACCACCCGCATCCTGGCCCGGGCGGACTCCGTCGCTCTCACCCGGCGCGCCTACTACCACTACTGCCTGCGCCCCGACAGCATCACTGGGCAGTTCGGGGTGAAGAACGTCTTCTCCGTGGCCGCGGCGCTCGACATCCTGCGTCGTTACCTCCACGCCGAAGGCCTTTGGGACGCCTGGTCGCCCGCCTTCCGCGGCATGCTGCGGCAGCTGTTCGTCCTGATCTCCGTCCAGGTGGTGTTCCAGCGCAATCGCATCCCGCTGCCAGCGCGCGGACCGCTGGTCCTCCGCTATGCGAGGCGGCTGCGCTCGCTCGCCGAGCCGCCGACGGACGGCCACCAACTGCGTCCGGTGCGGCTCCACTCGTCCCGGCCCAGGACCACTCTGCCCCGCGAGCCGGTCAGCGGGACCGTCACGGTCGCCCGTCCCCCACTCAGCGACACCGACCGCGTTCGCGAAAGACGGGGCGACGCGCCGGGCGACGGGTACTAGCCTGCGATCGGTTTGTTGATTGACTCATCGCGTGGCCGGTGCGCGATTCCGGTCCCGAAGACGACGGAGCCCAATGAGCGGAGCAGGCAGGCGCAGGCGAGGACGCCGCGGCGCGACCCGGGTCGACCTCGGTCGCAGCTTCAACGCGATCTTCCCCTTCATCATGAAGGGACGCAACGAGTCGATCGCGTACTACCCGGTGGTGGTGGACGCGGAGAACCTGCTGGCCTTCATCGAGGCCAAGAAGGGGACCGACGAGGAGATCACGATCTTCGAGGCGATCCTGCTGGCGCTGGTCCGGATCCTGCGCGAGCGTCCCACCCTGAACCGCTACATCATCGGACGCCGGCTCTACCAGCGCCGCGACGTGGAGTTGTCGTTCGTCGCTCGCAGGCAGTACACGCTCGACAGCTCCGAGACGAACGTGTTCGTGAGCGTGAGACCCGACGACGACGCGGAAGCCGCCCTGCGGAAGGTCCGCGGCGAGATCCGGACGGCCAAGTCGGGCGAGCAGAAGTCGGACGAGGGCTTGATCGAGCTGTTCCTGCGGTTGCCCCGCAGCGTGCTGCAGCTCGCGGTGAACCTGCTGTCGATCTGGGACTTCTACGTCGACACGCCCGCCTTCCTGCGCGGCGTCGATCCGCTGCGGTGCAGCGCCTACGTGGCGAACCTCGGCAGCGTGGGCATGGGGGCCGCCTACCACCACCTGTTCGAGTGGGGCACCTGCAGCCTCTTCGTGACGATCGGCCAGGTGAAGCCGACCGTGGTCGTCGGCGAGGACGGTAACCCTGCCGTGCGGCGGACGGTGGAGCTGAAAATCGCCCTGGACGAACGGATCGCCGACGGCTACTACGACGCCCGTGCGCTCGAACTGTTCGACACCTATCTGAACCACCCGGAAGAACTGCGGCAGATCTAGGAGCAGCCATGTCAGAGCGGCCCTGGCTCGCCTTCTACGGCGACCTCCCGGCCGACATCGAGGTGCCGGACGCGTCCATGTACGAGCTGGTCGCGCAATCGGCGCGACGCCAGCCTGAGGCGACAGCACTGGTCTATGTCGGGCGACGGATCACCTACTCCGAGTTGCAGGCCGAGATCGATCGCTGCGCGGAGGCGCTGCTGGCCCAGGGCATCCACGCGGGAGACAGCGTGACGCTGTCGATGCCGAACGTGCCCAACGCGATCGTCCTGTTCTACGCCGTGAACCGGATCGGCGCGCGGGCGGTGATGACGCACCCGCTGTCGTCCCCGACCGAGCTGAAGCACTACCTGAACCAGACCGGCAGCCGCTGGGCGGTCACGATGGACATGTTCTACGGGCGGTTCCGGGACATCCTCGCCGACACCGACGTGGAGAAGCTGCTGATCTGCCACTTCTCGGACTACCTCTCCAGCGCGAAGAAGCTGGGCTTCAAGGTGACGAAGGGACGCAAGATCGACCCGGTCCCCAAGGACGACCCGCGGATCATCACGTGGCGCCGCTTCCTGAAGGCCAGACCGGTCATGCTGGCTGAGCCTGACGGAGGCCCCGAGACCCCCCATCGGCTGGTCGAGCCGAGGACGGTGTCTCGAAGGGACGAAACCCCCGGAGACGTCGTCCTCTTCAGCGGCGGCACGTCCGCCCTGCCCAAGGGGATCGAGTTGTCGGCCGCCAACTTCAATGCGCTGGCCGTCTCGATGCAGGCCATCACAGGCATCGGACCCGGCCACAGCGTGCTGGCGATCCTGCCTGTTTTCCATGGTTTCGGGCTGGGGCTGTGCATCCACACGCCGCTGACCGTGGGCGCGTTCGCGATCCTCGTCCCGGAGTTCAGCGCCCGGATCTACATCGACAACCTGATCAGGTACTCGCCGTCCTACATCGCAGGGGTGCCGACCCTGTTCCAGGCGCTGCTGACGGAGCCGACGTTCGCGAAGGTCTCCTTCGAGCACCTGCGCGGCGCGTACTCCGGCGGGGACTCGCTGACGCCGGCGCTGAAAGAGCGCTTCGACAAGGCCATCGCCGCCCAGGGCAGCCGGGTGGAACTGATGGAGGGCTACGGGCTGACCGAGTGCGTCACGGCCTGCACGGTGTCGCCATCGCACCAGTACCGGGAGAACTCGATCGGCATCCCGATCCCTGGCATGCGGGTGGTGGTGGCCGACAGCAGCGGCCTCGAACTGCCGTACGGCGAGGAGGGCGAGATCTGCGTCACCGGGCCGACCCTGATGAAGGGCTACCTGCACGACCCCGACGCGACCGCGGTCACGCTGCGCCGGCACGAGGATGGCCGGACGTGGCTGCACACCGGTGACATCGGGACGATGGATTCGGACGGCTACCTGTATTTCAAGGGGCGCAAGAAACGGATCATCAAGGTGTCTGGAGTCTCGGTGTACCCGGCGCAGGTGGAGCAGGTGCTGGAGGCGCATCCGCAGGTGCGCCGCGCGTGCGTGATCGGGACGCCGGACGAGTACCAGATGTCGTCGGTCAAGGCGTTCGTGGTGCCGGCCGAGGGCGTCGCGGGCGACGATCGGCTGCGCGGCGACCTGATCGCCCACTGCAGGAAGCACCTGATGAAGTGGGCCATCCCGCGCAGCATCGAATTCAGGGATGAACTGCCGACGACGCTGGTCGGAAAGATCGCCTACACCCAGTTGGAGCAGGAGGAGCTCGCCCGGGTGCAGTAGGTCCGTACGTACGTCAGAGCCAGTCTCTAGATTGGTCGTCGTGGACGAGAACGCGCTGCTGGACCACTGCCTGGCGAAGCCGGGCGCGTATCTCGACTTCCCGTTCGGACCCGGGGTGGCCGTGGTGAAGGTGAAGGCGCCCACGCAGGCCACCGGAAGGCTCTTCGCCCAGGTGTTCACCCTCCGCGGAGTGCTGACCGCAACCCTCAGTTGCGACCCGGTCACCGCCGAGGAGTACCGCGCGCTCTACCCGGGCGTCGTGGTCCGCGGCTACCACTGCCCGCCCGTCCAGCAGCCGTACTTCAACAGCCTGCCGCTGGAGCGCGAGGTGCCGGACGACGAGATCCTCGAGCTGGCCGACCTCGCCTACGAGGTCGTCGTCGCCAAGCTGCCGAAGTACCGGCAGCGCGAACTCGCGAAGGTGGGGACGCGAAACCGCTGGCCACGCGACCACTTTCACGGTCCCTGAGGAGCGAGCGCCAGCGAGCGTCACGAAGGGCCGCCGCCATGTCCGGCTGGCGAGCTGATCGAGGCACATGCCCACTACGGACCGCTCAGCCTCCTTGAAAAATCTCAGTTTACCTCTTGTATTCAAACATACGTTCGGATAATATGTAGCGATGGAGCAGTCACTCACCACCGCCGACCTGGCCGGTTGGGTCGACGCGCTGCCCACCCTGACCGCGGACACCGCACGCGCGCTCTCTGCTCGCCGGCCTCGACCGCGGCACCAACCTGTGGCTACGCCGGCTGTACACCAACCCCAGGACCGGCGAACTGATCGCGATGGAGTCCAGGCGCCGCCTGTTCCCCAAGAACATGCGGCGATACGTCCAGACGCGTGACCAGTACTGCCGCACTCCCTGGTGCTGCGCCCCCATCCGTCACACCGACCACGTGACACCCCACCGGCTCGGCGGACCCACCAGCGCCAGCAACGGCCAGGGCCTGTGCGAACGCTGCAATCAAGTGAAGGAAGCAGTCGGCTGGAGTGCATCACCCCAGCCGAACGGAACGGTGATCACCACCACGCCCACCGGCCATCGCTATACAGGCAAACCGCCACCCCTGCTGGAACCAGGATGGCGCCCGCGCGCACGGCTCGATATCGAGTTCATCGGTGAGTGGGCGCGCGCCGCCTAGCATCCTCACGCGCGGGACGACGGCCCGCTCGTCACCTGCCGATGGGCCCGTTCGACGCGTTTCCGCGCCTCATTCTGCCGATCGGTGATGCCGCGCAGTTCATCCTCGGCCGCCCGCAGCCCTGCACGCGCCTCGGCGAGCTCGATGGCGAGCGCCTCCACCGCCTCCCGAGCCGTTCGCGCGCGGGCCTCGGCCGCGTCCCGGTCAGCGGTCCGGGCGGCCAACTCGGCCTCAGCGTCCGTCAGCTCCTGCTGCGCGGCAGCCGCTTCGGCCTCCACATCGACCGGGACGCGCGCAGGGGAAGCCGCCACCACGCCGGACAACTCACCGAAGCCTCCGTACACATGCGGCCGATCCAGCCGTCCCCGGGACAGCTCCTCGGCGACGTCCGGATCGGCAAGGGCACTGGACAGAGTGCCGCGCGCCTCCTCTAGCCCTGCGGGCGTGGCAGTGACACCAATCCCTGCGAGATGGCTGACCAGCTCACGCAGCACCGCGTTCATCAGCGGACCGCGGCGAGCAGCCAGCTCACGAAGCGCGGCGAAGTCGCCGCGGCTCTGGGCGTCCCTGAGCTCCTGCCCGAGCTGGATCAGGTCGTCCAGGCCCGCCAGCCGGGCGCGGGCGGCGGAGTTGAGGTACCACGCGCCGACGGTGGGACGGCGCAGCGTCTTGATCCGGGCGGCCAACCCTCGGTCACCGGACGCCCGCGCCTGACCGGCCAACTCGTCACGACGTGCGACGAACTCCGCCGGCGGCCGCGCGTACAGCTCGTCGGTCAGCGACACCAGCCCGGGTTCGTCTGCCACATCGCCATCATGCCCACACCAGGTCGCCCCACGTCAGGTCAGGGTCAGGAAACCCAGCACGGCCGCCGCGACCGCAAGCACGCCGAGAGACAGCGGCGGGACGAAGTTCTCCTTGCGCCGCACATGCGTGGCGACCGCGCCGATCATCACCACAGCCAGACAGACGGCAGCGATCGGGCTGAGCACCGCCGCGACGCCGAGCGCTCTCGGCAGGATCAGTCCCACGGCGCCGAGCACTTCAGCGGTACCGATCAGCTTGACCTGAACCGGGGTGAAGTCGTCGGTCCAGGCCATCCCGGCGCCGGAGCCGGCAAGACTCTCCTTCGAGCGGACGACCTTGGTCAGGCCTGCGAACAGGAAGGCCAGGGCCAGGAGGCCGGCCACGATCCAGTAGGCGATGGTCACGGTCGCTCCTTGTCGCTGCCAGGGTGGGCCGACTCGGGAAATTCCCGGGTCGCATTACTTGAACAATCAAGCAATATGAGAGCCGGCCCTGTCAACGCCCATGTCTCGCGGACTGGGCGCTCACAACCCTTCCCACTCCCTTCACGCCGGGTAGACGCCCGCAGCCAGGTCCTCGGCGAGCGTGGGGTGGGTGGGCACCCACCCGAACCGCTCCCGGGTGAGTGCCGCGGACGCCGGCAGGTCGAGCGCGAAGATCGACCCCAACCAGCCGAAGTGCTCAGTCACCCGGTCGGGATCGACTGACTCGACCGGGACGCCCAGGACCGCACCGATCGCCTCGGCGATGGAGCGCGTCGTGAGCAGTTCCGCAACGGCGTGCACCGCGGAACCGCCGGACGCCTTCGCCAGGGCGAGCGCGACCAGGCGTCCGGCGTCGAAGCGGTGGACGGCCGCCCAGCGGTTCGAGCCGTCGCCGACGTAGCCGGATACGCCGCGCTCACAGGCGGTCTGGACCAGTCTCGCCAGGAAGCCGTGGTCGCCCGCTCCGTGGACGGTGGGCGCGAACCGCAGCGCGACGCTGCGCACTCCCCGCTCGACGCACTCCATGGCGAGCGCCTCTGCGCCCCCACGCGGAGCTTCCGGCCCGGAGTACGGGTTGGCATCGAGCTCGGTGAGGGTGCGTCCGAGCACCATGGCCGTGCCGGAGGCCAGCAGGAACGGTTTGCCCGAGCCCTCCAGCGCGGTGACGAAGGTCTCGACAGCCGCCCGCTCGGCGCGGTTCGACTCCGCCGGGTTCGACCAGTCGTGCTTGTTGGCGAGGTGGATCACAGCATCCGCCCGCTCGGCTTCTGCGCGCAGCACGTCGAGCTGGTCGAGATCGCCCGCGACCGGCTCGACACCGGCCTCGCGGAGCGCGATGGCCGACCGCTCAGAGCGGGCGATGCCGCGGACGTGGTGTCCCGCGGCCAGCAGTTCGGGCACCGCGGCCGATCCGATCCAGCCCGACGCTCCCGTCATGAAGACATTCATGGTCGCTCCCTATCGATCTGATGTCAGATTCTGACATCGAGGCTACCACCCGACGTCAGAGTCTGTCATCACTATGATGACCACCATGGTCAGGTGGGAACCCGGAGCGGCCGATCGGCTGCGCGCGGCGGCGATCGAGTTGTTCGAGGAACGGGGCTACGAACAGACCACCGTGGCGGCGATCGCGGAGCGCGCGGGCGTCACCGAGCGGACGTTCTACCGATATTTCGCCGACAAGCGCGAGGTGCTCTTCGCCGGTTCGGAGCAACTGCAGGAGCGCGCGGTGGAAGCGGTGGCAGCGGCGCCCATCGAAGCAGGGCCAGGTGAACTGGTCACCGCCGCCCTGGACGGGCTTGCCGCGAGCTTCCCGGCGGAGCGGCGACCGTATTCTCGTCGCCGCCAGGCTGCGCTCGAGTCCGTCCCCGCCCTCCAGGAGCGTGAATTGCTGAAGCTCGCCTCCCTGAGGGCTGCGCTCATCGACGCCTTCATCGGACGCGGCCTCGCGGCCGGTGCTGCCGCCGTTGCGGCGGAGGCCACCCTCGGGGTGTTCCATGTCGCGTTCACGCGCTGGATCGCCGTCGGCGAGGAGCGCGGCTTCGCCGGGTTGCAGCACGCAGCGGCCGAGGAGTTCCGTTCAGTAATCGGGTCCGCATGAGCGGAGGGGCCGGGCGATCGCCCGGCCCCTCCGCTCCGTCGGTCTGAACCGCGGACTGCTATTCGGCCGACTCCGTCCGCTGCCGGCGAGTCCTCAGGCCGATGCCGAGCAGCACCAGCGCGATGCCCAGGAGGCCGGTCCCCCAGAGCGCTCCGCCGACACCGGTGAAGGCCAACTCGTCGTCGTCATCGCCGGGATCGCTGGGCGGGGCCGCCACCAGGACCACCCCGGCGTCCCAGGTGGGATCGATGCCCTCGGAGGCATTGACCGTCCCGTACTCGTAGTCCTTTGTGAGTGCGGCGTTCTCGTCACCCAGCACGATCGTGACCGTGAAGCCGGTCGAAGGATCAGCATCGGAGTCGGCCGCGTCGGAGTCCCCGGAGTCGCGCGAGGTGAACGCGTAGGTCTTCTTCTGCTGGTCGGTCAGCGTGAACCGCACCTGGTAGGTGCCCGCCACGAGATTGTCGAACAGGTAGCGGCCGGCCTCGTTCGTCGTGGTCGTGGCGATCACATGACCGTCGCCATCCAGCAGGTCCACCCGGACACCCGGCAGGGCGTCCTCGTCGGGATCCTGGATTCCGTCGGAGTTGGCGTCGATCCACACATAGTCACCGATGGCATAGGTCTTGGTGACGAATCCGAAGTCGAGGGTGGGGTCGCGGTCGCCGTTGTTGTGTAGTTGGCCGGGCTCGGTGGTGGTCTCCCAGGTGGAGGAGTCGCCGGTCCGGTCGCCCTGGTTGGGGTTGGTGGGGATGTAGGGGCGTAGGGCTTCGGCCGAGGCGTCTCGGTCGATTCGTACGGTGTAGGTCTGTTCTCCGGTGAGGGCGGGGAGGTTCTCGAAGGTGTATTCGCCGTTCGGACCTGTCGTCACCGGCCCGACGGGCTTGCCGTAGACGTCGGTGACGGGCTCGCCGTCAGGGCCGAGTAGTTCGAGGACTACCCCCGGGATGCCGGGCTCGCCGGGGTCTTGTCTGCCGTCGCGGTTGGTGTCGACCCACACGTAGTCGCCCACCGAGACCGATTTGAGTACGACACCGGCGTCCCAGGTGGGATCGATGCCTTCGGAGGCCTGCACCTGCCGGTCGTAGCTGGTGGTGAGCGCCCGGTTCGTGCCGTCCAGGACGAACGGCCGGGTCAGGCCGACCTTCGCGTCGGTTTGGGTAGCCGCATCAGAATCGGCGGCATCGCTGCTGCCGGCACCCTCCGTGGTGAAGGTGTAGCGGGCCGCCTGCTCCTCGGTGAGGGTGAACCGCACCTGATAGGTGCCCGCCACCAGATTGTCGAACAGGTAACGGCCCTGCGCATCGGTCGTCGCCGTGCCCACCACCGTCCCGGCAGCATTCAGGAGCTCCACTGTCACGCCCGCAAGGACCTCTTCGCCGGGATCCTGCACACCGTCACGATCGGTGTCGATCCACACATAGTCACCCACCGCATACGACACCGGGACGATCTCGGCACGGCTCGTGCCGATCTGGTTCACGATCGGCACCGACGCCGAAGGATCAACAACCTGGACCGCGAAGTAGGCGGCGATCGTCCCGCCAGCATCGAGGACCGTCCCGTCCTGCTGCCTCAAGGTCACCACCCCGCCGGTGTAGGTCGCCTCAATGTTCCCGCCGATATCGACCGGGCCGGTGACCGGATCAGCCGCCGTGGCCGCGTTCGCCGCGGTCACGAAACCAAGGAACGTCACCCCCGCCGGCAGGACGTCGCGGACATCAGCGATCACGACCCCGTCATAGTTGCCGTGGGGAATGAACTCCACCCGATAGGTGTACACACTCTGGATCAGCCGACCCTCGGCATCCCGCTGCGCCTTGAGCGTCTGCACCCAGTCCTCATCACCCCGGTCGAACACCGTCTTGCGGACCTCAGCCTCATCCCCATACGACGTGGCCTCCGTACCGCTCTCCGACCAGTAATCAGGATCACCATCCTGCCCGAACAACGTCGCCCGGTTCGTGATGGTCTTCGTCTCCTTGCCGTCAAACGGCACCGTGGTCAGCGTGATGTCGACCACCAACCGCTTATCCACACCACGGGTGGTCACCACCGCCTTCCCCGCATCACTCAACGCGATCACAAGATTCCCATCGGCGTCGAGGCTGGTGGCGAACTCGCCGGAGCCCAGGGCCTGCCCGTCATAGGTCCCGCCGATATGAATACTGTCCGGATCAGCGAGGTCGAAAACCGAGTGGTCGACGTAGTCGACAATGCGACTCGCCCGGACATCGATCCCCTTACCCGCCGCCACAGTGAACGTGTAAGCCATACCCACCGTGTCACCCGGATCCACCGTGGCGTCATCAGCCGTACCCCGCTTGGTGAAAACACTGGAGTCATTGATACCACCGGACGTGTCCTGAGGCAGGTTCACGATCGTCGCGTTGCGGGTCGCAGAGTACGGGCCGCCGCTGCGGTAGAAGAACTGCGCCGTGTTGCCGAGGGTGTACGCATGCGCGTCCCGGATCGTCGTGGACGTCGTGGGCAACCCGGTGAGGGTGTTCACCTGAGCCTTGACCTTGATCGAGACATTGGTCGAGCTGTCCCGGCCGATGTTGACCAGCAGCATCTGCCCGGAGACGCAGTACGTTCCGACCTGGGCATCCACGGCCATCCCCGTGTCGGTGCACGCCACGACGGCGTCAGCCGGCACCAGGGTCATCCCGGTGGCGGTGAGGAAAGTCGGATCGGAGGCCAGCCAGGTCGCCTGGGTGGGCAACTGGTCACGGAGCACCACATTGCGCGTGAGTGTGTAGTTCGCGTCCCGGCCGTCCCAGTCGCCGAGGTTCGCGGTCAGGGTGTAGGTGATCGGCTCCGGCGGGGTGAGAGTGCCGTCGGCGGTCTTCAGCTGCCGGTAGTTCCAGTCGGAGGTCTTGCCGAAGGCCGAGCCGGGCACCGGCCCGGGGATCGGCGGCAGGCTGCCGACGAGCCGGAAGGTCGCCCGCTCCGTCGCGGTGCCGAAGGTCGCGGTGTTCTGCAGCGGAATGGAGAAGTTGCCGGGCTCGCCGTCACGGTCGTCGGCCGCGGCCTGCAACTGGGCCTGCAGCGCCACGCGGGCCGCCTCGTCCGGGACGGTCACCGCATAGGTGATCTCCAGGACGGAGTCGGCCGGCAGGTCGACCGAGCTGGTGAAAGAGTTGCCCGTCACCGTGGGCGAGAAGGTGAACGGGTCGATCGAGCGGTTCAGGCCGTCCTCGTCCCAGGTGGTCAATCGCGCCGAGAAGGTACCGGGCACGTAGGCGAGGTTCGCCGGCAGCTGGTCGGCGATCGTGAACCCGTTGCGCGCGTCCGCGCTGCGCACGGTCAGGGTGTAGGTGGTCAGCTGCGCGCCGATCACACTGGGGTTGAGCGCGACCACGCCGTTGGTCACGGTCACGTAGTTGCTGCGGTTGTCCGGCGAGAGCCCCTTGGCCTGGCCGTTGGAGACGTTGGCGAACACGTCGCCGTTGTTGCGGATGATGACCTCGCGGGAGGACTGCTCACCGTCAATCTTCCACGTGATCGGCTCCTTGACGCTGGCCGAGACCGAGTTCACGGTGAACTTCAGGTCGAAGACACCCTGGTTGACCCCACTCGGCCACGGATCGGCGAAAGTGACCCGAACCTTGTTTCCATCCCTGACCACGTTGGTGATCGCCGAGTTGCCGCTCGGAACGGCACTCACGGTCACGTTGTCGCCGAGCTCGAACTCGACCGTCGAGCCGGGCACGACCTGGTCGGTGTACTGCACTCGAAGGGTCAGGGTGTCACCCTCGGTGACCACCGGCGTCCCCTCATAGGTGTCGCCGTTCAGCAGAAGGTTCGACGTGATGCCGGTGGCCGCATAGGCCGTCGGTGCGATGAACCCGAGGGTGAACACGGCGAGGATCAGGCTGAGTAGGCCTGCGAGTCCACGTCGGGTGCGTCGGTGTCTGGGACGAAGGGAAATGGTCTGGCTCGTCAAGGTGGGACTCCCGCTGACGAGGGGTTTCTCACCTCTCCGCCTGCTTGCGAGGAGCCTCCAGAAACCCCGTAATGGGCACGGACACGTCATTGTTCCTCGCCCATCGGCGCTCGCTGACCCGAGGCGGGCGAAACCACCCCCAGGGGTGGCCGACCAGCGCCGTCCGCCTACCCCGAGGTAGGTACCACCTGGACGCGTCGTGCCGCGGCCAGTGCCGAGTGCGGACGCGACCGCCTAGAGTCCCAGCCTGGCCGCGGCCTCCAGCGCCTCGTCGCGACTGTTGGCCTTGAGCTTGCGCATGAGGTTGGCCCGGTGGAACTTGACCGTGTTGACCGAGAGGAACATGGCCTCCGCCATGGCCTTGTTCGACGCTCCGTCACGGATGAACCGGAGGATCTCGAGTTCGCGTGTCGACAGGTCGCCCGGCGGATCCTGTTCCGCCCTGGCGTAGTCGCAGGCCAGCTCGAGCCGGAGCGCGGCGCCACCGGGGTGGTCACTGATGATGTCGCTCAGCTGACGAACCTCGTCCGGCGTGGCGAGCGAGAGGATCACCGGCGCGAGTCCCGAGGACGGAAGCGCAGTGATGGCGCGCTCGAGCGCCGCGTGGGCGACTGCCGTGCGTCCTGCGCGAAGCGCGGTGAGCGCCTCCATGAGCCAGACGGCGTGGTTGATCCTCGGAGCGAAGGCGGCATCGGAGAACGGCTCGGCTCCTTCCTGCGGAGGGAGGAACTCGGGTGAGGGCAGATCTCGGCCGATGAGCCTTCGCATCAGGACGTTCGCCCACTCGTGGGACTGTCCCGCTACCTGAAGGGTCGGATCCCGCTTCCAGATGCTCGCCCGCTCGTACTGTCGGGCGACGCTGCCCAGTTCCACGGCCTCGCCCCGGATCGCCAGAACGATCGCCCGCGTGAACAGCAACGCCGGCCACTCCACCGGATGGGCCACCCGCTCCACCGCCAGCCGGCAGCGCGCTTCGGCCAGCGCGAGGTTCCCGGCGTCCAGCTCGTGCCACATGATCGCCAGATGCGCCGCCACCGCATCGGCTTCCCGCCAGTCGTCCTTCCAGCCCGACAGCACCACGTCGGCGTCGACCGGATCCTCCCGGCCTCGTTCGCGGTGGGAGAACAGCACCAGGCGGGACGCGAAAGCAAGCCTTGCCCCGGTCGGATCGAGACGACGCCGATCGGCTTCGATCGTCCGGATCGCCAGCTGCGCGAACTCCGAGGCAAAAGTGGTGCTGCCGAGCTGCAGCGAGGCCTGCGCAACCACCAACAGATCCGACACCGTGGCCGGGACGAGAGCGGGCGCCCAGGTGGTCGGCAGTTCCGCAGCCAGATCCCGAGCCCGCATCGCGAAGTTCTTGATCAGTTCCGGCTCGCCGCTCTGACGAGCCAGTTCGAGTCCTCGCGCCAGTCCGGCCAGCCGTTCCCAGGGCTCGCGAGGAGCGTTGGCGACCACCTGTGCGGCGAGGGCAGTCGTCACGCCGGGAGCCAGCCGACCGGGCTGGAGAGCGACCCGCAGCCAGACGCAGAGCAGCCCTGGGTAGTCACTGAGCCGCTGCGGGCTGAGTTCCTGCAAGGTGCGCCAGACCGGCTGGCTCCCGTCCGGCAGCACGTCCCACAACCAGTCGCGCAGTAGTTGTTCGGCACCGTGCAGATCGCCGGTCGTCACCAGGGTGGCGACCTGTAGCTCGTGGTCGTCCACCCGCTCAGCGGCGGACAGGACCCGGTCGTGCAGAGCCTGTGGACGATCACCGATCTCATCGAGGAACCGCGCGATGCCGAGCCGAACCGGCTCGTACCAGAAGAACATGCGCTCACGCGTCCCCGCGACGTAGGTCATCTCTCCCAGCCCCAGCCGCTGGAGCCGGTGAAGGTGGGTCGCTGCGCGATCGTCGTCCGCGATCAGCCTCGCCTCCGAGGCCGAGAAACGTGGCACTCGCACCAGGCGCGCCACGAAGTTGGCAACCCCGGAACCGAGCACCTCCGGACCCAGCCTGACGAGGAACGCACTGAGCGCCTGCCCCGACGTGATCGCGCCTAGCACGGCTTCCCTGGGGAAGGCTTCCAGCACCGCTGACGTCAGCCCGGGATGTCCGCGGGTGATGTGGTGGACGGCGGACGCGGCGCCGTCGACCGGGGAGAGCTGACAGGCATGCATGAGCGCCAGGACCTCGTCCGCGGTGAACTCCAGGTCCTGGTCGTCCAGCACGGCGTACGCCAGTCCGCACTGGGTCGCCGCGTCGATGACGGCGGACCCGTCGAACAGCGCGATCACCAAGCGGAAGCGATCGCCGCTCGCCACGAGACTCAGCAGCTCCGTGAGGGCATCGAACAGGAGATGGTCAGCGCCGTTGAGGCCGAGCGCTACCGGCGTCGACAGCTCGCGCACCTGCCGACGCAGGGCCTCCACGCTTCCCTCGTCGGAATCCCGGCTCGCCGCTGCGGCGCCTGTGCGCCGGATGGCCGCACCGACCATCCCCACCACCTGCTCCAGGTTCGCCTCGGCAGCCAGGCGAAGGACGACGCGCCGTTCCGTCCCTGGTTCCCGCGCCCACTGATCGAGCAGGTTTCGCTTACCACCGCCAGGCACCGCCTCCACCACGACCAGCGGCAAGGGAGAGTCCAGAGCCTCCAGCAGACGTTCGCGACGTAGCTCCGCCATCCCCTCACCCCCAAATTCCTCACACCGCGCAGCCCCCGTTGCTCGGCATCGAGCACCTTAGTGCTACCACGGACGGTCAGAGAAACTCCACAGGGGTCCCACGCGCCCGGACTCCTATTTCAACAAAAGAGGTCCTCCCCAGCGCCGGGGCCGCGTGGCCCCGTGCACAGGGTGTGGGCGCCCCTGGCGCCCCCGGCGCCCCCGGCAGGACTCGAACCTGCGCACGACAGATTAGAAGGCTGTTGCTCTATCCACTGAGCTACGGGGGCCGACGCAGAATCGATGGTATCTGGCCCTTGTCGGAGCCGCGATGCAGGATGGCAGCATGAATACTCTCGACGTCGTGCGCGACTCGCTGGGCCGCGTCCATGAACTCATCCCGGCAGTGCTGGACGGACTCACCGGCGACGACCTGCTCTGGCGGGCCGATCCGGAGGCGAACTCGATCGGCTGGCTGATCTGGCACCTCACCCGGATCGAGGACGACCACCTCGCCCACCTGGGCGGCGTCGAACAGGCATGGACCGCCGACGGCTGGTACCAGCGGTTCGGGCTGCCCTACCTCAAACAGGCCCACGGATTCCGGATGACCCCGGTCGAAGTCGGCGCCTTCAACGTCACCGATGCCCACCTGCTCGCCGGCTACTCCGCGGCCACCTGGGAGCAGACCCAGGCCGTGCTCGCCTCGATCGCCGAGGACCGGCTCGACGAGGTGATCGACACCCGCTACACCCCGCCGGTCACGGTCGGCGTCCGCCTCGTCTCGGTGATGGTCGAGACCGCCCAGCACATCGGCCAGGCCGGATACGTGCGCGGCTTGCGGGAACGCAGCCGCGGCATCGACTCGGGATGGTCGGGCACCGCATGACCACCCGGTGGCCGGCGCCAATCCCGAACGCCGTAAAGTAGCGCCCGTGAACGAACACCTGGTGTGGGTCGACTGCGAAATGACCGGCCTCGACCTGAAGGCGGACGCCCTGATCGAGGTGGCGGCGCTGGTCACCGATTCGGAACTCAACGTGCTCGGCAACGGCATCGAGGTGGTGATCAGGCCACCCGCAGAGGCCCTCGCGCAGATGGGCGAGTTCGTCCGCACGATGCACGAGAACTCCGGGCTGTTGCCGCTGCTCGAGAACGGCATGACCATGGCGGACGCGGAGGAGCAGGTGCTCGCCTACGTGCGCGAGCACGTCCCGGAGCCCCGCAGGGCCCCGCTCGCCGGCAACACCATCGGCACCGACCGCGCGTTCCTCGCCCGGGACATGCCCACCCTCGAAGGCCACGTCCACTACCGCAACGTGGACGTCTCCAGCATCAAGGAACTGGCCCGGCGCTGGTACCCGCGCGCCTACTACAACACTCCGTCGAAGTCCGGGAACCACCGGGCGCTGGCCGATATCCGGGAGTCGATCGAGGAGCTCCGGTACTACCGCGAGGCGCTGTTCGTCGCGCCGCCCGGGCCGAACACGGACGTGCTGCGCGAGCTTGCCGCCAAACATCAGGGTTCGCTCACCGGCGAGGCGGTCGCGGCCGACGACCACTGATTTCTGCTGTCGGCCGCCGAGCCGCTAAGCTGGGCCAGCCCGAGTGGCGCATGGTGGGTATAGCTCAGCTGGTAGAGCACCTGGTTGTGGTCCAGGATGTCGCGGGTTCGAGTCCCGTTACTCACCCCACTGGAAACCCGTTCTGACTAGATCAAGTAGTTAGGGCGGGTTTCTTCATGCAAGATTCGTGCCACAGGCCTGCTCCCAACAAGGGGATCATCGCCGTGCCCTTCGGGTGGCCGCTGCGCGAGAGGCAGCCGGCCGGGCGAGCCAACAAGGTCCTCTGGATCGCCCAGCGGAACGACGGCGGACCGATGGTCATCGAGGCGACCCCTGAGGACGGTGGCCCGACTGTCCGACGCGAACTCGCTGACGGACCGGGCCCTTCCATCGTCGATCTCCCCCGCGCGGGCTGCTGGCACCTCACCCTGCGTTGGTCGGGCCTCAGCGACCGCATCGCCCTGCGCTATCTCGGCCCGCCCGACTGAGGTTCGACTACCTCTCCGGCAGCCCGCTCGCGATACCGTGATTTCACTCCGTAGTGAAGGCAGGTGCCGCGTGCCCGAATCAATCCCCTGGCGCTCCTACGTCGCGCTGGGCGACTCCCTCACTGAAGGCCTGGCAGATCTCGATGACGCCGGACGCCCCGTCGGCTGGGCGGACCGCCTCGCCCACCACCTCGCCGACCGGGCAGGGGAGCCGGTCCGGTACGCCAACCTCGCCATCCGCGGACGACTGCTGCGTCCGATTCTCGCCGAGCAGGTGGAACCGGCCCTGGCTCTGGAACCTGACCTGGTCTCGCTCTGGGGTGGCGGCAACGACGTCCTGCGTCCGGACGCCGACCCGGACGCCCTCGCCGCGGCCGTGGAGGACGCCGTCGTGAAGTTCCGCGCCGCCGGCGCCGACGTCCTGCTCGGCCTCGGGTTCGACGCCAAGGACTCCCCCGTGATCAGCCTCACCCGCAGCCGGGTCGCCATCTACAACATCAACCTGGTCGGCGTCGCCGCACGTCACGGTGCCCACATCATCGACACCTGGAACCTGCGCTGCCTGCACGACTGGCGGATGTGGTACGACGACCGGCTGCACCTCAACTCGCTCGGCCATGCCAGGGTCGCCCAGGCCGCGCTCGTCGCGCTCGGGCTGGCCCCCGACACGCCTGACTGGGACGAGCCGCTTCCCCCACTCCCGCCGATGAACCGTCGCGAGCAGTTCGACTGGAACCTCGTCTGGGCCCGCGAGCACCTCGCGCCCTGGGTCGGCCGCCGGATTCGCCGGACCAGCTCCGGCGCCGGGCGCAGTCCCAAACAGCCCGCTTATCGCGACGTAGCACCCGCCAGCTGACCCCAGACGAACGCAAGGTGGACCGTAGGCGCCGATGACGGCGTTACGGTCCACCTTGTCGCATGGGCGGCCTGCGGGGGCTTCGTCAGGCTCGGCCAGCCGAACCGGCTCAGCCCTCGGCCAGCAGCGCGTCGATCTGGTTGGTGGCCTGGGTCGCCCCCTCCTCCATGCCCATCTCGAGCACCTGCTGCAGCGCCTCGGCCGTCTCATAGGCCGTGGTGAAGGTGGCCGTTGTCCCTACGCTGGACGGCTCGAAGCGGAACTCCGCGGTGGAAACCGGCATGCCCGGCGTGGGCGTGAAGTCGGTGTCGGCGAAGAAGTCCTCGAAAGTGAACCGGTGGGGTTCGTCGACGGTCAGGACGCGCCAGCCGCCGTAGTACTTCTCGCCCTCCGGGCCGGTCATGTAGTAGTTCACGTGACCGCCGGGGGTCAGTGAGTGCTCGACGACCGTCGCAGGGTGGGACGGCGGGCCCCAGACCCGCTCGAGCTGGCGCGGGTCGGCATAGACCTGCCAGACCCGCTCCA
>DAIPJC010000091.1:0-7713 GCA_036770475.1 Propionicimonas sp. | reverse complement strand
ATCATCCTGCTGGGCGGCTACGAGATCCCCGACACGATCGTGAAGCTGGTCGACAGCATCCACAACGAGTTGCCGATCGGCATGACGAACCTGGGCACCTACACCTCGTCGGACCGGATGTTCCGGCTGGAGGGCGCGATGACCTCGTCCCCGCGCAAGGTGGAGGCCGCCCGGCGGCTGTTCTCCGAGTACGTGGGCGTGCCCGCGCTGCTGCAGGCGCTGCAGGTGCACCGTTCGGAGGTGGTCACCCCGCTGATGTTCGAGCACCAACTGCAGGACCTGGCCCGTTCGGACCGCAAGACGATCGTCATGCCCGAAGCCACGGACGACCGCATCCTCTCCTCCGCCGACATCCTGCTGCAGCGGGGCGTCGCGAACCTGGTGCTGCTCGGGGACGCGCAGGCGATCAAGCAGCGCGCCACCCAGCTCGGTCTGAGCCTGCAGGGCGTCCAGGTGGTCGACCCGACCGACCCCGAGCTGGTCGAGCGGTTCGCCGCGGAGTACGCGCGACTGCGCGCCCACAAGGGCGTCACGCTGGAGCAGGCACGGGAGAAGCTGGCCGACCTGTCCTACTTCGGGACGATGATGGTGCACCTCGGCATGGCTGACGGAATGGTGTCCGGTGCGATCCACACCACAGCGAACACGATCCGGCCGTCCCTTGAGTTCATCAAGACCAAGCCGGGCGTGAAGGTCGTGTCGGGCTCGTTCCTGATGTGCATGCCCGACCGGGTCGTGGTCTATGCCGACTGCGCGGTCAACCCCAATCCGACCGCAGAACAGCTGGCCGACATCGCGATCAGCTCCGCCGAGACCGCCGTCGCGTTCGGCATCGAGCCGCGGGTGGCAATGCTGTCCTACTCGACCGGGACGTCGGGCTTCGGGGAGGACGTGGACAAGGTCCGCGAGGCCACCGAACTCGTCCGGCAACGGATGCCTGAACTCGCCCTCGAAGGACCGATCCAGTTCGACGCCGCCGTCGACCCGGTCGTGGCCCGGACCAAACTGCCCGACTCGCCCGTGGCCGGTAAAGCGACCGTGTTCATCTTCCCCGACCTGAACACAGGCAACAACACCTACAAGGCCGTGCAGCGCTCGTCCGGCGCCGTCGCGATCGGACCCGTCCTGCAAGGCCTGAACAAGGCCGTCAACGACCTGTCCCGCGGCGCTCTCGTCGAGGACATCGTCAACACCGTCGCCATCACCGCCATCCAGGCCCAGGCGTGAACGTCGCCCCACCGCTGGTCGAGCTTGTCGAGACCACTGAAACTAGGAGTCCAGAGTGAGTACCCCCGTCCTGTTGTTGAACTGTGGTTCGAGTTCGATCAAGTACAAGGTGATCGATGCGGATTCGGAGGCGGTGGTGGCGTCGGGGATCATTCAGCGGATCGGTGAGGAGTCCGGCACGCTGGACCACAAGGTGGGCGGCGACAGCGTCCATGTGGATCGGGGGTTCCCGAACCACGCCCGGGCGCTGAACTATCTGGTGCGGGTGTTCAACGCGCACGGCCCGGACCTGGAGGAGATCCGGGCGGTCGGGCATCGCACGGTCCATGGCGGTGAGGCGTTCCGCTCCACGGTGGTGATCGACGATGCGGTGCTGGCCAAGCTGCGCGAGCTGTCCCCGCTGGCACCGCTGCACAACCCGCCGGGCATCGCCGGGATCGAGGCCGCCCGCGAGGCGCTGCCGGACGTGCCGCACGTGGCGATCTTCGACACCGCGTTCTTCGCGACCCTGCCGCCGGAGGCCTACACCTACGCGATCCCTGCCGACCTGGCCGCCGCCCACGGCATCCGCAAGTACGGCTTCCACGGCACGTCGCACAGCTACGTGTCCAAGCGCGTCGCCGAGTTCCTGGGCCGCGACTACGGCGCGCTGAAGCAGATCGTGTGCCACCTCGGCAACGGCGCCTCGATCTCCGCCATCGACAACGGTGTCGCCGTCGAGACCTCAATGGGCCTCACCCCGCTGGCCGGACTGGTTATGGGCACCCGCTCCGGCGACGTCGACCCCGGCCTGCACGCCTTCCTCGGCCGGGAACTCGGCATGGACCTCGGCGAGGTCGACAACCTGCTCAACAAGAAGTCCGGCATGCTCGGCCTGGCCGGCGTCACCGACTTCCGCGACGTCAACGAACTCATCGAGGACGGCGACCCCGCCGCCCAACTCGCCCTGGACGTGTACTGCCACCGGCTGATCAGCTACATCGGCGCCTACATCGCCGTCCTCGGTGGCGTCGACGCGATCACCTTCACCGCCGGCGTCGGTGAGAACGACGCCCTCGTCCGCGCCAAAGTCGTCACACGCCTCGCCGGCATCGGCGCCCACCTCGACACCGAAGCCAACCAGTCCCCCTCCCGCGAAGCCCGAGTGATCTCCACCCCCGACTCCCCCATCACCGTCCTCGTCATCCCCACCAACGAAGAACTCGCCATGGCCAGGGAGACCAAAGCCGCCATTTCGTGACGGCCGCGGCTATCGGCCGGGACGCCTGCCTGTGGTGGCGGCGCCCTTCGTGACGGTCTCGCTCGTTCCTCGCGAGACCTCCTCAGGGACCGTCGTGGGGTTGCCAAGCGATCCCTGAGGAGCGTCCCGAGGAACAACCTCACGACAACCGGTCCCTGAGGAGCGTCCCGAGGAACGAGGGACGCGTCACGAAGGGCGCAAAGGTCACGTCCCCGATCGAAGGCCCTCAGGAACGTCCACCGAAGTCCCATTCGTGGACCTCGACCTCGGCATAGCGCTGGCCACCCAGCACCCATCGGGCGGCCTGCGGGTCGGCTGCCCGGACGAGGGCCGCGAGGCCCAGCGTCGTCCGTCCGTCGTCGGCCAAGAGCGGCCCGTAGGCGATCAGGTCGGACGTGTCCGCCGGCGCGGCCGGCTCTGCACCGTCCGCGGGCGCCAGGGCCAGGACGAGGTACCGGTGCGGTCCCTGCTGTCCCCCCGGGAACTCCCACATGGTGCGGCCCAGCAGATTCCGCCACCGCCGCACCATCACGTCGCGGTACACACCCGCCTGGTAGTTCGGCTCCTCGAAGGCGAAGGCCCACGCGGCGGGCGCGTCGGGCAGGTCGACGACATGGACGCTGCCCGTCGGCGTCCCGCTGACCGGATCGAGGGTGGGACCCCGCGCGATCAACTCGCGCTCGAACCGGTCCATATAGCTCCAGTGCTGTTCCACGAGTCGGGTGCGCAGCTCAGCGGCACCGGCTCGGTCACGGTGGTGGACGAAGAATTCCACGGTCAGTCCTCCTCGCTGAACGCGGGCGGCAGCAGGAGCTTCAGCGCGGTAGTGCGCCCTGACCGCCTCGTGATGTGACGTTCCAGATCACCAGTGTGGCCATGGAAGTGGTCCTCGGGACCGTGCGTCCGACCATCACGTCGATGGGGAGCAGGCACACTAACGGCACCTGCCTGGCGCTGATGCGCTCGGGAGTCCGGGCTTGTCCACAGACGCGGTCCACAATGGGGATAACTACACGGATGTGATTCCGGCTGCGCAGCGAGACCTGCCCGAGCGCGCCTCCGCGGACCGGCGGGTGGTACCGACTCGATCTGCGCACTCGACCACCGTTGACAACGGAATTCCGCGCCCTGCGGGCATCCACTGCGCAATTCGGGGATCAACGGCGGCCTGACCCAGCGTCGCGGCGCCGCCCCGCAAGTCGGCGGCCCGGTGACCGGCGCGAACCTGGTCGTCGGCGTGGACGATACCGACACGACCTTCCGAAGGGGCCTAGAGCTCGGCGGCACGGAAGCCCTGCCGCCGGACGACCTGCCCGGCGTCGGCCGACTGGGCTACCTGCTCGACCCGGACAACAACGTCTTCGGCCTCATCTCGCCCATCCTCTCCGACGGCACCAACGTGATGGACGCGGGTGCCTCCTGAACTCCGGCCGCATTGTCCACAGGCGCCATCCACAGTGGGGATAACTACAGCAGTGTGATTCCCACGTGGATGACCGCGGTCGCCGGGCTCGACCAGCGATATCGGTGAGTCCGGGCTCAGCGACCGCTCGATCCAATGGAAGCGCCACGCTGGCTCAGGTCCGTCCGCACGTCGACCGCGAGGGCCTCGAGCAGCACCTCCCGGTAGACCGTCGCCGAAGCGCTCAGCGCGACGGTGGCGTTCACCGGATCCGGACTCCACGGGCGCCTGTCCACCACCAACTGGCCCAGCGTCCGTTCACCTGAGGTCTCGACCGTCACCGGCCAGCGACCGGACGACGTCACCACGTCCGGGCGGACGAGGTACACCACACACAACGGGTCGTGGACGGGCGCAGACACCCCTGCGTTTCCGGGCGTCCGATCCCGCTCGATGCGGTGCCGGACCAGGGCCGCCGCAGCAGTCCCGGCCCGTGTGCCGAGGGCGTCGAGAGCGGCGCAGTCATCGAGTGTCAGCGGAGCGCTGAAGGTGGCGTCCAGCGGGAACACCACGATCTCAGGCAGGCCAGAGGAGAACACGGCCCGCGCCGCCTCCGGGTCGACCCACAGGTTGAACTCGGCGGTCGCGGTCACGTTGCCGCCGGCGCAGGCGCCGCCCATCAGCACCAGTCGGCTGATCCGGGACGCGAGCCGCGGCGCGGCGGCGAGCGCGAGCGCGACGTTCGTGAGCGGACCGGTTGCGACCAGTACCGCGTCCGCGTTCGCCGGATCCATGAACGCATCGATCAGCGCCCGTGCCGCCGGTTCGTCCCGCACCGGCGTCACCGACGGCGGCAGGTCCAGGTGGGCGAGCTGGAATTCCGGGTGGTCGGCGTTGAGGACGTCCCGCGGGATCGGGAAGTCCGGACGCACGATCGGGCGTGCCGCGCCCGCGTACACCGGGACGGCCGCCCCGACGTGGTCGAGCACCCGGAGCGTGTTCTCCGTCGTGTTGGCCAGGGGCACGTTGCCGTTCACGGCGGACACCGCCAGCAACTCGATGTCCGGGTGCAGCGCAGCCAGCATGATCGCCACCGCGTCGTCCGAGCCGGTGTCGCAGTCGAGCCAGACCTTGGTAGCCATGCGTCCTCCCTTCAGGCAGGCCGGGCGGAGTCGCCCCACCGGATCGCCCGGCTGGCAGCCTAACCGGCCGCTCCGGCGACGTATCGTGTGCCCCGTGAGCGACGACGTCCGCAACGTGCTGGCAGCACTGGCCACCATCTCCGAGCCCTGGCAGCCGCACCGGCTGGTGAGCATCAACGACTACGACGTGAAGGTGGCGAAGTTCGACGGCGAGTTCGTCTGGCACAGCCACCCGGACACCGACGAGCTGTTCCTGGTCGTCAGCGGTGAGCTCACGATCCAGTTGCGCGACCGGGACGTCGTACTCCGCCCGTTCGACGTCTTCGTCGTCCCGCGTGGCGTGGAGCACTGCCCGAAGGCGGACGCCGTGGCCCACGTGCTCCTCTTCGAGCCGAAGGGGACCGTCAACACCGGCGACGCGGGCGGCGACCGGACGTCCCCGCTGCGCGAGCTCGACTGACGGCGCGACACCGCCGGGGGGAATACCGGCGACCCCTCTCGTCATTCACCGAATGAGGAGAGGGAGAACCGTTGACTACGCTGAATGATTTCGAGGCAAGGACGATCACCGGGCAGGACCAGCGCCTGGCCGAGTACCACGGCAAGGTGGTCCTGGTAGTGAACACCGCGTCCAAGTGCGGGTTCACCCCGCAGTTCGCGGGACTGGAGAAGCTCTACGACGACCTGAAAGACGAAGGCCTGGTGGTGCTGGGCTTCCCGTGCGACCAGTTCGCCCACCAGGAGTTCGACGACAACGCCGAGATCGCCGACTTCTGCCAGCTGAACTACGGCGTCACTTTCCCGATGTTCGCCAAGGTGGACGTGAACGGAAAGGATGCCCACCCGCTGTTCGCGTGGCTGCGCACGGAGCAGGGCGGAGTGCTCGGGGACGCGATCAAGTGGAACTTCACCAAGTTCCTGGTCAACCGGGACGGCAAGGTCGTGAACAGGTACGCGCCGACCGTCCCGCCCGAGGCGATCGCGGACGACATCCGCGCACTGCTCGCCGAAGGGCGCTGAGTGTCGCTGTCCACGCGCCAGAAGCAGCACACCCGGGCAGAGCTGCAGGCGAACCTCGAACTCTCCGGACTGTCGAGCGCCGAACTGCAGCAGGTCATTGGCTGGACGCTGCCCCGCCTGACGGGCGCCCTGACCATCACGGGCGCCGACCCGGCCGACGTCTGGCGGCTCAGGGACGTTCTGGAGAATGCGGTGCGCGACGCCGGGCGGGATCCCGTCCCCTTCTCCGTCCTCACCGAGGAGGTTCGGGCGTCCGCGTCCGTCTGGTTCGGGATCTGAGCCTGAACCGGGAGAACCGTCCCCCCGAACCGCGAGAACCGTCCCCCCGAACCGGGAGAACCGTCCCCGCTCGGGGCGGCGCTTCGTGACGCTGCACGGCTTCGTTCCTCAGCCGTGCGCTCCTCAGGGACCGCTGGCGGACTGAGCTGCCCCGGCCGCTCCAGAAATCGATCTCAGTTTGGTTACGATTCAGTCCCGGCGCGTGACAAGCATCCGCTAGTCTCTCTACGATACAGAAATCGATTTCTGGACGGAGGCAACGATGCTCCTCAACCTGGATCCGGTGCTCACTGGCCGCGTGCTGCTGGCGCTCGACGAGATGGGACACGGTGACGCTGTTGTCATCGCCGATGCCCACTTCACCGCGTCGAAGCTGGCCAGGAAACACCTGATCGATCTGCCCGGGCTGTCGTCGCCGCGCGTGCTGAAGGCGATCCGCTCGGTGATGGTCCCGGACGACTACGGTCCCGCGCTCGACCTGATGGAGGCGCCTGACGGCCCGCTGCCCGTCCAGCAGGAACTGGTCGCGGCTGCCGACCTCGGCACCTGCGAGTCGCGGTTCGTCGAGCGGTTCGCGTTCTACGACCTCGCCGCCCAGGCCGAACTGATCATCCGGACGGGCGAGACCCGCGTCTACGGCAACGCTCTGTTCCGCAAGGGCGTCACCCCGGTCTCCGACGCCTGGACGCTGGCATGACCGCTGTCGAGACCACCCCGGAACGTCGCGACCACGACCCCGACCTGCTGCTGCAGGTGGAGGGCGTGGAAAAGAGCTTCCCCGGCGTGAAGGCGCTGGAGGGGATGCGCTTCGACCTCCGCAAGGGCGAGGTGCTCGGCCTGGTGGGCGAGAACGGCGCGGGCAAGTCCACCTTGATGAAGCTGCTGACCGGCATCTACACCCGCGAGGCCGGAGAGTTCTGGCTGAGCGGGCAGCGCCTGGAGGTGAACACGCCCAAGGAGGCCCAGGAGGCCGGCCTTTCGATCATCCACCAGGAGCTGAACCTGGTGTCGCACCTGACCGTGGCCGAGAACATCTGGCTGGGCCGTGAGCCCGTTTCCGGCGGCTTCTTCACCAAACCTGGTGAGCAGGTGCGGCGGACGCGAGAGCTGCTGGAGCGGCTCGGCATGGCACTGGACCCGAAGACCGTCGTGTCCCGGCTCAGCGTCGCGCAGCAGCAGATGGTGGAGATCGCCAAGGCCCTGTCGTTCGAGGCCACCAAGGTCTTGATCATGGACGAGCCCACGGCCGCCCTGAACGACGCCGAGGTCAGCCAGCTGCACGAGCTGATCCGCCGGTTCATCACCCCGGAGACCGGTGTCGTCTACATCTCCCACCGCATGGCCGAACTCAAGCGGATCGCCGACCGGATCACCGTGATCCGCGACGGCCACTACATCGACAC
>DAIPJC010000090.1:0-7766 GCA_036770475.1 Propionicimonas sp. | reverse complement strand
CGGGAAAGCCGCACCCATCACCAGACTGGACAACCTGGCTGGACATCACACCTAGCCGGACGCCCCGACTGTCGTTAGTGCGGTGCCGCGGCACGGGCGCCCGGCGGCACGTCAAGCCCTGGGTCTCCTGCCCACCGCTTGCCCGCGTCTGCCGAATGACGTGCGAAGCATGCCGCGCACCTGTGCCACTGCCGCGCGCCGCAATTGCGCGTACGTCGCGAATCTTGACCGCGCTTGAAGCAGAGGCGGACTCTAGTGACTAAAGAGCCGGACGTGGCCCAAGCATAATTTTGGCGGCTTGAAGCTCGGTCGCCTCACGCAATTCCGGCCATGTTGGCCTGACTTGAGGAGCGGGCAATGAGTGAAGATTCGGGCGGTCAGCGTGTGGCATCCCTCGACCATGTACCAGTCATTTTCGCGTTCCAACCTACGCGGATCGTGCCGGTGGATGTGGCACGGCTGGGCGAATGGGAGCGCGCGATGCTGATCAGCGTGGGTCTGGGGCAAACGGTGGAATCGTTGAGCCTCAAGGCCGTAGCGGGCGGCAGTTGCATGTCGTGGTGCGGGGGACAGACTCCGGAAGCGGGAAACCTTCCGGATGACTGCGATCAGTTGTGATCCGTGACTCCCTCTGAGAGAGGATTCGTGCAATGTCTGAGGCAAGTGGCGAGAGCGCTGGCGCGATGCGCGCACCTGCGATATTCAGGTTTCAGCCGACCAGCTATGAAGTGGTAACCGGTGACAGGCTGGGCGAGTGGGAGGCGCACATGATCAACGATG
The DNA here is from genome assembly GCA_036770475.1 of Propionicimonas sp. Classification (GTDB taxonomy): domain Bacteria; phylum Actinomycetota; class Actinomycetes; order Propionibacteriales; family Propionibacteriaceae; genus Propionicimonas. Next base: position 6,986 of record DAIPJC010000090.1, on the reverse strand, counting down.
TCGGTCTCGGTGCGGTGGTGGACAGGCTGACCCTGAAGTTCAGTGGCAGTCCCACGGTGTCCCGCTGTGGTGACGACAACCAGGTGGATGAGTGCGACTACATCCAGTTCTAGCCTGATTCGTCCGCACGAATGACTGGCCGGCGCGCTCCGATCGTAGCGATCCTCACCTGTACGGATGATCTCCATGCTCTCTTGGTCGAGAAATGCCTTGCTGAGCGCTTTGGGGCCAGGTGCTGCATCATCGAAGTCGACACCTTTGCCAGCCATCCGACCGGCCTGAGTTGGTCGCTTGAGGAACGTGCAGGCGCGCAGTTGCCAATCAGGGGCGGGGGCACGATCGCAGTTTCGGATATCGACGTGATCTGGTACCGCCGGATTCACCTTCCCCAGAGGACGATTGCCAACGGGACCGATCCCGCTTATGCGGACGTCATCAATTTCAGTTGCACTGCGACCCTTATGGGAATTCTCGCGAACCAGTTCAGGGGGCGCTGGATCAGTGATCCCGACGCAACCCGCGCGGCCGAGAACAAGCTCGTTCAGTTGAGCGCTGCTCGTGCCGCAGGCCTGCGGATCCCAAGAACCTTGGTGAGTCAGGATCCAGAGACCATCCGTTCGTTTTGCGATAGCATTGCGGGTCGAGTGATCATGAAGCCACTCCGTGCCGCTCGCGATCGGAACCTGCTCACGGTCGAGGTGTCTCCAGAGGTCCACCTCTCTCCTGGCAGCCTGCGTCAATGCCCGACCATCTTTCAGGAGTACGTGCCGGGCACGAGGCACCTGCGTGTCCTTCGGTGTGGGACCTTGACGTTGGCGTTCGCCATCGACTCAGCTGATCTGGACTGGCGACCGAATCTGGATGTGCCGATATCGCAAGTTGACCTGGATACGGGGACGCTTGATGGACTTGAGCGGGTCATGGCGGTACTCAACCTTCGGATGGGGGTCTTCGATTTGAAGGTTGATGACGAAGGGCCGGTGTGGCTTGAGGTAAATCCACAGGGCCAGTTCCTCTTTCTGGAGGGAGCCACGGGAGTAGATGTCACGGGTCCCTTCTCGAGCTTTTTGATGGAGGAGGCGCGCGCGGGTGTCCAAGCGCCCGACCTCATGTCATAATCGAACGTGTGTATGAATAGCTTGCCGACGGCGGACCCCCGGTCGGCCTATGTCCCGCCGGGCTGGCCCGTGCGTGTGCGTCCGCCCGGCGCGGCGGACTGGGAGGCGACCGCGGCGGCGTTCCTGTTCGACTGCTGCCCGGCAGATTTCCGCGCTCACTCCGTGCTGCGGCGCCACCCGGTGGTGCTGGCCCGCTTCGCTGCCGAGTTCGTTGCGGCGCAGGTGGCGGCCAGCGCCGACGGCCTGACCGGACTACGGCGGAGCCTGGCCGACTTCGTGCCGCCCGAGGTGGTGCAGGCGGCCGTTGACGCGTGGGAGGAACAGTCCGCGCGCCTTGACCGCGTCCGCAGAGAAGTGGCCCTCGTCGAGGAGGCGCTGCAGGGCAAGGTCTTTGTGCGAAGGCTCTGACATAGACTCGGGCGGTGCACCTGCTCGACGCCATCAACAGCCCGGAGGACCTCAAGGGACTCGATCTCCAGCAACTGGGACGGGTGGCCGACGAGATCCGCGCGTTCCTGATCTCCAGCGTGAGCCGGACGGGTGGTCACCTCGGTCCGAACCTGGGCGTCGTCGAGCTGACCCTGGCGCTGCATCGAGTCTTCGACTCGCCGCGGGACGCGATCATCTTCGACACCGGCCACCAGACCTACGTCCACAAGATCCTGACCGGGCGGCGCGGCCAGTTCGCCACGCTGCGCCAGCCGGACGGCCTGTCCGGCTACCCGAGCCGCGCGGAGTCCCCGCACGACTGGGTGGAGAACTCGCATGCGTCCACGGCTCTGTCCTGGGCGGACGGGCTGGCCAAGGCGTTCCGGCTGCGCGGCGAGGAGCGATTCGTGGTCGCGGTCGTCGGGGACGGCGCGCTGACCGGCGGCATGGCTTGGGAGGCTTTGAACAACATCGCGGTGGCCGGCCACGAGAGGCTGGTCATCGTCGTCAACGACAACGGGCGGTCCTATACCCCGACGGTCGGCGGCATCGCCACCCAGCTGTCGGTGCTCGGCAAGCAGTTATCGGCGATCCGCACCGACCGGCGCTACGAGCGGATGCTGCGCCGGATCAAGGATCGCGTCCGCACCGCCCCGGTGATCGGCCAGATGGTCTACGGGCTGATGCACGGGTTCAAGACAGGCGTGAAGGACGTCCTGGTGCCGCAGAGCATGTTCTCCGACCTCGGGCTGAAGTACATCGGGCCGATCGACGGTCACGACGTACGGGCCGTGGAACTGGCCCTGCAGCAGGCGAAGGGTTTCGGTGCGCCCGTCCTCGTGCACTGCATCACCCAGAAGGGTCGCGGATTCAAGGCTGCAGAGGACAACGAGCAGGACCGCTTCCACGCCGTCGGGCCGATCGACGAGGTCACCGGGGAGTCGCTGGCGGAGCCGGGTGTCCGAACGTGGACGGATGCGTTCAGCGAGGAGCTTGCCCGAATTGGCGCCACCGACGAGCGGGTGGTCGCGATCACCGCGGCGATGCTGCACCCGACCGGCCTCGATCGGTTCGCGCGCCATTTCCCTGAGCGCACCTTCGACGTCGGGATCGCGGAGCAGCATGCGGTCACTTCGGCGGCCGGGCTCGCCGCAGGCGGTCTGCACCCGGTGTTCGCGGTGTACGCGACGTTCCTCAACCGCGCGTTCGACCAGCTGCTGATGGACGTCGCCCTGCACCGGCTCGGCGTGACCTTCGTGCTGGACCGCGCGGGCGTGACCGGCTCGGACGGCCCCAGCCACAACGGCATGTGGGACGGCTCGCTGCTGGGCCTCGTCCCTGGCCTGCGGCTGTGCGCGCCGCGGGACGAGCAGCGGCTGGACGAGGCGCTCCGGCTGGCCGTGACGATCGATGACGCTCCGACCGTGCTGCGGTACTCGAAGGAACGACTGCCTGACCCGTTGCCGTCGCTCCGGCAGCAGGGGGACGTGGACGTGCTGTTCGCCGGCGAGCGTCCGCGGGTGCTCGTGGTGGGCTACGGACAGCTGTGCGGGACCGCCGTGCAGGTGGGGGAGCGACTCGTCCAGCAGGGGATCGGGGCGACCGTGGTCGACCCGGTGTGGGCGCTGCCGGTGTCGTCCGACCTGCTGGAGTTCGTCGCCGCACACGAACTGGTGCTCACGATCGAGGACAACGAGGTCGCCTGCGGACTCGGCTCGCAGCTCTCGCAGGCGGCCCGGGCGGCGGGCATCGACACCCCGCTGCGTGAGTTCGGAATTCCCCGGGAGTTCCTGCCGCAGGGCAACCGCTCCCAGCTGCTGGAGGAGCTGGGCCTGACCGCCCAGCAGATCGCGCGGTTCGCCACCGAACTCGTGGCGGCGGGGGAGCACCCGGTAGGACTCACCAGTTCGCGGTGATCACCGGGACGACGCAAGCTGAACGGAAAGGGGACGGTTCCTTTTCCGTTCAGTTATCCACAGGCCGCGCACACGAGCCCTGTGGTCGACTCACCAGTTCGCGGTGATCACCGGGACGACCAGGTCGCGCTGCCACTGCCTGGCGCCCAGTTGGGCGAGGCGCGCGTCCACCTCGACGGTCGTTGTCGTGCGGGGTGAGTCCCACAGGAGTCGGCGGAGATGGTCGGGGGAGAGCAGGTTCTCCACCGGAACCTCGAGCGTCGCGGCGAGTTCGATGAGCGCTGGACGAACGCGATTGAACCGCGTGAAGGAATCCGGCCAGCGGCGTTCCCACGAGCGCGGCATCGGGGGTCCGTCCGAAGCGAGGTTACGGGCCGGGAGGTCCGCTTTCGGCAACCCGGCCGCGTGGTCGAGGGCTTCCAGCCAGCGCGCCTCGTACCGGGCCGCAACGCGGTTGCCGAAGCCGCGGACTGCCCGTAGGTCGGCCCGGGTCAGCCGCGCCTTGTGGTCGTTCTCCAGCCGGGCCGCGAGGTCGGTGATGGCACGGTCGGGCACGACGCGTCCCGGCGCCCTGTCCTCGGCGCTGGCGAGTTCCTCGCGCACCTGCCACAGCTCACGGACGACGGCGAGCGCCGCAGGCGTGTGCAGTGCATGGAGCCCGGAGGTGCGTCGCCACGGATCCTTGCGGGGCTGGGGTGGGTCGGCGGCGTGCTCGGCGAGGTACGTGAACTCCTGCTCCGCCCATTCCAGCTTGCCGACGGCGGAGAGACGCTCGATCAGCCACTCGCGCAGTTCGGCCAGCCGCTCCACGTCGAGGGCGGCATAGGCCAGCCAGTCCTCGGGAATGGGCCGGCGGGACCAGTCCGCGGCCGAGTGCTCCTTGAGCAGGCCCAGCCCGAGGGCCTGCTCCATCAGGGAACCAAGGCTCACCCTGGCCAGCCCCAGCAGGCGGGCAGCAAGCTCGGTGTCGAACAGGTGGGTGGGCAGGAAGTGCACCTCGGCGAGGCACGGCAGGTCCTGGCTGGCTGCGTGCAGGATCCACTCGGCCTCGGCAAGCTCGGCCGCGAACTCGTGGAGATCGGCGCGCGGATGGCCCTCCTCGAACGCTGTCGGGTCGATGAGATGGGTGCCGGAGCCCTGGCGCCGCACCTGGATCAGGTAGGCCTTGGCCGAGTAGCGGTAGCCCTGGGCGCGCTCGGTGTCGATGGCGAGCGGACCCTGTCCGGAACGGAGTGCGGCCCGGGCGGCGGCGAGCGCTGCAGGCGTGTCCACAACCGCGGGAATGCCGTCGGCAGGGACAGCCAGAATGGGGTAGCCCTCTGCGGGCGTCTCGGTTGCCGTCACCTGAGCCACGTTCCCGAACGGCGTGGTGCGATCGGCACGACGCCGTCGGGCAGTGGCGGCAACCCGGCGGTGAGGCACAACAGTTCAGACCAGGCCCGCAGATGGCGGACCACGTCGTCGGATGAGGCGACGACGGGCGTCCAGGACGCACGGAGCTCGATCTCGGCACGCGGAGGATCCGTCGCGATCCCACCGAACGATCGGCTCGAGACCGCGGTAACCGTGCCGCTGGGCGAGCCGTAGGCCGCCTGGTTGCGCTCGAGCGCGTCCAGCAGCCACGACCAGCCCACCTCGGTGAGCAGCGGGTCGGTGACCATCTCAGGGTCGACGTCGGCACGGGCATAGGTCACGCAGCGGAAGTCGCCGTCCCAGGAGGCGCTGCCGGCGGGGTCGTGCAGCAGGACCAGCCGCCCGCTGCCGAGCTCGGTCTCGTCCAGTTCGAGGTCCGCGCTGATCGCGACCGCGTAGGGTGCGATCTTCTGGGGCGCAGGGATCTCCTCGACCTTGAGTTCCGGCCGCCACGACATGCCGAGGATCGCCTGCACCGCTGTCTCGAACAGGGGCGGCATGCTCGGTTCTCGCCTGGCGGCCACGTCCCTGAGCGTACTCATCCGCCGTCGTCAACGAGGCTTTGGCACGCCGTCAGGATTCCGCTGGTTCGAAGTCGAGGCAGACCGAGTTGATGCACCAGCGCTGGTCGGTGGGCGTGTCGTAGCCCTCGCCTTCGAACACGTGGCCGAGGTGCGAGCCGCAGGCCGCGCAACGCACCTCCGTGCGAGGCATGGGGAGGCTGCGGTCCTCCAGCAACTGGACGCGGTCCCCGGCTGCGGCGGTGTAGAAGGACGGCCACCCGCAGTGGGACGCGAACTTGTGCTCGCTGCGGAACAGCTCGGTGCCGCAGGCCCTGCACTTGTAGACACCCGCGCGGGTGTTGTCGGTGTACTCGCCCGTGAACGGAGCCTCGGTGCCGGCCTCGCGCAGTACCCGGTACTCCAGCGGGGTGAGCTGGGCTCGCCATTCCTCGGGGGTCTTGATCACCTTGAGTTCCATATGCCCTCCTGATTAGGCAGTTCTACGCGTCGCCGAGGCCGGTACCACCGTACGCTCGCGTCCGGACACTAGCCTGACGGCCATGGCGACGCAGGCCGAGACCCTCGACATCGACGGACGCGAGGTGCGCGTCTCGAGCCCGGACAAGCCCTACTTCGCCGACCTCGGGGTGAACAAGCTCGGGGTGGTGGATTATTTCCGCAGCGTGGGACCGGGCATCGTGGCCGCACTGAAGGATCGGCCGACCGCGATGGAGCGGTGGCCGGGCGGCGTTCGCGAGGACGTGGTCGTCGCCACCCGGGCCGACAGCAGGGGAGAGGCCTTCTACCAGAAGCGGGCGCCGGCGAACACGCCGGACTGGGTGCAGACGGCAGAGGTTCGCTTCCCGTCCGGCCGCACGGCGCAGGAGGTGGCCCCGGCCGACCTGGCGAGCGTCGTGTGGATGGTGAACCTGGGCACCGTCCGCTTCCATCCGTGGCCGGTGCGCGCATCCGACACCGATGCGGTCGACCAGTTGCGGATCGACCTCGACCCGCAGGCCGGTGTCACGTTCCCCACCGCGGTCCGGGCGGCGCTGGAGTTGCGTGAAGTGCTCACCGAGGCCGGACTGACCGGATTCTGCAAGACCAGCGGCGGGCGGGGCGTCCATGTGTTCGCCCCGATCGTCGGCTCGGACTTCATCGACGCCCGGCACGCCGCCATCGCCATCGGAAGGGAGTTGGCCCGGCGGTTGCCGTCCGAAGTGACGGTGAACTGGTGGAAGGAGGAGCGCGGCAAGCGCGTGTTCGTGGACTTCAACCAGATGGCGCGCGACCGGCTGATGACATCCGCCTACTCGATCCGGCCCACGGTGAAGGGGCTGGTGTCGGCCCCGCTCGAATGGGACGAGTTGCCGCAGGTGCAGCCGTCCGACTTCACGATCCTCAGCATGCCGGGCCGGTTCGCCGAGCGCGGCGACCTGTGGGCTGCGATGGACGCGACGACACCGGGCACACTCGAGGTCGCCCTGGACTGGTACGCCCGCGACGCCGCCAACGGGGAGGGCGAGATGCCGTATCCCCCCGAGTATCCGAAGATGCCGGGCGAGCCGCCGCGCGTCCAGCCGTCCAAGAAGAACGCGGCGAACTGG
>DAIPJC010000089.1:0-8294 GCA_036770475.1 Propionicimonas sp. | reverse complement strand
CCACGGAGTTCTTCTCCTCCGCTGCGCTCCCCCGAACAACTCCGCGGGGACCCCGCAGTGAGCACCGACGCCGTCCGTCGGACGCCCGCCCCGCCGCCGGGGACCTACCTGGGCATGCCGAAGTTCCAGAAGAACGCGAAGACCCAGCTCGCCAACGAGCAACTGCGCAAGAACCTGCGCCACGCGACCGGCACGATCCGGGCGAAGCGGGCCGACCGCGTCGCCGAGGTGCCCGAGTGGGAGGAACTGAGGCTCGCGGGCGAGGCGATCAAGAACCGGACGCTGCGCCACCTCGACACCTACCTCGTGCAGCTGGAGGCCTCCCTGACCAGGGCGGGCGCCACCGTCCACTGGGCGCGGGACGCCGAGGAGGCCAACCGGATCGTCGTTGATCTCGTGAAGGCGAAGGGCGTCGACGAGGTGGTCAAGGTCAAGTCGATGGCCACGCAGGAGATCGAGCTCAACGAGGCCCTGGAGGCGGCCGGCGTCGCGGCGTGGGAGACCGACCTGGCCGAGCTGATCGTCCAGCTGGGCCACGACCGTCCCAGCCACATCCTGGTGCCGGCCATCCATCGCAACCGCGCGGAGGTTCGTGAGATCTTCCTGCGCGAGATGAAGCAGTACGGCACCCCGGCACCGGAGGACATCACGGACGACCCCGCCGAGCTGGCCGGGGCGGCGCGGCGGCACCTGCGGGAGAAATTCCTGCGGGCGAAGGTCGCCATCTCCGGCGCGAACTTCGCGATCGCGGAGACCGGCACGCTGGTCGTCGTCGAGTCCGAGGGCAACGGACGGATGTGTCTCACGCTGCCCGAGACGCTGATCTCGGTCGTGGGCATCGAGAAGGTGCTGCCGACGGTCGCTGACCTCGAGGTGTTCATGCGGCTGCTGCCGCGCTCGTCCACCGGTGAGCGGATGAACCCCTATACATCCATGTGGACGGGCGTCACGCCCGGTGACGGCCCGCAGGAGGTGCACGTCGTCCTGGTCGACAACGGGCGGACGAACGCTCTGGCCGACCCGCAGGGGCGCCCGGCACTGCGCTGCATCCGGTGCTCGGCCTGCCTGAACATCTGCCCGGTCTACGAGCGGGTGGGCGGGCACGCCTACGGCTCGGTGTACCCCGGCCCGATCGGGGCGGTGCTGAACCCGCAGCTGCGCGGGATCGAGCACGAGATCGACCAGTCGCTGCCCTACGCGTCCAGTCTGTGCGGAGCGTGCTTCGAGGTCTGTCCGGTGCGCATCCCGATTCCGGACATGCTGGTCCACCTGCGCAAGGAGGTCGCCGACCACAAGCGCGGCAAGCCGAAGCTGGAACCGACCGCAATGGCGCTCGCCGGCTGGGTGCTGAGCGACTACAAGCACTTCGAGCTGGCCGAGCGGATGGCCGGGCTGGCCGCCCGGGTGCTGCCGAACACCAGCTACCTGGGTCCGCTGCCGTGGCCGGCGTCCCCGTGGACGCGGGCGCGTGACCTGCCGATGCCACCGCAGGAGTCGTTCCGGGAGTGGTGGCGGAAGAACCGGGGGGAGGAGCAGGAATGAGCGCTCGCGAGGAGATTCTTTCCCGCGTCCGGTCGGCGCTGGTGGACGTGACGCAGCCCGATCCGGCCCTCGACGTGCCGATCGAGTGGGAGTACGGCCGGCCCACCGCGATGCCGGACGTGCTCGTGCGCTTCGTCGAGATGTGTGAGGACTACAAGGCGACGGTCGTCCGCTGCAGCGCGGCCGACGTTGCCGATCGGATCAACGGCCTCCTCAGCGCGGCTGGGGTCCGCTCGGTGGTTCTGCCGTCAGGAGTGGAGCAGGCCTGGCGGCAGGCCATCGAGGCGTCCGGGATCGCGGTCCACGACGACGAACCCCCACTCTCGCGGGCGGAGCTGGACGCGATCGACGGCGTCGTCACCGCGGCTGCGGTCGGGATCGCCGAGACCGGCACGATCGTGCTCGACCATGCGTCCGACCAGGGCAGGCGCGCGCTCACCCTCGTCCCGGACACGCACCTCGTGGTCGTGCGGGCCGATCAGGTGGTCTCCGACGTGCCCGAGGCGGTCGTCCGGCTGGCCGAGGCCGTGACCGAGGGCGCGCCGCTGACGTGGATCAGCGGGCCGTCCGCCACGTCCGACATCGAGTTGAGCCGGGTGGAGGGCGTCCACGGCCCGCGGAACCTGCTGGTGGTCCTCGCCGGGGAGTAGCCTGCCCACACTCGAGGAGAGGATGGGGGAGTGGAACTCGGACCTGTTGAACTTCTGGCGCTGACCCTGCCGGACGGCCGCCCGGACGACCTGGTGCTGGACGAGCTGGACGCGCTGGTGGCCGCCGGCACCGTGCGCATCGTGGACGCGGTGCTGGCTACGCGAAACGCGGACGGCGACCTGGCGCTGACCGAGCTGGCCGATGCCGACGGTTGGGACCGGCTGGTGGCCCTGATCGGCCACCTGGAGGGCCTGCTGGCCACCGATGATGTGGACGAACTCGTTTCCGCGCTCGGCCCTGGCCAGACAGCGCTGCTGCTGGTACTCGAGAACACCTGGGTGCGCCCGCTGCTGGCGGCCGTCCGCAACGCAGGGGGCGAGGTGCTCGACGAAGCGGCCATCACCGATGTCGTCGTGCAGGAGATCGCTGACACCGTCCCGGACGAGGAGGAGAACTGATGAGGCGCAGGACCGGACGACCCAGTCTGATTGGCACCATGGCGAGGACGGCGGTCATCGCCGGCACCGCCCAGACGGTTGCGGGCGGAGTGGCACAGAAGCAGGCCGCCCAGGCCCAGGCCGTCGCGAACGAGCAGGCGGCCGAGCAGGCCACCCAGGCCGAGTTGGCCGATCTGCGCAATCAGGTGTCGCAGCTGCAGGCCAGCGCGCCTGACCCGGCTCCTGCGGCGTGGCCGGTCATGCCGGCACCGCCCGCACCTGCCGATCCCGCGCCCGACTTCATGGCCCAGTTGCAGCAGCTCGCGTCGATGAAGGACTCCGGCCTGCTCAGCGACGCGGAGTTCGCGGCGGCCAAGGCCAAGCTGCTGGGCTGAGCTCGTGGCGGGCTTCGACTGGCAGGAGTCGCGTCGCGCGTACGCCGAAGCCGTCGGCTGGTTCCAGGACACGATCGTCGAGGTCGGCGAGCGCTGGGACGAGCCGGGCCTCGGCGAGTGGGACGTCCGCGCCCTCGTCGGCCACACGAGCCGGGCGTTGCTGACGGTGGAGGCGTACCTGGCCACGCCGGCTGCGGCCGTCGACGTGGAGTCGGCGGTGGACTACTACCTCGCCACGAACGTGATCGGCGCCGGTTCCGGCGTCGCCCAGCGGGGCAGGGACGCCGGCCGTGCGCTCGGCTCCGACCCGGTGGCCGCCGTTGCGGAGATCGCTGCCCGCGTGCTGCCGCTGGTCGACGGGCTGACTGGGGAGGAACTGCCCACGACGATCGCCGGCGGCATGCGGCTGTCCGACTACCTGCCCACCAGGATCGTGGAGCTCACCGTCCACACCGCCGATCTGGCCACAGCGCTGGGCCTGGCCGTCGAGCCACCCGAACGGCCCGCCGCCCTGACTCTGAGGCTGCTCTCCGACCTCGCTGTTGCGGAGGGACGCGCCGGGCCGCTCATCCTGGCAGCCACCGGACGCGGTGGGCTTCCGTCCGGCTACACCGTCCTGTGAAGGCGACGTGATCACCTGATCGCGGTCGGCCTATGCTCCGTGTCGCTCGCGCTAGACTGCTTACCGACCGGTAAGTAAGGAAGCAGATGGACGACCGACAACGCAATCGGCTCCTCGGTGTGCTCTTCGTCGGGGTGCTGATGGGCGCACTGGACATCGCGATCGTCGGGCCCGCCCTGCCCGCGATCCGCGCGGAGTTCGGGCTCGACTCTCGCGCGGGCTCATGGATCTTCAGCGCGTACGTCCTCGCCAATCTGGTCGGCACCCCGCTGATGGCCAAGCTCAGCGACTTCTTCGGACGTCGCGCGATCTACGTCCTCGACGTGGCGCTGTTCGCGGCTGGATCGCTGGTCGTCGTCCTCTCCCACAGCACGGGCGCGTTCTGGGTACTGCTGCTCGGCCGGATCGTGCAGGGACTGGGCGCCGGAGGCATCTTTCCGGTCGCCAGCGCCGTGATCGGTGACACGTTCCCGCCCGAGAAGCGGGGCAGTGCGCTGGGCCTCATCGGCGCGGTGTTCGGACTGGCGTTCGTCGTCGGGCCGATCATCGGAGGCGTCCTGCTGCCGTTCGGGTGGCAGTGGCTGTTCACGATCAACCTGCCGATCGCTGCCGTCGTGGTGGCGTTGGCGTGGCGGCTGCTGCCGCACCACCGGGTGGCGGACGTCGGCGGTTTCGACTGGCCGGGCATGCTCGCGCTCGCGCTGGCCCTCGGCTCGCTCGCCTACGGACTGGGCGCCATCGACACATCCCGGTTCGCGGCGAGCGTCGCGAGCGTGGGCGTATGGCCATGGCTGCTGGTCTCAGTGATCGCTTGGGCCGTGTTGCTGCGGGTCGAACGGACGGCGGTCAATCCGGTGTTCCCCGTCGCGCTGTTCGGACGCAGGCAGCTCCGGCTGGGCTATCTCCTCACCGCCGGCGCCGGTCTTGGCGAGGCCAGCCTGGTGTTCATGCCGTCTCTCGCCGTGGCAGCGCTCGGCGTCAGTGCCGCCACCGGCAGCTACCTGTTGATGCCGGTCGTGCTGGCCATGGCGGTCGGCTCACCGTTGTCGGGACGGCTGCTCGACCGCCTCGGCTCCCGGACGGTGATCGTCGCGGGTGTCGCGGTGCTGGCCGCAGGCATGTTCCTGCTCAGCCGCACGTCCCAGTCGCTGGCGACGTTCATCGTCGCGGGCGTCCTGATCGGGCTCGGGTTGTCGGCGCTGCTCGGGGCGCCCGTCCGCTACGTCACACTCAACGAGACGACCGCGGGCGAACGCTCGGCCGCGCAGGGGCTGGTGACCACGTTCACCAGCATCGGGCAGCTGCTGGGCAGCGCGGTCGTCGGTGCCGTCGCTGCGTCGTCGGCAGCGGTGGTCGGGTACGACGTCGCCTTCGCGATGATCGGCGCGCTGGGCGTGGGCCTGCTGGTCGCGGCGCTGTTCCTGAAGTCCCGCGAGGCCGAGGCGCGTCCCGCCCATGCCGGCGACATGCGGGGCCGCGGCCGGACGGGGGCGTCGCATGCGTGAGCGCATTCTCGCCGTCGCCACCGCTCTGTTCGTCGAGCGGGGATACGAGGGCGTCGCCATGCGGGAGATCGCAGAGGCCTGCGGCATCACCAAGGCGGCGCTCTACTACCACTTCGCAGGAAAGTCGGACGTACTGACCGCCATCTTCACCGGCTACCTGTCCGAGATCGCCGAGGTGGTCGAGGCCAGCGCGGCGCAGGGGACCGGTGAGCGGCGGCTGCGCTGGCTGGTCGAACGACTCTTCGAGCTGCCGGCCGAGCGGAGGGCGATCATGCGGCTCGCCCTGCACGATGTCGGCCGGCTGGAGGACGCCCAGCGGGTCGCCTTCGCCGCCGAGTACCGGGCGCGCTTCATCGGGCCGCTGCAGGAGATCGTGGCCGAGGGGACGACCGCAGGCGAGTTCGCAGCCAAGGATCCGGCCGTCGTGGTCTGGCTGCTCCTCGGCATGCTCTACCCGTTCTTCGCCCCGCCCGGCACCGGCCCCTCCGCCGACCCACAGACGGTCGACGACCTGCTCGACGTGTTCTTCCACGGGCTGTCGAGGCCGCAGCCCTGAGCGCTGAGCCCTACCGGCGCAGCCCGGCCTTCCGGACGGCGGCGACCCGCTGGCGGCGCAGCTCGTCCAGCTCGGGCATCGGCAGGGGCTCGAGTTCGCGGCCGAGCGCCAGCTCCAGCAGGTGGTCGGCGAGTTCGGGGTTGCGGGCGAGGATCGGACCGTGTGGGTAGATGCCGAGCACGTGACCCTGGGCGGCGCCGTCCGTCCCGTCCCCGCAGTTGCCGATGCCGATCTCGACTCTGGCAAGGGGCGACGCGTCCGGGCCGAGGTAGGTGAAGCCGCCGTGGTTCTCGAAGCCGGTGATCAGGCTCGCGGTGCCGTCCGGCTTGGTCCAGTGGCTGAGCACCTCGCCGACGGCGCGCTCGGGGCCGCGCCGCGTGGTCACGTCCAGCAGGCCCAGGCCCTCGATCACGTCGTCGTTGTCGCCCACGGTGAACGTCTTGCCGACGATCTGGTAGCCCGCGCAGACCGCGAACAGCACCGCGCCCCTGTCCAGCGCGTCGAACAGGTGGCCGTCCGCCTGCAGCGCCCGGACGGCCGACACCTGGGCGGCGTCCTCACCCCCGCCCAGCAGGTAGACCGAGCCGGTGGCCGGCACGGCGTCGCCGGGCTCGACGATGGTCAGGGTGGCATCGATGCCGCGCCGGGCGAGGCGCTGCCGCAGCACCATCGCGTTGCCGCGGTCGCCGTAGATGCCCAGCAGCGACTGGTAGACCAGGACGATCTCCACCGGCGCGTTCATCGCAGCCCCGCCATCTTCAGCAGCTTCTGGAACGGGGTGTAGGTGGCGATCACGTCCACGGGCATGCCGTGATCGTGCAGTGCGTCGCGCAGGTCGGGGACGACGTCGTGTTCCACCCCCGCATAGGTCAGGCGGACGGCGAGGTCCTGGGCTCGCGGCCCGGTACAGACGACGCGGCGGCCGGCGAGCTGTTCGTAGTCGACGTCCCAGAGCCAGGAGACGTCACGACCGTCCGCGGCGACCGAGTCGATCGCGAGCACCACCGGGTCGGACGTGGCCAGCGGCAGGGCCTCCGCCCAGCCCGCCGGATTCTTGGCCAGCAGGAGGCGGGCGCGGGTGTGGCCGAAGTGGGCGGTCGCGAAGCGCCCGGCGGGGGAGGTGACGGTGTGCATGCCGGCCAGCGCGTCCGGCACGGCGACGCCGAACTCGACCGCGGCGGCCAGCGCGCACGCCGCGTTGGAGACGTTGAACGAGCCGGGCACCTGCAGATCGGGGTGCACCATCTTCTGGTTCGGCAGCACGATGTGGTCGCCGTCCACGCGGTACCCGGCGTCCGGCTGGCGGAGCTCGCAGCCGGGACACTCCCAGCGCGCGCGTCCGTCGACAGGGACGCGGCGGAGCACCGTCCCGCAGGCGGGACACAGCGCTCCGTCCGCGTTCCACACGGTTGCGGTCTCAACCCAGACCACCTTCGCCGCCGTCCCCGCCGACCAGACGACCAGTGGGTCGCTGGCGTTCGCGACGATCGTGGGTCCGGACGTGCCGGCCGCCTCGAGCGCGAGGCGCCAGGAGCGACCCAGTGCCTTGATCTCGTGGTGCCGGTCGAGCTGGTCGCGGCTGAAGTTGAGCAGCACGAGGATCTCGGGCCGGGCGTGGGCGATCACGTCCGAGACCACGCGCTCGTCGGTCTCGAGCACCGCGATGTCGGCCTTCGGCTGCTGGCTCAGCGCGGAGGCGATGCCGTAGTGCAGGTTCGCGCCGTCGGCGTTGGTGACCAGCCGGCGGGTGTCGTTCCCGAGGCCTGCCCGGACCGCAGCGGCGAGCAGGTGGGTGGTCGTGGTCTTGCCGTTGGTGCCGGAGACGGCCAGCACGCGGTGGCCCTGGAGAAGCTCCGCGAAGGCGTCCGGGTCGAGCCGGGTGAGCACCTGGCCGCGAATGGACGCCCCGGAGCCGCGTCCGGTGACCCGGGAGACGAGCGCGGCGGCGTCGCCCACGCGGACGGCCGTCCACAGCCGCAGCCGCTCGGTCCGGGACAGGGACGCCGGAGTGGCGGGCGTGGTCAGGCTGGACGGCATGGCCCCTATTGTGCCAAGTGGCTGTGAAACCACTGTTATCGGATGCAGGCCTTGACAACGTACAACCAAACGGTTGTATGTTAGAGACGTGGCCGGGCAGGACGAGGACAGGGCGGACGCGTTCTTCCACGCTCTCGCCGACCGCACCCGGCGTGACATCCTGCGGCGGGTGCTCGCCGGGGAACACTCGGTCACGGCGTTGGCGGCGTCGTATGACATGTCCTTCGCCGCAGTGCAGAAACACGTCGCCGTCCTCGAGAAGGCCGGCTTGTTGGCCAAGCGGCGCGTAGGCCGCGAACAACTGGCCAGCGGCGACGTGGAGGCGGTCCGTTCGGTCGCTTCGATGCTCACCGAGCTCGAGGACGTCTGGCGGGGCCGCATCACCCGAATCGACGAACTCATCCAGGAAGGCTGACCAGCAATGCCTGTCACCGATATCACCAAGGACTTCGACGCCCGAACGCTCGTCATCACGGCGGAATTCGCCGCCCCGGTGGAGCGGGTCTGGCAGGTCTATGCCGACCCGCGCCAGCTCGAGCGGGTCTGGGG
>DAIPJC010000029.1:0-49987 GCA_036770475.1 Propionicimonas sp. | reverse complement strand
CGGCTACCTCAGGAACCGAGGGTTGAGGCATGAACTTCTTCGATCCCAGAACCCTCCAGGAAATGACATTGGGCCGCCTGACCGGGCGTCCCCGCATCGACTCGCCGCGGATCCGCTCGTCGCAGGACATCCTGCTCGAGGCAGGCCGGATGGAACGCGACATCCGCAACCACCAGCGCCTGCCCTGGTGAGCATGCCGGCGTCCCCCGTGACGCTGTCAGACCCGAGGCGCATACTCGACGTCATGCCCCAGCCGATGGTCGGGCGGACGGACGAGGCGAGCCGTCTGGTCGCCGCCTGCGGTCTCGACCGCGACGGCGGCGGCCTCGCTGTGCTCTCCGGCGACGCCGGCATCGGCAAGACCCGGCTGCTGTTCCACCTGGCCGAGCAGGCGCGGGCTTCCGGTCGGCTGGTGGTCGTCGGGCACTGCGTCGCGCAGACGGGCGCAGCGATGCCGTACCTGCCGTTCGTCGAGATCGCGGGCGCGCTCGCCGAACTCGCCCCCGAGGTGGTGGACGCGGTGGTCTGCGCGCACCCGGCGCTCACCGAGCTCCTGCCCGGGCGCTCCACGGAAGCCACGGGCCAGCGGATGGGCAACGCCGGTCAGCTCGCCGAGGCCGTCCATGCCCTGCTCAACCGGGTGGGGGCTTCGACTCCGCTGCTGGTCGTCGTGGAGGACGCCCACTGGGCCGACCACTCGTCCCGCGACCTGATCACGCTGCTGTTGACCAGGGGATTCAGCAGCCGGGTCGGGTTCGTCGTGAGCTACCGGTCGGACGACTTGCACCGTCGCCATCCGCTCTACGTCACCCTGCCGGTGTGGGCGCGGCTGGCCGACGTGACGAGGGTCGAGCTGCCCCCACTGTCCGACGAGGACATTGACGCGCTGGTCCGCAACCTGCCCGGCCACGGAGACGACGCTGTCGTGGCCCAGATCGTCCAGCGCGCGGGTGGGAACGCCTTCTTCGCCGAGGAGCTCGCCGCTGGCGGCGCTGCGATCAGCGAGGACCTGAGCCGGGTACTCCAGTCCCGTTATGAGGAGTTGGACCGGCCGGCCCAGGAGCTGGTCAAGCTCGTCTCGGTGGGCGGGGGCTCGGTGGGTCACGACCTGCTGGCCGCCGTCTCCGGGATGGAGGCCGACGCGCTCGACCAGGCGCTGCGCGACGCCATCGAACACCACCTGCTGGTCCGCGCGGGTACCGACGGCTACGCGTTCCGGCACTCGCTGCTCGCCGAGGCGATCACCGACCAGCTGCTGCCCGGCGAGGCGTCCCGGCTGCACGCTCGTTTCACGGACGCCGTTCTGGCCGACCGCCGGCTGGCGCCGCCGTCCGAACTGGCCAGGCACGCGGCGGCGTCCGGTGATCGGGAGACGGCGATCCGGGCCGGTCGGGAGGCGGCGGAGAGCGCGCTGCGGATGGGCGGTCCTCGGGAGGGCCTGGAGCAGTTCGAAGCGGTGCTCTCGCTGATGACTCCCGACGACCCCGACCGCGACCTCGTCACGCTACGGGCGGCCGAGGCCGCGTCCGGGTCCGGTGACGTCTTCCGCGCGGCGAGGCTGGTCGGCAGCCGCATCGACGCCTACGCCGGCGCCCGGCCGGCGATCCTGCCCCGGCTGTTGTCGGCGTACGTGCTGCACTCGCGGCTGACCGCGGTCACGCCCGAGCAGCTCGAGCGGGCCGAACTGGCCCTGCAGCTCACCGAGGGACGTGACGACGCCGTCCGGCTCGAGGCTCTGACCGCGTGCATCCAGGCGCTGGTCGACCGGGAGCTCTGGACGGAGGCGTCCGCGCTCGGCGAGGAGGCGCTGGAGCTGGCCGAGAAGCTGGCGGCGGCCGATACCACGACGAACCTGCGCACGATCCTCGCCTACACCGTCGACTTCGGCGGCGACCTCGCCCGGATCGAGGCCCACCTGGCCGCCATCGTCGCGGACGCCAAGCCGGGCGAGGCGCACGTCCGGGCGCTGCACCGGCTCGCCCACTTCGAGGAGGAGGTCGGACGGCTGGAGTCTGCGCGGGCGCGGTTCGACAAGGCCGCCGAGCTGGGGGCCCGGCTGGGTCACGCGTGGGGTCCCTTCGAGTTCTCGGCCCGGTACCGAGCCGGCCAGGTCTCCTACGTGCTCGGTGACTTCGCGGGTGCTCTCAAGCGGTTCGACCTGCCCGGGGACGGGCCCGCGCCCAGCCGCGCGCTGCTGGCCGCCGGCCGGGTGCTCGTCCTGGCTGCGCGGGACGAGGACGTCGACGAGGGCCTGATCGAGGCCGCGGCGAGCTGGTGGTCGCAGGACGCCCTGGTCGCCCTGGCGTCGTTCCAGCCGCAGGCCGACCTGCTGGCTCGGCAGGGGCGCCACCGCGAGGCGATCGCCGTGGTGGAGCGGGCGGCGGCGGAGATCGACCGGCAGTGGGAGTCCCAGGAGGCGGCGTTCATCCGGCTCGCGGCGGTGGCGCTGGGCCTGCTCGGCGATACGGCTGAGCCGGCGCTGGCGGGTGAGTACCTCGCGTCCGCCGAGTGGTGGGTGCGGCGGGCCGGCGGGGTGAAGGCGTGGCTCGGGCTGTCGCTGGGTCCAGAGGGACGGGCGTGGCGGGCACGGCTCACGGCGGAGGAACTGCGCCTGCGCCACGCCGTGGGCGAGGCGGTCGCCCCGGCGGAACTCGTGGGCGCATGGAGAGACGCCGTGGAGGCTTTCGAGGCGTACGGTCACCGCTACGAGACAGTGCGCACGCGGTTGCGGCTGGCCGAGGTGCTCACGGCGTCCGGAGATCAGACCGACGCGGCAGAGCAGCTCCGCCTGGTGCATGAGGAGGCCGTCCGGCTGCCGTCCGCGTTCCTGGAGTCGGCGGTGGAGTCAGCGTCCCCGTCGGCCCGGCGTCCGGCCGGACTCACGCCACGTGAACAGGAGGTGCTGCGGCTCGTGGCGCGCGGACGCAGCAACGGCGAGATCGGCCAGCAGCTGTTCATCAGCACGAAGACCGCCAGCGTCCACGTCTCGAACGTCCTGGCCAAGCTGGGCGCGGCCAGCCGCGGCGAGGCCGCAGCGATGGCGCGCGACCGCGGCCTGCTGGACTGAGGCGCGCCCCGGAACCGCTCCTTGACGAGCAGCACGCGAGGAACGAGTCCGCTGTGACCCTGGCACCGCTCCCTGAGGAGCAGCACGCGAGGAACGAGTCCGCTGTGACCCTGGCACCGCTCCCTGAGGAGCAGCACGCGAGGAACGAGTCCGCTGTGACCCTGGCACCGGCCCCTGAGGAGCAGCACGCGAGGAACGAGCCTGCTGCGTCACGAAGGGCCCTCTGCCGAAGTCGGGCGCGAGCGCGTAGGTTCGACCCGAAGGAGGGCGAGCGATGACCCAGTGGGAGAACCTGCCTGAGCCCCGTCCCGAGCGTCCAGTGGGACCGGTCGCGCCGTCGTGGTCGGGCTTCACCGCCGACCCCAGGGTTGCCGCGAACCAGCACCTGCGCGCGTCGGACGCGGATCGCGATTTCGCGACCCGGCTGATCCAGCAGGCCCGCGTCGAGGGACGGCTGGACGCGGCAGAGCACGATGAGCGGACGCTGCAGGCGGCCAACGCCCGGACGCTCGGCGAGCTGGCGCCGGTGGTGTCCGATCTGATGGTGGCCAACGCAGCCCCCGGCCTGGTGACGAATCGGGCGCCCGCCCAGGCGGCCCGGGTGGTGATGGGCTGGGCCGGCCTCGCCGTGCTGCTGAACGCGATCTGGCTCATGACCGTGCTGACCACCGGCCACCTGCTCTACTACTGGCCGATGTGGCCGATGGTCGCCACCGGCGTCCCGGTAGTGATGGCGTTGTTCTGGCCGCGCTCGGCGGAGGAGGAGGCGCGACGGCAGGCTCACCGTGACGATCGGGATGCCCGTCACGACCGTCGTCACGCCCGGCGGGACGAGCGCCGCATCCTGCGTCACGGCGGGACGCTGCAGCTGCCGCCCTCGCCGCCACCCCAGAACCCGCCGCCCGACGACCTGCGCTGAGGCCGGGACGGCGCTGACCTCGTCCGAGCTCCTGGATCCCGCCCCCGACCCAACAAACGCTCCCGAAAGTCGCAGAAGCTCCCGAAATTTCGGTGGCGTTTGCGCTTTTTGGGAGCGTTTGTAGGGGCGAGGGGCGAGGGGCGAGGGGCGAGGGGCGAGGGGCGCCGGAGCGGACGGGCGAAGGGAGCGAGGCCGCGGCGGAGGCTCAGTCGGTGATGCGGGTCGGGCCCTCGAGGTAGAGGCGGCCCCGGCGGTCGGACGCACGGGCGAGCCAGGCGTCCTCGATCACCTCGGCCAGTTCGGCGCGGGTGAGTTCGCCGATCCGGCTCAGCCGCAGCAGCACGGACGAGTGGCCGTCGAAGTGCGGTGTCGTGAAGAACGGTGTGGCCGGGTCCTGGACGAGGGACTGCTTCTCACCCTCGCCGGCCACCCAGAAGATCACCACATCGCGATACGGCTCGCTCGTACGTGGGTCGACGGCGTCCGGACGCGGCGTCCGGAAATAGACGAACGACTTGCGGCCCACCTGATAGACCGGGTTTCCGGACGAACCGTGCTCGACCTCGACGTACGGCAGCGCCAGGGCGAGGTCATGGATGTCCTGCTCGATGGCTGGAGCGTCGGGTGCGTCCATGGGAGTCAATCCTGCCCACGCAGGCAGGCGCGGCCAAGCGTGAGTTGTGCTTGCATGGACGCATGGAGCGCATCGAGCTTCCCGGCGCCGTCCTCCGCAGGATTGCCGTCGGCGGCATGGACAACAACGTCTACCTGCTCACCGCGGTGACCGGTGAACAGCTGCTCGTCGACGCGGCGGCCGACCCGGGGGCGATCGAGGATCTTCTGGCCTCGGCTTCCGCGGACGCCGCGGCCCCGCGCCTGCGCTACCTGCTCACCACGCACTCCCACCATGACCACATCGGAGCTCTGACCGCGCTGGCGGGCGCCCATCCCGATGCGGAGATCCTGGCCGGGGACGCCGACGCCCGCGCGATCACCGCCGCCACCGGCGTCCCGATCACTCGACGCCTGCGTGACGGCGACCGGCTCGCCCTCGGCGGTATCGACCTGGCGGTGATCGGCCTGCGCGGCCACACTCCGGGTTCGGTGGCGGTCGCCTGCGTGCTGCCCGGCGTCCCGGCGCAGCTGTTCACCGGCGACTCGCTGTTCCCCGGCGGTGTCGGCAACACGGGAGGAGACCGACAGCGTTTCCGCAGCCTGCTCGACGACGTGGTCGCCCGCATCTTCGACGTGTTCGCCGACGACGCGGTCGTCTGGCCCGGGCACGGCAAGCCCACGACGCTGGGCGCTGAGCGTCCGCATCTCGACGAGTGGCGGGCGCGCGGCTGGTAGGCCGCAGATCGGGGTAACAGGGGCCCATGCGGACGGTCGGGGTCGAGGAGGAGTTCCTGCTGGTGGACGCCAGCGGGCATCCCGTCGGCGTCGCCGGTGCCGCCGCGGACGGCATCCTCGTCGAGCTCGAGCTCAAGGAGCAGATGCTGGAGACCGGGACGCCGCCGAGCCACGACGCCCGTGAGCTCGCCGAGCATCTCGGTCACCGGCGCAGGGCTGCCGCCCTCGCCGCGAGGGACGCAGGCGCGCGCCTCGTCGCCCTGGCCACTTCGCCGCGCCCGGTCACCAGCAGCGTGACCGCGAAGCGTCGCTACCAGCACATCGTGTCCGAGTTCGGGCTGACCGCGCGCGAGCAGCTCACGTGCGGCTGCCACGTCCACGTCGAGGTCGCTGACGCAGACGAGGGCGTCGCGGTGCTGGACCGGATCGGGCCGTGGCTGCCGTCCCTGCTGGCCCTGAGCGCGAACTCCCCGTTCTGGCAGGGCGAGGACACCGGCTACGCCAGCTACCGCTCCCAGGTCTGGCAGCGCTGGCCGACGGCAGGGCCGACCGACACCTTCGGCGACCCGGCGACCTACGCCGCTGTCGTCGACGGGCTCATCGCCAGCGGCGCCGCGCTGGACGCCGGCATGGTCTACTTCGACGCCCGGCTGTCCCGGCGCTACCCGACCGTCGAGGTGCGGGTGGCGGACGTCTGCCTGCGGCCGCAGGATGCGCTGCTGGTCGCGCTCCTCGCCCGTGCGCTGGTCGAGACGGCCGCGCGGGCCACGCTCGAGGTCGGCCCGGCGATCGGTCACCGGGCGGAGTTGCTCAGAGCGGCAACGTGGCGCGCGGGCCGGTCCGGGCTGGACGGTCCGCTCCTGCACCCGCTGACCCTGAGCGAGGGCGACGCCTGCGAGGTGGTCGAAGCGTTGCTCGCGCAGCTGCGTCCGGTGCTCGTCGAGCAGGGCGAATGGGACCTGGCCAACGACCTGTGGTCGCGGCTGCGCGTCCGAGGGACGGGCGCGAGCGAGCAGCGCGCCTGGGCGCGCGACGGTTTCGCCGCCGTCCTTCGCCGGGCCGGGGACGCCACCCTGGGCGCGCAGCCTGGCTAATGGCTGAGCTTGATGAAGCTCCTTGGGACCCTTCGTCAAGCTCAGGGATCATGGTTGGGCTCGGGGGTTGTGGTGGTTGAGCCTGACGAAGCCCCTTGGGACCCTTCGTCAAGCTCAGGGATCATGGTTGGGCTCAGGGGTTGTGGTTGGGCTCAGGGGTCGTGGTGGCTGAGCTTGACGAAGCCCCCTCAGCCCCGTCCACGCCGGAACAGGCTGCCCACGAGGTGCCAGGTGGTGGGTGGGTTCGACCTTGTGAACGCCCACTCCGGATCGGTGAGCATCCGAGCGCCGGCGAGTCCCGCAACCATGGCGATCGCCACGAGCACGGTCGCGACCCCGTTCTGCATGGCCTGCTCGACATTGGCCTGGTCGAAGTAGATCAGCGTCCGCAGGGCCGCCGAGCCGGGGATCGAGACCAGCACGGTCGGCACCGTCATGATGATCTTCTCCATGTCGAACAGGACGGCCGCGAGCGCGCAGAGCAGGCCCATGATGAAGCAGCCGACGAAGGTCGCGACGTGCGGCTTCACGCCGTTCTGCAGCATCAACAGCCGCGGGGTGTTGCCGATCACGGCGATCACACCGGACGCGAGCGCCATCCGCCACGGCGAGTTGAACATCATCGCCCAGCCGAAGACGGCGAAGAAGCTGGCGAGGAGCAGTGCCGTCCACACCGCTGCCGGTGGGCCCTCCAGCGCGAGCACCGGGTCGGGCGAGACCCCGCTGACCGTGACCATCGTCCACACCCCGATGGTGATCGAGAGCAGCACCATGGCCGCGTACGCCAACCGCGGGACGCCGGCGAGCAGGTCGATCCGGGCGAGGTCGAGCCCCGCGGTGACCAGCGGGAAGCCGGGGATCAGGAAGATCGCCGCGCAGACCAGCCCGGCCGCCATCCGGGGGCTCGGGCCGCCGAGGACGAGCTCGAGCAGGCGGGTGAAGGCGAGGAAGAGACCGGTGGCGGTCGCCGCGGAGATGAGCACCACGGCGAGGTGGTTGAGCTGGAACTGCGTGAGACTCCGGTTCAGCCAGTACGCGAGGGCGGATGCGGGCAGCACCGCCGCCACCTCGCGCCAGCCGCCGTTGGTGAGGACGGTGACCGACGCGCACGCGAGCGCAACCAGGACCACCAGCAGCCAGGTCGGGTAGAGCCGCGGGGTGTGCTCGATCTCGTCCAGCATCGTGTCCACCTCGGCGACGGTGGCGCGCTCGGGCAGGTTCTGGGCGAAGTCCTTCACCATCGCGATCCGGTGGGCGTTCACGCCGGGGGCGTTGATCTCGGCCACCTGCGTCCGGAAGATCCCGCGGCGCTGCACGGTCAGCACGATGTCGGTGTAGGTCACCTGTGCCTTGATCCGCTTGATGCCGACCGTCCGCGCCACCGCCTGCATGACCTCGCGCACTCGCAGGCCGGACGTGCCGGCGCCAAGCATCATGATGCCGGCTCGCAGCACGACATTCGAGCGGCGGATCAGGTGCCGCGGCTCCAGCTCGTCCTCGTGCTCGTGCTCGTCGAAGGTGGGTTCAGGCGGCTCGGTCTCCACGTCGTCCAACGCTAGTAGTGCGCGGAATTGCGCGCTCGACGCAGCCACGGGCCGGAAACGGGCGGTGCCGGGCGATCGGTCGTGCAATTCCGCAGGACCGCGATGGAACTCATCGGGATTGACGATGAATCAGCGCCGTCCAACGATGGATGCGTGAGTGCAGCCGACGACTTCTGCGAGGCCTTCCCGGCCACGTTCCTGGCCTTCCACCGCAGGGACGGACGCCGCAGCGAGCTCACCAACGCCTCACGCGCCGTGCTGCAGCACCTGGCGCTGACCGGGCCGGTCTCGATCGGCGAGGCCGCGCGGCACCTGCAGCGCGCGCAGTCGGTGGTGAGCGACATCGTCAGCCAGCTCGAGGGCCACGGCTTCCTCGAGCGCGAGCCGGATCCGGACAACCGCCGCCGCACCCTGGTCTGGCTGACCGAGACCGGCTTCCAGCGGCTGCGGGCGGACGCGGACGTCCTCGACCGCCGGTTGGTGGCCGAGGTCATGGACCACCTGGATGAGACAACCCAGCGCGGCCTGATCGAGGGACTGAACGCCCTCGTCGCGGCCGCCGGAAAGGAAACGAGATGACCACCCTGACCTGTGAGAGCTGTGGCATGCCGATCGAGTCGGGCCACTACTGCCAGTTCTGCACGGACGCCGACGGCAACCTGCAGGACTTCGACACCCGCTTCGAGAAGATGGTCGCGTGGCAGGCCCGGCGCAATCCGGACGCGCCCCGCGAGCAGCTGGAGGCCGAGACCCGCGCCCACATGGCGACCCTGCCGGCCTGGCGCAACCACCCCAGGCTGGCCGAACGAGCCAGCTAGGGGACGCATCGCGAGAGCGTTGATCGGTATCCCGTGCCCGGCCTGGAGGCTAGAGCAGGGTGTCCAGGTAGTAGACAGTCGCGAGACGGACGGGGCTGCTCGGACCGGGGCGGGACGCGAAGCCGAAACAGAGGCGCGGCACGCCGTGGAGCACGTCGATCCCCAAGGCTTCGGGCTCGCGGAACATCAGTGATCGACCTGCCGTGATCAGTTGCTGCTGGACGATCTTCCCGGTCCGCAGGTCGATTGCCGACAGGTAGGAGTTGAGCGGGTCGCCTGCGGCGCCGCTGTGGCCGCCGGTCCCCAGCCATGTGTAGACATAGGTGCCGAGCACCGTGAACGCCTGCAGCACGGCTGTGCGTCCGTCAGGCTGCAGCTGACGGTTGGGCGGCTCCGTGATCGAGGCGAGCGGACGGCTGAAGTCGTTCGCGGCCGCATCGCTGAGTCGGTACAGCCGGTACCAGACCTCGTTGCCTTCCAGACGCCGAACCAGCAGCCGGTGGTGCACCGGGTCCACGGCGCACCCGATCTCAGCGCTGCCGGTGAGGTACTTCCGCGCCTGCGGCTTCTTGCCTGGCACGAACTCGAACCGCGCCAGCCCCGTTCCCCGGCCGTTCTCTGAGTTCTCCGTGGCGTCGCACTCGAACCACAGATAGGACGCCGACCCGACCGTCTCGACCCCGAATGACTGACCGTGCCCCGCGTTGTCCACGTCCATGTGGGCGAGCACCTTCCCGGACGCCGAGAGCTGGTTGATGCACAGGTCGGCGCCGGGCCGTCCGTCCCGCGCCTGCACGGCGAACGTCCGCCGGTTCACGATGTCGTAGCCGATGCCCTGCAGGGAGTGCTGTGCCTCGTGTAGCCGTACTTCGCGGAACGACGCATGGACCCGCCCGTTGAGGTCGAACTGGACAGACGCGGGCCCGGCCACGACGCCGGACGACGAGACGGCGGTCTGCGCCACGGCGGTACTGGACGCGGATGCCGTCGGCGCGGCGATGTTCGCTAGGTCCGGGAGTCGCGTGCAGCCGGCCGCGAGCAGCCCGGCGCCGCCGGCCACGAGCAGGCCACGACGGGACCAGGCTCGCCCGGTCACGGGTCAGCCCGCCTGGTCCTCGATCAGGGCCTTGAGGGCGGCCGGGTCGTTGGGCAGGTTCACGACGTGGCGGGGGAGGTCTTCGATGCCGGCGAAGCGGGCGGGGCGCTCCGGTTCGCGTCCGACGGCCTCGGCGATGGTCGCGGCGAACTTCACCGGCAGCGCGGTCTCGGTCACGATCATCGGGACGCCGGGACGCGCGAACTGCCGCGCTACCTTGACCCCGTCCGCGGTGTGCGGGTCGACCAGCACACCGTCGCCTCGCCAGACCTCGGCGATGTTGGCGAGCCGGTCGGCGTGGGTGGACGAGCCGGAGACGAACCCGAACCGTTCCCGCAGCGACGCGAACTCGGGAGTGCCGGACAGGTCGAAGTACCCGTCGGTCGCCAGCCGGACACCGAACAGCTCGCGCACCCGGTCGGCGTCCCTGCCCAGCAGGTCGAACACGAACCGCTCGAAGTTCGACGCCTTCGAGATGTCCATCGACGGCGAAGACGTGGCGTGCGTCTCCGCCGCGGAACGCACCCGGTACACGCCGGTGCGGAAGAACTCGTCCAGTACGTTGTTCTCGTTGGTCGCCAGCACGAGCGTCCCGATCGGTACACCCACCGACCGGGCGACATGGCCGGCCATGATGTTGCCGAAGTTCCCGGTCGGCACGCAGAAGTCGACCATCTCGTCGTCCGCGGACGTCACCCGCAGCCAGGCTGCGATGTAGTACACCACCTGCGCGACCAGCCGCGCCCAGTTGATCGAGTTGACCGCGCCGAGGGAGTACCGCTGCTTGAACGCCAGGTCGGACGCGACGGCCTTCACCAGGTCCTGGCAGTCGTCGAACACCCCCTCGACAGCCACGTTCACGATCGAGGGGTCGTCGATGCTGAACATCTGCGCCTGCTGGAACGGCGTCATCCGCCCGGCCGGGGTGAGCATGAACACCCGCACGCGAGGCAGACCGCGCATCGCGTACTCCGCGGCCGACCCGGTGTCACCCGACGTCGCCCCGAGGATGTTGAGCTCCTGGCCGCGCCGCTCCAGCTCGTACTCGAACAGTTGCCCGAGCAGTTGCATGGCCAGATCCTTGAACGCCGCAGTCGGGCCGCCGGACAGCTGGGCGAGCCACAGCCCGCCGTCCAGTTCGGTCACCGGCACGATCTCTGGCGAACTGAACACGTGATCGTTGTAGGCCCGCTCGCACAGCCTGCGCAGATCTTCGGACGGGACGTCGTCCACGAACAGGCCCAGCACCGCGTGCGCCAGCGCGGCATACCCCTCGCTGCGCAGCATCTCGCGCCAGCGCGCGAGCGTCGCAGCGTCCACCTGCGGATACGACTCGGGCAGGTACAACCCGCCGTCCGGGGCCAGCCCCTCCAGCAGGATGTCGCTGAAACCCGGCCTGGGGTCGTCCGGGCGGCCTCTGGTGGACAGATAACGCACGCCAGAACTGTACCGGGACGCTCCTTCGGCGCTCCGTTGCGAGGGGTCGGCGCAGCACAGGATGGCGAAGGCTAGACCATCACCTCAGACAGAGAGTGAGACACTCCGGGCCGGGTTGCTTCCGCCGAGCAGCCCCGGGATCATAGCTGGGTGCTCGATCCTGCCGCGCGTCCCCTCGCCCAGCCGGCCGGTAGCGAGCTGACCAGACAGGCCACTGAGATCCTGACCCAGGCGCAGAACCTGGCTGATCAGCTACGCACCGAGGCTCAGGCCGAGGCCGATGCCGTGCGCGCGGAGACGGCGCGGAACCGCGAACTGAACGACCAATTGGCCCGCGAGGTCGCCGAACACAAGGCTGCGGCTGAGCAGTCGATGGCGAGTGCGGCGGCGCGACTCGAAGAGGCTCGCCAGGACGCAGTCACGCTGCTGCAGGACGCCACCGAGCAGGCCGGCCTGATCACGCAGACCGCCGAGCGGACGGCCGCAGAGGTGCTGGCCTCCGCGCGGGCCGAGGCGGAGAAGATCGTCCAGCAGGGCCAGATCAGGGCCGCGACGATGGCGAACACCGCCAAGCGCACAGAGGACGAGGTCCGCCAGCGCCTGGACGCCCGCGTGGCCTCGGTGGACGCAGAACTCACCGACCGCCGCCGGGCGCTGGAGTCGGAGGAGGCGCAGCGGCGCGATCTGCTGGAGGCGGAGCTCGCCGCGCTGCGGGGGCACGTCACCGACGACCTTGAGCGGCAGAAGGCAGAACTGGCCGAGGAGGTCGAGCGGGGGCATGCAGAGCTCGCCGCCGATCGCGCGAAGTTCGAGGCGGAGGCCGCCGAGCTGAAGGCGAACGCGCAGGCTGAGCGCGAGGCGCTGGCCGCAGAGGCCCAGGCGAAGGCGGACGAACAAATGGCCGCCGCCGCCGCGCACGTCGCGTGGACGGAGCAGGCGATGGCCGAACTCCGCGCCAGCGTGGCGGCCGAAGCCGAGGCCGCCCGCCGTCAGCACCACAACGAGCTGGCCGAGCACGCCCGGGACGTCCGGGAACGCGTCGAGCTCGCGATGACCACCACGTCCCACCGGAACCAGGCCCTGGTGGCCGAGGCGAACGCGGTCGCCGAGGATCTGCAGGGCCGCGCCCGGGCCGTCCTCGACGCGGCCGAGCGGGACGCGGCGAACACCCGCAAGCACGCTCAGGAGGAGGCCGACCGGCTGCGCGAGAACACGCAGGCCGAGGCCCGCGCGCAGATCGAGCGGGCCGAGCGGCGCCTGGCCGAGGCCGAGGCGGGGGCGAAGCTGATCCGTGAGCGGACGGCCGCCGACCTGGAGAAGCTGCAGCGGGAGACCTTCGAGAAGGCGCGGGAGTCGCGCGACGAAGCCGTCCGGCTGCTCACCGAGGCCAGGACGGAGTCGGACGCCGTCCGCGCCGAGGCCAGAGCGATGCTGGACCGCGCCCGCGCGGAGGTGGCCCAACTCGCGCGCCGCCGTGACGACATCAACGCCCAACTCGGGCACCTCTCCGGCGTGATCGAGGCGCTCGCCGTCTCCGAACGTCCCGATTCAGCGACCCAGCAAGTAACGGAAGAAGGATCATGACCCAGCAGAACGCGGCCTTCCGCACGGTGATGCGTGGCTACGACCCGAGCGAGGTCGACCGAAACCTGGCCGACCTGCACAAGGCGCTCGACCAGGCGCGCGCGGAGGCGGGCAACAACTCGGTCGCTGTGACCAAGCTCAACTCCCAGATCGCGCAGCTGGAGGAGCAGGCGAACGCGTATCGCGCGCGGATCGCCGCGCTGGAACAGGAGCAGAAGGAGACCGTCGCGCCGTCCTACACCGACCTGGGCGCGCGGATCGGCAAGATGCTGAAGCTCGCCGAGGACGAGGCTGCCGACCTGCGGGCCAAGGCGAAGGCCGAGACCGACAAGCTGATCGCGGAGGCCGAGGCCGCCGCAGAGCAGACCCGCACGGCAGCGGACCGCTATGCCGCCGACGTCACCAGCAAGACGGACGCCGAGGCCACGCGCGTCCTCGAGGCGGCGAAGCGGCAGTCGGACGAGATCCTCGACTACGCCGATCGTGAGGCCACAGCCCGCCGCGAGGAGGCCGAGGCCGTCTACGAGCACCAGCGCGCCCGCGCCGCCGCCGCGGCCGCCGACTTCGAGAAGACTCTCGCCGAGCGGCGCGACAAGGCCGCGGAGGAGTTCGGGGCCCAGATGCAGGCCAACGAGCAGGCCATCGCCATGGCGCAGGAGCGCCAGGCGGCCATCGAGGCCGAGGCCGACCGGACACTCGCCGAGGCGAAGGCCCAGGCGGATTCGCACCTCAAGACGGCGCGCGACGAGGCCGCGCAGCACGTCGACTCCGCTCGTCTGGCCGCGGAGAAGATCCGCCGCGAGTCCGAACGGGAGCTGCAGGCCGCGACCGCCCGTAGGGACGCGATCACCGCGCAGCTGACCAACGTCCGGCAGATGCTGGCCACGCTCGGCGGCGCGTCCATCGTGAACCCGCTGGCTGAGCCTGAGGCCGCTGAGCCCGAAGCCGCTCCCGAGGAGAACGGCGCCGAGGAGGCGGACGTCCAGGCCGAGGCCGTCGTAGAGGGCGATACCGCGGACGCCGAGATCGAGCAGGACGCCGATGCCGAAGAGGCCGACGCGGTCGAGCAGGAGACCCGGGCGTGAAGTTCCGCTACCTCGGCAACTCCGGGCTGAAGGTCTCGGAGATCTGCTACGGCAACTGGCTGACCCACGGCTCTCAGGTCGAGAACGAGACGGCCCTGAAGTGCATCCGCACGGCCCTGGACGCCGGCATCACCAGCTTCGACACCGCGGATGCCTACGCGAACACCGTGGCAGAGACCGTGCTGGGCCAGGGGCTGAAGGGCGAGCGCCGCGAGTCGCTGGAGATCTTCACCAAGGTGTACTGGCCGACCGGCCCGATGGGACCCAACGACTGCGGGCTGTCGCGCAAGCACATCCTGGAATCGATCAACGGCTCGCTGAAGCGGCTGAAGACCGATTACGTCGACCTCTACCAGGCGCACCGCTACGACCGCGAGACGCCGCTGGAGGAGACCATGCAGGCCTTCGCGGACGTCGTCCGCCAGGGCAAGGCGCTCTACATCGGCGTCAGCGAGTGGGACGCGAACCAGATCCGCGAAGCCCACGCGATGGCGAAGGAACTCGGCTTCCAGCTCGTGTCGAACCAGCCCCAGTACTCGATGCTGTGGCGGGTGATCGAGGAGTGGGTGGTGCCCACGTCCGCAGAGCTCGGCATCTCGCAGGTGTGCTGGTCGCCGGTCGCGCAGGGCGTGCTCACCGGCAAGTACCTGCCCGGCCAGCCGGTGCCCAAGAACTCGCGGGCGACCGACGCCAAGGGCGGCGCGTCCACGATCCAGCGGCTGATGGACGACACCGTGCTGGAGCGCGTCCAGACGTTGCGTCCGATCGCTGAGGAACTGGACCTGACGATGGCCCAGCTCGCGGTGGCCTGGGTGCTGCAGAACCCGAACGTGGCCTGCGCGATCATCGGCGCGTCCCGGCCTCGGCAGATCGCCGAGAACGTGGCCGCGTCCGGCGTGGTGCTGACGCCTGAGGTGATGTCGCGGATCGACGACGCGCTGGGCGACGTCGTGGTGCGCAACCCCATGCTGACGGCAGAGAACAGTCCGAAGGAACGGCCCTGCTGAACGAGTTCGTCGCCGCGGTGGCGGCCCACCCCGAGCTGGAGCTGCACGCCCTGTACGTGCTGCGCGACGGCGCGCCCGTGTTCGAGCAGTACTGGGCGCCCTACGAGGCGGGCGATCGTCCGCTGGTCTACTCGGCCAGCAAGACCTTCGCCGCCACCGCCGTCGGTCTCGCGATCGGCGAGGGCCGGTTCTCCCTGGACGACCGCCTGGTCGACCTGCTGGCCGACAGGAGTGGCGCGGGCGCCCTTCGTGACGCCGGCTCCCTCGCACGCTCAGGATCCGGCTCCTCAGGGAGCGCTGGGGGAGAAACGGTCCCTGAGGAGCTCGCGAGGAACGCCCTTCGAGACGCGCAACTTCGCAGGCTCAGTGGCGCTCCTCAGGACCCGCGGGCGTCACGAAGGGCTGATGGCCGGATCGCCGAGCTCACCGTCCACCACCTGCTCTCGATGTCCACCGGCCACACCGAGGACACGCTCCCGATCATCACCGAGGCGCCGCCTGAGCAGTGGGCCGAGCGGTTCCTGACGATTCGCCCGCAGCGTCCGGCGGGCTCATGGCACGTGTACAACAACGGCGCGTCGTTCATGCTGGGCGAGTTGGTCCGCCGCCATACCGGCGAGGACCTACTCGACTACCTGCGTCCACGGGTTCTTGAGCCGTTGGGGATCGACGCCACCTGGGATCGCGACCCGCTCGGCCGCTGCCTGGGCTGGACGGGCCTGCACGTGGACGTCCGTGGCTTGGCGAAGCTGGGAGAACTGCTGCGCTGCGACGGTGCCTGGCGGGGACGCCGACTGCTGCCCGAGGGCTGGGTCGCACGGGCGACCGCGAAGCAGATCCCGACTGAGTCCGACAGCCCCGAGTGGACGTTCGGCTACGGGTACCAGGTCTGGATGGGCCGCGAGGGCTTCCGCCTCGACGGCGCCTACGGCCAGTTCGCGTTCGTCCTGCCCGAGCGGGGCATGGTGGTGGCGATCCAGTCCGCCCAGTCCTGCACCCAGGTCCTGATCGACCTGCTCTGGGAGCATCTCGGTGCCTTCCCGCTGGTCCAGCCCCAACGGATGGTCGAGACTGGCGAGACCGCAGAGTTTGTTTCGACGAGCTCAACCAACCGGGTGGTCGAGCTTGTCGAGACCCGCGTCCCCGTGCCACCCGACTCCGGCTTCGGCACCGATTGGGCTTGCGCTGGTCCCGTTCCACACGACCCGGCGATGGTCGACCCGGGCGAGGAAGCCGGCGAACCGGCCGCCGTGGCCGACGTTCAGGCCCACCGCGACCACGACGGTATCCAGGTGGTTCTGGTCGCCGATGGCCATGTCGTCGAGCTGGTCGCGACGCCGGGCGAATGGCGTCGCCAGCACCTGCGCCTGGGCGAAGCGGACGTCCCGGTGGCGGTGGCAGCCGGAGCGGACGAGGCCGGCGACCTGCAGGTCAGGCTGGTGTTCACCGACACCCCGCACACCCTGCGGCTCCGGCTGCGCACCGACGGCACCGCGGCCCAGGCCTGGAAGGTGAACCCGCTCCAGGGACCGGGCCTGGCCGCCATGCGGGCCCACTGAGGAGGGGACCGGTGGGCCTGTTCCGGGTGGCGTTGGCGCTCATCATCGTCGTGGTGGTGGCGCTGGTGTTCGTCCGCGTCGTCGTGCCCTACCTGCGTCGGATCACCGGGCAGACGGGTGCGCCGACCGTGGTGCAGGGCAGCGTCGTCCCAGAGGCGAGCCCGCCCGGCACCCTGCCCAAGGCCCGCTGGCACGGCTACGACACCGACGACGTCGACGGCCTGCTCGACCAGGTGTACGCGCTGGCCGACACCCCGAGCGGACGCAGCGAGGCGCTCGAGCGGATCCGCTCCACGCGCTTCCACCTCGCCCGCAGCGGAGGCTACGAGCCGATGTTCGTCGACGACCTGATGGACTCCCTCGCCGACGCCCTGACGTACGGCCGCGAACTGCCGCCCCGTCCCGGCCTCCGCTGACCGACCGAACCGCGGAATTGCACTGTGGATGCGTCGATCGGGCCGAATTCGGGCGTCTGAAGCCATCCACAGTGCAATGTCGCTGCGTTAGGTTGGGCGAATGGACGCGCTCAAGATCGAACCCCTGCCCGACGCGGACTTCCGGCGGGTGCTCTGCGTGGTGGCCCACCCGGACGACGTCGAATACGGCACCTCGGCTGCCGTGGCGGCCTGGACCTCCCGAGGTGTCGAGGTGGCGTACCTGCTGCTGACCGGCGGCGAAGCCGGCATGCAGCGTCCGCCGGAGGAGACCCGCGCGATCCGGGCCGGAGAGCAGCGCGCGGCCTGCGACGCGGTGGGCGTCAGCCGGCTGACCATGCTCGACCACCCCGACGGGATGCTGGTCTACTCCCTCGACCTGCGCCGGGACATCGCTCGCGAGATCCGCCGGTTCCAGCCGGACGTCGTCGTCACCGGTGGGTGGGAGGTCGAGGCGGGCTGGGGATTGAACCAGTCCGACCACCGCGCGGCGGGCCTGGCCTGCGTGGACGCCGTCCGCGACGCCGACAACACGTGGGTGTTTCCCGAGCTCGCCGCGGAGGAGGGCCTGCCGAAGTGGGGCGCTACGTGGTTGCTGGTGTCGGGCGACAGCCGA
This sequence comes from Propionicimonas sp., assembly GCA_036770475.1. Lineage (GTDB taxonomy): Bacteria > Actinomycetota > Actinomycetes > Propionibacteriales > Propionibacteriaceae > Propionicimonas. The sequence continues at coordinate 32,377 of DAIPJC010000029.1, read as the reverse complement.
CCCACTCATGGCGTCGACATCTCCGGCGAGCCGCTGGAACGAGGCGTCGCCTCCCTATGCGCCCACGAGGCCTATCTCGCCGACCTCCCCTGGCACCCCGACCCGGCAGAGATGCTCTCCGGCTTCAGCGCTGACGCCGGTAAGGCCCTCGACGTCCCGAACGCTGTCCTGTTCCGCGCCTACAAGCTGCGCCGAGGGCTTCGTCAGGCTCAGCCACCAGATGCTCCCTGAGCTTGACGAAGGGCCTGAGCTCGACGATCCTCCCCGAGCCTGACGAAGGGCCTGAGCTCGACGATCCTCCCCGAGCCTGACGAAGGGCCTGAGCTCGACGATCCTCCCCGAGCCTGACGAAGGGCCATTGCCGAGTGCGAGCGGCCCTCAGTCGCGCGCGTAGCGGGACGTGAAGTTGCTCAGCACGAGGTGTTGCTCGCCACTCACCTGGGATGCCTTCGCCATGGCGATCAGGTCGTTGAGTTCGGACGGGTCGAAGTAGCCGGCATGCTGATAGATCCGCATCCGGGCGGCGAGGTCGTCGGCGTCCAGCTCGGGGTGGAACTGGGTGACGTACACGTTCTCGCCGACGCGGTACATCTGCACGGGGCAGTCCTCGCCGGTGGCCAGCATCACGACGCCGGGCGGCGTGCCGTTGCAGGCCTCCTTGTGCCCGACGAACGCGTGGAACACCGAGCTCACACCGGCCAGCAGCGAATCCTGGCGCCCGGCCTCGGTGAGGGTGACCTCGGTCGCACCGACCGGTTCGCTGTAGGTGCGGTCGACGACGCCACCGAGGTGCGTCGTGATCGCACCAACGCCGTAGCACATGCCGAGGAACGGGAAGTCGGTGTCGACGATCTCGTCCACGAGCGCGGCCAGGTCGGCTTCGACCCGCAGCTGGATGTCGGTCTTCTGGGAGTCCGAGATGTTGAACGAGCTGCCGCCCAGGATCACGCCGGAGTAGTCGGCGAGGTCGAGTGGAGGCAGCGGTTGCGACTCCACCCGGATGTGCTCTAGCTGGTCAGCGGCCAGTCCGGAGTGCCGCAGTACAGACCGGTACTCGGCGGCCGCGGCCTCGTTGTGGTCGCGCGTGGCGAGCAGCAGGAACGGTTTCACGCGGCACAGGCTAGCCGCAGCACGGCGATCGGGTGCGAGTCTTGTCCGCGCCCGAGCGTCCGTGGATCAGCCCGCGAACGGGCTCGGACGGCCGGTCTCGTCCAGCAGCAGCCGCAGCGCGGCGTCCGGGCCACCTGCGTCCCGCTGCCGTTCGTAGCTCGCGCCCCGCTCGGCGAGCTCGGCCGCGAACCGCAGCTCGGCCTCGCAGCCGAGGTCCCTGGCGACGGCACTGAGCCGCTCCAGCCACTGCCCGAGCCCTTCCCGCAGCGGCACCTCCCGCCGCGCGCGGTTGGGCGTGATCACGGCGGCGTCCATGCCGTACCGCGCGGCCCGCCACTTGTTCTCGCGCACCAGCCACGGCGGCAGCGACTCGTAGGTCTGGTCGTGGGCATAGCTGCGTGACACGTGTTCGGCGAAGCACTGCGTGAGGGCGGCGATGCAGCCGAGTTCAGCGAGGGTCGGCACGGAGTCGCCCGTCCGGTTCTCGACCGTGCCGAACTTCGGGGACGGCCGGACGTCCCACCGGATCTCACCGGGGACGCTGATCATGCCGCACGCCAGCAGATCGTCCGCGTACTCCTCGAACTCCGCCCAGCGGGTCATCGGATACGGCAGCCCGTTGGTGGACAACTGCTGGAACAGCATCGTCCGTTGGGACGCGTAGCCGGTGTCCTCACTCTCCCAGTACGGCGACGAGCAGCTGATCGCGAGCAGGTACGGGTAGAAGCGGGCCAGCCCGTTCGTGATCGGGAGGGCCTTGTCGCGGTGGTCGACGCCGACGTGGACGTGCGTCCCGCAGATCGCCATCTGGCGGCCCCACCAGCGGTTCCGCTCGGCCACCACGTCGTAGCGCGGGCCCTCGAACCTCGGCTGGTCGGACGCCCTGCTGAACGGATGCGTGCCCGACCCGATCAGGCCGATACCGAGCGGCGCGATCGCCCGCTGGACGCCGGCCAGGGTCGCGCCGATGTCCGCCACCGCCTCGCCGACCGTCCGGTGGACGCCGGACACGAGTTCGATCATGTCCTGCAGGTATTCCTTGCGGACCGGCTCGTCCTCACCGCCGCGGCAGGCGTCCAGCACCTGCGGCGCGGCGGGGGCGAGTTCGCCGCTGGCCAGGTCGACCAGGGCGAGTTCCCACTCGATCCCCACGCTCGACTGCTCGGACGGGGCGAAGTCGATCCGCATGCCCGGCTCCTCACGTGCGGCGTGGCCCGATTCTAGGGTGCCAGCCCGGTTCGCTGCGGATCAGTCTGGACGGTTTCCGGGCGAGACGCGGGGAAAGTGTCCAGCTCGTGCTGGAGCAGGGAGTGGTGGCGCGGCGAAGGTGTCAGTGTTGCCCCCTGACAGCAGGTGCCTGTGCGCGTAATGTTGGTCGGCTATGCATGACTTCCCACCCGAGGTCGACGCCTACACCGCGGCGGAGACCGACCGTCCCGACACCCGCAGCCCGACCAGGTTCCTGGTCTGGCTGCTGCGGGTGCAGTGGGACGTGGTCGCGGCCATGTCGGTGGCGGGTGTGTTCTGGTTCCTGCCCGGAGCGCTGAGCCCGCTGCTGCTGGGCAAGGCCATCGACTCGGGCATCCTGCGTGGCGACGTGTCGGCCGTCCTCGGCTGGTCGGCGCTGCTCACGCTGGTGATCCTCGTGGGCGCGGCCGCCGGCATTCTGCAGCACACGCTGGTGGTCCGAGGCTGGCTGATCTCGCTGTACGGCACGCAGAAGCTGGTCACCCGCAAGACTGTCCAACTGGGCCACGTGCTGAGCCGCCGCCTGCCGACCGGCGAGGTGCTGAGCATCTCCTCGTCCGACTCGGACATCTTCGGCCAGACCATCGAGATCTTCTCCCGCACGCTGGGGTCGCTCGCAGCATTCGGCCTGGTCTGCGCGCTGATGTTCACCACGTCCCCGCCACTGGGCTGGGTGGTGCTGATCGCCGCGCCGCTGCTGGTGGGCGCTGCGTCGCCGGTGCTGCGTCCGCTGAACCAGGCACAGACGGCCGAGCGCACGCAGAACTCCGAGCTGACCTCGATGGCGACCGACATCGTCTCCGGCCTACGCATCCTGCGCGGCATCGGCGGCGAGCGGACGTTCGGCAGCAACTACGCGGGCCAGTCCCAGAAGGTGCGTCGGCTGGGGGTGGCCACCGGCACCTGGCAGGCCGTCACCGAGACGATCAGCGTGCTGCTGTCCGGATTGCTGCTGGTCGTGCTCGTCTGGCTCGGTTCCCACGAGATGCTCGCGGGACGGCTCACCGTCGGCCAGCTGATCTCGTTCGTCGGCTATGCGCTGTTCATGGTGTGGCCGCTGCAGACCTTCTTCGAGTTCGCCCAGAAGTGGGTGCAGGGCCTGGTGTCCGCGCGCAAGGCGATCGTCCTGCTGTCGGCGGAGCCGCCGTTCGCCGAGGGTGATGAGCCGCTGTCCGCCCGTCCTCGCCTGGTCGACGAGGCGTCCGGTGTGGTGGTCGAGCCGGGCCGGTTCCTGGCCGTGGTGAGCGCCGTCCCGGAGGACTCCGCAGCTCTCGCCGACCGGCTCGGCCGCTACCTGCCGACTTCGCACGTCATCGAGCCGGAGGAGGTGGACGAGACCGAGTTGAAGGGGCGGGCAGCCAAGACCTGGCGGGCCGAGCGCGAAGCCCGACGGGCGGCGGTCGCCGCCGCGGACGCAGAGGTCGCCGGGCGTGACTGGGGCGTCAGCGCGGACGGGCTCGACTACCGGCACCTGCCCCTGGCGTCCCTGCGGCGCACGGTGGTGGTGAGCGACACCGGCAGCCAACTCTTCGCCGGCACGCTCCAGCAGACCATCGACCCTTGGGGCACGCACACCCGCGAGCAGGCCGAGGCCGCGCTGCACACCGCGGCGGCGGAGGACGTCCGGCTCGGCCTGCCCGGCGGCTGGCAGGGACAGGTGGACGAGCTCGGCCGCGGACTCTCCGGCGGTCAGCGCCAGCGGGTCGTGCTCGCCCGCGCGCTGTTGCACGACCCCGAGGTGCTGGTGCTCGTCGAGCCGACCTCGGCCGTGGACGCGCACACCGAGGCCGCCATCGCCGGACGCCTGGTCGCCCACCGGCGCGGTCGCACGACCGTGGTGATGACCGCGTCCCCGTTGCTGCTGCACCACGCGGACGAGGTCAGCCTGCTGGTGGACGGGTGTGAGACCGCCCGCGGAACCCACGCCGGCCTGCTCGCCAACCCGGCGTACCGCGCCGTCGTGGGCCGAGGCATGGAGGAGGACGAATGAAGCCGCGCGAATCCGAAGAGGAACAGCAGGGCTTCGTCACTTCGACGCGGCTCAGTACGGGCAAGCTCAGCCACCGTTCTGTGGCCGACCTCGCCAACTCATCGGTCCCTGAGGAGCCCGTGAGGAACGAGCGGGCGTCACGAAGGCGCCGTCCTGAGGAGCGGAGAGGTGAGGCACGAACCTCCTCGCGTCTCGAAGGGGCCACCGCCGACGACCTCTGGCTCGACCACCCTCACGACGGACGCATCCCGTCCGAGCTGCTGATCACCCCGGGCCTGAGTTGGGCCGACCGAATCGCCGCGCTGCGCCGCCGCCACACACTGCGCCGAGAGCGGGCGCGGGCGTGCTACGCCGACTCACGTCACCCCGAGCGCGGCCTGCCGGTCGCCGACAACAGCTCGGCCTGGACGTTCGTGAAACGGCTGCTGGGCACTCGCAAGGGCATGGTCGCGCTGGTGGTCGGCACGAACCTCGCTGCCGCGGTCGTCGGCCTCGTGGCACCCCGGATGCTGGGTGATCTCGTCGACCAGGTCACCAGCGGGACGGCCGGAGCCGCGCAGGTCGATCCGATCATCGGCGGCGTGGTGGTCGTCGTGGTCGTCCAGGCCGTGCTGGTGCTCGCCGCGCGGCGCGCGTCCGCCGTCCTCGGCTACGACCTGCTGGCCGCGGCCCGCGAGGAAGTCGTCGACACGGTGCTGCGCCTGCCGCTGGGACGGGTGGAGCAGGCGTCCAGCGGAGACCTGCTGACCCGGATCACGTCCGACGTGGCGAAGATGAGCCGATCGGTGCGCTGGGCGCTGCCGCAACTGGTGATGTCGGTGGTGCTGGTGGTCGCCACCCTGGTGGCGCTGCTGCTCAACTCGCCGTTCCTGGCCTTGTCAGTGGCAGGTTCGCTGGTCGTGTTGTGGTTCGCGACGCGCTACTACCTGCGCTACGCGGGGGCCGGCTACATCACCGAGTCGGCCACCTACAGCCGGATCAACTCGACCACCACGGAGACCGTCGAGGGCGCGCGGACGACCGAGGCGCTGGGGCTGGGGGCCCGGCGGATCGCGATCAACGACCACGATGTCGCGGAGAGCGCGCAGGCCGAGCGCTACACGATGACGCTGCGGAACCTGTTCTTCATCTTCCTCGACGTGTCGTACAACCTGCCCCTGGTCGGCGTGGTCCTGCTGGGCACGATGGGCTACGCGAACGGCTGGGTGACGCTCGGCCAGATCACGACGGCGGCCATCTACGTGCAGGGCTTGGTCGAGCCGATGGACCGCCTGATCCAGGTGTTCGACACCCTGCAGGTGGGCCTGGCCGCGACGACCCGGCTGCTGGGTGTGGCGGAAGTGCCCGAGGACCGGGTGGCCGGCGACGACCGTCCCGATGACACGACGGTGGTGGGTTCCGACCTGCGGTTCGCCTACCGTCCGGGCGTCGACGTGCTGCACGGCATCGACCTGGACCTGCGTCCGGGCGAGCGGCTGGCGATCGTCGGCCCGTCCGGTTCTGGCAAGTCGACGCTGGGTCGGCTGCTGGCCGGCATCAACGGCCCGCGGACCGGCGAGGTCGATATCGGCGGCGTGGACGTGATGACGCTGCCGCTGGACGTGCTGCGCACGGAGGTCGCGCTGGTCACGCAGGAGCACCACGTGTTCGTCGGGTCGGTGCGCGACAACATCGTCCTGGCCCGTGACCAGCAGCTCGCGCCCGAAGAGGTGGACGACGCCGTGACCGACGCGCTGCGAGCGGTGGAGGCCCTCGACTGGGTGGAACGCCTGCCGCAGGGCCTGGACACCGTGCTCGGCCACGGTCGCGTCCACCTCACGCCCGCGCAGGCGCAGCAGATCGCGCTCGCGCGGCTGATGGTGGCCGACCCGCACACCCTGGTGCTGGACGAGGCCACGTCGCTGATCGACCCGCGCACCGCCCGCCACCTGGAAGGCTCGATGGCCGCGCTGCTGGCCGACCGGACGGTGATCGCGATCGCCCACCGGCTGCACACCGCCCACGACGCCGACCGGATCGCCGTGGTGATCGACGGACGCATCGCCGAGCTCGGCTCCCACCACGAGCTGCTCGCGCGCGACGGCGAGTACGCCCGTCTGTGGCGCACCTGGCGCTCCTGAACGCTCCGTCCCACGCCCATCGAGCTGAACGAAAAGGGGACGGTTCCGAGATTCGTCGTCGCGGCCGCTCGGCGCTGCGAATCTCGGAACCGTCCCCTTTTCATTCACCCCGGGAATCACTCGATCGGGGGTGGTGGGGCTAGAGCGTCAGGATCACCTTGCCGATGTTCCGGCCGGACTCGAGCTGGCGGTGCGCGTCCGCGACCTGGTCGACGGGGAAGCGGCTCTCGGTCGCGAGTCGAATCTGACCGGACTCCACCAGGGGCCAGGCCCGCTCGGCGACCGCCGCACAGATCGCGCCCTTCTGCTCGACCGGACGGCCGCGCAGGTTGGTCGCGGTCACGGTGGCGCGCTTGGTGAGGAGTTGGCCCAGGTCGAGCGTGCCTTTCCGTCCGCCCTGCATCCCGATCACGACCAGGCGTCCGTCCACGGCCAGGGACGCCACGTTGGGCTCCAGGTATTTGGCGCCGATCACATCCAGGATCACGTCCACGCCGCGCCCGGTCGTGGCATCGCGGACGCCGGCCACCCAGTCGTCGTGGTAGTCGAGGGCGACATCGGCACCGAGCTGGCGGCACACGTCGAGCTTCTCCGGTGACCCGGCGGTGGCCAGCACCCGCGCGCCGAGCGCCTTCGCGTACTGGATCGCGAACGTGCCGATGCCCCCCGTCCCACCGTGGACGAGGACAGTCTCCCCGGCCGCCAGGCGCACGTGGTCGAAATTCGACACCACCGTGGCGGCCACTTCGACCAGACCGGCGGCGCTCACCAGGTCCACTCCTCGGGGCGGCGCGATCACCTGGTCGGCAGGGACGCCGACGTATTCGGCATAGCCGCCCCCGGCGAGAAGCGCGACGCACTCCTGGCCGACCTGCCAGCCGGTGACGCCCGTGCCGACCGAGTCGATCGTCCCGGCGACCTCCAGGCCCATCACGTCGCTGGCGCCAGGAGGCGGCGGGTAGAAGCCCTGGCGCTGCAACAGGTCGGCTCGGTTCACCCCAGCGGCGACAACCTTGACGACGACCTCGCCCGATCCGGCGTCCGGACGCCGGGCCTCCGCGATGATGAGATTCTCGGGTCCGCCGGGCGCGGTGACTGTGACGATTCGCATGCCCCCAAGCCTGCCACCCTCGCGGTCCCGTCCGAACGGGCGCGGGGCACAGGGCCGATGGCTAGGATGAGCCGATCTGGCGAGGTCGCATAGTGGACTAGTGCAGCCGCCTTGAAAGCGGCCGAGCTTCACGGCTCCGTGGGTTCGAATCCCACCCTCGCCGCGGCACGCCGACGGAGAGGGAACAGGTGGCGGCTTCAACGCACCAGGTGAGGCAGCGTCCTCCGCTGCGCGCCCTCGGGCTCTCCGCGGTGCTGATGCTGGTCGGGCTGGTGCTGGTCCTGATGGCCGAACTGCTCGACTCGAACGCCCCGCTGCTCGTGCTCGGGTTCGTGGTGATCGCGCTGGGCCTGGTGCTGTTCGGGATCTCGGTCTGGGTGGTCAGGACCATGCGCATCCACGTGGTGCTGGACGAGGACGGCTACGTGATCCAGGGACGGGACGCGACCGAGGCAGGCAAATGGGCGGACGTCGGCCGGGTCACCCGTGGCAACGACCGGATCACGCTCCACCACAAGGACGGCACCCGCGTGCAGTTGCGCGTCAGCCACGGTGACAGCAGCGACCTCGATGCGCTCGGCGATGACATCTCTCGTCGCCTGGACGCCAACCGCGGCTACGGCGGCTGAGTCCCGGTCCTGCGAGAGCCGCCACCAGACCGAGGATTTCTGGAACGGTCCCTGAGGAGCCGGTCCGAGGAACGAGGACCGGCGTCACGAAGGGCCGCCCCCAACCCGGGTGATCGAGCCTGTCGAGATCCCCAGCGGTCTCCGACAGGCTCGACCAGCGATCTGGCGTCCGCTCAGCTCTTCTGAGGGTGGTACTCGCAGATGGACTCGAGGTCGTCGCTCTTTGCCTTGCTGGTCGCCTTCTTGGTCGGGCTGGCGGTGGAACTCGGCGAAGCCGAGTCGGTAGCCGTCGGGGTGGCGGTCGCAGTGGCGGTGGCGTCAATGCCGGCCGCGGTCTCCTTCAGGGCCTTCTGTACCTTGGCCCGCACGGCCGTCCAGTTCGGATTGGGGCTGTTGAAGCCGCTCTGTGGGTCGAAGACGACGCTGCGCAGCTTGGTGCCTTTGACCTTGAGGCCGAGGTCGACCAGATCGGGAAGGAGGTCGCGGGGCACGTCGGTGGTGATCGTCTTCTGGCCCGCGGCGGCGATGGCCTGGAAGTTGGTGAGCACCTTGTCCGGGGTGGTCTGCTGGACGACGGCGTTGATCACGCACCGCTGGCGCTCCATGCGCTTGTAGTCGTCCAGGCCGTACCGGCCGCGGGCGTACCACAGCGCGAGCGTCCCGCCGAGGTGTTGATCGGGGCCGGGCTTCAGGTAGCCCCGGGGCGGGATGTGGGCGTCGGTCTGGCCACCGATCGGGATCTTGTAGTTGATGTTCACCGTGATGCCGCCGATGGCGTTGATGAAGTCCTTGAACCCGTCCATGTTGACCTTGACGAAGTAGTCGATCTTCAGGCCGAGCGCATAGCCGACTGAGACCTTCATCACGCTGGCGCCGAAGTCCTTCGTCTTGCCGAGCACGTCGTGCGGCACCCTCGTCGGCACCACTCGATACATCGCGTTGAGCAGGTACTGGGACCGGGTGTAGAGGTCAGAACTGCCGGACGTGAAGCCGTTCGGGTAGTACTTGTGCAGCGGCGAGTCCGCCGGGAACGGCATGTGCTCGGTGTTCCGCGGCAGGGTGAACAGCGTGGTGGCACCGGTATGGGTGTCGATCGAGGCGATGATGACTGTGTCGGTGCGGTCGCCTTCGGACGAAGGACGGTCGTTGCCCGAGTCGCCGCCGAGGATCAGGAAGTTGAGCCGGTCCTTGTTCTTCCAGGGATCCTCTGGATTGATCGTCGGCTGCGTCGAGTTGGGGGTGTCATCGGTGCCGACGATGCTGTCGATGGTGCTGCCCGTGGTCCAGGCGAGGTTCGCGCCCATGGCCATCGGCGCGGCCACCACGAACCCAAGGACGCCGACCACGGCCGCTCCCGCGGCGCGCTGGCCCATGGACGGGTTGGCCGGGCGCAGGGCGAGGTGGCTGAACCCGATCACGGCGACCCAGGCCACGGCGAGCACGACCAGCCCGATGGCGAGGTTCTGCAGCATGCCCGGAGCGAGCACGGCGCTCTCGACCAGCTTTCGGTTGCCGAGGTAGAACACGGCCGCGCCGCCGACGAGGAGGATGAAGACGGCCATGATCGCGCCGCCGGCGACTCGCCGTCCGGCCCGCCACAGGCCGAGTCCGGGAATGATGGCGCCGAGCACCGTCCAACCGAGGGAGCCGGAGAAGCTGCGATGGTCCGCGACCCGCCGGGCGGGGCCGCTGGCTTGGCCGGCTTCCGAGCCCGATGCCCGGCGCGCGTTTGCGCCGTCGGGCGCGGAAGGATCAATGCTCATGAAGAGGGTTTCCTTACTACAGACGTGGAGCCGGATCAAGGGTAGCGGGTGAGTTCAAGTAGATTTTCCGTTGGGCGCAACGCCGAACCGCCCGTTGCGGCCCGGCTCCCGGTGCCCGGGCGCGGCTGTCGGCAGCGCCAGTCCGCTCCTTTTGCTCCGCTGAAGTGGTGCCTTGTAGGCTGACGTGCGGTCTGGAGGTGTCGCCTAGTCCGGTCTATGGCGCCCGCCTGCTAAGCGGGTTGAGGGCTTCAACCCTCTCCGGGGTTCAAATCCCCGCACCTCCGCCACTGACTTGGGCGAACGCCCCTCCCGAGGTCTCTCAGGAGGGGCGTTCGCGGCCGCAGAGCGTCTCGAGCGAGGACTCGGCCACGCGTTGTCCACGTCGTTGCCGCGATCGCTTCGATCGAGGAGTACCCGGACGGTTGGCCCCGCTGCCGGGCTGGGATGCCGAGCCGGTTGGGCGGAGCAAGGGGAACGAAGCGGTTCCACGACCGGGTCGTCCATGTCGTCCACAACGGCGAGCCGGTCATCCTCGCCTACGCCCATGCGAAGCAGCGGCCCGGCTATGGAAGCACCGCTTCAGCGCTCCCACGGATAGAGTGATTAAACGTTTGCGCAATCGCAACTCGACCTGCTAGTGTCCACTTAAACGTTTACGCATCGAAGGTGACGCAGTGGGCAAGCAGGTTTTTGTGAGGCCGGCCGACGGGTGGGTTGGGGACGTGATCCCGTTCGCCGACGACACTCGTGCCCAGCTCTACTACCTGCACGATGCTCGCGACGCCCGGCGGCCAGGGATGGCGTGGCACTGCTACGAGACCACCGATTTCGCGACGTACACCGATCAGGGGGTGGCGCTCCCGCACGGCGGCGGGTCGTCCCCGGACCTCAACGTCTACACCGGCAGCGTCATCGAGTTCGATGGCGTCCGGCACGCCTTCTACACCGGCTTCAACGAGGCCTGTCGCGAGCCGGGACGACCGGCCCGGCAGCTGGTCATGCACGCCACCATGCGGACGGAGGACCGGCACTGGAACAAGCATCCCGAGCACACCTTCGGCGCGCCGGAGGGCTACGAGCCGGTGGACTTCCGGGACCCGTTCGTGTTTCGCCCGGAGCCGTCTGGACCGTGGCACCTGCTGGTCATCGCCCGGCGGGACCGGGGAGCCGACCGGCGCCGCGGCGTGATCCTCGAGTACGTCTCGGATGACCTCGTGAGCTGGACCTTCCGCGGCGAATTCTGGGCGCCCAACCGCTACGTGGCGATCGAGTGCCCCGAGGTGTTCCGGTTCGACGGCAACTGGTACCTGGTCTACTCGGAGTTCTCCGATCGCTTCGCGACCCACTACCGCATCGGCCCCACCGCGCACGGACCCTGGTCGGTGCCGGCGACCGACACCGTCGACGGCCGGGCCTTCTACGCGGCGAAGTCACTCGAGCTGGGTGGACGCCGCTACTTCGCTGGCTGGATCCCCACCAGGGCAGGCGAGACCGATGACGGCGCCTGGGAGTGGGCGGGATCCCTTGCCGTTCACGAGGCGCGAACGCTTTCTGACGGCTCACTCGCCTTCAGTATGCCGCCCGCGCTGAGGGCCAGCTTCGCCAAGGTCCGGACTGTCGAGCCGAGTCCGGTGGTGGGCCAGTGGGAACGAACAAGGGGTGGCTTCACGGCGTCCGCAGCCGACGGCGCTGCGGTCACGGTGACCGGGCCGATGCCCGACCAGTACCTGTTCGAGGCCACGATCGAGGTCACACCGGGCACCCTCGAATGCGGGGTCGTGCTGCGCGCCTCGTCCGATGCGTCCGAGGGCTACCTGCTCCGGATCGAACCAGGTCGCGACCGGCTGGTGTTCGACCGCTGGCCTCGACGGCGCACCGGGCCTGCGCAGTGGCAGATCTCCGGTGACGTCCCGTTCCTCCCCGAACTCGAGCGTCAGCTGCGTCCCTGTGCCGGCCGCTACACCCTGCGAGTCGTGGTCGACGGCACCGTCTGCGTCGCCTACATCAACGACCAGGTCGCCATGAGCGCCCGCATCTACGACAGGCATGCCGGGGGAATCGGCCTGTTCGTGGGCGACGGCACGGCGACGTTCACACATGTCTCCATCGCAACCAGATAGATCACACTCTCAAGGAGGAGAAGGAACCAATGAAGAAGCACCTTGCCGCGCTGGCCGGGGCGCTCACGGCCTTCGCGCTGGCCGTCACCGGCTGCTCCGGGTCGGCCGCTCAGCCGAGCCCCACGTCCACTCAGATCGTGCCCAGGCAGATCTCGTGGCTCTTGTCCCGTCCGGCGGACGGATCGGTGATCACGATCGTGAAGAAGCTCGCGGACGAGTACGCCGCCACTCATCCAGGCTTCTCCCTGAACCTGATCACGACGCCGGATCGTCCCTCGTACCTGCAGAAACTGCAGACTCTCGCCGCCGCGAACCAGCTGCCAGAGCTGTTCGACACGGACGCCACCCCGTTCACCCAGAAGCTGGTGAAGCAGGGCAAGCTCGTCAACGTCGAGGACATGCTCAAGGATCTGGGGCTGCTCGACAAATACCGACCGCTGGCGCTCGACTACCAGCGGTTCGACGATGGCGGGCTCTACATGGTTCCCTTCGAGTTCGAGCTCGAGTTCTTCTGGTACAACAAGGCACTGTTCAAGAAGGCCGGCGTGAGCGTTCCGAAGACCCTCGACGACATCGTTTCGCTGTGCAAGCCGCTCCGCGACGCGGGCGTGATCCCGATCTCGGTCGACGGGCAGGACGGCTGGCCCCTGCTTCGCTATATGTCGTACCAGCCGTTCCGCCTCGCCGGCCCCGGCTACATCGACAAGCTCAAGAAGGGCGAGGCCAAGATGGGTGACGAGGTGGGCTCGAAGGCCGTGCAGTGGATGGCGGACCTCGGCTCGAACAAGTGCTTCCAGGACGGCTTCTCATCGCAGGGCTACACCGACGCCCGCGACCTGTTCACCAGCGGCAAGTCGGCGATGTACCAGATCGGCACGTGGGAACTCGCCAGCCTCACGAACAAGGACCTGCCCGCGGACGTCAGGGACAACATCGACTTCTTCACCCTGCCCACGGTGAACGGCGCCGTGACCGCAGACAACGAGTACACCGTGGTGTCGGGCATCGGCATGGCGGTCAACCAGCAGACCTACGACCCGCTGATGAAGGACTTCCTGAAGTTCGTGCTCGCGAACTACTCGGAGCGACTGGCGGCCTCCGGTCACCTCACGCCGATGAAGGGCTATGAGCCGACCATCCCGGACGGCTCCAGCGACCTCTACAAGCGGGCCCTCGCAGAGGTCAACAACCTCGGCGAGAAGATCGCGTTCCCCTGGGACACCAAGCTGGACCCGACCACGAACACTCTGATGCAACAGGAACTCACCCTTCTGGTTCAGGGTGACAGCACACCTCAGGCGTTCGAGCAGAAGATCGACGCCTCCATCGCCGAGAACGCACCCAAGTTCTTCGGCTGAACCCGGGCCGGGTGCCGCCCGCCCCTCGGCGGCACCCGGCCAACAAAGGACCCGACATGCTTCCCGGCCGTTCCCGCGCTTCGGTGCTGGTCTTCCTCCTGCCACCGCTCCTGCTGTACGTGGTGGCTGTCGCGCTCCCCATCGTGCAGTCGCTGGTGCTCAGTTTCTTCTCCTGGGACGGCGTCACCGACCTGCAGGCGGTCGGTTTCAGCAATTACGTGAAGATGTTCACGGCTGACCCGATCTTCTGGCGCGCCTTCGGCAACACCATGGTGTACCTGGCCGTGTGCCTGTTCTTCCAGCTCGGTGTCTCGCTGTTCGTCGCCAACCTGCTCAGCTATGCCGGTCGCGGCAAGGAGATCGCCAAGACCCTCTACCTTCTGCCGGCGATCATCTCCACCGTCGCGATCGCCTTCCTCTTCCAGCGCATCTACTCGTACGAGCCGCCTGGCCTCGTCAACCAGATCCTTGGCGCCGTCGGGCTCGGTGATTTCGCCCGCCCGTGGCTGTCGGAGGTGAACACGGTCCTGGTGGCAGTGTCGGCCCCCGAAGGCTGGCGGTTCACCGGCCTCTACATGCTGATCCTCTACGCCGCCATCCTCGCCGTGCCGAAGGAACTCGAGGAGGCGGCCCGCCTGGACGGCGCCTCGACCTGGCAGGTCTTCGCCCACGTCCGATTCCCCTACATCCGCCCGGTGTGGGTGACCACCATGATCATGGCCTCGACCTACAGCCTGCGGGGCTTCGACATCCCCTATCTGCTGACCAACGGGGGGCCCGGCCAGGCCTCCGAACTGCTCACGACCTATATGTTCAAGACCGCATTCCGGAGCACCGACTTCGGCTACGCCAGCACGATCGCCGTCTTCATCGTCGTCGAGTGCATCGTGGCCGTCGGGCTGATCCTGCTGCTGCTCCGGCGAGGGACGGAGAACTCATGACGTCCACAGTGTCCGTACCCGAGCGGCGGCGGCTCCACCTCGCCCGCAGCTTCTCCAGCCTCCTGGTCCTCCTCATCGTGATCGTCCAGGTCTATCCGCTGGTGTGGCTGTTCGTGACGAGCCTGCGACCTGCCCAGGAGTTCGCGTCCGGGAACGCGTTCGGAATCCCTTCCGCCCTCACCTGGGACAACTACGCCAGAGCGTTCGCATCCGCCGATCTGGGCCGCTACATCCTCAACAGCCTCGTGGTCACCGGCGCCTCCAGCCTCCTCATCGTGCTGCTGGGCATGATGGCCGCGTACGCGATCAAGGTCCTCGGCTTCAAGGGCAGCAACATCGTGATGGGAGCGTTCCTGCTCGGCATCATCGTCCCCGTCCAGATCGCCCTGGTGCCGCTGTTCATCAACTACTCCCGGGTGGGCCTGCTGAACACGTACCAGTCCATGATCATCCCGCTGGTCGGCTTCGCCCTGCCCACGTCGGTCTACCTGTTCGTGTCGTTCTTCGAGTACATCCCGAGAGAGACCTACGAAGCGGCGTCGCTCGACGGCGCCGGTCCGTTCCGGGTCTTCTTCGAGATCACCATGCCGCTGTCCACCAACACCGTGATCACGGTGGTCTTCGTCAACGGGATCTTCATCTGGAACGACTTCATCTTCGCCAACACCTTCGTGTTCGAGGAGAACATGAAGACCATTCCGCTCGGCCTGCAGAACTTCATCGGCGCGATGGGATCGGTCGACTGGACGGCAACCTTCGCCGCCGTCTGCGTCACGGTGACCCCGTTGCTGCTGGTCTTCCTGATCATGAACCGCGCCATCATCTACGGCCTCGAAAGCGGCGCCACCAAGGGTTAAGGTGACCAGGATGCACACCAAGGGCGACAGCCACGAGCCCGCCGTTCCCGCCCCCGTGACGCTGCACGACGTCGCTCGTGCGGCGGGGGTGTCGGTCGCCACGGTGTCCTACGTCGCCAACGGACGGACCAACGTCCGGCTCTCCGATGCGACCCGGCTCCGGGTCCAGCGAGCCATCGACGACCTCGGCTATCGCCCCAACGCGCTCGCCAAGAACCTGGTGAAAGGAACCTCCAAGTTCATCGGGCTCGTCGCCGACGGCGTCGCCACCACACCCTTCGCCGGCCAGATCATCCACGGCGCTCAGGACGAGGCGTGGCGGCACGGGTTCGTGCTGCTGGTCGCCAACACGGAGTCGGACCCGCAGGTCGAACAAGAAGCCATCGAGATGATGCGAGAGCACCAGGTGCGGGGGATTCTCTACTCGACCTGGTACCACCGGGAGATCACGGTGCCGACAGCCCTGAACTCGGCCGAGATGGTGCTCGTGAACTGCTACGCCCCCGGCTCGGACGCGCGAGCTGTGGTCCCGGACGAACAGCAGGGGGGCCGCGTGGCGACGGAGCAACTCCTGGAGCAGGGGCACCGCCGGATCGCCTTCATCAACACCACCTGGGAGTCCCCTGCCCGCACTGAGCGGCTCGCGGGTTACCGGGTCGCTCTCGCCGCGGCAGGGGTCGACTTCGATCCGGCCCTCGTGATCGACGCCGAGCCCAACCAGGAAGGCGGCTACGGCGCCTACGAGCAGATCCGGCGACTCGGCGTCACGGCGACGTTCTGCCACAACGACCGCATGGCGATGGGCCTCTACGACGCCGTGCGGGTGCGCGGGCTGAAGATCCCGACTGATCTCGCCATCGTCGGTTTCGACAACCAGGAAGTCATCGCGGCCCACCTGCGTCCGCCCCTCACCACCGTCCAGCTCCCGCACTACGAACTCGGCGCTGCTGCCATCCGGATCCTCCTCGGGCTCGACCCCATGCCCCCAGGCGCCGTCCGCAGGCTCGGCTGCCCGCTGGTGACGCGCGACTCCGTCGGCTGACGCAGAAGGAAGACCGTGAACATTTCGCAGGCCGACGACACTCGCGCGCACTCAGGGCGGGATCCACACCGTCCCGCCTTCCACTTCACGGCGCCCGCGGGCTGGCTGAACGACCCGAATGGTCTGTGCCAGTGGGACGGGGTCTTCCACCTCTTCTACCAGTACAACCCGGACGCGCCCGTGCACGACCGGATCCATTGGGGGCACGCCACCAGCGACGACCTGGTGCACTGGCGGGACGAGCCGATTGCCTTGACGCCCTCATCCGGGCCGGACGCGGAGGGCTGCTGGAGTGGGGTCCTGGTCGACGACGGCGGGACGCCGACGCTGGTGTACTCCGGGTATCTGCCGAGCCGGCGGCCCACCCAGGCCTGCTGCATCGCCGTCGGCACGCCCGACCTGCGCTGCTGGGCCAAGTCCCCGGAGAACCCGGTGATCGAGGGCCCGCCGCAAGGCCTGCAGGTGACTGAACTGCGGGATCACACGGTGTGGCGGGAGGCCGGTCTCTGGCATCAGGCGATGGGCTCGGGCCTGGTCGCCAGGGGTGGTGCGCTGCTCCACTACCGCAGTCCGGATCTTCGCCGCTGGGAGTACTGCGGGCCGCTGGTCACCGCGGACGCGCTGCCCGCAGGGGGACCGTTCAGCGGTACGACCTGGGAGTGCCCGGACCTGTTCCGGCTACCGCTCCCCGGAGGCGCGCCGCACCACGTCCTGGTGTTCTCCGCCTGGGACTATGGCCGCACTCTCTATCCGCTCTATCTCACCGGCACGCTGACGGACGGACGGTTCGTCCCCGATGGAGTTCCGCGGCTGCTCGACCTCGGGCTGCGGCACTTCTACGCTCCGCAGAGCTTCACCACCGCGGACGGCCGCCGGGTTCAGTTCGGTTGGGCACAGGAGGCCAGACCCGAAGCCGCGGTGCTGAAGGACGGCTGGTCTGGGGTGATGTCACTGCCGCGGACTCTCAGCCTGGGTCAGGACGGCACGGTGGCGGCGGCTCCGGCCGAGGAAGTGAACTCGCTTCGGCTCGGTTCTGGCGAGCACCTGGAGCTTGGTGAGGAAAGCGTCAGGCCCGGGCTGGCCGGCGACCAGCTGGACCTGGTTGCCGAGGTCGTCCTGCCGCCGGGCGGGAGCGTCGAGGTCGCGCTCCGGGCCACCGGGGATCTGCGGGAGGCGACCTTCGTGCGGCTCGAGCGCGCGCTGGAAGGGACGGCCCGGCTCGTCCTCGACCGCAGTCTGAGCCGATGCGCACCCGACGCCACGGACTACGACCTCGTCGAACTCGGCGGCGAGCTGCCCACGCTGACCGATGACCGGCTGAGCCTGCGGATCATCGTCGACCACTCGATCCTCGAAGTCTTCGCGGCAGGGACTCCCCTCACCGCGCGTGTCTACCCCGCGGACCAGGACGCCACCACGGTGCAGGTCACCGCGCACGGGCCGGGAACTCGGGTCACGCTCGACCTGTGGCGGATGAAGCCCGCCCGTCCCGCCGTCGCAGCTCTGCGTTAGCGCAGCGGGAACAACAGCGGCACCAGCAGGGCGACCACGACCATCACGACGAGCGTGAACGGCGTCCCGATCTTCACGAAGTCGACGAACCGGTAGCGGCCCGGCTCCACGATCAGAGTGTTCACCGGCGACGACACCGGCGTCATGAACGCGGCGGACGCGGCGAGCGCCACCGTCATCGCGAACGGGTAGGGCGACGCGTCGAGCTGGCGGGCCACCGCGATCGCCACCGGCGCCATCAGGACGGCGGTGGCCGTGTTCGACACGAACAGCCCGACGAGAGCGGTGACCATGAAGATCGCCCCCAGCACGACGCTGGGCCCGGAATTGCCGACCAGGGCGAGCAGACCCTGCGCCGCGAGAGCCACGCCGCCGGTCTGTTCCAGCGCCTGCGCGAAGGGCAGCATGCCGACGATCACCAGCAGGGTCGGCCAGTGGATCGCCCGGTAGGCGGACGGCATGTCGATGCACCCGGACGCGCCCATCAGCAGGCACGCGAGCAGCGCCGCGACCACGTTCGGCACGATGCCGGAGACCATCAGTCCCACCATGAGCAGCAGGGCGGCCAGCGCGAACGCGGCCCGGTTGCCCGCGGGCGCCACCTCGCCCACCTCCTCCGGCAGGTCCAGCAGGACGAAGTCGGACGAACGCCGGCCGAGCCGGTGCAGGGCCGCCCAGTCCCCGACGACGAGAACGGTGTCGCCCACCTGCACGCGCTGTCCCGCGCTCACCTCCGCCGACGCCTTGCCCAGGTGGCGAAGCCCGATCACGGTGACCCCATGGCCGTCCACCAGGTCGAGATCGGCGATCCGGCGTCCCGCCGCGCCCGAACTGGGTGGTAGCAGGAGCTCCGCGATCCCCACCTGGCGGGACAGGCGGGTGAACGTCATCGTGCTGAGCCCGACCTCCTCCAGCCCCAGCTCGTCCAGCGTGCCCTCCGGTGGCAGCGTGCCGGTCGCTGTCACCACATCGCCCGCGGCGAGCCGTGCGCCGGGCTCGGCAGCGACCACCGAGCGTCGCCAGGTCGGTCCGTGTTCGATACTGAGCACGGTGATTCCGTGCCGGCTCGCCAGCTCGGTCTCCGCGAGGGTACGCCCGTCGAGCCGCGATCCCGGCAACACCCGGAAGCGCTCCTTGCCCTCGTCCAGTGCATAGGCGGCCAGCAGGTCGGGGATCGTCCGCCCGCGTGGCTCCCGGGACGGCGCGGTCTCGGCTCCCAGCCGGCGCTGGGACAGCAACATGTAGCCGATCGCGAGCGCGAGCACGACCAGTCCGACCGGGGTGGGTGCGAAGAAGCCGAGCCCGGCGTACCCGTGTCGGACGAGCTCGGCATTGACGACCAGGTTGGGCGCGGTGGCGATCAGCGTGAGCATGCCGCTGATCAGCCCGGCGAAGCTGAGCGGCATCAGCAGCTGCCGGGACGGGGTGTCCAGCCGTTTCGCCACGGCCAGCGCCACCGGGACGAAGATCGCCACGACGCCTGTCGAACTCATCACCGAGCCGAGCGCGGCCACGCAGAGCATCAGCAGGACGACCAGCCTCGAACCGGAGCCACCGGCGTGGGCGGCGAGCCAGTCACCCAGCCGGTAGGTCACCCCCGCCCGCGACAGGCCTTCACCCACCACGAACAAGGCGGCGATCAGGATCACGTTCGGGTCGGCGAAGCCGGCCAGGGTCTCGGGCACGCTGAGCACACCGGTCAGCGGCAGCGCGACCAGCACGATGATCGCCACCACATCCATCCGTGGCCGCCCGAGCGCGAACATCACGATCGTGGCGGCCAGCATGGCCAGGACCAGCACCAGAGACGCGTTCATCGACCACCTCGGAGCCGCTCGGAAGCGGTCACTCTACTTCCGCGGGGTCTCCGCAACTCACTGTCGTACCGCGAGCACCCACCCGACGCCACGGGGCCCGACGCTACTGGGCGTGACGAACGCGGGATACCCCCAGATCTGGGGGTGCCGTTGGGCGTTGCCGCCACTTAGCCTGTGAATCGCAGACCCGCTCGAAAGGTCCTGACCATGTCCGGAAGCGCTGTGGCACCAACTGTCCCGTCCGGGAACTCGAAGTGGCTGGACTGGGTGGAGCGGGTCGGCAACAAAGTGCCCAACCCGACGATCATGTTCGTCTATCTGATCGGGATCGTCGCCGTGCTGTCGGCGATCCTGTCGTGGGCAGGGGTGAGCGTGACGGACGAGGTGGTCACGCCCGTCCCCACCGAGCAGCTCAGCCAGGTCGCCGAGCACCTCGGCGGCACCTGGACGCTGTACGACTCGGTCACCGGTGAGCCGGCCGAGGTGCCCGATTTCATCGTCTCGACAGAGACCTTCGCCGTCCGCAGCCTGCTGTCGGTGGACGGCGCCCGATTCTTCTTCTCCTCGTTCGTGGACAACTTCGCCGGCTTCGGCGTGGTGGCCGTCGTGCTGGTGTCGATGGCCGGCGTCGGCGTTGCCGAGCACGCCGGGCTGATGGGGGCACTGATCCGCAAGGTCGTGAAGGTCGCGCCCGCGAGGTGGCTGACGTTCATTCTGATCTTCGTCGGCGTGCTGTCCTCTGTGGCCACGGACGCGGGCTACCTGATCCTCGTCCCTCTGGCCGCGGCCGCTTTCTACTCGGTCGGACGCCACCCGCTCGCCGGCCTGGCTGCCGCGTTCGCCGGTGTCGGAGCGGTGTTCGGGGTGAACCTGCTGATCACGCCGTCCGACTCGATGCTGACCGAAATCACCAACTCCGTGCTGGTCCAGTTGCACATGGCGCCACTCGAGGTCACCCAGAACTTCTACTTCTCGATCGTCTCCTCGATCCTGATGGCGATCGTGGCCACCGTGGTGACCGCCAAGATCACGATCCCCCGGCTGGGCGCCTTCGAGGGTGCGGACGGCAGTTACCACGCCGACGAGGACGTGGACGAGGCGGCCGAGGCGCGCGGCCTCAAGCTCGCTGGCTGGTACCTGCTCGGGTTCGTCGTCGTCATCACCCTGCTCACCGCGATTCCCGGCGCCCCGCTGCGCGATCCCCAGACCGGCAACATCATCGGCAATACGCCGTTCATGGCCTCTCTGGTGTTCGTCATCTCGCTGGCGTTCCTGGTCTGCGGGCTGGGCTACGGCCGCGGTGCAGGCACCCTGAAGACGGGCAACGAGGCGGTCGCGGCCATCTCGAAGACGTTCGCGAGCCTCGGCGGGCTGCTGCTGATGTTCCTGATGATCGCCCAGTTCATCGCCCTGTTCAACTGGTCGAACCTCCCTACGGTCGCGGCGATCTCGGCAGCGGAACTGCTGGAGCAGGCCAACGTGCCCGCGGTCGTGCTGCTGATCGGGTTCATCGTGGTGATCGTCCTGCTGGACATCATCCTTCCCGGGCTGGTGCCGAAGTGGGTGATCTTCGCCCCGGTGTTCATCCCGATCTTCGCCACCCTCGGCGTGGCTCCGCAGACGCTGCTCGCCGCCTACCGGGTGGCCGATTCCCCGATCAACGTGCTCACCCCGCTGATGGTGTACCTGCCGTTCATGGTCACCGTCGCCCAGCGCTACAAGAAGGACGCCGGCATCGGCACGATCATCGCGCTGATGGTGCCCTACACCCTGTGGATCCTGCTGGCCTGGGTCGTGCTCTTCGTCGCCTGGTTCCTCCTGGGTATCCCCTGGGGCCCGGGCGCGCCCGTCCACCTGCCCTGACCCGTTCCGAACCGTTCGACCAGATCGAGGAGCACACCCATGAAGACCAGCGGCGTCGACCCGGTACCGTCCCGCAGCCGGAAGGTCACGGTGACGGTGATCACCGCCGGTGATGCGATCGAAGCGGAGGCCATCGCCGTCCCGGTGAGCGCCGGTGCGAGCGTGCCGGACGCACTCCCCGGCGTCGACCTCGACGCGCTCGCCAGGGCCGGCTTCACCCCGAAGGTGGGCAAGGCGCTGGCGTTCCCCTCCTCCGAGCAGCCGGTCCAGGTCGCCGTTGGCGTGGGTGACGCGGGCGCGCTCACCGTCGCCGCGGTGCGCGACGCCGCTGCCGCCTTCGCCCGCGCCGTCCCGCAGGACGCGCGGCTGGCCGCACGGGTCCCCGACGGCGGTCTGGACGTGGCGGACGTCGCCGCGGCGATCGTCGAGGGCGTCCTGCTGGCGCGCTATGTGTTCACGCTGAAGAGCGCGTCGGGGGCCGCCCGCGCCGTCGAGTCCCTGGTGCTCGTCGCAGCGCCCGGCACCGAGGAGGCCGTGCGGGCCGGTGCCGCTCGCGGCCTGGCCACGGCGCGGGCCGGCATGCTCGGCCGCGACCTCGCGGCCTGCCCCGCCGGCCTGCTGACCGCGTCCCGGATGGCGGAGGTCGCGATCGCGATCGGCGCGGAGGCCGGCCTGAAGGTCGAGGTGCACGACCGCCGCGCCCTGATCGAGCTCGGCTGCGGAGGCCTGCTGGGGGTGAACAAGGGCTCGGTGGAGGAGCCAAGGATGATCGTGCTCACCTACACCCCCGCCGGGGAACCGGGCGGCCACCTCGCACTGGTCGGCAAGGGCATCATGTACGACTCGGGCGGCATCGCCCTGAAGCCGGCCGATCTGTCGCACTCCCAGATGAAGAACGACATGACCGGCGCCGGCGACATCCTCGCCGCGATGAGCGCGCTGGCCGAACTGGGCTGTCCCAACACCGTGACCGGCTACCTGATGTGCACGGACAACATGCCGTCTGGCTCGGCCATGCAGCTGGGCGACGTGCTGACGATGCGCGGCGGCAAGACCGTCGAGGTGCTCAACACCGACGCCGAGGGACGCCTGGTCATGGCCGATGCCCTGGTGCTGGCCACCGAGCTCGGCGTGGACGCGATCGTCGACATCGCCACCCTCACCGGCGCCTGCCTGCGCACCCTAGGCGAGGAGGTGGCCGGCCTGATGAGCAACGACGATGACCTGGCCGCGCAGGTCAGCGCGGCCGGCGAAGCGGTGGACGAGCCGGTCTGGCGGCTCCCGCTGATCCGGAGCTACCGGGCCGAGCTCGACTCCGACATCGCCGACCTGAAGAACCTCGGCGGCCCCAACGCCGGGTCGATCACCGCGGGGCTGTTCCTGGAGGAGTTCGTGGACGGCGTCCCGTGGGCGCACCTCGACATCGCTGGCACCGCCCAGTCGTCCGCGGCCCGCAACTGGACGAACCGTGGCCCGACGGCCTTCGGCAGCCGCCTGCTGCTGCAGCTCAGCCTCGCGTTCACCCCACCCGGGCGCTGATGTACCTGCCGCTCCACCCGGCGGACGCGCCGCAGGGCCGCCGCTACGTCTCGACCGGGTCGCTGCCGCCCCGGCGGCGGGTGGACGAGCTGGTGCTGCAGGCGCACGCGCGCTACCGCGACAATCACGACGGCGCGCTGTCGACCGTCTACCCCGCGCTGGCGGCCGCGGATCCAGGCCGGTTCGGCCTCGCGCTGACCGAGCGCGATGGCGCCGTGCACGAGGCGGGGGACACGCGCGTCCCGTTCACGCTGATGAGCGTGTCAAAGCCGTTCGTCTTCGCGCTCGTCTGTGAGGAGGCCGGCGTCGACGCGGTGCGCGAGCTCGTCGGCGTGAACGCCACCGGCCTGCCGTTCAACTCCGCCCGTGCGGTCGAGCAGTCACCCGACGGACGGACGAACCCGATGGTGAACTCCGGCGCGATCGCCGCCACCGGCCTCGTTCCCCGCGACGACCTCGAGGACCGCTGGCTCTGGCTCGCCGGGCGGCTGTCGCGCTTCGCCGGCCGTCCGCTCGAACTGGACGAGGGCGCGCTCGCCTCCGCCCGGGCCACCAACTTCCGCAATCGCGCGCTGGCCATGCTGCTGCGCGGTGCCGGGGCCATCGCCGGTGACCCGGACGAGGCGGTCGAGCTGTACACGCGGCAGTGCTGCCTGGCGGTGACCGCCGTCGACCTGGCCACCATGGGCGCCACCCTCGCCGACGGCGGGGTGCACCCGCTTACCGGTGAGCGCGTGGTCGGCGCCGCCGCCGCGCGGGCCGCTCTCGCGGTGATGAGCATCGCCGGGCTGTACGAGGCGTCCGGCGACTGGCTGCTCGACGTCGGCTTCCCCGGCAAGAGCGGGATCAGCGGCGGTCTCGTCGCCGTATCCCCGGGCAAGGGCGCGCTCGGCGCGTTCTCCCCGTTGCTGGACACCGAGGGCAACAGCGTCCGCGGGCAGCTGGCAGCGCGGTTCCTGGCCGGGGAGCTCGGCCTGGACCTGCTGTCCTCCGCGCCGGTCACGTCGCCGGAGGGTTGACATGCGGGTGGGACGGATCGGTGTCGCCGCGACCATCCTGTGCCTCGCGCTCGCCGGGTGGACGGCGCCGGCGGCGCTCGCCGCGTCCCCTGAGCCCACCCCGACGGGCACCGCCGGCACGGTGGCTTCGACGCCGGACGAGGAGCCGACGGAGCCCTCCAGCCCGGAACAGACGGAGGAGAACGAGCCCACCGTCCCGCCCGACTCGGGATCCCCGTCGCCGTCACCCACGGTGACCGTGACCGCCACGCCGTCGGCGATCCCCACCCCGACCACCCCGGCCCCGTCCGCGCCACCGACGACGTCGCCGCGAACCGCAGACGCGATCCCGGCAGCGTGGCGGGAGGCCGCGGCGGTGGATCCGGCCTCGTGGATCACCGCCGTGATCGTGCTGCTCGCCGCGCTCGTGCTCGTCGGGGTCCTGGGCCGACACCGGGACGTGCCCGTCCAGCCGCTTCCCGAACCGCCGCCGGGACCTGCGGCGTCGACCGCGACGGGAGCGGTGGAGGCGGGCCTCGGCGTCCTCGAGGCGGTCGGCGAGGCCATGATCGACGCCGGCTACTCGGTGACCGGCGTCCGCTCTGCGCTGGTCGATATCGCCACGGTCAACGGCTATCCCGCCACCGAGATCGTGGTGCTGCCGACCGCGCTGTTCGTGTCCACGCGCGGACAGGGGGAGGTGCACACCGGTGCGGTCTCCAGCGGCCATTTCCCCCTGCGCCTGAACCAGATCGACGCGCTGGACGACGTCGTGCGCGCCGCCCGGAGCGCGCCGTCCGCACCGGGGTCGGTGCGCGCGGGGATCGCGGCCGTACGCAGCCTCACCCCGCCCTACTCGGCGGTCCAGCGCGTCGCGGCCTACACCCTGCTGTCGGCCAGCCTCGCCGTCCTGCTCGGCGGGTCGTGGGCTGGCGTGGGCGCGGCGGCCGTCCTCGGACTCGCCGTGGGCGTCCTGCTGCTGCTCACGGAGACCGTGGCGCGTCAGTACCAGGCCCTGGTCACGGTCGGCACCGCGTTCGTGGTGTCCGCGGCCGTGTTCAGCCTGACCCAGTACGGGGTGGATCCGGGAGTGCTCGCCGCGCTGATCGCACCCCTGGTCATGTTCCTGCCGGGCGCGCTGCTCACCACCGGGGTGATCGAGCTGGCGACCGGCCAGATGATGGCCGGGGCCGGGCGGCTCGCCGCGGGCACGATGCAGCTCGTCCTGCTCGCCGTCGGGATCGTGGCGGGCGCGGCCCTGGTCGGCCTGCCCCAGCTCGACCTGAGCCAGGCCCAGAACCCGCTCGGCCCGGTGGCGCCGTGGCTCGCCGTCGCGCTGTTCGGCATCGGCGTGGTCGTGCATCAGTGCGGACGCCCGTCCTCGATCGGCTGGATCCTGGTCGTGCTCTACGTGGCGTACGGCGCGCAGGTGATCGGCGACCTCTTCCTCGGTGGTGTGCTGTCGGCCGCGGTCGGCGCCCTCGCCATGACTCCGGTCGCCTACCTCGTCTCCCGGCAGCGCAGCGGCCCCGCCGCCTTCGCCTGCTTCCTGCCCGCCTTCTGGCTGCTCGTACCTGGCGCGCTGGGCCTGGTCGGCGTGGCCAGCATCCTGGACGGCGACTCCGCCGGCCTGACCACGCTGGTCACCACCGCGTCCACCATGGTCGCGATCATGCTCGGCATCCTCGCCGGCACCGCCCTCGGTGCCCGGCTGGCCGGCGGCCGTACCGTCGTCGCCGTCTGAGGAAACGGCTCTCCGCCGTCCCGAACCGGCCGCTGAGAGCGAGCGCCCGCGAGCGCCCGCGTTGGGGCCGGGCGTGGGTTGCGTCGCTGGGTGGGCGGCAGGATCCCCGCCGCATCAGCGCAAAGTGTCCCCAAGCCGTCGAAGACGACGCCATCGGGACACCTTGCGGTTCACTTCCGCTACTCGAGGTGGGTTGTACGTCATCTCGGCGGACCTTCGTGACACGGGTCCTGAGGAGCGAGCGCCAGTGAGTTACGCCGGTCCCTGAGGAGCGAGCGCCAGCGAGTGTTACGCCGGTCCCTGAGGAGCGAGCGCCAGCGAGTGTTACGCCGGTCCCTGAGGAGCGAGCGCCAGCGAGCGTCACGAAGGGCGTCCGTCTGGGGCTTCGGGTTGTGGCGGTGGCCCTTCGTGATGCCGTGCGTCTCGTTCCTCGCCGCCCGGCTCCTCAGGGACCGGGTTTCAAGAGAGACCCCTTTGGTCCACGTCGGCCCGGCGGACTCCGGGATCCGCCGTATCAGCGCAAAGTGTCCCCAAGCCGTCGAAGACGACGCCATCGGGACACCTTGCGGCTCACTTCCGCTACTCGAGGTGGGTTGACGTCATCTCGGCGGCCCTTCGTGACGCTCGCTGCGCTCGCTCCTCAGGGACCGATTCAGGAACGACCCCCACCCGCATCTTGATTCAGGAACGACCCCCACCCGCATCTTCACGAAGGACACCCGGTCCCAGTCATTCCGGCAGCCGGGATCCCCGCCGCGTGCCTGGGGACGTACCCTTCCGCGAGATCCCCGGGCGCTTCTGGGCGGACCGCCTGTGTCCACCCACGGACCGGGTGCTGGAAACCCTGCGGCCTGCTTCAGTACGGTGTCCGTGCCGGACGTCACATCGTTCCGCCACGCGATGGCACTCCGGCGGGAGAGGCATGAGAGCGCGCATTGGGATCGTCGACGATCACCCGGCCGTCATCCTGGGAGTGGCTTCGGTGCTGAACGCCCAGCCTGACCTGATGGTGGTCGGCACCGCTGCGTCCGTTCCCGAGCTGATCGCGCAGGGCCAGCAACTGGACGGCGTTCTCCTCGACCTGAGCCTGGCCGACGACTCCACGCCCACCGAGAACCTGCAGGCTCTCGCCGCACTCGACGTGCCCGTGTTGGTCTACACCTCGGGCGATCGTCCACACCTGGTTCGCGAGGCCGCGCGGGCCGGGGCTGCCGGCATGCTGCGCAAGTCGGAACTGCCCGACGCGATCATCGTGGCCGTCCGCACCATGCTGGCCGGAGAGGTGCCGGCGTCCGCGGACTGGGCAGCGGCCCTCGACTTCGATCCCGACTTCGTCCAGGTCCACCTCTCGCCGCGAGAGGCCGAGGTGCTCGGACTCTACGCTTCCGGCGAGACCGCGGAACGAGTGGCTGCACTGCTCTGCATCTCGCGGGACACCGTGCTGGACCACATCCGTCGGATCCGCACCAAGTACGCGCAGGTCCACCGCGCCGCCCCCACCAAGGTCGATCTGTATCGTCGCGCCGTCGAGGACGGCCTGATTCCGCCCGGCGATGACGCCGGCCGCTGAGCAGCGCGAGGCGATCGACCGTCCGCTGGGCTGGCTGATCGCCATCGGCGCCTGCATCCTGATCCTCGACCAGACCCTCGCCCAGCTGCCAGGCGTCCTGGACTTCGCGCTCTGGTGGAACGTCGGCGGCGCTCTGGTCGCGGTGACGCTGGTCGGGCTGGCCGTGACGGGCCTGTTCCTTCCCCTGCGCGTGCTCGAGGTGTGCTGGCGGGCCGTGCCGGTCGCGTTCGCGGCGCTGCAGGCCACCTGGGTGCCCGGTCTGGCCGGGGCCGATCCCGAAGGCGCCCTGCCGTGGCTGTGGACGCTCGAGCCTGCGGTGATCACGCTGCTGATGCTCGTCGCGCGTCCGGCCGTGGCCATCGCGGTGGGATTCTCCTACTGCCTCGTGCCCGGCCTGTCCGGGCTGCTGTTCCTCGGCCACGTGCCGCACGCCGTCCTCGCCGACACCCCCGGTCAGCTGGGGAACGTGCTCTACCTGATCATCTTCGTCGCGCTGCGCGTCCCCCTGCGGCAACTGCACGCCACCGAGGGAAGGGCTCGACTCCAGCGGACGCGACAGGTGAGGGCCGCTGCTCGGCTCGAGCAGCAGGTGGCCCTCCAGCGGATCGTGCACGACGAGGTGCTGTCGGTGCTCACGTCCGCGATGCTCACGTCGGGGACGCCGTCCAGCGCTCTGCGCCAGGACGCCCAGCGTGCGATCGCCGCCCTGAACGCCGCCGGCGCCGGACCCGGGGCCACGGACGCGAGCGTCGACGGCCGGGCCGCCGCCGCCCTGATCGCCGCCGACCTCCGCCGGATCGATCCCGAGGTCATGGTGGAGGTGCAGTCGAACCCCGCTCGGGTGCCGCTCGGCGTCGCCACCGGCGTCGGCCAGGCCGCCGTCGAGGCCCTGCGGAACAGCGTCCTCCACGCCGGCTCCGGCGCCACCCGGACGGTGCGGATCGACGCGACGGACGAAGGGATCGAGGTGCGGATCCAGGACGACGGCGTCGGATTCGACCCCGGCCTGGCCGGCCGTCGGCTGGGCATCGCCGAGAGCATCATGGGCCGGATGACCGACCTCGGTGGATCGGCCCGGATCGACAGCGCACCCGGGATCGGCACGGAGGTGGTGCTGGCATGGAGCGATTGACTTCCGCCACCACCGCGGCCGGCGGACTGGGCACTCCCGCCGCACGGTGGGCGTTCGTCTTCGGCTGGTCCTGCGGCATCCTCCAGGGTCTCGTCGACGACAGCCTGTCCCGCGCACCGCTGCTGTGGACGGTCGCGCTGGCGGCCGGGTTGATCGGCGTGCTGGCCCTGACCACGCCGGGCGACCGGCACCTGTCCGCGCCCGTGGCCGGCATCACGGTCGTGATCGCCTGCTTTGTTGCCGTGACCGCAGTGCAGACGGCGAGTGCCGTGGGCGACGTGTGGGGGCTCGACCTGGCCGCCTACCTGGCGCCGTTCCTGATCGTCCGGGGCAATCTGGTGGCCGGTGTGATCGGTGGCCTGCTCGTGCCGGGTGTCGCCGCCGTCTGGGCTGCGCCGCAGGATCCCTCGCTGGAGCAGTGGGCCCTGTTGCTGGGCATCCCGATCGGATGCCTGCTGGCGGCTTCGGCGTGGCGCCTGGTGCTGCGCTGGATCGTCCAGCAGGAACGGCTGCACCGCGGCGCCGCAGCCCGTGCGGCCGAGCGCGCCGAGGCGGATGCCGCGGCACTCGCGGCGACCCGGGCCGAGCTGGCGTCGATCAGCGCGGACGTGACGCCGCTGCTCGAACGCCTCTGTGCCGGCGAGCCGGTGGACGCGGCCCTGCGGGCCGAACTGGCCTTCGTCGAGGCGGACGTCCGCGACCGGATTCGCGCGCCGCACCTCCGGCATCCCGTGCTGGTGGCGGCGATCGCCACGCTCCGGCGCCGCGGGGTCGAGGTGGTGCTCCTCGGCGAGGCGAGCGGTGCAGGGAGCGGGCTGTCCGACGACCTGGCCGCAGCGCTCGCGGCGGCCATCGCGAGCGTGCGAGAGGGCAGGGTGACGATCCGAGCGATGCCCGAGGGGCGTACGGCTGCGGCCAGCATCGTCACCAGCGACGCCGAAGGCAACACCCACCTCGAGTTCTCCGCGGCCGGTTCCCTGCTCGTCCGCGCCTGACCGGATCCGGGTCCGGTCGGTTCAGGCGAGGGGGTGGCGCAACCCGGCGAGGAGGCGGCCGTTCCAGATCCCGGCGTCGATTTCGTCTGAGCGGACGGCCCGCACCTCGCCCGAGTTGCGGAGCACCTCGAGCGCGATCAGGCCGAGCAGGTCGTCACCGTCGTCATCGAAACGGATCCCCCCGCTTCCGGGATCGAGGAAGCCCTTGACCTCGGTGTTCATGTCGTAGAACAACGTGTCCACGGCGCCGGCGACGGCCGCCCGTGCGACCTGGGCGATGTCGGTCGAGGCCAGGCCGTGGGCGAACCCGTTGCCGATCGCTTCCGCACGCCGACTGAGCTCTGCGCTGTTGACCTCACCGATCCGCTCCCGAATCGCCGCGTCCAGTTGGTCCGGGCGCAGTTCGTCCGGCGCCCCGCGCACCCAGGTGATACGCCACGGCAGGTTCTGGGCCTGGACCATCGAGCCCAGGGGATCGTTCGCGAACAGGAACAGGGGCTGGGTGGCGGACGGGTCCAGGCGCCCCAGTTCCTCACGGACCGCGTCCGCCACGACTTGTGCGTATCGCTCCAGCAGGACCTTCTGCCCCTCATCGCCGCCGAGCCGGCGCAACAGCTTGCGGCCTCGGATGCTCATCCGGTTGGTGGCGTCGGCCGCGTCGTCCGCGTGGTCGCCGGCCAGCTCCAGCTCGGTGACCCGGTGCGATCCGGTCGCCTGCCACAGGTTCCAGCCGTCGCTGGACAGGGTCAGCGCGAAAGCGCTCTGCGGCGTGGTGACCGCGCGGACGAGCGGCGACAGGTCGAACCGCCCGCCCTCGCTGGTGCGTGGCGCGAACTCGTTCGCGAGCACGTACTCCTCCGTGAAGCCGGGAGCCAGCAGCACCACCAGTGACCGGGAGAGATTCCCCCACAGCACATCGTCGGCGGCCAGCGCCGCCCACTGGGCGCGGAAGAGCTCCTGCGTGCCGCGGGCGCTGCCCCGTTCGCGCAGGGTGCGCGCCGCGGCGTCCACCGCACTCTTCAGCTCCGCCCGGGCACGCTCCCGGCCGGCCGGAGTCGGGTCGGTCGGCAGGTACACGGACAAGGCGTCCGGCCGTGGCTCCGCGAGGCGGAGCAGGTCGGCGGTCGTCGGCAGGTCGTCATGGATCATGGGTGCTCTTTCCGGCCGATGTGGGGACGCCTCAGGCGAGGGCCTTGGCCTTGAGCGCGTCGAACTCGGCCTGGGTGATCGTGCCCGCGTCCAGCAGCGCCTTCGCCTGGGCGATCTCGCCGGCCGCACCTCCCGAGACCGAGCGGATGTAGTCGTCCGCGGCGTTCTTCTGCGCCTTGGCCTGCGAAGCCGCGCGCTCGGCCATGCCGGAGCCGCGGGCGATCAGGTAGACCAGCGCGGTCAGGAACGGGACGAAGATCAGGAAGAGCAGCCAGACCGCCTTTGCCCATCCGGACAGCGCACGGTCGCGGAACAGGTCGCCGATGATGCTGAACAGCGCCATCAGCCAGGCGAAGAACACGAAGATCGTGAAGAACATCCAGATGAAGTCCCAGATGTGAGCGAGGAAGTCGGCCATGAAGAGTCCTTTCGGGGCTGTCGGGGCGACCGCAGGACACCAGCCGACGCCGGGACCGTCCAGGCCACCCTCTGCACGCTAGGACCCGCCCCGGGTGCGTCGATACCCCCAGTAGTGGGGGAATCGCCAGACCGGTCGCGCCACGGGCTCACCCGCACACGGCGCCCTGCGCGGCAGAACCCACCATCCTGACGTACTTGGCCAGCACCCCGCGGGTGTAGCGAGGCGGGGGTGGGCTCCAGCCGTCAACTCGCTCCGCCAGCTCTGCGGCATCGACCAGCACCTCCAGCCTGCCGTTGGCGACGTCCAGGCGGATCGGGTCGCCGTCCCGGACGAACGCGATCGGGCCGCCGTCCACCGCTTCCGGCGCGATGTGGCCCACGCACAGGCCGGTCGTGCCCCCGGAGAACCGTCCGTCCGTGACCAGCAGGACGTCCTTGCCCAGACCGGCGCCCTTGATGGCTCCGGTGATCGCGAGCATTTCGCGCATCCCGGGTCCGCCCTTGGGCCCCTCGTAGCGAATCACCACGACGTCGTTGGCGTGAATCTGGCCGGCCTCGAGTGCATCCATGGCCGCTCTTTCGCCGTCGAAAACGCGGGCGGTGCCCTCGAAAACGGTCTCGTCGAAGCCGGCGGACTTCACCACCGCGCCCTCCGGAGCGAGCGATCCGGTCAGGATCGTGATTCCCCCGCTGGCGTGGATCGGACGGGCGAAGCCGTGCACCACGGTGCCGTCGAGGGCTCCGGGAGCCAACTCCTCGAGGTTTTCGGCCACGGTGCGACCGGTCACGGTCAGGCAGTCGCCGTTGACCAGGCCGGCGTCCAGGAGGGCCTTCATCACGACCGGGATGCCGCCGACGCGATCGATGTCGGTCATCACGTACCGGCCGAACGGCTTCATGTCGGCCAGGTGGGGCACCCTGGCTCCGATGCGGCGGAAGTCGTCCAGGGTCAGGTCGACATCGGCCTCACGCGCGATGGCGAGCAGGTGCAGCACGCCGTTGGTGGAGCCGCCCAGCGCCATGACCAGGGCGATCGCGTTCTCGAAGGCCGGTCTCGTCATGATCTGCCGCGCGGTGATGCCCTTGCGCAGCAGGTTGACGACCGCTTCGCCTGAGCGGTGCGCGAAGACGTCACGACGACGATCGACGGCCGGCGGCGCGGCCGAGCCGGGCAGCGACATGCCGAGCGCCTCGGCGACCGATGCCATGGTGTTGGCGGTGTACATGCCGCCGCAGGCGCCCTCGCCGGGACAGATGGCCCGCTCGATCCGGTCGACCTCGTCGCGGGTGATTCTCCCGGCCAGGCAGGCTCCGACGGCCTCGAACGCGTCGATGATCGTGACGTCCCG
>DAIPJC010000088.1:0-8371 GCA_036770475.1 Propionicimonas sp. | reverse complement strand
TCGGCGCCGGCGCGATCTCGACGACCTTCTGGTGGCGCCGCTGCACCGAGCAGTCGCGCTCGAACAGGTGGATCACCTCGCCGGTCGCATCCGCCAGCACCTGCACTTCGATGTGCCGGGGACGCAGCACCGCCTGCTCCAGGTACATCCGGCGGTCACCGAACGCCGACTCCGCCTCGCGCATGGCCTCGGCCAGCGCGGCAGGCAGCCGCTCGGGATCGTCGACGCGGCGCATCCCTCGTCCGCCACCGCCGCTGACGGCCTTCACGAACACGGGGAAGCCGACCTCGGCAGAGGCTGCCACGAGCGTGTCCACGTCCGAGCTGGGCTCGGAGCCCCGCAGCGTCGGCAGTCCCGCCTCCCGGGCCGCGGCGATCGCCCGAGCCTTGTTGCCGGCGAGTTCGAGGGCCGCCTGGGTGGGACCGATGAAGGTGACCCCTGCCTCCCTGCACGCCTGCGCGAGGTCGGGGTTCTCCGAGAGGAACCCGTAGCCCGGGTAGATCGCGTCCACCCCGGCGTGCTTCGCGGCCTCGATGATCCCCGCGACGTCCAGGTACGCGCGGACGGGGTGGCCCTTCTCGCCGATCTCGTAGGACTCGTCCGCCTTCAGCCGGTACTCGGCGTGCCGGTCCTCGTACGGGAACACCGCGACGGTGCCCACGCCGAGTTCTGTGGCGGCGCGGAACGCGCGCACGGCGATCTCACCCCGGTTCGCGACCAGGATCTTTCGGAACATCGAGCCTCCCTGTCGTGCTGGGCGTCCGCCACAGTATTCCCCGTGGCCCAATCCCCGGCACCCCGGGTCTCAGCGATACCCACGCTCTGCTGCGTCCACGCCATCCTCCCGCATCGGGCCCGCCGCCGGGTGCGACCAGCCTCATGACCACGCGGCCTGCACCGCGGCGGCCCGGTGGGCGCCCAGGGCTCGGCCGGCTTCGAGGGCTGCCGGGACGCGACCGGCGGCCAGCACGTCGAGACCGATGGTCCTGCGGCCGGCCACGTCCGGGGTGAGCAGGACGACGCGGGTGCCGACCGCGCGCAACCGCGCCGCCTGGACGCCCGGACGCCGGTGCGCGCGGATCGCGCCAGTCAGCGGGGCCAGGGCGAGCACGACCTCGGCGGATCCGGCCACGTCGAGGTTCGCCGGAGAGCGCAGTCCGCCGTCGAACAGCAGCCGATCGCCGATCCTCACCGCGGGATACACCCCGGGCAGCGCGCACGTGGCCGCGACCGCCGCCGCGAGGTCGGCAGGGTGCCGCGCATCGAGCAGCACCGGGCGTCCGGACGTCGCGTCCGTGGCGACGACCGCCAGAGAGGCGGGCCAGGGGCGGCCGGCGAGATCACCGGAGACGGCGCCCACCCACGCGGACTCGCGTTCGGCCGTCCAGTCGCTCGCCGCGCGCCGGCCCAGCCACGCCAACGCTCGCTGCCGGTCCAGGTGGAGTTGGGCGGCGAGCAGCGGCAAGAGGAACGAGCGGCGCGTACGCGTGGGCGCCAGCGGTCCTGGGTCGAGCCCTGGCTGAAGGAGGATCGCCGCCAGCTCGGCCAACGTCCACCCGGACGTCAGTCGCGCGCCGGCCAGCGCCCCTGCAGACGTGCCCACGACCAGGTCGGACGCAAGGTCGAGCCCGGCGTCCGCGAGCCCTTCGAGGACCCCGACCTCCCAGGCCAGCCCGGTCAGTCCACCGCTGCCCAGCACCAGGGCCCTGCGGAGAGTGCGCACCCCCTGATTCTCCTCGGCTCAGGCGATTCTTCTATCCCTCTCAGGCCCGCCAGCTGGCCGGGCGGCAGACTGGCGCTGGGAACAGGATGAGCGGAACGAGGATCTCGATGGTGCGCACCCTCGCCGTCTGGCTGATTCCTCTTGCCCTCCTCTCAGGCTGCGCGGCAGGTCCGCAGTGGCGACCGGGACCGGTCGTCGTCATCACTCCCACGCCCGCAGTCACTCCGGACACCACTCCCGAAGCCACTGCGTCCGGCCCCGCGGTCCCCGCGCCGGGCGGCGCCGTGGACGCGAACACCTTCACCAACGCCGACTTCGCCAGCCCTTCCGGTCGCATCTGGTGCTCCCTTGACGCCGATGAGGCGCTCTGCCACTTCCCGAAAGGCATGGACGCCGCCGCCGTCCCGTCGCCGTCCGAGGTCTGCCCGGACGAGGGGCTCGACGTCACCGGCGTCTCGGTCCAGGACGCCGCGGCGTACTTCTGCAGCGGCGGAACCGAGGCGCTCCCGCAGACCAACGGGCTGCGGGTTGGCTGGTGGAAGGGGAAGGGCCTGCCGTCCGTCACCTACGACAAGCAGAAGCTCGCGGTGCTGCCCTACGGCCGCAAGCTCGCCAAGGGCACCCACGTCTGCGTGAGCGAGAAGGCGGGCGTGACCTGCGGCAACACCGCCACGGGCAAGGGCTTCAGGGTGGCCCTGGCGGGGGTCACCCTGATCGGATGAGCCTGGGCCGGCGCGTGGGGGGTCCGTGCCGGCACAGGCTCAATCCAACCCCGAACGAAAAGGGGACGGTTCCTTTTTCATTCACTTTTCCACAGGCCGGAGGGCAGAGGCTGAGGGTGTGGACAACTGAACGGGAAAGGAACCGTCCCTTTTTCGTTCAGCCGCCGAGACCGTAGATCTGGCTGTAGCCGGTGTCGGTGTCGGTGATCCGGACGCTGACGATGCCGTTCGGGTCGATCCGGTAGCACTCCTCGATGAGCGGGCCGTGGTCCCAGCGCTCCACCGGAACCGCATCGAGGACGTAGCGTCCCTGCAGCGACGGGTCGAACGGGAACCGCACCTCCGCGAACGGCGCGAGGTCGCCGCCGGGCTCGCCGTCCGCGTCCACGCCGGAGTACTCGACGAACCGGTACCAGCCCACGTTGTGCGCGGCCCGGTAGCGCCGGGTGACGGTGAGTTCGCCGTGCGCGGGCAGCGCGGTGTTCCGGTCGATCAGCTGGTCGAAGCCGACCGCCCGGCCGCGGTCGAGTTCACGGAAGACGCCGAAGCCGCGCCACAAGCGGTCGGCCAGCGCATAGCCGGACGCGGGGTCCGCGGCAATCGCCAGCCCGATCGCGGTCGATGCCGCGGGGTACGGCGAGCGGTGGACGCGCCGTCCGAACCGCTCCCGCAGCAGCCGCGGCACCAGCGGCAACCCGCTGCCGCCACCGACCAGGTAGATGCCGGCGACCTGGCCGCCGATGCCGTCCACCTCGTCCGCGAGTGAGGAGACCAGCGGCGCCATGGCCTCCAGGGTGGCGTCCACCAGCCCGGACGCCGCGGCGTAGAACTCGTCCACGGTGACCGTCACCGGCTGCCCTGCCACCTCGACGGTGATCCGCTTCGACTGCGGACTGATCCGCTCCTTGGCCTCGCGGCACTCCTCCCGCAACTGCTGGTGCGCCCTCTCCTCCAGCGCCGGACGCCCGGCCGCGGCCAGTGCGAGGTCGGCCAGCACCTCGTCGAAGTCGTCCCCGCCGAGCCGGTTCAGCCCGATCGAGCCCACCACGTCGTGCCGGACGCCGGCCACCTCGACCAGGGACGCGTCGAACGTGCCGCCGCCGAGGTCGTAGACGAGCACCTGGTTGCGCTTCGAGTTGAGCGTCCGGCCTTGTCGGTGCGTGTACTCGAAGCCGGCCGCCGACGGCTCGTTCACGAGCCCGGCGACGTCGAAGCCGGCCTGCCGGAACGCCTCGAGGGTGAGGAACCGCTGGGCACCCTGCGCGTGCGCCGGCACCGACACGACCACCCGCGTGGCCTTCGCGGCCAGGAACTCCGGCCCGATGTTGGAGGCGTCGCCCAGCGCAGTCCGCAGTGCGGCGAGGAAGCCGGTCAGCACCGACAGCAGGCCGAACGACCTGCCGCCGATCACCACCGGCGTCTCCGCAGACGCCGAGGGCAGGCCCAGCAACCGCTTCACCGAGCGCAGGTACGGCGAGCCCTGCCGCGCGGCGGCGACAGCCTCGAAGCCGTACACCAGCGCCCCGTCACTCAATGCGACGAGGGAAGGGAAGTACTCGTGCACGTCACCCGCCGCGTCGGCGAACGCCACGACGGGGTAGTTGCCCCGATCGGCGTGGGCGACGATCGTGCGGGTGGTTCCGAAGTCGACGCCGAGGTGCATGCCCGCCAACTTAACCCGGCCGCCCAGACGATGCCCACCGCAGCCGGACGCCGTCGCCCCGGGTGCGCGCGGTCAGCAGTTGTGCTATCCGGAGGCTTCGTGCGGGCAGTACCCGTCGACGTCCGCCGGGTCGCGCTCCTATGGTCGGCAGGATCCGACGACGAACGGAGCCCGATGAGCACCCCACAGAGTTCTTCTCCTCCGCTGCGCTCCCCCGAACAACTCCGCGGGGACTCCGCATGAGCATCCACCCAGAGAAGTGGCCGCCCGGCACCCCCTGTTGGGTCGACCTGATGGCGGGCGATCTCGAGCGCACGCACCGCTTCTACGGCGAGGCGCTCGGCTGGACGTTCACCGAGCCGATGGACGGTTTCGGTGGCTACCACAACGCCGTCGCCGCCGACCAACTGGTGGCGGGCCTCTCCCCGACCATGCCGGGCATGGAGCAGGCGCCGAAGCAATGGGGCGTCCACCTCGCCACCGACGACCTCGACGCCACCAGGGACGCCGTCGTCGCCGCGGGCGGCACCGTGGTGGCCGAGCCGATGCAGGTGGGCGACTTCGGGGCGATGGCAGTGTTCACCGACCCGACCGGCGCGCAGTTCAGCGCCTGGCAGTCCGGCAGCCACACGGGGATCAACCTGGTCGGCGAACCGGGCGCCCCGCTGTGGATGGACCTGATGACCACCGACATCGATGCCGCCAAGGACTTCTACGCGAAGGTGTTCGGCTTCACGTACGACGACCAGTCGTCCGAGGCCATGCGGTACGTGATGTTCTCGGTGCCCGAGGGCGTCCGTCCGGCCGGTGGCATCGGTCAGCTCGACGGCAGCGAACCGGCCTGGACCGTCTGCTTCCAGGTCGCGGACGTCGACGCCCTGGCCGAGCGGTTGCCCGACCTCGGCGGAGAACTGGTGGACGAGCCCTACGACTTCACCTACGGACGCCTGGCCAGCGCCAACGGACCGGACGGAGAGAGGGTGTACCTGCTCACGCCGACCCGCGACTGAAGCCCACGCGGACGGCGTCCGGACCCCACCTGGTCCCACAGGAACCAATTCCGGCTTTTGCCGGACGCGGCCACCCGCGGGGGTGGAGGATGGTCCCCATGGTCCCGGTGATAAGTGGTTCCAGCGCGCCTTGCGGCGTCTGCCACAAAGTGCACCGCGACCTCTCCCGCGTGCTGGGCGCGTCCGCACCGGACGACTGGCTGGCGGTCAGCGAGGGTGAGCGCCTGGAGGCGGAGCTGACCCCCGACGTGTGCATCCTGCCGTTCCACGGCACCACGAGGCACTTCATCCGCGGTCACATCCAGCTTCCGGTGGTCGATCCCGAGCCGGACGTGTTCGTCTGGTCGGTGTGGGTCGAGGTGGACGAGGCGTCGATGGCGTCCATCGCGCGCACCTGGAGCGACCCGAACCGCGCGGCGACGGCGCCGTTGACCGGACGGCTGGCCACGGAACTGCCGTACGAGCAGCCCACGCGCGGCCTGCAGATCACGATCTACACGCGCGACCCGGGCATGACGCCGCTGCTGATGCTCTCGCAGAACTCCTTCCACACCCTGGCCGCCGAGCAGCGCAACGGGATCGGCCTGCACCGGGTGGCGGAGTTTGCAGAGCTCCTCCAGCGTTGACGTTGCATGAGCGATTTCTTCGAGATCTTCAACCCCGGGCTGCGGCACACCAGGGAGCAGCTCGACACGGAGAAGATGCTCGTCGTCGACGCCGACAAGGGCGGCAGCGGACCGGACCCCCTCGACCTCGACTCTGGATCGGTGGTGTTGCGGATGCCCCGGCGTGCCTATCCTGAGCCGATGCAGACGCCACAGACTCCCGAGCCTGACGACAAGGACTGGACGTGGGTCCTCGACTGTCCGTGCGAGGAGTGCGGGTTCGTCGCCGGTGACGTGGACGTCCACGAGTTGTCCGCGCTGGTGCTGGCCGCCGCCGCGCCGTGGCAGGAAGTGCTCGTCCGCCCGGACGTCCGCGAGCGCCCGGCACCGCAGGTGTGGTCGCCCCTCGAGTACGCCTGCCACGTGCGGGATGTGCTCCGGGTCTTCACCGGACGCAACCAGCTGATCCGCACCGAGGACGACCCCCGGTTCGCCAACTGGGACCAGGACGCCGCCGCCCTCGAGGATCGCTACTGGGAGCAGGACCCGAAGACGGTGGCCACCGAGATCGAGACCGCCGCCGCCGCCAACGCCGCCACCTGGGCCGGCGTCGCCGAAGCCGAGTGGTCGCGTCCCGGTACCCGCAGCAACGGTTCGGCTTTCACCCTCGAAACCCTCGGCCGCTACCTCCTCCACGACCTCCGCCACCACCTCCACGACGTCGCCGCCTGACCACCCAACGGCCCTGAGCGTCACGACCCCCCAGGACGGTCCCTGAGGAGGCCCGTCACGAAGGGCCACGGATGAGAAGCCAACGGTCCCTGAGGAGGCCTCGCGAGGAACGAGCGAGGCCGTCACGAAGGGCCACCTGTGGACAACGACACCGGCATCCACAGGCTCACCACACGCGTGACGTGTCCAGGACTCAGTTGCCAAGAATCACGACATGGCATGGGTCTACCTTCTTGAATGCGCGGACGGCACGTACTACGTCGGCAGCGCGCGTGACCTCGAGCAGCGCCTCGAACAGCACAGCATCGGCAACATCGGCTTCACTCACCGGCGACGCCCGGTGAAACTCGCCTGGTGTGCAGAACTCGATATCGCGGACGCCTACGCGATCGAGCGTCGCATCCACGGATGGTCGCGGCGCAAGAAGGCAGCGCTCATCGCTGGAGACATCGACCTGCTGAAGACCCTGGCCAAGCGTGGCGGCCCTTCGTGACGCTCGCTGGCGCTCGCTCCTCAGGGACCGTTGAGGGGATTCGTCAGCGCTCGCTCCTCAGGGACCGCTGAATCGCGCTCACGAACGCCCCCGTCGCGCTCCCTGAGGAGCCGGCGGGCGAGGAACGAACCCGGCGGCGTCACGAAGGGCGCCCGTCACAAGAACGGCACGGCGGCGGCCCTTCGTGACGCTCGCTGGCGCTCGCTCCTCAGGGACCGCTGAGGGGACTCGTCAGCGCTCGCTCCTCAGGGACCGTTGAGGGGACTCGTCAGCGCTCGCTCCTCAGGGACCGTTGAGGGGACTCGTCAGCGCTCGCTCCTCAGGGACCGTTGAGGGGATTCGCCGGCACGGGGGTCTCGGGAATCGTGACCGAGTCTTCCGCGAAGGCTTCGTCCAGGGCGGACGCGGTCAGGTCGCGGCCGAGGTCGATCAGCTCGGTGGCGCGGTGGAAATCCATCGTCCTCGCCGCATCGCCGGGGACGGTGACCAGGACGTCCGGCGGGAGCGTGGCGAGGCGGAAGCGCGTGATCAGCGAGCCCATCGCGTCCAGGGACATCGCGGTGACGTCGGTGATGCCCAGGCCGTGCGGCGGGGGCTCGAACGCCGGCGGCGCGGGTTCGGGTTCCGCGTCCTCGTGGTTGGTACGCGAGAACCGCGCCAGGATCGACGCGACGAACTCGTTCTCCCAGACGCCGGCCGCACCCTTGAGGAAGCGGTCCAGCCATTCGTTCGCCGGACGCTGCGCCGACGTCTCCCTGGCCGGCGTGGTCGAGAAGCTGCGCGTCCGCTCGCCACTCAGTGACACGGCGAGGGTGAAGTCGGCGTCCACCCCGATCACCGGATCCATCGGGACGGGGTTCAGCACGCCGCCGTCGACCAGCAGCCGACCGTTCACCATGATCGGCGTGATCAGTCCGGGGATCGACACGGACGCACGGACGGCCACGTCCACCGGACCGGACGTGAACCACACCTCGCGCCGCGCCCCGATGTCGGTGGCCACCGCCGTGTACGGAATCGGCAACTCCTCGATCAGCGCGCCTTCCAGGATCTCACTCACCCGCGCGAGCACCCGCTCCAGCCGGATCGCCCCCGGACCCGGCAGCGCGGGGTCGAGCAGCCGGATCACGTCCCGCTGCGACAGCGTGGTGACCCAGTCGGTGTACTCCTCGAGCTGGCCGGCCGCATGCAGCCCACCGACCAGCGCGCCCATCGAACTTCCGGCTACCGCCACCACCTCGTAGCCGCGTTCCTCCAGCACCTGGATGGCGCCGATGTGCGCGTAACCCCGCGCGCCTCCGGAGCCGAGGACGAGAGCCACCCGCTTCCCAGCCATGCGTCCATTATCGACGGCCGCTCAGACATTCCGTCCGGCCT
Source organism: Propionicimonas sp. (assembly GCA_036770475.1). Taxonomy (GTDB): domain Bacteria; phylum Actinomycetota; class Actinomycetes; order Propionibacteriales; family Propionibacteriaceae; genus Propionicimonas. The sequence goes on along the minus strand of DAIPJC010000088.1, from coordinate 46 downwards.
CGTCCCCCGGCCCCGTACCAGTCGGTGGGCGCAGGTATCGTGCAGG
>DAIPJC010000087.1:0-8385 GCA_036770475.1 Propionicimonas sp. | reverse complement strand
AGAAGCGGATCCTGACCAACGAGAAGGCCAGGCTGCGGAACAAGGCCGTGAAGTCCGGTCTTCGTACGCATGTCCGCAAGTTCAACGAGGCCGCCGCTGCGGGCGACACCGAGAAGGCGCAGGAACTGGCGAAGACCGCCACCCGCGCGCTCGACAAGGCCGTGAGCAAGGGCGTCATCCACAAGAACCAGGCGGCGAACCGCAAGTCTGCGATCGCCAGCAAGGCCGCCGCACTGTAGAGCTTCCTCGACAAACGCCGCCCGGGAGACCGGGCGGCGTTTGTCGTGTCCGGAGCAGGGCGCCCGGCGTCGTCCCGCCCATGTCATCGCGGCGAAGGCCCGTATCCCGCACCGACCCGGCCGGCCTGACCGTGCCGTACATCCTCAGCGGCGGTCGCGGCCGCGGCAGCCGATCACGGTCAGCACCATCTGCTCCAGCGCAAAGCCGGGGTCACTGGCCGCGCCCTTGATCTGGGCGTCCGCTACCGCGACGGCCTGGATGGCCTTCGCCACCGAGTTCGGCTTCCACTCCCTGGACAGCCGGGAGAGGTCCTTCAGTTTCCAGGGCGGAACACCGATCATGCGCGCGAGGTCGGCGTCCCGGAGCCGGGCGTCCCTGCCGTCGAGGTACTTGCCGAGGCTGCGCAGGTTGTTCGAGAGCGCGCTGGTGATCAGGACCGGAGCGACACCGGTCGCGAGCGCCCAGCGCAGCTTGCCGAGGGCGCCGTCCGTGCGTCCGCCGAGCACGTCGTCGGCGACCGCGAAACTCGTCACCTCGGCGCGGCCGCCGAAGTAGCGGCGGACGGCGGCCTCGGTGAGTAGCCGGTCGGGGGAATCGTCCAGTAACTGCCGGACGGCCGCCGCGAGCGAGCGGGCGTCGGTGCCGACGGCCTCGACCAGGGCACCGGCGCTGGCGGCGTCCGCCCGTCCCTTGAGCCGGCGGGCCTCGGCTGCGACGAACTGGGGCAGGTCCCACGGCTTGATCGAGGGGCAGTCGACGGACTGGACGCGCAGCTTGCGCAGGCGGTCGAGGACGGCCTTGCCCTTGTTGCCTCCGGCGTGGGCGAGCGCGAGGGCGAGGTCCGGCCCTGGGTCGCCGGCCAGCGCAACCAGCTGATCGGCCAGGTCTGCGGACAGGTCACCGAGTTCGGTGATGACCAGCACGGTGGCGGAGGCGAACAGTGAGCCGCCCGCGGCCTCGGCGAGCGAACCGGCGTCCAGTTGGGCGGCCTCGACCCTGGTCACGGACGCGTCCGGCCGCTCGGCCAGCGCGCGTGACACGAAGTCGCTCACCGCCCGCTCGGCGAGCAGCGACTCCGGACCCGCGACCAGCAGGACGTGCCCGAACGGGCTGGCTTCCTCCACGCGCCCAAGCATGCCAGTTGGCGTCCTCATCGCTGAGCATGGAGCGCAGCCGGCACACGCGGGGTCCGCGTCCGCCGAGCACGGTGGTGCCCGAACGGTCGGTGGGTGTGCCGCAGCCAGCGCCGGACGTCGGCGAACATTGCTGACTCTAGGAACTCGCGCTTGAGTTGTCGTCGTACCCATGGCACCGTCGCGCCCAGCCAGAGGAGAATCGGCATGCTCCAGAACGGCAGCAGGAGGGCCCGGGCCGCAAAGGTCAGGCAATCCCAGACGCTCGCCCCGGTCTCAGCAACAAGAGTCGTCGTGACACCGGCTGTGACCAGCACAGCCAGCGCCAGCGGCCAGACGTAGCGGGAAGATGTCATACCAAGCCACAAACACGTTCCCAGACCCGGCTTCGTCGCCCGCGCGAGATGGGGACGCCTTGCGACGAGGCTTTCGAACCGTGATCTCAGTCGTTCACGCGCGCGGACATCCCGGCGCCGTTCGATGTCGAGGAGCCGGGCACGCGCGTCCGCCCGCCACCCAGGGTCGCCACCCGCATGCAGCGCATGGTCGCGGGTGGCGGCGAGCAGCAACTGGGAACTCCGCACGCTCAGCCAGCCCGGACGCTGCAGCCACACCATGGCCGCGAAGATCACCAGCGTTGCGAAGCTCGCGATGAGAAGTACCCGATTGATGCCACCCACGGCGATCGTGCCGTCCGGTGCCCGCCAGATCAGGGCCTGAGTGCCAGTCCGTATGTCATCGCTGACCGCCGACGTCTGCGTCGCCAGTGCGACCCCGACCAGGAGTGACAGGAACGGCACCAGCCCACGGTCGACGACGAAGCTCCGCAGCAACTGGTTGCGTGCCAGGGCATGCCTGTCGCCGGTCCGTGCTGGCTGCTCGCCGACCACGAGGCCGGTCGCCGGAGTGACCAGAAAGGCCAGCATCACGACGGCTATGCCCAGCCCCGCCAGGAACTCCCACAGCGCCTCCATGGCGCCACCTCCCGTTTCTTCCGTTGGTCCGACTCCTGCTCCCGTCGCCGCGGATGCGCTTCGTCTCCTACTCGAACTGCCCCGTCCCACGAGCGCCCGGTCGCACGTGAGAGATCACACCACTCGCCGCCGACAGCCGCGCAACAGGCCCCCTGACCTCAAGTGTTGCGTTGGGTGGTGACGACCATGTGGTCACCATCCCCGGCGACGGCAATGGCGCCGTTCTGGTCGGTCCGATAGACCTGCGCGCCGTCGCCGACGACCGCCGTGATCGTGCGCGCGGCAGGATGTCCGTAGTCGTTGTCCTTGCCGACGCTGACCAGCGCCACACTCTCGTGAACACTGCCGAGGAAGTCCTGGGACTGGTGGGCCGAGCCGTGGTGAGGTACCAGCAGCACCTCGGCGGACAGGTCCGGGACGGTAGCCAACGCGTTGTTCTGGCCGGCCTCCTCGACGTCGCCGCCCAGGACGATCCGCAGGCCACCAGTGGTGACCCGCATCACGATCGAACTGTCGTTCTGATCGGCCGAATCCTCCCCGACGGCACCACTGTCCACGTACGGCCTCACGGCGAGCACCGCCAGCCGGACGACACCGGCGGCCACCACCATGCCGGGCACCGCGATCGTCCGGGGCACGGCAGGCAGCGCGGACGCCAGCAGTTCCCATCCTCCGGGCGGCTGGGTGACGCCCGAGTACAGCACGTTGTCCACCCGACGTCCGGACGCGACCCCGGCCACTCCCCCGACGTGGTCGGCGTGCAGGTGGGTGATCACGAGCCACGCCACCTCCGTGATGCCCAACTGGTCCAGGCAGCGATCCGCCAGGGCCGGATCAGGACCGGTGTCGACCACGATCGCCCGACCCGGACCGGCGGCGATCACGGTCGCATCACCCTGGCCCACATCGCAGCTGACCACCTGCCATGCCGTGGGCGGCCAGCCCGGAGCCGACACCGGGCGGAACAGTACGGCCACCATGGCCACGACGAGGAGGACGACCAACCACGGTCGGCGCCACAGCAGCGGCAGCCCGACCAGAACGGCCACGCAGCACACGGTCAGCACCGCCAGGGCCACCGGGCCGGCCGGCCACACCATCGCGGCTCCCGGCAGCGCCGCTCCGGCCTGCGCGACCCAGCACAACGCCTGGGCGAACCCGCCGGCGAGCCAGCCGACCACCGCGGCCAAAGCCGGGCTCACCACCGACAGCCCGGCTGCGACGAACCCCAGGACCGTTCCCGGCCCTACCAGCGGCGCGGCGACCATGTTGGCCACGATCCCCACCAGGCTCACCTGCCCGGAGATCGCGGTCACGACCGGCTGCGTCGCCACCTGCGCCGCGATCGGCACGGTCACGGCCTCGGCCAGCCAGGCCGGCACCCACGACAACAGCCGAGCCCAGTTGTTCGCCCACAGGATGATCCCTCCGCTGGCGCACACCGACAGCGCGAAGCCCACCGAGCGGCACAGCCACGGATCGACCAGCAGCAGGCCCACCACCGCGCCCGACAGGTACCGCAGGCCCTGCCGTGCACCGCCCCAACCCAGCGCCGCCAGCCCCACCACGCCCATCGCCGCCGCCCGCAGGACGCTCGGCTCGGCCCGGCACAGCAGCACGAACGCCACCACGCCCACCACGGCGACCCCGCGTCGCCACCAGCCGGTGACGCCGATCCGCCCGGCTGCCCACAGCATCGCAACCAGCAACAACGTGAGATTGGTGCCGGAAACGGCAACCAGGTGGGTGAGACCGGTTGTGCGGAAGCTGGCCTGGAGATCAGCGGTCATCAGGTCGGTGTCGCCCACCACAAGCGCCGGAACGAGCGCTCTCGGCGCCGCGGGCAGGCCTGCCACCGCAGCTCTCAGGCCCGACCGAACCGCCGTCACGGCGACGTCCAGTGGGCCGGGCGGCTGCACGATCTGCGGCGAGGCCCGGGCACGGGCCCACGCGCTCACCGGCTCATCCGCCTTCGCCGGACTCAGCCTCACCAGCACCCGGATCGTCGCGCCGGTGGGAACCTCCGCCAACGCGCGAACCAGATTGCCGGACGCGCTGAGCTTGACGGTCGCCCCCGACCTCCAGGATTCGCCACGGCCCTCGACTTCGATGAGCGTCGCATTGGCCGTCCAGACTGGGCCGCCCCTGCCCTTGTCACTCGTCTGTCCGCCGGCTACCCGGGCCTGGATGGTGACCACAGCCCCCTCCCGAGCCCATTCCGGCACCGGGCCGAGCCCGACGAACCAGGCCCGGAGCCCGCTGAGCCCGGCGACCGCGAGCAGCGCCACACCGGCAGCCGCGACCAGCCAGCGTGCCCGCCACCAGCCGAGCCCGCCGACGCCCAGACCGACGGCTACCGCACCGGCCAGCAGCCAGGTGTCGCCGGAGCTGCCCGCCCACGCGCCCGCCCAGACCGCGACCGCAAGCACCGCGGGCCGCCAGTCCTGGCCGCCCGGCGCCTCCCTGTCCGGGGACCTGACGCTAGAGCCGGACATTCGGCGCGATATCCGCGTAGGTCTTCGGGCCGATCCCGTCCACCTCCTGCAGCTCGGACACGGACTTGAACCGGCCGTGCTTCTCCCGCCAGTCCAGAATCTTCTGGGCTGTCACGGGCCCGACCCCGGGCAGCGTGTCGAGCTGCTCGAGCGTCGCGGTGTTCAGCGAGACTTTCCCCGCGCCGGCGGCCGACCCACCACCGCCACTCCCCGCGCCGGCGCCACGCACCTCTCCCCCGGGTTTCGCACGCGTGCCGATGAGAATCTGCGAGCCGTCGGCCACCACCGCAGCCAGGTTCAACTCCCCCGGCTCCGCCGATCGCGTGAGCCCTCCTGCTGCCTTGATCGCGTCCTCCACCCGGCTACCGTCCTGAAGTTCCACCACGCCGGGTGAACGCACGGCGCCCAGCACGTGCACCAACACCTTCGGTGACGGGCTCTGGGTGGGCGTCGGGCTGACCGCGATCGAGGGTGCCGCCGCGACGGCTACCGGTGTCGACCGCGCCTGCAGGAGGGTGTAGGCCGTCCACCCGCAACCCACCAGGAGCACAAGCACCACCGCGGCGAGATGCTCGCGGGTGAACTCGAGTGCCCGCCGCCCGGCGTCACCCACTCGTCCGCCGAGTGGCGACCGCGCTCGCCGCGGCCCGCTGTCTCTGTCGGGACTCCTGTGATCGGGAGCGACCTGCGCCGACAGGAAAGGCTCCGACGAGGCGCCCAGTTCCTCATCTGCCAGGTGCCCGTCCGACAGTGAGTCGCGGCCCGTACGGTCGCCCGGCGCGCCGACCGGTGCGGGTGGTGGGTGCCCGTCGGCCAGGGCGTGCCGCGGCCGGACCTCGGCGAGCAGCAACTCCAGGCGCTGTCGCACCACCTCACTCAAGACCGGCTCCGGAGCTACCTTCATACCCAGCACTATCAGCAGGTCCGCGGCGTGCTGTTCACCCAATTCCGAAGTTGTGGATAACCGCGGGCGCGAGTGCAGTTGTCCACAGGCGTGCGGATTCGCCCGGCGGACGTCCGGGCGACTACCCTGCGGCCACAGGCAATTCTGAGGAGGATCCGCTGTGGCCACCGAGCTGAACCTGACCAGCGCACCCGCGAAGCACGGCGACTGCGGTTGTGGCTGCGGCAGCACGGACGCCACTCCGGAGTTCCACGCCAACTCCCTGCCGAAGGTCATTCGCCACGGCGCGATCATCGGTGGCCTCACCAGCATGAAGGCAGGCGAGAAGGTCGTCCTGGTCGTGAACCACGACCCGCTCCCGCTGCTGTCCCAGCTCAACCGGGTGGCCCCGGGCGCCGTCGACCTGACCTACCTCACGCGCGGTCCGGAAGAGTTCCGATTGCAGTTCACCCGGCTCTGACGGCCGCGCTGGAAATGTCTCCGTGGCACCTGCTGCCAAGCTGGGTGGTGTGAACCAGTCCGGCCGTCCTGCGCGAACTGCAAGCACGGTACGGTCAGGATCCGGACGGCCACGCGCTACGTGCGCTGGTGACGCCGGTCAGAGCAGGCGAAAGCCACAGAGCAACCGGACGGCGCGGACTGGCACCGCCACACCGTCGCGACGCACGAGCCCCGCGCAGGTGCCCAAGAGCATCCGCTGGCTGCTCGCGTTCGCTGCCGCCTTCGGGCTGCTCGGCCTCATGCTCCTCGTCCTCGCCCTCGCACCTGAGGCGCAGGCAGGGCACCAGTGGTTGGCGATGGCGGCGTCCTTCGCCCCCTACGGCTCAATCGCATGGGGTGCCGCCGTCGTCCTCGCCCTCGTCGGCGCGCGCGGGCGGACGCGGCTGGTGGTGGCGCCGCTCGCTCTCGGGCTCGCCTGGCACATCGGACTGCTGGTTCCCTATCTGCCGGGGCCCACCCACAAGGCGGCCGGCCAGACCGAATCCCTCACGGTGCTCGAGCTCAACCTGCACTTCGGTCAGGCCGATCTCACCCAGCTCGCGGCCGACGTCGACCGCTTCCGGCCGGACGTCGTCGTCCTCACCGAGGTGACCCGCTCCGACGAGAAGACCTTCAAGAACCGGTCCTGGTCACGCGCCCTGCCGTACCAGGCCGGCACCGCCGGCGACGACTACGACCCGGCAGCGGGCACCGGCGACGCCCGGGGCACACTCGTGCTCTCACGCCAGCCGCTGACTCAACTCAAAGTGGCGGACGGCACCCTCTTCAGCGACTTCGCCGTGCGCCTCGACGTGTCCGGAAAACACGTCACGCTGATCGCCGCGCACGCGGCCAACCCTGAACACGGACTCGACCGCTGGCTCGGCGACGGCGAGGCGCTCACCAGGCTCGCGCTGGCACACGGCAGCGGGCCGCTGATCGTCGCCGGCGACCTGAACGCCACCGCCGAGCACCTGACCCTGCGCACGCTCAGCGCGAAGGCCGGGCTCACCGATACCGCATCGGGCGAGGGCTGGCATCCCACCTATCCGGCGGACGCCTGGTATCCGCCGCTGATCCAGATCGACCACGTCCTGGTGTCCAGGCAGTTCAGCACCACCGGCTTCCAGACTGTCCGGGTGGCCGGGACGGACCACCTCGGCCTGCTGGTGACCCTGGCGTTCAGCTGAGCCGGGGATCTCGACAGGCTCGATCAGCCGTATGGGCAAGTCGTTCAGCCGTATGGGCAAGTCGTTCAGCCGTATGGGCAAGTCGATCAGCCTTTAGGCAAGTCGATCAGCGGTGTGGGCAGCTCGATCGGCGGCTAGGCGACCCTCGTGACGCCGCCTCGTTCCTCGGCGGCCCCACGGCGACCGGTAGCGGGCCAGCCACGGTTGCCCGTCAGGGACCGGCTCCGACCGCTCAGGCGGGGACGATGCTGACCAGCTTGGGCGCGCGGACAATGACCTGCCGCACCTCGCGGCCGGCCAGAGCCCGCTGGACACCGGGATCGGCGAGCGCGACCTCGGTCAGGTCGGCCTCGGAGATCGACGGCGGCACGTCCAGCTTGGCCCGCACCTTGCCCTGCACCTGCACGACGCAGGTGACCGACTCGGACACCAGCAGCGCCGCGTCGACCTCGGGCCAGGTGGCGTTCGCCACGGACGGCGCGTGACCCAGCAGCTCCCACATCTCCTCCGCGACGTACGGCGCGACCGGGCTGAGCAGGACCGCGACCGCCTCGACCGCTTCGCGCACCGCCGGATCGGCGGGCCCTGCGCCCGTGTCGATCACCTTGCGAGCCGCGTTGACCAGCTCCATGATCCGGGCCACCGCCACGTTGAACCGGTGCGACTCCAGCGACTCGGTGACCTCCGCGACCGCCTTGTGGGTGGCCCGCCGCAGCCCCAGGTCACCGGACGCCGGGTCCACGCCCACCTCACTGACCACGTCCTGGGCGAGCCGGTAGGCCCGCTGCAGGAACTTCAGCGACGAACCCGGGGAGACGTCCGCCCAGTCGATGTCGTCCTCCGGCGGGCCGGCGAACACCACCGTGGTGCGGATCGCGTCCACGCCGTAGGCGTCGATCTGGGCGCCCAGGTCGACCCCGTTGCCCAGCGACTTGCTCATCGCCTTGCCCTGGTTGATCACCTGGCCCT
>DAIPJC010000028.1:0-51016 GCA_036770475.1 Propionicimonas sp. | reverse complement strand
ACTGCCGCCAGCCGCGGCAGCGGTCCTGGTCGACCAGCACGATGCCGTCCTCGGCCCGCTTGTAGATCGCGCCGGACGGGCAGGACGCCATGCAGGACGGGTTCAGGCAGTGCTCGCAGATCCGGGGCAGGAAGAACATGAAGCTCTTCTCGTACTCGAACCGGATCTGCTCGTTGGCCTCCTTGCGCAGCTTGGCGACGATCGGGTCGGTCTCGCCGGTCGCGTAGACGCCGCCGAGCGCGTCGTCCCAGTTCGCCGACCAGGTGATCTTGGTGTCCTCGCCCGTGATCAGCGACTTCGGCTTGGCGACAGGGAAGTCGTCGCCGAGCGGGGCGCTGATCAGGTTCTGGTAGTCGTACGTCCACGGCTCGTAGTAGTCGTCCAGTTCGGGTTGGACGGGCGAGGCGAAGATGCTGAGCAGCTTCTGAAAGCGCCCGCCACTACGCAGTTTGAGCCCGCCCGACTTGGTGCGCACCCAGCCGCCCTGCCAGCGTTCCTGGTCTTCGTAGCGGCGCGGGTAGCCGAGCCCGGGCCGGGTCTCGACGTTGTTGAACCACACGTACTCGGTGCCGGCCCGGTTCGTCCACGCCTGCTTGCAGGTCACCGAGCAGGTGTGGCAGCCAATGCACTTGTCGAGGTTCATCACCATGCCCACCTGGGCCATCACGCGCTTGGGTGCCATCAGTACTGCACCTCCTGGGAGCGGCGGCGGACCGTAGAGACGATGTCGCGCTGCACGCCGGTCGGGCCGAGGTAGTTGAACGCGTACGAGAGTTGGGCGTACCCGCCGATCAGATGGGTGGGTTTGACCAGGATCCGGGTCACCGAGTTGTGGATGCCGCCGCGCTTGCCCGTGGCCTCCGACTTGGGGACGTCGATCGTGCGCTCCTGGGCGTGCTGGACGTAGCAGATGCCGTCCGGCAGCTTGTGGGTGACGACCGCCCTGGCCACGAACACGCCGTTGGCGTTGGTCAGCTCGATCCAGTCGTTGTCGGCCACCCCGATGGACGCGGCGTCAGCCACGCTCAGCCACGCCTGGGGCCCGCCGCGGCCGAGGGAGAGCATGAACAGGTTGTCCTGGTACTCGGAGTGGATCGACCACTTGTTGTGCACGGTCAGGTAGCGCAGCGTGATCGCCTTCTCGCCGGTCGGGCCCAGCTCGGGTTCGCCGAACGCGTGAGTCATGTCCAGCGGCGGACGGAACGTGGGCAGCTGCTCGCCGGCGTCGATCAGCCAGTCGTGGTCGAGGAAGAAGTGCATCCTTCCCGAGAGGGTGTGCCAGGGCTTCAGCCGCTCGGTGTTGATCGTGAACGCCGCGTAGCGCCGTCCGCCGGTCTCCGAGCCCGACCACTCCGGTGAGGTGATCACCGGCTGCGGCGAGGCCTGGGTCTGGGCGAACGTGATCTGGCGCTCCTCCTGGCCCTCGGAGAGGTCGGCCAGCTTGCGTCCGGTCTTGGCCTCCAGGTCGTGGAATCCCTGGGTGGCCAGCGCGCCGTTGGTCGTGCCGGAGAAGGTGAGGATCGCCTCGGCCAGCCGGGCGTCCGTATCGATCGCAGGACGGCCCGCGCCCGCTCCGCTGGACATCACTCCGTGCTGGCGGCCGAGGCGCGCCACCGCGTCCTTCATGTCGTAGTTGATGTTCTTCACCGCGAAGCCCAGCCGGTCGGCGAGCGGGCCCACGGTGGCGAGCTTGTCCGCGATCGCGGTGTAGTCGCGCTCGACCACCATCAACGCCGGCAGGTTCTTGCCCGGGACGGCCGGCAGGTCGGTGCCGCGCCAGTCGGGGACGTGGCCGCCGGGCTGGGCGACCTCACCGGGCGTGTCGTGCTGCATCGGGACGGCGACCAGGTCGCTGCGGGTATCCAGCCGGCCCTTCGCCAGGGACGAGATGGCCCGGGACAGCAGCGTGAAGAACTCGAAGTCGCTCTTCGCCTCCCACGGGGGGTCGATCGCCGGGCTGAAGGCGTGCACGTAGGGGTGCATGTCGGTGCTGGACAGGTCGTACTTCTCATACCAGGTGGCGGCGGGGAAGACGATGTCGGACAGCAGTGTGGTCGAGGTCATCCGGAAGTCGGCGCTGATCAGCAGGTCGAGCTTGCCCTCGGGCGCCTCTTCACGGAACTTAACGACTTCCGGCCTGGCCTCGGCCGCGTGGTCGTTCGGCATCAGGTTGGAGTGCGTGCCGAGCAGGTGCTTGAGGAAGTACTCGTTGCCCTTGGCCGACGAGCCGAACAGGTTCGAGCGCCAGACCACCATGGTCCGGGGCCAGTTCTGGGGCGCGTCGATGTCCTCCAGCGCGGTGGTGAGCGTGCCCGCTTTCAGCTGGGCGGCCACCCACTCGCCGACGTTGGCCGCCTCGCCGCGCTCGACGGCTGCCTTGGCGTCGTCGGCCAGGTCGAGCGGGTTGCGGTCGAACTGCGGGTAGAACGGCATCCAGCCGAGACGGTGCGACAGCGCCATCGCGTCCGCGGTGTGCAGGCCGTCCAGCTTGCCGGTGGACAGCGGCGACTTGACCCGGTCGGCGGAGTAGCCGTCCGTGCGCCACTGATCGGTGTGCATGTACCAGTAGCCGGTGCCGATCATCGTGCGCGGCGGACGTGACCAGTCCAGCGCGTTGGCCAGGTTGAACCACCCGGTCATCGGACGGCACTTCTCCTGGCCCACGTAGTGCGCCCAGCCGCCGCCGTTGCGTCCGATGCAGCCGGTGAGCATCAGCAGCGCCATGATCGCCCGGTAGGTGACGTCAGCGTGGAACCAGTGGCAGATACCGGCACCGATGATGATCATCGAACGGCCCTGGGAGTCCTCGGCGTTCTTCGCGAACTCGCGGGCGATCCGGATGCAGGCCTCGGCGGGAACCGACGTGATCTCCGCCTGCCACGCGGGCGTATAGGGCGTCTCGACGTCGTCGTAGCCGGACGGCCACTGACCGGGCATTCCCTCCCGTAGTACGCCGTACTGCGCGAGCATCAGATCGAGCACGGTCGTGACGAGGTGGTCGCCCACCTTCACCGCCGGCACGCCGCGACGGATGATCGTGCCCTCGCCGCGCGGATCCTCGAAGCAGGGCAGCGCGAGCTCGACCAACTCCCTGCCCGTGACGTCGACCAGGCTCAGTGCCGGCTCGAGGTCACCGAGGTCGAGGTTCCACCTGCCCTTTCCCGCGTCGTTGTAGCGGTCGCCCATGGTGCCGTTGGGGATCGCCGGATGATTGGTGACCGCGTCCCACAACACGGTGCGGAAGGCGGCGTCCGTCTTGCCGTCGTCCGCGCTGCGCTGGGCGCGGCGGAGCGTCGCCGGGTCGAGGTCGGCAGCGGTCAGGAACTTGGCCGCGGTGAGGCCATGGCCGTCCGGATGCTCGACGAGGGTGACCAGCATGGGCAGGTCGGTGTAGTGGGTGACGTAGTCGGTGAAGTACGGCACCTGCCGGTCGACGAAGTTCTCCTTCAGCATGACGTGCCCCATCGCCATGGCCAGGGCGGCGTCCGTCCCCGCCTGGGCGGGCAGCCACTCGTCCGCGAACTTCACGTTGTCGGCGTAGTCGGGGCTGACCGTGACCACCTTCGTGCCCCGGTAGCGCACCTCGGCCATCCAGTGGGCGTCGGGCGTGCGCGTGACCGGGACGTTCGAGCCCCACATCATCAGGTAGGTGGAGTCCCACCAGTCGCCGGACTCGGGCACGTCCGTCTGGTCGCCGAACACCTGGGGCGAGGCGACCGGCAGGTCGGCGTACCAGTCGTAGAACGACGTCATCGCGCCACCGATGAGGTGGTTGAACCGGGTGCCGATCGCGTGGGAGACCATCGACATCGCGGGGATCGGCGAGAACGACACGCAGCGGTCGGGCCCATACGTCTTGATCGTGTGGATGTAGGAGGCCGCGGCGATCTCGATGGCCTCGTTCCACGTGATCCGCACCAGACCGCCCTTGCCCCGCGCCTGCTGGTACCGCCTGCGGGTCTCGGGATCGGTGGAAATCTCCGCGAAGGCGGCCACCGGATCGCCGCCGAGCCGGGCCTTGGCCTCGCGGTAGGCCTCGATCAGCACACCGCGTCCGTACGGGTAGCGGACGCGGGTGGGGGAGTACGTGTACCAGGAGAAGGCGGCGCCGCGGGGACAGCCGCGCGGCTCGTACTCGGGACGGTCAGGGCCGGTGCTGGGGTAGTCGGTCTGCTGCGACTCCCAGGTGATGATGCCGTCCTTGACGTAGACCTTCCACGAGCACGAGCCCGTGCAGTTCACTCCGTGGGTGGAGCGAACGACCTTGTCATGGCTCCAGCGGTCGCGGTAGAAGACGTCGCCGCGCCGTCCGCCCTCGCGGAAGACCGCCCGGCCGTCCTCGGTCTCGTCCCACTTGGTGAAGTAGCGGCCCAGCTTCAGCAGAGCCTCGGCGGCAGGACCGTCGACGTGCGCACGCTCGGTGGTCATGGCTCATGCTAACCACGCCGACGACCTTTGCACGAAGTTTTCGGAAAAAATCCCCGCGTGGTGACGGCGTCCGTACCCGCCCGTCCCGGAGGCCCGTCCTCCACATCTGCCAGCAGCCCCCGTTCCACCCACAGACGCTCCCGAAATTCGCAGAAGCTCCCGAAATTTCGGTGGCGTTTGCGAATTTCGGGAGCGTCTGTGGGAAGTGGTGGGCGCGGGGCGGACGAGGGTCGCGCCCGGTGGCGGACGTGGGCTCAGCCGCCGGCGAAGGGCGGCAGGACGTCCACCCGGGCGCCGGCCGGGATGAGCTCGGACTCCTCGCGGACGGGGCTGCCGTCCACCAACAGGGAACAGCGTGAGAGGACGTCGGCCAGCTTCGCGTCCTCGCCCCCGAGCCGGGCGACCAACTGTGCTGCGGTCAGGTCACCGTCGTCCAGGCTGGTCGTGGTGGTGCCGGCCGCGTCGGCCGCTGCCGCGTAGTAGGTGATCCGCACATCAACCTCCGATCGAACTCATGGTGCGGGCGGGCTGGTGGAAGCCGGCGCTGCCGATGCCGTGGCCGGCCGCCTTGCCCAGGTGCGCGCCGCGCCACAGTTCGGCGAGTTCGAGGTCGCTGGCGCCGTCCCGCAGCGGGGTGCGCAGGTCGGTCTCGGTGTGTGCGAAGAGGCAGGTGCGGACCTGGCCGTCCGCAGTGATCCGCGTCCGGTCGCACGCCGCACAGAACGGTGCCGTGACGGACGCGATCACGCCGATCCGTCCGGCCGGGTGGCAGTCGGACTCGGCCACCAGCCACTCCTCGGCCGGCGCCGCACCACGTTGCGCGGCCGGACTGAGGTCGAAGTGCTCGCCCAATGACCCCAGGATCTCCGCCGCGGGCACCATCGCCGAGCGGTCCCACCCGTGCTCCGGACCGAGCGGCATCTGCTCGATGAACCGCAACCGGTAGCCGTGGCTGAGGCAGAACTCGGCGAGCGGCACGACATCCACCTCGTTCACGCCGCGCATCACCACGGTGTTCACCTTCACCGGACGCAGCCCGGCGGCGTCCGCTGCGGCGAGGCCGCGGAGCACGTCGTCCAGCCGGTCGCGACGGGCGAGCGCGGCATAGCGTCCGCGATCGAGGGAGTCCAGGGAGATGTTCACCCGCTGCAGCCCGGCCGCGGCCAGTTCGTCCACGCGGTGGTCGAGGCTCACGCCGTTGGTCGTGAGCGACAACTCGGGAGCGGCGCCCTCGTCCGTGCGCAGCGCGGCGACGCGGGCGATGATGTCCGCCAGCCCCTTCCGGAGCAGGGGCTCGCCGCCCGTGAACCGCACCTTCCGGACGCCGAGCAGTCCCACCGCGACGCCGACCAGCCGGACGACCTCGTCGTCGGTCAGCACCTCGGGCGTGGGCAGCCATGGCAGCCCCTCAGCGGGCATGCAGTAGCTGCAGCGGAGGTTGCAGCGGTCGGTCAGCGAGACCCGGAGGTCGCGGGCCACGCGTCCGTGGGTGTCGGCCAGGCTGCCCAGTGGCAGGACGGCGGCGATCGGCACGGTGGCTCCCCAAAGTTGGTGGATCTTCACCGTAACCCGACGTAGTTACGAAGATCTAGTGCAAACCCTGCCGCCGGTGAGGGATCATGGACGCAGCCGATCGGAGACGGAATGACGGAGCGCACCACGCGTCTCGGCCCCATGCGGGCCGAGGTGCTGCACGTGCTGCGCGAACTGGCCGAGCCGGCGCCGGTGGCAAAGGTGGCCGCTGTCGTCGGACTGCATCCCAATACCACCCGCTTCCACCTCGACGCGCTCACCGACGCCGGTCTGGTGCTCCGGGCCGTGGAACAGCGCACCCGCCCGGGGCGGCCGAAAGTGCTGTACCAGGCCGCGAACGGCCATCGTCCCAACCGCTACCAGGAACTCGCGGGCGCCATGGTGCGGCACTTCGCCGGCGGGCTGGCCGACCGCTCCGAACGGGCCCGGGCGGCCGGTGAGGCATGGGGCGAGGAACTGCGGAATGACCTGCAGCGCGCGCTGCCTGAGCAGGAGCCGCTCGACCGACTGGTCGGCTGCATGAGCGAGTTGGGGTACGAGCCGCGACTGGAAACCGAGCCGGAGCCCGTGATCGCGCTGCGTCCGTGTCCGTTCCTCGACCTTGCGGGGGCTGATCCGGACGTCGTCTGCCAGCTGCATCTCGGCCTCGCCCGCGGTGTGCTCGGACCCGACCAGCCGTGGGAGGTCACCCGCATCCAGCCGTGGGTGGGACCGGACCGGTGCCTGATGCACCTGTCATGCGCCCGGATCGCGGCCGGCGGCGGTCGGCGTGCGGACGCACAGGGGAGCCCGGCGGATGCGTGAACTGCTCACGGTCGAGCAGTACCAGGCCGAACTGCTGGCGCTCGTGCATCCCGACACCAGGAGTGAGCAGCTGCCACTGGACCAGGCGTCGGGCCGGGTACTGGCCGCGTCCGTGACCAGCGCGATCAGCGTCCCGGTGTTCGACAACTCGGCGATGGACGGCTACGCGGTGCGGTTCGCGGAGGTCGCCTCCGTGCCGGCCCGCCTGCGGGTGGTCGGCGACGTCCCTGCGGGCAGCCCGTGCGATCCGGAAGCCGGCCCGGGGGAGTGCGTGCGGATCATGACCGGCGCCCCGCTGCCGAGCTTCGCCGACACCGTGGTGCCCGTGGAGGACACCGAGCTCTCTGGGGCGGTGGTCACCATCACGTCCCCACCCGCGCGGACGGGCGCGCACGTCCGCCGGACAGGGGAGGACTTCGCAGCGGGCGCTGTGCTGGCCGAGCCGGGAGCCGAACTCGGTCCGGCTCTGGTTGCTGCATTGGCCTCGGTGGGCGCGACCGGCGTTGCCGTGCGGCCGCGTCCCGTGGTGGCGGTGTGCGCGACCGGGGACGAGCTGGTCTCGGACGGCTCGCCGCTGCGGCGCGGCCAGATCTACGAGTCGAACTCGCTGGCGCTCACCGCGACGCTCGTCAGGCACGGTGCCGACGCGCGGCGCGCCCAGCCGGTGGGCGATCGTCCGGAAGCACTGGTGGCCTGGCTGGATTCGGTGACGGGAGCCCCTTCGTCGGGCTCAGGGAGCATCGGAGGCGCAGGGAACGTCCAGCTGGTCGTCCTCACCGGCGGCGCGAGCGTGGGAGCGTACGACGTGGTCCGGGACGTGCTGGAGCAGGCCGGCGGGACGTTCCGCAGCGTCCGGGTGCAGCCAGGCAAGCCGCAGGGCTGGGCGGTCTGGAACGGCGTCCCGGTCGTGTCGCTGCCCGGGAACCCGGTGTCGGCGGCGCTGAGCTATGAGCTGTTCGTGCGTCCGATGCTCGACCGCATGCTGGGGCGCCCCGAACGTCCGTGGCTGACCGCGGTCGCCGCGACGGGGTGGACGTCACCGCCCGGACGGAGGCAGCTGGTCCCCGTCCGGTTCGAGGGCGGCGCCGACGGACGGCTGCTGGCGACGCCCTCCCACGTGCGTGGATCGGCGTCCCACCTGGTCACGTCGCTGGCGGAGGCCGACGGCGTGGTCGCGGTTGCCGAGGACGCGGTCGAGGTCGCCGTGGGGGACGTCCTGCCGGCGAGGTGGCTGTGAGGTACGACGCGATCGTGCTGGCCGGCGGCCGCGGCTCCCGGCTGGGCGGGGTGAGCAAGCCGGACGTGGCTGTCGGCGGACGCCGGCTCCTCGACCTGGCGCTCGCCGCGGTCTCGGACGCCGAGCAGATCGTGGTGGTCGGGGACGTGGAGGTGCCGTCGGGCGTGTTGCTGACCAGGGAGGATCCGCCGTTCGGGGGTCCAGTGGCCGGGGTGGAGGCTGGGTTCGCCGCGCTCCCGGCCCACGCGCCATGGACCGTCCTGCTGGCCAGCGATCTGCCGGACGCCGAAGCGGCGGCGGCCGTCCTGCTCGCCCAGGAACCAGCGGCCGATGTCGACGGCGCCTGCCTCGTCGATGCGGACGGGCGGCTGCAGTGGCTGCTCGGCTGCTACCGCAGTGACGTGCTGGGCCGGCGGCTCGCCGAGCGGAGTGGGATCAGCGCGATGTACCGGCTGCTGGAGCCGCTCGCCCTGCAGCGGGTCGACCCGGGAGCGGCCAGCGTCGCCGACCTCGACACCCCGGAGGACGCCGCCGCGTGGAGCCGCGAAAGGGGACGCGTCGAATGGTGAAGCTCAGTCCGCTGGTGGAGCCGGGCCCCGAGCTCTCCGCGTCCGACCGGGAGCGGTTCGCGCGACACCTGCCCGTCCCCGAACTGGGCGAGTTGGCCCAGCGGCGGCTGCGCGCCGCGAAGGTCTGCGTGGTCGGGGCGGGCGGTCTGGGCAGCCCGGCGCTGCTCTATCTCGCCGCCGGAGGGGTCGGGACGCTCGGTGTGGTCGACTCCGACCGGGTGGAGCTGGTGAACCTGCAGCGGCAGGTGCTGCACTCGACGTCCGGGATCGGGACACCGAAGGCGACCAGCGCGGTCGACCGGCTCGCAGAGCTGGACCCGACGGTGCGGGTCGTGCCACACCTCGTCCGGCTGGACGAGGGCAACGCGCGCGAGATCCTCGGCGGCTATGACCTCGTCGTGGACGCCCTGGACAACTACCCGAGCCGCTATCTGGTCTCCGACACCTGCGCGGACCTCGGGATTCCGGTGGTCTGGGGCGCGGTACTGGTCACGCGTGGCCAGGTCAGCGTGTTCTGGAGCCGTCCGCGCACACCGGACGGGCCGGTGCCCGGCATCACGCTGCGCGATCTGCACCCTGAGCCGCCGGACCCGTCCACGTGGGTGACCGCGGCGCAGGTCGGGGTGCTGGGCGCGATGTGCGGGCAGGTCGGCGCGCTGATGGCGAACGAGGCGATCAAGCTGATCACGGGAGCTGGTGACCCGCTGTTCGGCCGGATGCTGTACCTCGACACCATGGCCGCGACGGCCAGCGAGGTGCCGATCAGCCCGAGGAGGACGCTGTGAGCGAGTTCACCCACCTGGATGCCGCCGGACAGGCGCGGATGGTCGATGTCACCGGCAAGCCGGTGACGGTACGGTCCGCGACCGCGGAGGGCTTCGTGAGTTGCCCGGAGGGCGTCGTCGCGCTGCTTCGCTCGGGCGAGGTGCCCAAGGGGGACGTGCTCGCGGTCGCCCGGATCGCGGGTATCGCCGCGGCCAAGCGGACGCCCGACCTGCTGCCGCTGGCCCACGTGATCGGCGTCCACGGCGTGGAGGTGGACGTGGACGTGGTCGATGCCGGCGTTGCGGTGCGGGCCACTGTGCGGACGGCGGACCGCACGGGCGTGGAGATGGAGGCCCTGACGGCGGTGTCGGTGGCCGCCCTCGCGGTCGTGGACATGGTCAAGGCCCTCGACCGCCGCGTCGAGATCGAGCACGTCCGTCTGATCGCGAAGGACGGCGGTCGCTCCGGCTCCTGGCGGCGCTGACTGCCTCGCCCCTGACAAACGCTCCCGAAATTCGTTCTCGCTACCGAAATTTCGGTGGCTTCTGCGCTTTTTGGGAGCGTTTGTAGGACGGAGGGGGCGGCGCGGGTCGGCCTAGAGGCCGGACCAGTGGTAGCTGCCGTCGGCCTCGAACTGCTGCTTCCAGACCGGCAGCTCGGCCTTCACCCGATCGACGAGCTCCTCGCAGACGCGGAAGGCGAGCCTGCGGTGCGGCGCCGAAACGGCGACGACGAAGGCGGTGTCGCCGACCACCAGGTGCCCGATGCGATGGACGGCCGCCACCGCGCACTCGCCGCCCGGATCGGTCTCCGAGAGCACGATCGAGGCGATCTGCCCGATCCGTTCCGGGGCGGAGGGGTGGCAGGTGTAGTCGAGCGCGACGACCTCACCGCTGGCCTGGTTGTCGTGGTCGCGCACCACGCCGACGAACAGCGCGACCGCCCCGGCGTCTGGACGCGACACCAGCGCGAGCAACTGCGCCGGGTCGACGGGCACGTCCCGCACATCGGCGAGCAGGACGGCCATCAGTGGTCGCCTCCGGTGAGCTGGTCGAGCACGTGGTCGACCAGCGGCAGCAGCACCTCGAGGCCCTCCAGCGCGGCCTTCGGACTGCCGGGCAGGTTCACCACCAACGCACCGCCGATGCCGTCCACGGCGTCGACGACCCCTGCGATGCCCCTGGTCAGCGCGGCATGGACAGAGTGCTCAGCGCCCTGCGCCCTGAGCAGCTCGGCGACGCCGGGCAGCTGGCGGTCGAGGACCGTCCTGGTGCCTTCGGGTGTCCGGTCGCGAGGGCCGACGCCTGTGCCGCCGGTGGTCACGACGAGCCGCGCGCCGGCGTCCAGTGCCTCCAGCAGGGCGCGCCGGACGCTGTCCTCTCCGTCCGGCACCACGGCGAGCGATACTTCGTACCCGGCGATGGCGAGCACCTCTACCAGCGCGGGCCCGGATACGTCCTCGCACACCCCTGCTGCGCAGCGATCGGACACCGTGATCACCCAGCACTTCGGCATGCACCCACCCTAGCCAGTCGCGGGTAGGTGTTCCCTAGCGCCCTCCACCACAAGCTGGACGGTTTCCCCGCGTCCTGCCCGATTTCCGTCCACGTTGTGGCGGACGTGGCTGCTGCTGCGGACCCTTGCACCACAAGCTGGACCGTTTCCCCGCGTCCTGCCCGATTTACGTCCACGTTGTGGTGGCCAGCTGCGGTCCGAGCGCCGGCGAACGGCGGTCAGCGACCGTAGAGCCGCACCTGAGTGGCCTTGACCACGGCTTTCACCGCGAGCCCCGGACGCAGTCCCAGCTCGGCGACCGACTGGCCGGTGAGGTCGGCGGCGAACGGCTGCCCCGCGGTGAGGAGGCTCACACGCACGATCTCGCCGCGCGGCTCGATACCGGTCACCTCGGCGTCCAGTACGTTCCGCGGGCTACCGCCCGGCTCGACCAGGTGGACACTCACCGCCGCCGGCGGCACGCTGCCGAGGCCGGGCTCGCCGCGGTGCGGCGGCTGGACGGGATCGGCGAGCCCCCGCAGCACCACCTCCGGGGCGAGTTCGAGCGCGCTCGGCCCGACGACCGTCCCGGTGAACAGGTTGGTGCCGCCCAGCCGGGCAAGGAACGCACTGGTGGGCCGGGTGAGCAGGTCGGAAGTCGGCCCGTCCTCGACCACCCGGCCCGCGTCGAGGACGGCCACGCGGTCGGCGACCGTCCAGATGTCGAGCACCTCGTGGGTGACCAGCAGCGCCGTCCGACCGCGCAGGCGCTGGCCAAGGCTGTAGCGCACCTCGGCCGCCACTGCCACATCCAGGCCAGCCATGGGCTCGTCCAGCAGGACGACCTCCGGGTCGGTCGCGAGCGCCCGGGCGATCGCCACCCGTTGCGCCTGCCCGCCGGACAGCTGGTGCGGGCGGCGGGCGGCGAAGTCCGCGCACCCGACCGCGGTCAGCTCCGCCATCGCCCGCTCGCGGGCCTCTCGCGCCGGCACACCGGCCGACCGTGGCCCGAACATGACGTTGGCGAGCACGTCGAGGTGCGGGAAGAGAGCCGTGTCCTGGGTGAGCAGCACCGCCCGCCGGCGGTGCGGCGGGATGAAGCCGGACGGCCCGGCGACCGCCCGTCCGCCGATCGTGACCGTGCCGGAACTGGGCCGGACGAGCCCGGCCACCAGGTGCAGGAGGGTGGTCTTGCCCGAGCCGTTCTGGCCGACGACGGCCGTGGCCTCTCCCTCAGGCACGTCGATCGACAGGTCGATGCCACGCGCTGCCACGACCGCGTGGACGGAGACCGCGCTCATGGCTGGGCGGCCGTTCCGCGAGCGAAGCGGGCGGTGGCGGCGACCAGCAGAGCCGCTGCGACGATCAGCACCACGGAGAGCGCGATCGCGGTGTCAGTGTCCACCTCGCGCTGCAGGTAGATCTCCAGCGGCAGCGTCCGGGTGGTGCCCTGCAGCGAGCCGGCGAACGTCAGGGTGGCGCCGAACTCGCCGAGCGCCCTGGCGAAGGTCAGGGCCGCACCGGACGCCACTGCCGGTGCGACCAGCGGCAGCGTCACCCGGCGCAGCACGGTGGTCGGACGGGCGCCCAAGGTGGCCGCGACCACCTCGTAGGAGCCCTGGGCGGAACGCAGCGCGCCCTCGACCGAGACCACCAGGTACGGCATCGCGACGAAGGTCTGCGCGACCACCACCGCGGTCGTCGTGAAGGCCAGGTCGAGGCCCGCGGACGCGAGCGTGCCGCCCAGCCACGCCCTCCTGCCCAGCGCAACCAGCAGCGCGAGCCCGGCCACCACGGGAGGCAGCACCATCGGGACGGTGGCCAGCACGCGTCCGATCGCCGCCCAGCGGCCGCGTCCGCGGGAGAGCACCAGCGCCAGCGGCAGCCCGAGCACGAGCGACACCGCCGTGGTCAGGAGGCAGGTGCGCAGGCTCAGCCACAACGCGTCCACCGACGCCGACGTGCTGAGCAGCGCCGGCAGGGTCGCCCAGGGCACGCGGGCCAGCATCGCCACCAGCGGGACGGCGAGGAAGATCGCCGCGAGGGCGGCCGGCACGGCCACCCAGCGCGGCAGTGCCGGGCGGATCACGGACGGGTCACTGGCCGAAGCCAGCGGCCTTCAGCACCTGCTGGCCCTCGCTGCCCTTGACGAGTTCGATGAACTGGGCGCCCAGGTCGGCCTGTGGGGCGGACTTCGGCACGCCGATCATGTAGATGTTCGTGGCCTTGTCAGCGCCCTTGATCGGGATGGTCTCCACCAAGTCGTGCGACACCTTCGCGTCTGTGACGTAGACGATGCCCGCGTCCGCCTGGCCGGTCTCGACCTTGGTGCGCACGTCGGTGACCTTGGTCTCCTCCGACACCGGGTGCAGCGTCACTCCGAGCAGCCCGGCCAGCTTCACCGCGGCGGAGCCGCAGGGCACGTTGGGCGCGCAGATCACGAGCTTCTTGCCGTCCAGCGAACTGTCCAGGCCGGTGATCTTCGCCGGATTCCCCTTGGGCACAATCAGCGTGAGGATGTTGGTCGTGAACTGCTCGGGCGTGCCGCTCATCAGACCGGCGGAGGTGGCTTTGGTCATGTTCGCCTGGTCGGCCGAAGCGAACACGTCTGCCGGTGCGCCCGCCGTGAGCTGGTCGACCAGCGCCGCCGAGCCGTCATAGGAGAACTTCACCGTCACGCCCGGGTGCTGGGACTCGAAGGTCTTGCCGAGCTGGTCGAAGGTGGTGTTCAGGGACGCGGCAGCGAACACCACGACCTGGGTCTGGGCGGTGCCTGAGGTGGTGCTCGTGCCTCCGTTCTGGGCGGGACTCGCGCACGCGGCGAGCAACAGGAGCGGAAGGGCTGCGGCAGCGAGCCGCCTACGGTTGTTCACGAGCGGGCCTCCAGGGTCACGTTGGTTGCTTTGACGACGGCGGTCGCCACCGAGCCCGGCTCGAGCGAGAGCTCTCGGACGGCCTCGGTGGAGATCAGGGAAACGACGCGGAAAGGTCCGCACTGCAGTTCGACCTGCGACATCACCTGGTCGCTGAGCACGCGGGTAACCAGACCGGTGAAGTGGTTGCGAGCGCTCCGGTGGCCGGCGCCGGCGTCCAGGTGATCGAGCTGGTCGTCGGCGTTGGCGACGGCCAGCTGCGCCAGCTCCACGCCGGAGACCACCTGCCGGTTCGAGGAGTCCAGGCTCGCGGTGAGGCGACCCTGGTCGATCCAGCGGCGGACGGTGTCGTCGCTCACCCCGGTGAGGGCAGCCGCCTCACTGATCCGTATCTGCGTCATGGACGGCACGATATCGCCGTTTTCACGGAATTGTCGTGTTTTCTCAGGAGGGCCTCGGCACCCCGTCCCTGTCCAGCACAAGGTGGACGGAAAGCGGTCCAGACGCCGGGAAACCGTCCAGTTTGTGGTGGAGCGAGCCCGGCACCCCGTCCCTGTCCAGCACAAGGTGGACGGAAATCAGGCGAGACGCCGGGAAATCGTCCAGTTTGTGGTGGACGAGGGGAGCTTCAGCCCAGCGGGTAGGCCACGTAGGCGAAGCGGCGGGAGTCCGGGGCCCAGGACGGCACGTTGATCGTGCCCTGGCCGCCGAAGAGGTGGACGAGGTCGCGACCACCGTCAGGCTCGAGCAGCCGGATCACCACGTCCAGATCGGCCGGGTGGCCGAGCGTCCCGGTGGGGAAGCTGAGGTAGACGATCCGAGAGCCGTCGGGGGAGACGTGCGGGAACCAGTTCACCCGTTCGTCGTGGGTGAGCTGCTCGACGCCCGAGCCGTCCGGGCGCATCCGGAACAGCTGCGCGTGGCCGCGCGTCGTCGAGCCGCGCTCGGAGTTGAAGTTCAGCCACTCGCCGTCCGGGCTGAACTCCGCCCCGTCGTCGGGGAAGGCGTCGTCGGTGAGTTGTGCGTCCGCGCCGCCGGCCGTGGGCACGGTGTAGATGTTCGTCCGGACGCCATCCGGCAGCAGGGTCATGCCGATGTAGGCCAGCAGCTTCCCGTCCGGCGACACCCCGTGCAGGAAGTGGACGAAGTCGGGGCCGTGGTCGTTGGAGACGCGGCGCGACGCGAGCGTGGCCAGGTCGACCGCGTGCAGGTGGCCGTCGAAGCCGGACACGTAGACGGTCGAGCCGTCGGGGGAGAGCACGTGGTCGTTGTTCAGCAGCGGCAGTCCAGGCACGACCAGCGGCTCTGGATCCCCGCTGGACGCCCGGACGCGGTGCAGCAGCCCGTCCGCGTTCACCAGCAGCCACTCGCCGTCCGGCGTCCAGTTCGGCGCCTCGAACAGCATCGTCGCCGACTCGGTGACCAGCGTGCTCGTCCCGAGGTCCAGGTCGTAGGTGAACAGTTGCGCGCGCTGCCCCGGACGCAAGCTGCGGGCCTGCTGTTCCATTGGTACTCCTCCTGGTCGATCCACCACCCGGCTGGTCGAGCCTGTCGCCCGGCTGGTCGAGCCTGCCACCCGGCTGGTCGATCCACCACCCGGCTGGTCGAGCCTGTCGAGAGCGCGTGCGTCTATCTTCGTATGGCAGTCTATGAGAGCGATCTCACGAAGGAGTGCGAATGCCCGGTTACCGCGACCCGGCCCTGCCGACCGCCGACCGGGTGTCCGACCTGCTCGGCCGGATGACTCTGCCGGAGAAGGTCGGCCAACTCATGCAACTGGACGCCCAGGGCGACCTTGACGACCTCGTGACGCGCCAGACCGCCGGCTCACTGCTGCACATTCCGCCGGACCGGACCAGCCGCGCGATCGAACTCGCCGCGGCCACCCGGCTCGGCATTCCGCTGCTGCTCGCCGACGACTGCATCCACGGGCACTCGTTCTGGCCGGGCGCGACGATCTTTCCCACCCAACTCGCGATGGCCTGCAGCTGGCGCCCGGAGCACGCCCGCCGCGCCGCCCGGATCACCGCGATCGAGGCGACCAGCACGGGTTTCAGGTGGACGTTCTCGCCCGTCCTCTGCATTGCCCGCGACCTGCGCTGGGGACGGGTCGACGAGACCTTCGGCGAGGACCCGTTCCTGATTGGCGAGTTCGCGTCCGCGATGGTCGCCGGCTACCAGGGCGACGGGCTCGCCGACCCCACCGCGATGCTCGCCACAGCCAAGCACTTCGCCGGATACTCCGAGACCCAAGGTGGTCGGGACGCGTCCGAGGCCGACATCTCCCACCGCAAGCTCCGCGCCTGGTTCACCCCGCCCTTCGAGCGCGTCGCCAACGAGGGCTGCCGGACGTTCATGCTGGGCTACCAGTCCATGGACGGCGCCCCGATCACCGTGAACAGCTGGCTGCTGAACGACGTGCTGCGGGGCGAGTGGGGGTTCACCGGCGTGCTCGTGACCGACTGGGACAACGTCGGACGCCTGGTCCGCGAACAGAAGGTCTGTGCCGACCACGCCGAGGCGGCCGCCCGGGCCCTCAACGCGGGCAACGACATGATCATGACCACCCCGCAGTTCTACGACGGCGCGCAGGAGGCCGTGCGCCGCGGGATTCTCGACGAGGCGACCATCGACGCCGCCGTTGCCCGGGTGCTCGCGCTGAAGTTCGACCTGGGCCTGTTCGAGAACCCGGGAGCCCCCGACGTCGAGCGTCAGCGCGCGGTGATCGGCTGTACCGAACACACGCAGGCCAACCTCGAGGTCGCGCGGGACTCGCTGGTGCTGCTGCGCAACGACTCGACGCTGCCGCTCGCGGCCCCGTCCGGCACGATCGCGGTGATCGGTCCCAACGCCGACGCCGCGAGCGCCCAACTCGGCGACTGGGCGGGCGGCTCCGGCCAGTGCTCGTGGCTCGGACCTGACTACGAGCCGCCGGGCGTCGTCACCGTCCTCGACGGGTTGCGTGACGTCGCGTCCGCCCACGGCTGGACGGTGACCCACGCGGTCGGCTGCGGCATCGCCGCGATGTCCGAGCACCCGGACGGCCCGATCGGACCGGACGGACAGCCACGTCCGCCGATGATCACACCCGTCCCACCGGACGAGGCCCAACTCGCCGAGGCTGTGGCCACCGCGGCGGCCGCCGACGTCGTGGTGCTGGTGCTCGGCGACAACATCCTGCTCAACGGCGAGGCCCGCTCGACCGCGACGCTCGAACTGCAGGGCGGCCAGGTGGAGTTGTGGAACCGGATCGTCGGCCTCGGCAAGCCCGTGGTCGTCGTGCTGGTGAATGGCAAGCCCCTCGTGCTGCCACCAGCACTCGCCCGGACGAACGCCCTGGTCGAGGCCTTCAACCCCGGTGCGATGGGCGGACGGGCGATCGCCGAGCTCGTGTTCGGCGACATCGAGCCGAGCGGACGGCTGCCGATCTCCTTCCCGGTTCACGTCGGCCAGCAGCCGACCTACTACAACCAGCTGCGCGGCCAGCACGGCGACCGCTACGCCGACCTCACCCAGGAGCCGGCGTTCGCGTTCGGCGAGGGCCTGACGTACTCCCGCGTCGAGTACAGCGACCTGCGGCTGGCATCCGATCGGCTGGACAGGGGCGGCATGATCCGGGCCTGCGTGCAGGTGGCGAACACCGGGGCGCGTCCGGTGGCCGAGACCGTGCAGTGGTACCTCCGCGACCTGGTCACCTCACTCACCTGGGCCGACAAGGAGCTGAAGGGTTACCGCCGCGTCCGGCTCGCGCCGGGCGAGGCCGTCGACGTCGAGTTCGAGCTGCCGGCGAGCGCCTGCACGATCGTGGACGCAGGCGCCGTCCGGGTGGTCGAGCCCGGGGAGTTCGAGCTGCTGGTCGGCCCGAGCTCGCGCGACCGCGACCTGCTGGCCGCCCGGTTCGCGCTGGGGGAACAGTGATGGTGGTGCTCGCATGTGAGGCTGAGCTTGGCGCAGCCAGGGCCGCCCTTCGTCAGGCTCAGGGAGCATCTGGTGGCTGAGCTTGACGAAGCCCGCTGTCAGGCTGGGTCCTTGGCCAGGTCGGGAGCACGTCGGCTTGGGGGAAGCGCTCTGGTAGTGGAAGATACGCACAACGGACTCCCGGCTTGCGGGCACGGGGTACAACTTGAACGAGCCCTGGATAGCTAAGGAGAGCTTCATGCCGAGTCTGGGCGGTTGGGAATGGGTCATCCTCGCGGTGGTCGCGCTGGTGCTGTTCGGCGGGACGAAGCTCGCCGGCTTCGGCAAGAACGCCGGCCAGGCGATCCGCGAATTCAAGGAGGAGACGAAGTCTCCGGCGGCCGTCGAGCCGCCGGCCGCCACTCCACCGGCTGCCGCGCCGCAGGTGCAGCCGCAGCCGCAACCACAGGTCACCGACGAGGGCCCGAGCGCTTCTTGAAGCGAACCTCGGCCCGTACCGGAGGTGCGGGGTCGAGTGTGCGACCCTGACGGGTCCTGAGCCGCCTCCGGACGCCACGCCCGGCGTGTGTGCGCTGGCGGAGTCCAGCATTCGGAATGCCCGCGCTGTCGCGGTGCGGCCTCGGCATCGCCTGCCCGCGCTCATTGAAACGTCATTGCCCGCCGACTAGACCAAATGCGCCCGGACCGGCGTAGGTCTCGGACTGATAACGAATCGGACACGTGTCTGCAAACTCTTATGAGAGCGTTTGCGGTCGGTGCTAACGTTCGTCCCGAACGCACAATGAGAGCGCGGTCATAGGGCTGGTCGGGGCGGAGCCCGACCGTTGTGTTGGGGCAAGGGTCGAGGAGGACTCGTGGAGCAGGGTTGGCTGGACCTCTCGGAAGCGCGCTGGACCGTCCGCGCGGACGCGGCCGCCGCCGGATGGACCTCGGTTCCCGAACCGCTCCGCGAACAACTCGTCGCCGGCATCCCCGCCACCGTGCCCGGCGTGGTGCATACCGACCTGCTGGCCGCCGGGCTGATCGCCGATCCCTACGTGGGCACGGCCGAGGGCGACCAGCACTGGGTGGGCGAGCAGCGCTGGACCTACCGCGGCGAATTCCACCTGGACGTGGGCGCGCCCGAGCTCACCAGCGAGCACAGGGAGTTGCTCTGCGACGGCCTGGACACGATCGCGGAGGTGTTCTGCAACGGCTTCTCGATCGGGCGCTCCGTGAACATGCACCGCCGCAACGCCTTCGCGGTGACGAACCTGCAGCCGGGCCGCAACATCGTCGAGGTCGTCTTCGAGCCTGTCCTGGAGTACGCGGCCACCATGGCCGACCGGGTGGGGGAGCGCGTGCACGTCGAGCGCGACCCGTACAACCTCGTCCGCAAGATGGCCTGCAACTTCGGCTGGGACTGGGGTCCGCGCCTGATCACCGCCGGCATCTGGAAGACCATCGGCCTGCGCAGCTGGGATCGGGCCCGGATCGCGGACGTGGCCGTGTTCGCCACCGCGGAGAGGAACTCCTCCGGCGGCTGGGACGGGCAGCTCCGCGTCCGCGTGCAGCTCGCCGGTTTCACCCGTTTCGGTGCGCTGACCGTCCGGGTCCGGCGGGGCGAGGAGAGCGCGCAGGCCGGGGTGTCAGCGACCGAGGACTGGGCCGAGGTCGAGTTCCCGATGAGCGATGTCGCTCCGTGGTGGCCGCATTCGGTTGGCGCGCAGCCCCTGTACGACGTCGAGATCGTGCTCCACGACGAACTGGCTGTGCTCGACCGGGTGCAGCGCCGGACGGGCTTCCGCACCGTCGAGCTGGACACCACGCCGGATCCGGACGCCGACGGCGCCACGTTCGGCTTCCGGATCAACGGCGAACTGGTCTTCGCCCGCGGCATGGACTGGATCCCCGACGACTGCTTCCCCAGCCGGGTCACGCCCGACCGCTACCGCGAACGCGTGCAGCAGGCGGTGGACGCAGGCGTCGACCTGCTGCGGATCTGGGGCGGTGGCATCTACGAGCAGGAGGGCTTCTACGCCGCCTGCGACGAGCTCGGCGTGATGGTCTGGCAGGACTTCTGCCTGGCCTGCGCGGCCTATCCCGAGCAGGAGCCCTTCGCGACCGAGGTCGAGGCCGAGGCCCGCGACAACGTCGTGCGGCTGTCTGCGCATCCGTCTCTGGTGCTGTGGAACGGCAACAACGAGTGCATCTGGGGCTTCCACGACTGGCGCTGGGCCGATCAGCTGGACGGAAAGAGCTGGGGCGCCGGCTACTACTACGAGTTGTTCCCCAAGATCGTCGCCGAACTCGACCCGACCCGTCCGTACTGGCCGGGCAGCCCGTCGTCCGGGTTCAACGATGTGCACCCCAACGACCAGAACTACGGGTGCATGCACATCTGGGACGTGTGGAACGAGCGCGACTACACCGGCTACGACGACTACTCACCCCGCTTCGTCTCCGAGTTCGGCTACCAGGGCCCGGCCACCTGGGCCACGTGGGCGCGGACGCTGGAGCCCGCGGACCGCTCCGCCACCTCGCCGGCCATGCTGGCCCACCAGAAGGCCGCCGGAGGCAACACCAAGCTGAACCGGGGCATCGCCGGTCACCTGCCGGTGCCGGGCGAGGGCTGCGACGACTTCGACGACTGGCTGTTCGCCATGCAGCTGCAGCAGGCCAGGGCCGTCCGGTACGGCATCGAGCGCTGGCGTTCGCTGCGCGGCCGCTGCCTCGGCTCGGTGGTGTGGCAGCTCAACGACTGCTGGCCGGTGACCTCCTGGGCCGCGCTCGACCTCGGCACCAATGCCGCGGGCGAGCCCGTCGCCCGCCGCAAGCCGCTGTGGTACGCGATCCGCTCCGCCTACGCCGACCACCTGGTCACGCTGCAGCGCGATGCGGCCGGTTGGCGCGCGGTGCTGGTCAACGACGGGACGTCCGACTGGGTCGCGGAAGGGCGCGCCGAGCTGCGCACCCTTGCTGGCGACGTGCTGTGGTCGAAGGCGTTGTCGCGGCTGGTCGGCGTCCGCTCGAAGGTGGACGTCCCGATCAGCCAGGACCCGACGGACGTGCCCCCGCACCAGCTGGCCCTCGTGGTCACCCTCGGCGGCGCCGAACGGGCCGTGCGGCTGCTGGTCGAGGACGTGGACGCCGCGCTGCCCGTCCCCGACTACGAGGCCTCCGTCGTGCCCACCGACGCAGGAGTCGACGTCACGGTCACCGCGCGCAGCTTCCTGCGGACCCTGTGCCTGTTCCCCGACCGGGTCGACGAGGACGCGGTCGCCGACAGCCTCGGAGTCGATCTTTTCCCCGGCGAGTCCCACGTCTTCGGTGTGACCGGAACGTTCGCCGACGATGCGCTGGCCCGACTGACCGCCCGGCCGGCCCTGAGATCCCTCACGAAACCACTGACCACGAGTGAGGCCGTATGAGGGTGCCCTGAGCAGTCGGCCCTGCGCGGGGCCGGGACGTCGAACCAACACAGCAGCAGTAACCGACAACCCAAACCAACCACTCATTGAGGCCCACTGGCGGGCCGAACCAATGGAGGTATCAATGTCAGAATCCATCTTCGAGAAGCCGTCGCGGCGCTCCTTCATCAAGCTGGGCGGCATCGTGGCCGGCAGCATCGCGCTCGCGGCCTGCGCGGGCAACTCCGGCGGCACCGGCACGGCCACCGGAGGCGCGTCCGCAGGCGTCAAGCCGGGCATCGGCAACAACGGCCAGGTCGGCAAGGGCCGCAGCGGCGCGACCGCCGACGCCCTCCTGATCGCCGGGTTCCAGTGGGGTCCTCCGACCACCTTCAACCCGCTGTCCCCGACCGCGGCGTGGCCGGCGGCCGCCAACGTCATGCAGATCGTCTATGAGACCCCGCTGCGGTGGAACATCCTGACCGGCGACATCATGCCCGGCCTCGCGGCGAAGTACACGGTTGACGGCACCAACAGCGTCACCCTCACCCTGCAGGACGGCCTCACGTTCTCCGACGGCTCCCCCTGCACGGCGAAGGACGTCGTCTCGTCCTACGAACTCGGCAAGAAGAACACCGGGATCAACGTGGCGTCCTTCTGGCAGCTCGCCGACTCGATGGAGGCCACCGACGACAAGACCGTCGTCGTCAAGATCAACCAGAAGAGCAAGAACGTCAGCAACGTGCTGCGGATGC
Source organism: Propionicimonas sp. (assembly GCA_036770475.1). Classification (GTDB taxonomy): domain Bacteria; phylum Actinomycetota; class Actinomycetes; order Propionibacteriales; family Propionibacteriaceae; genus Propionicimonas. Next base: position 29,251 of record DAIPJC010000028.1, on the reverse strand, counting down.
TCACCGAGAACTACGTACTGCCGGACGCGGTGTTCAGCAAGATCGCCGACGACAAGCTGCCCACCGAGGTCATGAACACGCCGATCGGCACCGGCCCGTTCACGCTCGACAAGGCCGACCAGACGCAGGTCGTGCTCAAGCGCAACGACAGCTACTGGGGCAAGACCTTCTACGGCGGCCTGCCGGTGATGTCGCAGATCATCCACCCGATCTTCAAGTCCAACGAGGACGGCAACATCAAGTTCCAGGCCGGCGAGCTGGACATCATGCAGCAGTTCGTCTCCCAGATCTGGAAGATGTGGGAGGGCGGCAAGCCGGTCGGCACCTACCTGAAGGACAAGCCGTACTACGTGCCGGGCTCGATGCCGATGCTCCTGATGAACACGACCAAGAAGGGCCTCGACAACGCGGCCGTTCGCAAGGCCATCGCGACCGCGATCAACTACGCCGACATCGCCGAGACGGCCATGTCCGGCTACTCCGCCACGGTCCAGCCGAGCCTGATCCTGCCGAGCGGCGCCGAGGGCAAGTTCTTCAACGCCGATGACGCCAAGGCCAACGGCTGGAGCTACGACGCGGCCGCCGCGGAGAAGCTGCTCACCGACGCCGGCGGCAAGAAGGGCTCCGACGGCATCTACGTGATCGACGGCAACCGGCTCGGCCCGTACAAGCTGATCACCCCGACCGGCTGGACCGACTGGAACGCCTCCTGCGAGATCATCGCCAAGAGCCTCAAGGCGATCGGCATCGACTGCTCGACCAACTTCCCGCAGCAGGCCGAGACCACGCAGGCCATCCAGGGCGGCACCTTCGACCTGGCGGTCTGGTACGTCTCCGGCGTGAACCCGGCCACCCCGTGGGCCCGCTTCAAGGACATCATGAGCCAGTCCGAGATGCAGCCCATCGGCAAGACCACCTTCGCCAACTACGGACGCTGGAAGAACTCCGAGGTGGAGGCCATGCTGACCGAGGCCTCGCAGGCCACGGACGACGCGGCCAAGAAGGCGGCCTACGACAAGCTGGACGCGCTGTACCGCAAGGAAGTCCCCGCCTGCCCGATCATGTACCGGCCGGACGAGTTCTACGAGTACAACGCGACCAACTTCTACAACTGGCCTGACGAGAAGAACAGCTACGCTCCGCCGATGTTCCGCGGCGCCGGCAACACCTGGATGTACAAGATCCAGAAGATCGCCGGCTGACCGGAAGGGGACTGGAGCGCCATGGGTCTGCGACGCTATCTGGCGAGCAAGACCGTGTGGTACCTGGGTGCGCTCGTGGTAGCAGTGATTCTGAACTTCCTGCTACCACGGCTCATCCCGGGTAACCCGGTCGACGTGATCGTCTCAGGGCTGGGGTCCGGTGGCCTCAGCTCCGAGGCTCAGCAACAGATCTACGAGCAGTTCATGAAGGAGTTCGGCCTCAACCGGCCGATGTGGGACCAGTTCCTGACGTACGTGACCAGCGTGTTCCAGGGCAACCTGGGCAAGTCGTTCGCGTACTACCCGACTCCCGTGGCCGATCTCGTGGGCCAGTCGCTGCCGTACACCCTGGCGCTCCAACTCCCGGCCATCATCCTCGGCTGGATCATCGGCAACGTGCTCGGCGCCGTTGCCGCCTACAAGGGCGGATCGTGGGACAAGTCGGTGTTCACCACGTCGCTCGTCTTCTCCTCGATGCCCTACTACTGCCTCTCGATCATCCTGCTCTACGGCCTCGCCGTGGTGCTCGGCTGGTTCCCGCCCGGCGGCGCGTACTCGCTGGGCAACTCACCGGAGTGGAGTTGGGACTTCTTCTCCGACGCCCTCCAGTACTGGTGGCTGCCTTTCGGCTCGCTGCTGCTGATCAACATCGGTGGCCAGGCCGTGGGCATGCGCTCGATGGCCATCTACGAACTCGGCTCCGACTACGTCAACTACTCGCGGAGCCTGGGTATTGGCGACGCCAAGATGACCCGCTACATCTTCAACAACGCGATGCTGCCGCAGATCACCGGCCTCGCGCTGAGCATCGGCACCATGGTGGGCGGCGCGTTGATCACCGAGTTGGTGTTCAACTACCCCGGCATGGGCACTCTGCTGTTCAACGCGATCTCCGCCAACGACTACCCGGTTGTGCAGGCGGTGACCTTGATCATCACCGTCGCCGTGCTGGTGGCCAACTACCTGGTGGAGGTCCTGTACGGCTTCATCGATCCGCGGATCCGGGCAGCGCAGTCGGGGGAGAAGTGATATGACCAACATCCAGAGCAGCGCTGTCAACGCCGAGGCCGAGGGACCGCTGGTCCCGCCGCCACCGGGGCCGGGTCAGAGCAAGGCCAGGCCGGCCTGGCGCAGCCTCAACTTCGGCCCGCGACTGTGGGTCTCCTCCGGGCTGATCCTCCTGATCGTCCTGCTGGCCTTCGTCGGCCCCCTGTTCTACCCGTTCGGGCCGGACGAGAAGGTCGGCGGCCTGTATGACGATCCGAGCGCCCAGCACATCCTCGGCACGGAGAACTTCGGCTACGACGTGGTCGCCGTCCTGATGGCCAGCACCAGGAACTCCCTGATCAACGGACTGTTGGCCGGCACGCTGGCCACCGCCATCGGCGTCCTGATCGGCATCCTGGCCGGCTACGTCGGTGGCTGGATCGAGGAGGCGCTGATGGGGTTCACCAACATCGTGCTGGCGATCCCGTCCATCGTCATCCTGATTCTGATCTCGATGTCGCTGCAGAGCACGAACATCCCGTTCCTGAAGGGCATCGCCGGGTTGGCGCTGGTGATCGGCATCACGTCCTGGCCATGGACGGCCCGCGCCGTCAGAGCCCAGGCGAGTTCGGTGGCCACGCGCGAGCACATCGACGTGGCCAAGCTCTCCGGCGCCCGTACACCCGGCATCCTGGTCTTCGACGTCCTGCCGTACCTGGCCAGCTACGTCGTGATGGCGTGGGTGCTGCAACTGGCCAGCGCGATCCTGGCCGAGTCCACGCTGTCGATGCTGGGCCTCGGTCCGTCCGGCACGAACTCGCTGGGCATGCAGCTGCACTGGGCGCTGGCCTTCCAGGCGGTGGCGGTGGGGGCATGGTGGGCCTTTCTGCCGCCGACCATCGTGCTGACCCTGATCAGCTTCGGCCTGCTCTACCTGCAGTCCTCGCTCGACGAGGTGTTCAACCCGAGGCTGCGCCGGGGCAAGAAGAAGAACCTGAGGGTCGCGGCCGAGCGGCGCGCTGAGGCGGCCCGCAAGCTGGCAGAGCAGCTCGAGCACCAGGAGGTGGCGGTCCAGTGAGAACACCCCACGGAGTTCTTCTCCTCCGCTCCGCTCCCCCGAACAACTCCGCGGGGGCCCCGAAATGAGCGGGATCCTGATGCGGGCCAGCAACGTCACCGCCGTCTATGCCGCGGACAACGGGCAGGACGTCCCCGCCGTCGACAACGTGACGGTCGAAGTGCCCGAAGGGCAGATCCTCGGCCTGGCCGGCGAGTCCGGCTGCGGCAAGACCACGCTGGGCAATGCCCTGGCCATGATCGCCAACCCGCCGCTGTATGTGATCGCCGGACGAATGGAGATCGACGACAACGACATCTACCTCAGCACCCTGGCCGGCGGGTCGAACCAGATCCATCGTCCCTACCGGGGGGCGACGGTGTCGTTGCTGCCGCAGGGCGCGATGAACGCGATCAGCCCCACGCTGCGGATCCGGGACCTCGTGGTGGACGTGATGCGCGCCCACAAGCGCGATACGACCAAGGCAGAGGCGCTGGACCGGGCGACCGACCGGCTGCGGATGCTCGAGATGCCCGTCCGGGTGCTCGACTCGTACGCCCACCAGCTCTCCGGCGGCATGAAGCAGCGGATGGTGACGGTGATCTCCACTCTGCTCAACCCGGCCCTGCTGATCGCGGACGAGCCGACGTCCGCGCTGGACGTGTCCAGCCAGAAGGCGCTGATCGAGATGCTGCTGGCCATGGTCGAGGCGAAGATCATGCGCGGTGTGATCTTCATCACCCACGACCTGCCGGTGCTGAGCATGGTCACCGACCGGCTGGCGATCATGTACGCGGGCAAGATCGTGGAGTCCGGGCCGACGGAGGAACTCGTCCACAACGCCCGGCACCCGTACACGTCCGCGCTGCTGTCGTCCGTGCTCGACCCCACCGAGGAAACCCGCACCAAGCACGTACTGGGCATCCCCGGGGCGCCGCCCAACCTGGCCAACCCGCCGTCCGGCTGCCGGTTCCACCCGCGCTGCAAGTTCGCGATGGACGTCTGCACGCTGAAGGAGCCGCAGTTCCTGTACGAGCGCGACCATCAGGTCGCCTGCTGGTGGGCCAACGAGCACGCGTTCGAGACCGTCCCGATGGAGGTGAACCAGGCATGACCGAGCTGATCCCCACCGGCCAGCCGGTGCTCGCGGCCAGCCACGTGACCAAGCAGTTCAAGGTCGCTGGCGGGCAGATCACCGCCGTCGACGACGTCTCTGTCGAGTTCCACGCGGGCAAGGTGCTCGCGGTCGTGGGCGAGTCCGGTTCGGGCAAGTCCACGCTGGCCCGGATGCTGCTGCGGCTGCTGCCGGTCACCAGCGGCACGATCGTCTACCAGGGCAAGGACGTCACGCACATCAAGGGCGGAGAGCTGCGCTCCTACTGGCGCGATGTGCAGGCGGTCTTCCAGGATCCGTTCGCCTCGTTCAACCAGTTCTTCACGGTCGGCCACGCCCTGCGGCGCGGGATGGGTGCGGAGAAGCTGGAGAACGAGACGCTCGATGCCCTGATCGAGACCTGCCTCGGCTATGTCGGGCTGAAGCCGGCGGACTGCGTCCACAAGTACCCGCACCAGCTGTCCGGCGGGCAGCGGCAGCGGGTGATGATCGCGCGGGCGCTGATGATGAACCCGAAGGTGCTGCTGGCCGACGAGGCCACCTCGATGCTGGACGCGTCGCTGCGGGTGAGTGCGTTGAACGTTCTGCAGGACCTGCGGGAGAACCTCGGCCTGACGGTGCTGTTCATCACCCACGACATCGGCCAGGCCTGCTACCTCGCTGACGAAGTGGTGGTGATGGAGCACGGGCTGATCGTCGAGCGAGGCAGCACCGATCAGGTGATCTTCTCCCCCCAGAACCCCTACACCAAGCGCCTGTTGTCCGACGTCCCCGACCTCAAGGGCAGCCTCAAGGCGCGCAAGGACTGATCCGAATCCACGACACCGCTGGTCGAGCCTGTCGAGACCCGGTCGGCGGACCGAGACTGAACCGGCGACGAGGCCGGTGGCACGGGCACCCACCGCGGGCCCGTGGCTGAGACGTGAAAGGACTATCGATGACCATCGAGTTCCCGAGCGGGTTCCTCCTGGGCTCGGCCACCTCCGCCTACCAGATCGAGGGCGCCGCCGCGGAGGACGGGAAGCAGGACTCGATCTGGGACGTCTTCTGCCGCGTCCCCGGTGCGATCGCCAACGGCGAGGACGGGACGGTCGCCTGCGACCACTACCACCGCTACGCCGACGACGCGAAGCTGCTCGGCGACCTGGGCATGAACACCTACCGGTTCTCGGTGTGCTGGCCGCGAGTGCTGGACGGCGACCGGGTGAACGCGAAGGGGATGGACTTCTACTCGCGGCTGGTCGATGAACTCCTGGCCCACGGCGTGGAGCCGTGGCTGACCCTCTACCACTGGGACCTTCCGGCCGCGCTGCCGGGCGGCTGGCCGGAACGGGACACCGCCAAGCGGTTCGTGGACTACGCCCTCGCCGTCCACTCCCGGCTCGGTGACCGGGTGCGCACGTGGACGACGCTGAACGAGCCGTGGTGCTCGGCGTTCCTCGGTTACGCCGCCGGCGTTCACGCCCCCGGACAGACCGACCCGGTAGCCGCCGTCCGGTCGGTGCACCACCTGCTGCTGGCCCACGGCTGGACCGTGCAGGCCCTGCGCGATGCCGACCCGTCCGCCACGCTCGGTATCACGCTGAACTTCACTCCCGCGCTGCCCGCGTCCGACAGCGCCGCGGACGTCGATGTCGCGCGCCGGGTCAACGGCACGGCCAACCGGATCTTCGTCGAGCCGATCACGACCGGGCACTACCCGTCCGACGTGCGGGACGATCTCGCCGCGCTCTGGCCGGACGACCTCGTCGCGGACGGTGACCTCGCCGCGATCAGCACGCCGATCGACGTGCTCGGCGTGAATTACTACACGACCAACGTGTTCGGGGCGGGCGCGCCGTCGACAGCGCCCACTCCGCACATCAGCGCACCGGACGCCGTCCAGGTGATTCGGGACCTGCCGCTCACCGACATGGGCTGGGAGATCGAGCCGTCCGGGCTGCGCGACCTGCTCACGTGGCTGCACACGACCTACACCGGGCCGGTCGGCACCTACCTGGTGGTGACGGAGAACGGGGCCGCGACCGACGACCACCCGGACGCCAGCGGCTGCGTCGACGACGTCGACCGCATCGACTACCTGCGCCGCCACCTGGCTGCTGTCCACGAGGCGATCGCGGCCGGGGCCGACGTGCGCGGCTACCTCGCCTGGTCGCTGCTGGACAACTTCGAGTGGGCGGAGGGCTACGGCAAGCGGTTCGGTCTCGTCCGGGTGGACGCCGACCTGCGCCGCATTCCCAAAGCCAGCGCCCGCTGGTTCGCCGAAGTGGCCCGCACCGGGCGGCTGGGGACTCCCGGAAGGCCGCCGAGGAACGAGGCGATCCGTTCCTCCGGTTCCTGAGGAAGGCCCGCCGAGGAACGAGGCGGCCTGTCACGAAGGGCCGCCGCCCGCCTACGGCTGGTCGAGCTTGTCGAGACCCCAGGGGTTTCGACGAGCTCAACCAACCGAAGACTGACAACCGAATCTGAACAACCGAGGAGGCCACCATGGTCGACGTCCGAGCCAAGATCAGCCTGACCGGAGGCAGCGACTTCTGGCACACCCCCGCGGTGCCGGAGGCGGAGCTTCCCGAACTGATGTGGACGGACGGCCCGCACGGGGTGCGCAAGCAGTCAGGGTCGTCAGACCACGTGGGGATCAACTCCTCCGAGCCGGCGACCTGCTTCCCGCCGGCGGTGGGGCTGGCGTCCTCGTGGAACCCGGATGCGCTGACCGAGGTGGGCGTGGCGCTGGGGGAGGAGTGCCGGGCGCTGGGCGTCGGCGTGCTGCTCGGGCCAGGTCTGAACATCAAGCGTTCCCCCTTGTGCGGCCGGAATTTCGAGTACTTCGCCGAGGACCCGTTCGTGGCCGGCGAGTTGGCGTCCGCCCTCGTCAAGGGCATTCAGAGCCAGGGCGTCGGCACGTCGGTCAAGCACTTCGCGGCGAACAATCAGGAGACCGACCGGATGCGGCGGGACTCCCAGGTCGACGAGCGGACGCTGCGCGAGATCTACCTGCGCGGGTTCGGCAAGGTGGTGCTGTCGGCGCAGCCCTGGACGATCATGTGCTCCTACAACAAGGTGAACGGCACCTTCGCGTCCGAGAACCACTGGCTGCTTACCGAGGTGCTCCGGGACGAGTGGGGGTTCGAGGGCGTCGTGGTGTCCGACTGGGGCGCGGTCTGGGATCGCGTCCGGGCGCTGCGGGCGGGGCTCGACCTGGAGATGCCCGCGAACCGCGCTCATGAGGATGGCCTCCGGGCCGCGCTGGACGCTGGCGAACTCGACGCGGCGACGGTCGAGGTGGCGTTCGGCAGGGTGGAGGCCGTGGTGCGACGCGCGGCGGCGAGCCTCGCCGGTGCGCCGGACTCCTTCGATGTGGACGCCCACCACGCGCTGGCCCGCCGGGTGGCGGAGCAGTGCATCGTCCTGCTCTCCAACGATGGTGTGCTGCCGCTGGCCCGGGAGACGAAGGTGGCCGTCGTGGGTGAGTTCGCCCGGACGCCGCGTTACCAGGGTGCGGGCTCGTCCCGGGTGAACCCGACCCGGCTGGACAACGCGCTGGACGCGATCACCGCGCTCGTCGGTCACGAGGTGCCGTTCGCACCGGGCTTCACCACCGCGGCCGGCCAGGAGTTGCCCGTGGACGCCCGCGACCAGGCGGTCGCGGTGGCCCGGGACGCCGAGGTCGTGCTCGCCTTCCTCGGACTGGGCGAGAACCACGAGTCGGAGGGCTACGACCGGGACAACGCCGATCTGCCGGCTGAGCAGCTGGCGCTGCTGGAGGACATCCTCGCGGTCAACCCGAACGTCGTGGTCGTGCTGAGCAACGGCTCGTCCGTGGTGTTGCCGTTCGCCGACCGGGTACGGGCGATCGTCGAGGGCTGGCTGCTGGGCCAGGCGGGGGGCGGCGCGCTCGCCGACGCGCTGTACGGCGTGGTGAACCCGTCCGGGAAGCTCACCGAGACAATCCCGTACCGGCTGGCCGACGTGCCCAGCTACCTGCACTTCCCCGGCGACGACGCGGGCGTGCGGTACGGCGAGGGCCTGTTCGTCGGCTATCGCGGCTACGACGCCACCGGAACCGAGGTGGCGTTCCCGTTCGGCCACGGCCTGTCGTACACCACGTTCGACTACTCGGACCTGGTGCTGACCTCGACCGATACCGGGGTACAGGCGTCGCTGACGGTGACCAACACCGGCGACCGGGCGGGACGCGAGATCGTGCAGGCTTATGCCTCGGTCGCCGGTTCGAAGGTGGTGCGGGTACCGCGGGAGCTGAAGGGCTTCGCGTCCGTGACGCTCGAACCCGGCGCTTCAGCCCGCGTCGAGCTGAGCGTCCCTTCGACCGAACTCGCGTACTGGAGCGTGCTCGACCACGCGTGGGTCGTCGAGGGCGGCGAGTACACGATCGAGGTGGGCTCGTCCAGCCGTGACCTGCGGCTGTCCGGGACGGTGGCCGTGGCGGGCGACGAGCCCGTCCGTCCGCTCACGCTGAGCTCGACGGTCGGCGAGGGAATGGCGGTGCCGGCGTTCGCGCAGATCGTCCAGGGACTGGCCGGGGAGATCTTCGGCAGCGATCCCGACCTGATGCGGATGATGGAGAGCATGCCGCTCGCGGCGCTGGCCGGTTTCAGCGGCCAGCCCGTGGAGCAACTGCAGGCCCTGCTCGACCAGGTGAACGCCGCCCGCCCCTGACCCCCCCGAACGAAAAGGGGACGGTTCCTTTTCCGTTCAGTTATCCACAGATCTTGGCCTTCCCTGTGGATAACTGAACGGAAAGTCGGGTTTCCCGCCGCCCTCGCATACCACTGTGACTAGGATGTTTGGTCTGAGCGCTACGAATTTCGGAACCGTCCCCTTTTCGTTCAGCGGCGTGGCGGCGCGGGTGGCCGTCCGGGTGCGCCACACTCTGGAGGTATGAGCACGCTCGACGGTGCGTGGCTGTCCGACGAGGTGGGCAGCCGGTCGCTCTGGGCGTTCCAGGGCGTGGGAGAGACGGACGGGGCCGCGTACGGCCACCGCAGCGTGGACGATCGCGTCCTGGCGGGCTGGGCTGTGCCCTCGGACGCCCTCGGCGCTGAAGCGGTTCTCGGCCCGGTCGATGCACAGCGGGCGACCACCCTCGCCCCCGAGCGTCGCAGGGCGTTCCTGGCCGGCCGGGCTCTCCTCGGACGGCTGTTGGGCGAGCTGGTGCCCGGATCGGCGGCCGGGACGGTGGACAGCGCCGCCGGCGAGCCATCGACGGAGCTCCGCGGCCCGGTCGCCGTCCGAGGTGTTCCGGCACTGGCCTCGATCAGCCACACGGACGGGCTGGTGGTCGCGGCGGTCGCGGCGACGGCGCGCGCGGTCCGGCTCGGCCTGGACGTCGAGGCCGACCGTCCGGACGCCGCGTCGACCCGTCGGTGGACCGAGGTGCAGGCGGTGCTGAAAGCCGCGGGCCACGGACGTCGGGTGAACCCGGCACAGGTGGCGTTCGGCCCCGGCACCGCCCGAATCGAGGGGACGTCGTCCACCTACCGCGTGGTGCACGTGGACGGTCCGCAGGGCTTCTTGATCAGTCTCGCCTGGCAGCCCGCGCCCGCGAAGCCGGGCGCCGGATGGAACCGGCGGTAAGCAATACTGCCGCCGAATAGGCACGGCTATTCAGTGCGAATTAGGCAGTCTGGTTCGCCATTCGTGCGGGCCACGAGCTCATATTCCGGAGTTGGCAACGCGCCGATGAATCGAAGTCGTGGACGTTGACTTGAAAACTGGCCTGCCTGTGGCATGATGGCCACATCACGGCGGAGGGGCCCGCCACGAAAGCGGTGAAGTCGCCGCCAACGGTCCCTACACCATCTGGTCGGTGGCATGCCGTGATCCTTCTCGGTACCCGCCCCGGTCGGGATCAGACGTCCCGGTCGGCCAGGTGGTGGTGCTGCCCACCGCGGGTGGCACCAGGGACAGTTGGAGGAGGAGCCATGCGCTGCTTTGATTGTGAAACTCGCGACCACCGGACCAACGAGGCGAGCGTGACCTGCTCGGTCTGCGGCGCCGGTCTGTGCGTTGATCACGCCATCGAGGCTTACGAGCAGCAGGACGTGCACCTGAGCCTGGGCAACCCGGCGGTGCGGCGGCTGCCTGGACGCCGCATGTACTGCAGCACCTGCGTGCCGGACTACGTGGAGCGCGCGGCACGCTCTCGTGCCGCTCTGGCCGGGTGAGGACGGGCGGCGGCCGGACGGATGGGGCAGAGCTCCCATCCGTCCGCCGTCGGCCACGCCTGCCGGCCCGCTCACCGTGGACGCCGCGTCGGCTTCGACGTGCGGTGCAACAATGCGGTGGTGGAAAGCGGCGCGGTAGCGCAATCGAGTTCTTTCCGACGGAACACTCGGCCGAGATTCCGCCGGCGATTTGGCATGCCCTCAGGCGTGCCGCAATTCCCCGGACACTTCGGCCAAGCGGATTCACGGTGTGGATGCCGCGTATTCGCGCCGCCGGCCGATCGGTGAAATGCGGGAGGTGAGTGGTGAGCGAGGACAAGACGCTGCCCGGAACGGACGAGGACGACCAGGCCTGGCTCTCACCGGGCGTGGTCGGCGTGGGTGCCGCGTCGCTGTGCTCGGACGCCGGCCACGAGATGGTCACCTCGCTGCTGCCCGGCTTCGTCACGACGACCCTCGGCGGCGGACCGGCGGCGTTGGCCGCGATCGACGGGGTGGCGGACGCGCTCACCGGCTTGAGCAAGCTCGCCGGTGGTCCGTTGGCCGCCGACGCGGCGCTCCGCAGTCGGCTCGCGCGCGGTGGCTACATCGGGACGGCGGTGGCGACCGCGGCGATCGGGCTCACCACCGGCATCTGGCAGGTGGGCGTGCTCCGCGCTCTGGCGTGGATCTCTCGCGGTCTCCGGTCGCCAGCCAGGGACATGATCCTGATCGACGTCAGCCAGCACCGCGGCTACGGCCGCGCGATCGGCCTCGAACGGGCCGGCGACAACCTGGGTGCGATCCTCGGGCCGGTGCTCGCGTCCGTGCTGGTCGGCGTCCTCGGTGTGCGGAACGCGATCCTGCTCTCGTTCATCCCCGGCCTCCTGGCGGCCGTCGCGATCAGCGTGGCCGTGCGGCAGGCCCGAGCCAGCCTCGGCAACGCGGTCGGACGCCGCACGCTCTCGCTGAACCTGCGGGCCCTGCGGCGGGCCGGCATGGTCCGGCTGATGGTTCCGGTCGCGTGCTTCGAACTCGGGAACCTCGCGACCACCCTGCTGATCCTGCGGGCGACCGACCTGCTCACCGGGGCGGGGTGGGCGGCCGACCGTGCCGCGAGCGTCGCGATTCTGCTCTACGCCGGTCACAATGCCGCCGCCGCGCTCTCCTCGCTGCTCGCCGGCTGGCTGGCGGACCTGCGCAGTCCGAGGCTCACCTTCGCTCTCGGCGCGGCCTGCTACGTCGCCGGCTACTTGCTGTTCGCCGTGGACGGTGGCTTCGCCGTCGCTCTCGGCGGTTTCGTGCTGGCCGGGATCGGGATCGGGTTGGCCGAGACGGCGGAGACGGCGCTCGTCGTCCGGCAGTTGCCCGCCGAGCTGAGGAGCAATGCGCTGGGCGTGCTCGGCCTCACCCAGTCCGCGGGAGACATCGGCGCGACCGTGGCCGCCGGCGTCCTGTGGTCCGTGTTCGCGCCGCAGGTGGCCTTCGGCTACGCGACCGCATGGATGCTGGCCGCGCTCCTCGCCGTCCGGTTCCTGCGTCCGCGGGCCGCGGCGCACGCCGCGTGAACTGACCGCACTACGCGTACGGATCAGTCGGACGTCCCGCTCGATGCACAGCCCGACTGGGTGCGAAGGCTGGGAGGAAAGTGAGTGAAAACCCCACCTCCGTGTCCAGCCGGGCTGTGCACGAGGTAGGGACCGTTGGCCGCGGTTGCGGCGGTTTCTGCTCACGGGCGAGCCCCAGCGCCCGGCGCAGACTCTAGCCCAAAGTTCTGGACGTGGCGAGGACCGGCATGGGCTAGCTTCCTCACTTCGACCCGCTCGGTACGGGCAGGCTCAGCCTGCATGGGCAGCCTTGGCCGGCATGTGCCCCCTGAGCTGGACGAAGGGCCGAATGCTGCGCGCCCGGCTGGACGTCTCTTGCGGGTCCGCGCTACGGTGCAAGTGGCGATGGAACCCGCCAGGGACCACGAATGGTGGCCCGAATCGCGACCCGCTAATGGCTCCTCCCGATGCCCAGGTGTGGGAGAGCCATGGCCAGGAGTTGCGACGTCCCTCGTGAGGTGCCCTCGTGAACCCCACGCTCTCGCTGCCTTTCGTCCAGGTGCTCCAGGTGCTCACGATCGCGCTGGGCGCGCCCTTCGTCACGGGCGCGATCGCGACCGCAGAGGCGCGGCTGCAGGGCCGGCGCGGCCCCCGGCTGCTGCAGCCCTGGTACGACCTGGCCAAGTCGTTCCGCAAGGAGTCGCTAGTGCCGGCAGGCAGCGGGGTGTTCTTCGTGCTCGCTCCGTTCCTCTCGCTGGCCTGCTACCTCACCGTGCCGCTGCTGATCCCTGTCCTGACGAGCTATCCGCTGCCGCTGGGCACGATGGGCGACATCCTCGGCGGCGGCTTCATCCTGTCGCTGGGCAGTTTCGTCGTCGCCGTCGCGGCCGCGGAGACCGGTGATCCCTACGCCCAACTGGGGTCGAGCCGGTCGAAGACGTTCGGCGCGATCACCGAGCCGGTGATGCTGCTGGTCGTCTTCACGGTGGCGATCGTCACCGGCACGGACCTGCCCTACGTGCTGGGCGCCACCGTCCGCAGCGGCCCCGACCAGATCGTCCGACCGGCCCATCTGCTGGCCTCCGCTGCGCTGTTCATGGTGATCCTCTTCGAGACCGGACGGATCCCCGTCGAGGCGCATGGTTCGACCACGGAACTCGGCATGATCGAGGAGGCCCGCACCTTCGAGCACTCCGGGCCGTACCTCGCGGCGCTGCGCTGGGGGTCGTGGGTCAAGCAGCTGGTGCTGTTCACGATCTTCCTGAACGTGTTCGTCGCACCGTGGGGGATGAGCGGCACCGCTCAGCTCGGCGACGTGGTGCTGGCCGTCGTCGCCCTGCTGGCGAAGGCGCTCGTGCTGGGGCTGGTCATCGCCGTGATCGACACGTCGTTCGCCAAGCTCCGGCTGTTCAAGATCACCGAGTTCGTCGCCGCGGCCTTCCTGCTCGCGGTGCTCGGGCTGTTCACGCTCTACCTCGGGGGAGGCTAGTCATGACCACCGTGACCCAGGTGCCCGGACTCTACGACGGCGTCGCCAGCAGCATCGCCGTGGTCGTCCTGCTGCTCGAGTTCCTCATGCTCCGGGCCGCCATGCTGCGGGCGCAGGTGCGTCTGTACGCCGTCCAGTCCTTCGCGGTGAGCCTGCTCGCCGTGGCGGTCGCCTACGGACGCGACGTCCCTGAGCTGTACGTCCTGGCTGCGCTGTCGTTCGCCCTGAAGGCGGTCGCAGTGCCCGCCGTCCTGCTGCGGCTGATGCGCGACGCGGACGCCGAGATCGCCGGGTCGGGGGTCCTCGGCGTAGCCAGCGAGGTGCTCGTCTCGATCGTCGTGGCCGGTGTCGGCTTCTTCCTGGTCGGCCAGCTCGGGATCGAGTCGGCCGTCCTCCCGGCCACGGCGCTGAGCCTTTCGGTCGCGGTCGTGCTGGTCGCGTTCGTGCTGATGATCATGCGCAGGGACGTGGTGAGCCAGGCGGTGGGCTTCTTCTCCCTGGAGAACGGGGTCTCCCTGGCCAGCCTCGTGGTCGCGGCCGGCATGCCGCTGATCCTCGAGGTGGCGTTCCTGTTCGACCTGCTGGTTGCCGTCGTGGTGTTCGGGGTGCTGATGCGACTCCACCACGCCCGCACCCGGACCCTGTCCACCGAGACGCTCACCCGACTGCGAGGCTGACCGTGACCACCGTCCTCATCCTGCTCGTCACCGTCTCACTGGTGGCGACCGTGGCCTGCGTGTGGCTGCCGCTGCGGGCCGCCCAGGCCGTGACCCTCGCGTCCGGGCTGATCTCGCTTGGCCTTGTCGTGGCCCTGCTGTGGGCCCCCGGCCAGACCGTCGAGACCGGCTGGCTGAGGGTGGACCCACTCTCGCTGGTGTTCCTGCTCGCCGTGGGCTTCCTGTACCCGGCCGTCGCCGCCTACTCGATCGGCTACCTGGCCGGCGAGGCCCGGGCAGCCGCGACTGCCGGACGCAGCGCGCAGACCGAGTTCGAGCGGTACGCCCGCCGGTTCAGCCTCGGCCTCAACGCCTTCGCGTGGGCCATGCTCTGCGCGCCGGCGGTCAACGGGCTGGCGCTGCTGTGGGTGGCCGTCGAGGTGACCACGGTGATCTCCGCCCTGCTGGTGGCCATCGATGCCACGGACGGCGCCACCGAGGCGGCGTGGAAGTACGTGCTGATCGCCTCGTCCGGGCTCGGTATCGGACTGCTGGCCACGGTCTTCATGTACTACGCCGGTGCGCAGGTGCTGGGCCAGTCGTACGACCTCGCCTTCGAGCCGCTCCTGCAGCACGCCGCCCAGTTGCCGGCCACCCCCGTCCGCCTGGCCTTCGTGCTCGCGGTCCTGGGCTTCGGCACCAAGGTGGGGCTGTTCCCCGTGCACACGTGGCTCCCGGACGCCCACTCCGAGGCACCGAGCCCGGTGTCGGCGCTGCTGTCCGGCGCGCTGCTGGTGGTCAGCTTCTACGCGATCCTGCGCTACCTGCAGGTGGCCCAGGTCACGCTCGGGACGCCGTTCCCGCACACCGTCCTGCTGGTGTTCGGGGTGGCGTCCCTTGCCCTGGCCGCGCTGTACCTGCTGGACCAGCGCGACCTGAAGCGGCTGCTGGCCTACTCCTCGGTCGAGCACATGGGCATCCTCGCGATCGGCGTCGGCTTCGGGGCTCCGGCCGCGGCGGCAGGCGTGCTGTTGCACGTGCTGGGTCACGCGGCCGCGAAGGGCAACGCCTTCATGGGTGCCGGTGCGCTCGTCCGCCGGTTCGGCACGAAGGACCTGCACCGGCTGCGCGGCGGGATCGACGCGCTCCGGCTGACGGGACCGCTGTTGCTGGCCGCGGTGTTGGCCCTGTCCGGCATGCCTCCGTTCGCGCTGTTCCGCAGCGAGTTCCAGATCATCGTGGGCGGCTTCACCACGAGCGCATGGGCAGCGGCGGCGCTGGTGGCCCTGGTGGTGATCGCATTCGCCGGGCTGACGGCCAGCATCACCTCCGTCCTCTTCCGCAGCCCGCCGGACGGCGAAGCGGTCGAGAAGGCGCCAGCGCTGGCCAGGGCCGGGACGGGCTGGATGCTCGCCCCAGTGGTCGCAGGGGTGGTCGTGCTGCTGGTGCTCGGCGTCCACCCGCCCGCCGTGGTGTCCGATCTGCTCACCCGCGGAGCCGTCCTGCTGAGCGGAGGACAGTGATGACCCGGACGATCACACGGGGCCGGCGCACGGACGCTGGCGCCTGGCGGCGGGCCGTCTCGGACGCCCTGTCCGGCGGTGCCCGGTTCGCCGGGCTGTACGCGACCGAGGCGCCCGGCGGTACGGAGGCTGTCGCCGTGATGGTGGGACGCGAGTTGGTCGAGACCATCAGCTGCCTTGCCGAGCCGGCCGGCGACGGCGTCGCGCATGTGCCGAGCCTGGTTCCGGTGGCGCCGGCCGCGTTCTGGTACGAGCGGGCGGCCCACGACCTGTCCGGGGTGGTCGCGGACGGGCACCCGCGGCTCGATCCGCTGCTGTTGCCGCTTCCCGCGGGAGTGCCCCGGCCGCTGCCGGGCGGCGCAGAAGCGAGCACCGAATGGGACCGCCCGGAGCCGCGCGGTCCGATGGACGTCACCGGCGAGGTGTTCTCCCTGGCCTGGGGCCCCGTGCGATCCGGTGTCAGCGAGTCGATCGAGTTCCTGCTGGAGACGCCCGGCGAGGACATCCCGCACCTGAACATCCGTCCGCACTTCAAGCACCGGGGGATCGCAAAGCAGTTCGAGGGCAGGGACATCGCGGACGGCCTGCTGGTCGCCGAGCGCGTCGAGGGAGTGGCCACCGTCGCGCATGCGCTGGCCTACTGCCACGCGGTGGAGTCCCTGGCCGGCGTCGATGTGCCGCGGCGGGCGGGGCTCGTCCGGGTGGTGCACGCGGAGCTCGAACGGATCGCCAACCACCTCGATGTGACCATGAAACTGGCGGACGCCGCGGGTCTCGTGGTTGCGACCGCCCGTTTCGGCGCCCACAAGGAGGCGGTGCTGCGGCTGGTGTCCCGGCTGACCGGCAGCCGGTTCGCGCGCGGGCTCGTGGTGCCCGGCGGGGTGCGGCCCGGCCCGGCGGCGCCGGACCAGCTGACGCTCGCGGAGCTCGTCCGGCTGCAGGCCGCGATCGGTTCCGACATCGCCGCGCTGGAGAGTTCGCCGTCCTTCCTCGACCGGCTGCGGACGACCGGGGTCCTCTCGGCAACCCGTGCCAAGCGTTTCGCGGCGCTCGGCCCGATCGGACGCGGGTCAGGCGTCGACGACGACGGGCGCCGCATCCGTCCCACCGACGCCTACGCCGACCTGCCGGCCATCGAGCGCGCGCGGTTCGACAGCGGGGACGCGCTGGCCAGGGCCCGGGTGCGCTGGCACGAGATCGACACGTCGGTCGCGCTGATCCAGGCGGCGGTGCACGAGCTCGCCGGGACGGTCGACGGGCCGTGGGCGGTTCCGTTACCGCCGGTGGAGGGCACGGGCATCGGTTGGGCGGAGGGTCCGCACGGCGAGGTGCTCTACGTCATCCACATCGACGCCGGCCGGATCCGGCGCTGCTTCGCCCGGTCGCCGGCCCTGCACAACCTCGTGCTGCTGCACGACGTCATCCACACCGACATCTTCACCGACCTGCCGTTCATCGAGGCCAGCTTCGGGCTGTCCTACGCCGGGGTGGCGATGTAGGTGCCGAACCAGAATCCGGAGGTGTGAGATGCCACTGCCCTGGGCACTGCGCGGTCTGCGCGACGGCGTTGTGACGACCCCGTGGCCGCGCCGCGGCGACGCCTATCAGACGGACTTCCCTGCTGTGGTGGAGGTCGACCGAAGCCCCGCGACCCGGCCGCGCCGCGACGAGTTGCTCCAGGCCGGGCTGGACCTCGTCTGCCCCAGCGCTGCCCTGCTCGCGGCGGACGGCGACGTCCGTCTGGACCGCGGCCGGTGCATCGGCTGCGGACGCTGCGTCGCGGCGGCGCCGGACGTGTTCTCCTGGCGTCGCGGCGCGGACACCGCTGAACTCACCAGAGGGCGGCTGGTCGTGCCGCGCCAGGTGGAGGACGACGAGACCCTGGCCCGGATCCGCTCGGAGCTCGCCGCCCGCACCCGCGCGCTGGGTCGCTCGGTCCATATCCGGCACGTGGACGCCGGCTCCGACGGCTCGGAGGAGTGGGAGGTGCAGGCGCTGCTCAACCCGGTCTACGACGTGCACCGCCTGGGCATCTCCTTCACGGCCAGCCCCCGGCACGCCGACATCCTGCTGGTCACAGGGGTAGGGACACCCGGCATGGTCGCGCCCCTGCTGCGCACTCGCCGCGCCATGCCCGACCCCGTCGTGGTCATCGCCGCTGGTACGGACGCCATCAGCGGCGGCCTGTTCGCGCGCGGCTACAGTACGGGTGACGGGGTCGGGTCGTTCCTGGAGATCGATGTCTGGGTACCCGGTTCGCCGCCGTCGCCGTTCAGCCTGCTGCACGGGATCCTGTTGGCGCTGGGACGCGTCCCGTCCGGCACCGAGGGGCGGGGGTGAGTGGCATGTTGCTCACCTGCCTCGTCCTGCTGGCCGCCGGCGGCGCCGCGTCCGTCCTGGCCGTGCCCGGTGCCGGGATCGCGCGGCCGCTCGCGACGCTCGCCCGGTGGCTGCTGGTCGCCGGCGCCGTCGCGGGGGCGATCGCCGGTGGCCTCGGTGTCGCGGGCTCAGGTGAACGCCTGGATCTCACCGGAGCCCTCGCGCTGACCGGCGCCGGCGGGCTGCACGTCGACCCGCTGTCGGGGCTCTTCCTGCTGATCTGCTGCGCGGTGGCGGTTCCCGCCCTGATCGCCAGCGATCGATCGCGGACTGCCCGTCCCCGGCTGCCTGCCGCGCTCGCGCTCACTCTCGGGGCGGTCGTCGTCATCCTCACCGCCGACCACCTGTTCGTGCTGCTGTTCGGCTGGGAGTCGCTGACCCTCGGGTTCTACCTGCTGACCGGGTTCGACCGGAACCGGCGGGGTCGGGCCCGCGCGTCGATCGCCGCGGCCGTCTTCGGCAAGGCCAGCGGCGCGGCGCTGCTGCTCGGCGGTGCGCTGCTGGCGGGGCGGGCGCACAGTCTGTCGATGTCGGACCTGGGCGGCGTGACGGGCCCCGCGCAGGCCGCCGCGTACGCGCTGCTGCTGCTCGGGTTTGCGATCAAGGCCGGGGTGGTGCCGGTGCAGGTCTGGCTGCCGCCGGCGTACGCCGCCGCGCCCGGTCCGGCCCGTCCGTTGATGGCCGGGGTCGCGGTGAACGTTGCGTTCTACGGGATGGTGCGGACGCTGGCCGTACTCGGGCCGCCGCCGGTCTGGCTGGTCACCGTCCTGCTCCTGTTGGCGGGTGTCACGGCGTTGCTCGGCATCGCTCACGCCTCGGTCAACGTGCAGCTCACGGGTCTGGTCGCGTGGTCGAGCGTGGAGAACGCCGGCCTGATCACCGCCGGCTTCGCGATGGCGCTGGTGGGTTCGGTCGAGCACCTCACCCCTCTGGTGGCCGCGGGACTGCTCGCCTCGCTGATGCAGGTCATTGCCCACTCCCTGGGCAAGTCGTTGTTGTTCTGCTCCGCCGGGCTCGTGGAGGACGCTTTCGACACGGTCGCGCTGGACGACCTGCGCGGGATCGTCCGCTCACTGCCGGTGGCAGGGACCGGGCTGGTGATCGGCTCGCTGACGCTGGCCGGCCTGCCGCTGACCGCAGGGTTCGCGTCCGAGTGGCTGACGCTGGAGGCGTTGATGCAGCAGTTCCGCGTCCAGTCGCTGGCGCTGCGGCTGGCCTCGGCTGGTGCAGGGGCGCTGGTGGCCCTCACGGTCGGGATCGCGGGTGTCACGTTCGTCCGGCTGGTCGCCCTGACGGTGTTCGGGACGCCTCCCGCGCGCCCGCGGCAGGCGCTCCAGGGAGCGCGCGGTGCCGCCCGTCTCGGGATTCTCACCCTGGCCATCGCGTGTCTGGCGGCGGCCGCACTGGCTCCGCTGGAGGTTCGCCTGGTCGCGGCCGGGCTGCACCAGGTCGTCGGGGACGCGACGCTCGGCGCGTTGGCCTCGGACACGGTGCTGCAGCCGGTGTACAGCGACTTCTCCGCGCTCTCGCCGACCTGGCTGTGGGTGGTGCTGCCTGCGATGACTCTGCTGGTGGCTGCGCTGGCGGCGGTCGTCGCCGGGCCGTCCCTGTGGCGGGTGCGGCGGGCGGAGCCGTGGACGTCCGGGTCGCCGGGCGTGGCGCGGGGGATCGGCTACACATCGTTCGGCTATGCCAACCCGATGCGTCGGGTGCTGGCGAACCTGCTGCGCACCCGGGTCCGGCTCGAGCAGACGGACGACGGCACTGAGTTCCAGGGCGCCACCCGCGGCGCGGCGGACTCCCTGACCTACCGTGTGGATGTCGTCGAGGTCGTGGAGGAGTACGTGTACCGGCCGCTGCGGACGGTCGGACGCGGGCTGGTCTCGCTCGTGAAACGGCTGCAGTCGGGTCACCTGAGCGCCTACCTGTTCTACATGCTGATCGCGCTGGTCGCCCTGCTCGCCGTCGTCGCGGCGACGTCGTGAACGGATCTGCCGCTACTGCTGGTCGAGCCTGGTCGCTGGTCGAGCCTGTCGAGACCCATCGACGATGAGGAACGGAGGCTGTGAAGTGAACGAGCCTGTGAAACCGGGGCCCGAGATCGGGCAGTCGACGCCGGCATCGACGCTGCTGGACTCGTCGCCGCTCACCGCCGCAGAGGTCAGTGAGCTGTGGGAGTTCGTCCACGGCGACATCATGGTCGGCGGGATTCGCTCCTCGTTGCGGGCGTCTCTGGGGCTGTGCCCGCGGCACGCGTGGGGCTACGCCGTGGTCGAGGTGGAACTGTGGGTCTACGGCACCGGTCCGCGCGGTGGGCACCAGCCGTTCGATGTCTGCGTCCTGTACGGCGACCTGCTCGGTCATGTGGTCGGGAGGTTGCGGCACCGTCGCGCGGCTACGGCACCGCTTGCGCGGACACTGCAACGCCGCGGGTCCTGCTGGATCTGCACCCAGCTCGGGGCGGGCGCGGACCGGCGACCGGCGCGACGGAGCTTCGCGGGAGCGGACGCAACCGAGCTGGTCGCCGAGGCAGGCGAACTGACCTACACCGCCCAGTGGCTGCGCGAAACCAGGTCGGTGTGGGAACAGCGGGTGTGCCCCACGTGCAGTCTCGATCGATCGGATGTCGCCACGACCAGGGACTCGGCCGGTCCCGTGCCCTGCCTGACCCACCTGGTCGCTGGCGAAGCGCCCCCGGTCGACGTCCCGGCTCTTGCCGACTACCTGGACGACGTCAGGAGCCGCGTCGACGTCCTCGGCCGGTCGATGCGCCAGGGCGCAGAGCGTCCGTCGCTGGGGCAGAACGCCTCCTGGATCGAGGCGCTCGGGTGGTTCGCGTCCTGGCACCTTCCGCTTCACGTGCTGGGGCTGAACGGGCACGCGGAGTAAGCTCGAGGCAGTGGCGATGGAGTTCGCCCCGGTCAATGTCTGACCGCAAACGCGTCCGCTGATGACTCCTCCGGCCTGTGATGCGACAGGAGTGTGTCTTGAACCGAACCGATGGACGGCTCGGGCGCTCGTCGGCGCTCGACACCACGCAAGCGGAAGCAACCGACGGCGTCCTGGTGGAACTGCGTTGCTCGGTGGCGCTGATCAAGAACAGCCAGATTCTGCTGCTGCACCGGACCACTCGTCCGGGCCATGACGACGATGGGGACTGGGTGCTGCCGGGTGGACATCCCGCCGATGGCGAATCGATGCGTTCGTGCGCGGCCAGGGAGACCCACGAGGAGACCGGACTGAGGGTGGACGTGGGCCGCTGCCTGTTCGTCTACGAGGTGGTGGGACCGACCGAGATCGGACGCCGGGTCGAGCTCGTCTTCGCCGCCACCACCCCGAGCTTCGACTCGCTCGGTCCGCGCGAGATCGACCGGCACCCCGAACTGGTGAACCTGGACGACCTGCATGCCCTCGACCTGCGTCCGCCGCTCGCCGGCTACCTGCGGGGGTTGAGCTGGCCACAGCCGGCAGGAGCGGCCTACCTCGGGAACCTCTGGCGTCCGCCGCGGGCGGAGTGATCGATCCCTCCCGACGAAAGGTCGGGGGGTATGGTGCTGCGAACCACCTAACTGTCTATACTGCATATGAACAGTAAGGGGGTTGTGGTGCCGATCGTGCTCTCGCATACCTCGGGCGTTCCGCTGTACGAGCAGATCACCGAGCAGCTGCGGTCGGCCATCCTGCTGGGTGACCTCGCCGAGGGGACCCAGCTGACCTCCCTGCGGCAGCTCGCCCGGGACCTGCAGGTGAGTCTGATCACGACGACCCGTGCGTACAACGACCTCGCCGCGTCGGGGTTGATCGTCAATGTTCCCGGCAAGGGCAGCTATGTCCTGCCTGTCGACCGCGAGGCGGCTCGGGTGGAGGCGGTTCGCGCGCTGCGCGATCAGCTCGGCCGAGTCGTCGGTACGGCCACCACCGCGGGCATCCAGCTCGCCACCCTGCATCAACTCCTGGATGAGGTCTGGAATGAAGAGCACCGTCACTGATCCCGCCATGATCGAAGTTCGCGGGCTCTGCAAGGACTACGGCCGCTTCCAGCTCGGTCCGCTCGATCTCGATCTGCCCGCCGGCTTCGTGACCGGCCTGGTGGGCGAGAACGGGGCGGGCAAGACCACCCTGCTGAAGGCCATGCTCGGCCTCGTCCAGCCTGATGCCGGCTCGGTGCGCCAGTTCGGCGGCGACCGGGCCCGTACCGGTCTCGACCTGGGCGGCGTGGGCGTGGTGTTCGACCAGCCCACGGTGATTCCCGAGTGGACCACAGGCCAGTCCGGGGCGGCGGTCGCTCCGTTCTGTCCGCGCTGGGACGCGAAGCTGTTCACCGACCTGTTGAAGAGATTCCGCGTTGCTCCCGAGGCCCGGATCGGCACGCTCTCCCGTGGCGAGGGCACCAAGCTCTCGCTCGCGTTGGCGCTGGCTCGCCGGCCTGTGCTGCTGATCCTGGATGAGCCGACCAGCGGCCTCGACCCGAGCGCGCGTCGCGACGTGATCGACGTCTTCGCCGAGTTCATGGCCGCCGATGAACAGCACACCATCCTCTTCTCCACGCATATCACCAGCGATCTCGAGCGAATCGCCGATCACCTGCGCATTCTTGCCGGAGGCCAGTGGGTGGAGTCCGGGCCACTCCCTGAGGTACTGGAGCGTTATGCCATGGTCCGAGGCCCGTCGGTTGTGCTGTCGGCACGCGCCCGTGCCGCCGTCCGTGGTCTGCGGGACGTGGGCGGCGCATTCGACGGGCTGATCGCTACCCGCGATACGGCCCTGTTCGGGTCCGAGGTGCTGATCGAACCCGCCGGTATCGATGACCTCGTCCTCCGTCTCAGCCGGCCTGTGGCGAGGAGCAAGGCATGAGCACGGTGCTGCGCTTCACCCAGCTGGACCTGAGGGTGCAGCGGGCCACGCTGCGCTCGACGCTCGCTGTCGCCGCCCTGCTGGCGCTGCTGACCTGGGTGACCGCACCCATCCCGCCGATGATCGTCGCGGTGTTCACTTTCGCCGCGGCGATCGTGGCCGTCGAACCCTTCCGAAGCGACGAACGCGGGCGGCTGGATACCCTCTACGCCCTCCTGCCGGTCGGGCGCGCCCACGTGGTGTGGGGACGCTACCTCACCATGCTCGGGATTCAGGTCGCCTTCGCTGTGGTCGGCGTCGCGCTGGCCCTGGCGGCTGCGGCGGTGAAGGCGATGCCGCTCGACGGCAGCTTGACCGGGTTGATCCTGACCGCCGGATTCGCCCTCAACGCGCTGATCCTCGCGATCGAGGCGCCCGTGGTGTTCCGGATGGGCTACGCACGGGCCCGCTGGGTCGCATTCACACCGATCCTGGTGATCGTCGCGCTGGTCGCGCTCGCCAACGCCTCGGGGCTCAACCTCTCTGCAGTCGTGTCCGGTCTGCCAGCGGCGGCTTTGCCGTGGGCGCCGCTGCCGGTCGCCGGGCTGGCCGCGCTCGCGGTGTCGGCGCTGGTCTCCGTCCGGCTGTATACGGCCCGCGACCTCTGAGTCGAGCTGTTGGGCAGGCCCGACGGCTGCTGCAGTGAGCGAGGCACCTCCAGAGGAACGGGTCGAGGTCGCGGTAGCGGTCATCCGCGCCCTCAGCGACCGACCGGGCCGAGGTGGAACTCGTTGTAGCGATCGCCGTGGACCCCGAGCCGGGCGACGAGGTCGGCGTGCTCGTCGGCGGACAACGTGACCTGGGTCGCGGCGGCGTTCTCCTGGATCCGTGCGGTACGACGAGTGCCGGGAATCGGCACGATCCACGACTGCTGCGCGAGCAGCCAGGCCAGCGCGATCTGTCCCGGCGCGCCGCCCTTGGCGTCCGCGAGGCTCTTGACGTGGTTGACGAGGGCCCGGTTCGCGGCCCGGTTCTCCTCGGTGAACCGCGGATGGCTGCGCGGACGTCGCCGGCGGCGAACGTCGTATCGGTGGTGACCGTGCCGGTGAGGAAACCCTTGCCGAGCGGACTGAACGGCACGAACCCGATGCCCAACTCGGACAGGGTCGGGAGCAGCTCGTCGAAACCGGCAAGGTCCGTCACTTCGGGTTGTCGGAGGCACGGTGCTGGTAGAACAGGTCGATCACGTCGGTGCGGAGGCGGCGCAGGGATTCGTCCGCGACCTGACGAATGCGCTCGGGTCGGCTGTCGAGCCCCACGCTGGTGCCGTTCTGGATCCGCCACCCGAACTTGGTCGCGATCACCACTTGGCCACGGATCGGCTGGAGTACCTCGCCGACGAGTTCCTCGTTGACGAACGGGCCGTACACCTCGGCGGTGTCGAAGAAGGTCACGCCGGCGTCGACAGCTGCTCAAGGAAGCCCTCCTCCACCTCGCCTTCTACTCCGGCTGGCCCAACGGCATGAGCGCCACCTCTGTCTTGAAGAACATCATTGACAAGGAGGGTTGACCGTCCGGTGCGAAGCGTTCTGCGCGCTCGACATGCGATACGGCAGAGGCGGTGCCAGGAAGCCCTGACACCGGTGCACCACTCCTGACCAGAAGGGCGCGGATCAGTCGAGGAGGCCGCGCTCTCTTGCGGTTGCGATGGCGGCAGTGCGCGAGGGCACGCCGAGTTTGGCATAGGTATGGGCGAGATGAGTCTTCACTGTGGCCCGTGTGATGTACAGCTCGGCGGCGATCTGGTTGTTGGACATCCCGCCGGCCGCCAGTTGGAGGACGTCCAGCTCTCGCTGGGTGAGGGTCGTGGCGGGGTCGAGGATGCGCCGCAGGAGGCGTTGCTGGATGGCGGGGGACAGCGTGGTCTCTCCGGCGGCGGCGACCCGGATGGCGCGTTCCAGTTCGTGGGTGGGTGTGTCCTTGAGGAGGTAGCCGCGCGCTCCTGCGTCCAGGGCGGCGAGGATGTCGGCGTCGGTAGCGTAGGTGGTGAGGATGAGCACGGCGGGGCCGTCCGGGGCGGAGATCCGGCGGGTGGCTTCAGCCCCGGTGAGTCGCCCGTCCCCGAACTGCAGGTCGAGCAGCACAAGGTCGCAGTCATTGCCGTTCAGCCAGGCCAGAAGTGCTTCGGCGCTCCCGTGCTGAGCCACGACGGTGACGTCGTCGATCACCTCCAGCAGGCCGGCGCGCACGATGGGGTGGTCGTCGGCAATCGCGATCCTGATCATGCGCGCTCCGGACCCAGCGGCAGGCTGATCGCGATCGCGGTTCCTTCACCGGGCTCGGACTCGACCCCGATGGTGCCGCCGAGGTCGCGGACGCGAGCGCGGAGCGCCGGCAGCCCGAAGCCGCCGCCTCTTCCCTGGCGGTCCGGGTCGAAGCCGCGGCCATCGTCGGCGATGTCGAGCAGCACGTGGTCGGGTTCCCAGGTCAGGACGACTGAGGCGCTCGCTGCCGCCGCATGTCGCACTACGTTGGATAGCGCTGACTGCGCCATCCGCAGGATTTCGGTGGAGACGGCCGCCGGCAGGGCGGGTTCACGGCCGATGGACCGGACCTCGATCGCCGTCCGTCCACCGCTGTCGGACTGCGCACGATCGGCAGCGTGACGTATGGCGCCCACGATCGACGTGTCGGGCCGGTGGCCCGGTTCGCCTGCGATGAAGCGACGGGCCTGCGCGAGGCCCTCAGCCGTTGCCTGTTGCGCGAGCACGACCGCGGGTGTCGCCGGACTGTTGGGGCCGAGCACGGTCGCGATTCGACGCAGGTGCAGTTCGATCGCGGCGAAGTCCTGGGCCAGTGTGTCGTGGATGTCTCTGGCCAGGTTCGCGCGCTCTTCGGCTCGTGAGCGGTGCCGTTCGGCGTCCAGCAGCCGCTGCTGGGCATCCTCTAGATCCTCCAGGGCGCGCTGGCGGTCGGCGACCAGTCGCGCCAGGGACTCCAGGCCGACAACCGCAGCGACCGCCACCAGGGCACCGATTGCCGGCCCCAGCACGAAGCCCAGCCCGACGTCGCCCCGGAGGACGGCGCCCAACAGCACAGCTGCCACGGTCGTCAGGGTGACCGCGAGCACGCCACGACGCGGCCCGAGCATGTGCAACTGGAACAGCATGACAGGGAAGGCGAGCCACATTCCCGACCCGCTGGTCAGCAGCACGAAGCAGTAGCACACCAACAGGCCGGACGCGGCCATGCCACCGGGCCACCAGCCGCCACGGGCGTCCATCGGTTCACCGAGCACCCGCACCCGGAGCCGAACCACGAGCCAACAGGACGCGAACGCCGCACCGGCGACCCAGACCGTCCACCCGGCACCGGACGACGAGGCGAGGGCAACCACCAGGAGCAGCCCGGCCAGCAGGTCAACCCCCACCAGAAGGCGCGTCGTCACCCGCTCCGAACCCAACTCCACCCGGGCACTCTGGCCCGCTGTTCTGCGCCCGCCATCAGCCAAAAGGTGGAGCTGCCAGCCGGCCGAACGGACCCCGGACACCATCCCCGGGCGTGATGTCTCCACGCCAGCCGAACGGGAGTATCGGAGTGAACCGAACTCACCTGGAGGTACCATGCGACGGCTCTACCTTGCCGCCATCAGCTACGCCGCACTCGGCCTGGCCGGAGGGCTCGCCTACCGCGAGATCACCCATACCCGCGGATTCACGGGCTACACCCAACTCGCCCTCGTCCACACCCACCTGCTGGCCCTCGGCATGCTCGTCATGCTGATCGTGCTCGCCCTCGACGCCACTCTCGGCCTCAGCGGCAGCCGATCGTTCTCGTGGTTCTTCACCACCTACAACGCCGGACTCGTCATCACCGCAGCAGCCCTCACCTGGCACGGTCTTCTCCAGGTCCTCGGGCAGGATGTAGGACCCGCGATCGCCGGCATCGCTGGCCTGGGCCACATCCTGCTCACCATCGGCATCGGCTGCCTCCTGGCTGCCATCAACAAGCCCCTTCGCGCACATCTCGGTCAGAACTAGCCCATGCTCGCCGTCGCCGTCGTCCTGATCAGCCTCGCCTTGACCCTCTACACCCTCGGAGTCTGGGCCGAGCGTCGCTCCGGGGAACTCCGGTGGTGGCACGTCGCCACCTTCGCGGCAGGCCTCGCCGCCGACCTCAGCGGCACCGCCGTGATGAGCGTGATCGCCACCAGTGGCAGCACTACCGGCGTTGAACAGGAGCCCGTCCTCGCCCAGGTCATGGCGGTCACCGGCCTGCTCACCCTCCTGCTGATGGCCCTCCACCTCGCCTGGGCCATCATCACCATGCTCCGCGATCGTACGGATGAGAAGCGCGTCTTCCATCGGTTCAGCGTCCTCGTCTGGACGATCTGGCTCGTCCCATACTTCACCGGCATGGCCGCGGCGATGACCTAGCGCGGGGCCGAGGGTCTTCAGCCTGGTTGGCGACGCCAGCGAGATTCGAACTTGCGACACAAGGTTAGGAGTCGCGTTTCCATTAGGGCCTTGACTAGGACATATAGCACGCCCAACAGGGTCGTGCGATGGCCGTGTCACAGTGAATTTCGAAAAGTTGAGCACCCCTCGCGGGCTACGAAATCGACCCTCTGCGTCGGGCTCACTCGTAGTGGGTCCACATGCGCAGAACGTGGATGGTGTGTTCCTCGGCGAGCACCTCGTAGACGAGGCGGTGCTGGATGTTGATCCGCCGGGAGTAGCACCCGGCCAGGTCGCCGACCAGCTTCTCGTAGCGAGGCGGATTCGCGAAGGGGTCTTCGGCGATGATGGCCAGGAGTTCCTGGGCCTTCGGCTTCAGTCCGGAGGAGGCGAGCTTCCTGGCGTCCTTCTGGGCCGCCTTCGAGAACACCAACCGCCAGGTGGTCACCAGTCGAGTTCCTCCGAGCCCTCATCGAGCCCCTCGGCGCGTGCCTGCCGGATCGACTCGGTGAAGCCCGGCACGTTCGCCAGGAGCAGCGTCTCCTGAATGGCGCGCCAGTCATCCTCGCCGACCAGCACGGCGTTGCCCCGCTGACCGGTGATGGTCAGCGGCTCGGACTCCTCGTTGACCTGATCGATCAGGCGATACAGGTTCGCCCGGGCAGCGGTCGCACTCACAGCAGTCATCACTCCACCTCCGTGACCAGCGTACGTGATCACGTACGAGAATCCAAGATGGCCGCCGAGCGCTACCACGTCAGCGTGATGACCCTGCGGAGTGGTGATCTGCGGGACGGGTGGCCAGCGTTCAGTGGTGGGGCCGTGGTGGTAGAGGCGGTTCACCTCCTACCCTCTCTAGGCCAAACCGGACGCCGATCGGGACGCCAGCCAGGTCAACTTCTGCGCGAAGCTGAACAGGCCAGCGTTACCGAGAACGTTCCCCCTGCCTTGAGCCGGGCGGGGCGTGACCGCGGCCGGTCGGGTGTCAGGGCTTGCCAAAGGCGCGTTCCTCACGTTCCCCCGCTCGCAGCGGGCCAGGCCTGCCGACGGGGGCCGGGGGTGGAGACGCGCGCCCCTCGGTGTTGAGGAGGAGCCGCCCATGAAGATCCAGCTGGGTGACGGCAAACACCGCCGACATCGACAGCATCGAGGACATCGACCTCGACACCGAGGTCGTCTACTTCGAGGGCCAGCGGCTGGCCGAGGCCCAGGCCCCAGGCCATCGCTCGAGACATCGCCGCCCGCCACGGACGCAAGGGCGGACGTCCACGGCTTGCCGCCGACACCGGCCGGATCGGGCTAAGGCTGCCCCGCGGACTCCATCGGCTCTGACTGCCCCGCGAACCCCACGGTCGGCTCCGCCAAGCCGCTCGGGCCGCAGCGTCAGCGAGTCCGAACTCGCCCGAGAAGCCATCGACGACTACCTCACAAGGGCACCTCAACCCACCCTCCGCGACGTCCCCTACCGGCAATGCGCATTGTGTATCTCGATCGGGGTGCGGTGGCACGGCGACATCACGGATGCCGGCGTCGGTCTTCGGCGGCCCGACCGTGGTTGCGTTCGGGGTGAACGTGACGGCTCGCCGCACCTTGATCACGTCGTTCGTCAGGTCGAGTCGCGGCGGCGCAACTCGGCCAGCTCGCCGTAGCGCAGCGCGCACCAGGTGGGCAGCAACACCATGTGTCGGAGCCGCTTCGGCATCTCCGCGACGACGGCGTCCAGCTCTTCGAGCGTGGCCGGCTCGATGCCGTGCTTGCGGCGGGCAACACCCGCTCCGCGAATGCTCACCGGGAGCCCCGGCGGATCGCACGTCGTGCGATATACGTGCGATATCTCCCGCCA
>DAIPJC010000086.1:0-8613 GCA_036770475.1 Propionicimonas sp. | reverse complement strand
CGCCCTGGAGTTCGGCGCGCCGCCGATGGGCGGGATGGGGCTGGGCCTGGACCGGCTGATGATGCTGCTCACCGGTCACGGCATCCGCGAGACGATCCTGTTCCCGCTGCTCAAGCCGCAGGGCTGAGGCGAATGGTGGCCGAGCCTGACGAAGCCCTGGCGGAGGCTACTTCCAGAGGGTGGCCAGCGCGAAGGCCGCAGCCATGCCGCCCATGCCGATCAGGACGTTCCAGCCGCCGAGGTCGGTCATCACGGGGACGGTGACGCCGACCGAAGCGGTGATGTAGTAGACGACCAGCCAGAGCACGCCCAGCAGGCCGATCGTGATGAACGTCGGCGGCACCCACTGCCGGCTTCCGGGCGCGGCGACGGTGCGAGCGCGTTCACCACGCTGGTCGGCGAGCGCCGTCCGGTCGGCCGACTTCTTCTTGTCTGCGGCGGCCTTGCGAACCTTGGACTCGGGCACCGGTCTCTCCTACGTGCTGGGCTTCCCGGACAGGATAACCGACGTTGCTGGGCGTCTGCTGTGGGCGTCCTCGATGCCAGGCGGCCGTGGGGGAGAATGGACGCCATGGCGCGGATCCTGGTGGTCGACAACTACGACTCGTTCGTCTACAACCTCGTCCAGTACCTCGGCCAGCTCGGGGCTGAGGTCGAGGTGTGGCGCAACGACGACCCGCGCTTCGCCGAACCCGGCTGGACGGACGGCTTCGACGGCGTCCTGCTCTCTCCCGGCCCGGGCACGCCGGAGCATGCCGGCGTATGCATCGACCTGGTCCGCCACGAGGGTGGCACCGTCCCGATCTTCGGCGTCTGTCTCGGGCTGCAGTCCATCGCCGTCGCGTTCGGGGGCGTGGTGAACCGCGCGCCTGAGCTCCTGCACGGCAAGACCTCGGTCGTCCACCACGACGGACGCGGCGTGTTCGCCGGCCTGCCCAACCCGTTCACCGCCACGCGCTACCACTCGCTCGCGCTCGACCCGGACACCGTCCCGGACGAGCTCGAGGTCAGCGCGACGACCGATTCGGGCGTGATCATGGCCGTGCGGCACCGCAGCCTGCCGATCGAGAGCGTTCAGTTCCATCCTGAGTCGGTGCTCACCGAGGGCGGCTACCAGATGCTGGCCAACTGGCTGGTCGCCTGCGGAGACGCGGACGCACCGCGCCGTGCGGCTGGTCTGACACCACTGATGGCGGTGCGCGCCTGACGGTGGTACCCGCCGGTGACCGGGCTACTTCCCCGTGCCTGTGGGTTCCCCGGTCGGCGTCCCGGAGGGGGAATCGGTGGGGCCCTCCGTCGGTGGTGTCACGGCCCTCGCGACGGTCAGCGTGATCGTGGCCGTCCGCTTCCACTGGGTGTTTGCGGACGGGTCCTGATCGATCACGGTGCCAATGCCTGGCTGGTCAGCAGCGACGTCCTTGTACTTGACGTCGACCTTCGTGAAGCCGCTGTTCTGGAGAGTGGCTCTCGCGGCGGCTTCGGTGAATCCGACCACCGTCGGGACCCTGCTCTTGCCCGTGGCGTAGTACAAAGTAATACGGGTGTCGAGGTTTACCTTCGTCCCCGGCTGGGGATCGACGTTGAGCACCTCATTCGCCTGGTCGTTCTCCGACTCTGTGGGCGATGGCAGGGCCTGGACGTCAGAGAAGCTGTTGTCGCCCAACTGCTTCTTGGCGTCCGCGAGATCGAGGCCGATCACATCCGGGATGAGGCCCTTGCTGGGGCCGATGTTGACCGTGATCTCCACCTCAGTGCCGATCGGGACGACGGTGTCCTGCGTGACGCTCTGCTTGGTCACTCTGCCGAACGACGTGTCCTCGGGACCGTTGACCTGCACGACCTTCGGTTGGAGCCTCGCGGCCTCCAGGACCTGCACAGCATCGTCCTGCAGCTTGTCGATCACCCTCGGCACCGCGACGGTCTCGACGCGATTGGCGTTCATCATGAAGTAGATGCCCACGCCGGCGGCGAGGAGGATCAGTGCGACCAGGAAGGTCACCAGGCCCCAGCGCCGCCGGGGCGCGTCGGCCTCGAGCGCGCGGGCCGCAGGATGGTCGGTGGCCTCCAAGAGCGCCGTCGGTTCGTTCGCGGCTGACGTCGGCAGGGGGGCCGGAATAGGCGCGCGGGCCGTCACGTCCTGGCCGGCGAGCAGGCGTCCGATGTCTGCCCGCATCGCGGCGGCCGTCTGGTAGCGGTCAGCCGGGTCCTTGGCCAGCGCCTTGAGCGTGATCGCGTCCATGGCGGGCGTGATCTCCGCGTCCAGGTGGCTGGGCGGCACCGGGGCCTCCCGGACGTGCTGGTACGCCACGCTCACCGGCGAGTCGCCCTGGAACGGGGGCCGGCCGACCAGCAGCTCGTAGAGCAGGCAGCCGGCCGAGTAGATGTCGCTGCGCGAGTCGACGGTCTCCCCGCGGGCCTGCTCCGGCGAGAGGTATTGCGCGGTACCGATCACCGCTGCGGTCTGGGTCATGGTGGCCGACGTGTCGGCGACGGCCCGGGCGATGCCGAAGTCCATCACCTTCACCTGGCCGGACGAGGTCAGCATCACGTTCGCGGGCTTGATGTCGCGGTGCACGATGCCGGCCTTGTGGCTGTAGCTGAGCGCGTCCAGGACGCCCTGGGTGAACTCCAACGCCTTGGCCGGGACGATCTGCCGGCCCGTCCGGAGGATCTCGCGGAGGGTGTGTCCTTCGACGAGCTCCATCACGATGTAGGGCACCTGCACGCCGGAGGCCGGGTCGGGCTCCTCGCCGGTGTCGTAGACCGCGACGATGTTCGGATGATTCAGCCCGGCGGCGGACTGAGCCTCACGCCGGAAGCGCGCCTGGAAGGTGGGATCGGACGCCAGATCGATCCGCAACTGCTTGATCGCGACGTCGCGCCCCAGCCGGAGGTCGCGAGCCCGGCGCACCTCGGCCATGCCGCCCCGGCCGAGCACGCTGCCCAGCTGGTAGCGGCCCCCGAGGAGCCTGGGTTCTTCGGTCATCCGCAGTGTCCTTTCCAACCGGCGGCTCGATCGGCCGGCTCGGCAGCACAACGTTCCCATTGTGGCCGAACCGGCAAGCTTCCACGCAGCCAACTCATCGAAGGGCCTCGATCACTGCCTTGGCGATGGGTGCTGCGACCTGTCCGCCCGCGATCTCCGTGGACGGGATGTCGGCGTCCTCGACGAACGCGCAGACCGCGACGTGCGGGTTGTCCGCCCACGCGGTGAACCACGCATAGGGGTGGCGGTTGGCGCTGGTGCGGGCCGTCCCGGTCTTGCCTCCGACGGTGACGCCGGCGATCTGCGCCCGGTGACCGGTGCCGCTCTGCACGACCTGCACCATCATCTGGCGCAACTCGGCGGCGTTGCTGTTGCTCAGCGCAACCGACTGTTGCTGCGAATGAGTCTGGCTGACCACCTTCAGATTGGTGTCCAGCACCTGGTCGACGATGTAGGGGTCCATCAGGACGCCGTTGTTCGCGATCGCGCCGGCGACCATGGCCATCTGCAGCGGTGACGCCTTCGTCTCGTACTCACCGATCGCGCTCATGGCGGTCTGCGCGGCGTCGATGTTGTCGGGGAAGATGCTCGCCGCCGAACCGATGTCGTCGAGGAACTTCGTGCCGAAGCCGAACTTCTCGGCCTGGGTACGTATCGCGTCCGCGCCGAGCTTGGCGCCCAGCCGGGCGAAGGCAGGATTACAGGAGACCTTCAGCGCCTGCGCGAGCGTGACCTTCGAGCCACCGCAGTTCTGCGAGATCACCTTGGTGGATCCGGGCAGCTTGTACGGGGACGCGTCGATGAGCGAGTTGGCGTCGAGGCCGGAATCGAGGGCCGCCGCAGCGGTGACGAGCTTGAAAGTCGAGCCGGGGGAGTAGATCTCCTTCGTGGCCCGGTTCGACAGCGGACGGTCGGGGTCCGCGTTGAGCGACTTCCAGGCGTCCGTCGAGGCGGAGAGGTCATGCGTGGCCAGGTCGTTGGGGTCGTAGGACGGGTAAGTCACCAGTGCCTTGATCGCCCCGGTCTTGTAGTCGATGGCCACGACCGCGCCCTTGCGTCCGGCGAGAGCGTCCCAGGCGGCCTTCTGCGCCTTCGCGTCCAGGGTCGTCTCGACCGTGCCGCCGCGCTGGGACGACCCCGTCAGCGTGTTGACCAGCCGGTTCAGGAACTGGGAGTCGTCCACGCCTGACAACTGCGCGGAGTAGGACGCCTCCAGGGCCGAGGTCCGGTACAGATAGGAGTAGAAGCCGGTCACCGGCGCGTACAGCTTGCCCTGGGCGTAGGTGCGCTGGAACTTGTAGCGGTCCTTGACGGCCTTGGACTCCGCGACCGGGGTGTTCCCGACCATGATCGGGCCGCGGTCCTGTCCGAACCGGGCGTCCGCCACCCGCCGGTTCTCAGGCCGCTCGTTCAGGTACGACTGCTGCCCGAGGTAGAGATAGGTCAGGTTCGCCATCAGAGCGAGGAACATCACCATCGCGGTCACGGCGACAGCGCGGATCGGGCGGTTCACGACGTCCCTCCGTCCGGGCGGACCGGCTGGACGGGCTGGGTCGGCTCGTCAGCGGCCGGCGGGCTTTCGGGTCCCTGAGGAGCCGGCGAGGGACGAGCCGGCAGAGTCTCCGGTCCCTGAGGAGCCGGCGAGGGACGAGCCGGCGTCACGAAGGGCGCGTCCGAACCGCTCGAGACCTGAGCTCCCACCGGAATCAGCTGGGTGGTCTCCGCGCCCAGCCACTGCTCGGGTTCGGGCGCCTCCTGGACGGGACTGCGCACCTGGTGGGTGATGATCAGGAGCAGGCCGACGGTCACCCAGTTGGCGACCAGCGACGACCCGCCCTGGGACATGAACGGCGTGGTCAGGCCGGTCAGCGGCAGCAGCCGGGTGACGCCGCCGAGGATCGCGAACACCTGGATCGCGAACACGAACGCCAGGCCGGCGGCGAGCAGCTTGCCGAACGGGTCGCGGGCCACGAGGGACGCGCGC
Organism: Propionicimonas sp.; assembly: GCA_036770475.1. Classification (GTDB taxonomy): domain Bacteria; phylum Actinomycetota; class Actinomycetes; order Propionibacteriales; family Propionibacteriaceae; genus Propionicimonas. Next base: position 3,643 of record DAIPJC010000086.1, on the reverse strand, counting down.
AGGCCGCGGGCAACGACCAGTCCGTACAACAACATGATCGCGGTCAGGCCGGCGACGCCGGTCTCCTCGCCGATCGCGGCGGCGATGAAGTCGGTCTTCGCCAGCGGCGTGAGGTTCGGGCGTCCGAGACCCCAGCCGGTGCCGATCGCGCCTCCCCAGGCAATACCGAACTGTCCGTTGATCACCTGGTAGTTCTGCTGGTAGTTGCTGAACGGGTCCAGCCAGGCCGACACCCGCACCTGGACGTGGCCGAAGAACAGGTAGCCCAGGTAGGCGCCGGTCGCGAAGAGCAGCGTCCCCAGAATCGCCCAGCTGGGCTTCTCCGTGGCGACGTACAGCATCATCACGAACAGGCCGAAGAACAGCAGGGACGTGCCCAGGTCTTTCTGGAAGATCAGGACGGCCAGGCTGGCCAGCCACATGACGAGGATCGGGCCGAGGTCGCGCGGACGGGGCAGCTCGATGCCGAGGAATCGGCCTCCGGCAAGAGCAAGCACGTCGCGCTTCTCCACCAGGTAGGACGCGAAGGCGATCGTGAGCATCAGTTTGGCGAGTTCCGCGGGCTGGAAGCTGTACGGGCCCAAGTGGATCCAGATCCGGGCGCCGTTCTTCTCCAGTCCGATGACGGGAAGCAGCGGCAGCATCAGCAGCGCCATGCCGGCCAGGAACATGGTGTAGGTATAACGTTGTAGTACACGGTAGTCGCGCAGGACGACGATCAGCAGGCAGCAGGCGGCCGCGGCGATGCCCGTCCACATCAACTGCAGCTCGGCGGAGTGCATGTGCGGGGAGGTGCCCAGGTCGAGCCGGTGGATCATCGCGAGTCCGACGCCGTTCAGCAGCATCACCAGCGGCAGGATCAGCGGGTCGGCGTAAGGCAGTCGCCAGCGGACGACCAGGTGCAGCGCGAGGGCGATCACGACGAGGATCGCCAGTGCCCATGGCCACTGGGCGGGCAGCTTGGCGTCCTGGTTGAGATGCGTGATCAGGTAGCCGCCCATCGCGAGCGCGATCGCGAAGGCGAGCATGAACGCCTCCACGCCACGGCGCTTCCGGTAGCCGACGACGTCGCTCATCAGCACTCCGTGGGCGCTGCCGGGGTGGTCGTGTCGGACGGGGTGGGCGTCGTCAGCGGGGACGCGCTCGTCGGCGCGGCCGAGCCGTGCCCCGGCGTCGGTGTGCGAGAGGCCTTGCCGGAGGCCGAGGCAGTCGGGGTGGGCGTGGGAGTCGGGGTCGGATTCTCCCGCTCCTGGCGCTGCCTGATGCAGGCCTCGGCCTTCATCCGCAGGGTGGCCAGCGTGGCTTCGGCGGCCTCGTACGACTCGGCAGGCATGGTGGCGCGCACCTGTTCCTGGTAGTAGAGCGGCAGGTCGGCGACCCGGGTGGTGTCGGTCCTCACGACGTGGGCCAGCGGCAGGTTGAACACGGGCTCGGGGACGCCCTGGAAGATGGCGAGGTAGTCGGCGTCCGCAGCGAGGAAGAACTGGCGCTGGGTGTAGGAGTACCACAGCCAGCCACCACCGCCGAGCGCGAACAGCGGCAGGAGTACCAGGAGCACGACCTTGACCCACGTGGACGGCCGCCGCCGCGCCAGCGGGGAGTAGCGGATCAGCTCGCCGGCGGCGGGATCCGGACGGGGACCGGCGTCCGCGGGAAGCATCGGCTGGCGGGCGGTCGTCTCCTGCAGGTTGTCGAGGTCGAGGAGAGCGGCGGCGCCGAGGGCCTCGGTGACACCTTCGGGCTCGCCCTCGACGACGTCGGCGAGGATGATCGTGATGTTGTCCTGGGCGCCCTCGTGGTGGGCGAGGCCGACGAGAGCCGTCAGGACGGTCTCGCGGTCGCCGTCCATCTTGGCGGCGATGACGTCGTCGGTGACGAAGCCGCACAGGCCGTCCGAGCAGATCAGGAGCCGGTCGCCGGCGGCGACGTCGACCAGTTCGAGGTCGGGCACGTGCTGGGACTGGCCGTTGATGACCTTGAGGATCAGGGATCGGTGTGGGTGCTCGAGGGCTTCCGCCTCGGTGATCCGTCCCTCGTCGACGAGCGTCTGCACCCAGGAGTGGTCGCGGGTGAGCCGGGTCAGCCGGCCGTCCCGGTAGCGGTAGGCGCGGGAGTCGCCGATGTTGGCCAGCCCGAGCCGGGTGCCGTCGAACATGGCGCCGCAGACGGTGCTGCCCATGCCGTCGAGGCCGGGGTCGGTCTCGATCAGTTCGTTGATCGCCGCGCCCGCCGACTCGATGGCGTCCGAGAGGGCGGTGAGCATCTGGTCGCCGCTGAGGGCGGCGTCCGCTGCCTTGAGTTCCCGGACGGCGATGGCCGAAGCCAGGTCGCCGGCGGCAGCGCCGCCCATCCCGTCCGCGACGACGAGCATGGTCGGAGAGACGTAGGCGGAGTCCTGGTTGTTCTTGCGGACGAAGCCGATCTCCGAGTGCGCGAGGTAGCGCAGCGCGAGGGCCATCTACTTCTCCACGCTCATCAGGGTGCGGCCGATGCGGAGGGTGTCGCCGGCGCCGAACGGGGTGGGAGCGGTGACGCGCTGGTTGTTGACGAAGGTGCCGTTGGTGGAACCCAGGTCCTCCACCTGGTAGCCGGTGGGGGTGCGGCTGATCCGGGCGTGCCGGGTCGAGACGTAGTCGTCGTCGAGGATCAGCTGGCAGTCGGTGCCACGCCCGATCAGCACGATGTCGCCGAGGGGTACCTGGGTGCCGGCCTGCAGGCCGTGCGTGACGGTGAGGGTGGTGGCCAGTTGTCGGCGGACGCGGCGCGACATCTTCACCGGCTTCACGGCGGGCGCGCCCGGTTGCGCGCCCTGGGCGAGTTCGGCCGCGCTGACCTTCCGTCCGAAGAGGTCGGTGCGGATGACGTTGCCCGTGAAGAGGATGAACAGCCAGAGCAGCGCCAGGAACCCCAGTTTGAGGCCGAGGACGACCAGTTCAGACATCGGACACCGGCGACGTGATCGCCAACCTCGTCGAGCCGATTTCGATGCGGCTGCCGAGCGTCAGGGTCGCGTGCCGGGTGCGTTGGCCGTCGACGGTGACGCCATTGGTGGAGCCGAGATCTTCGATGGTGATCTGCTGGGTGGTGCCGCTGCCGACGACGCCGATGCGGGCGTGCAGGCGGGAGACGCCGGGGTCGTTGATGCGCAGGTCGGCCTCGGTGCCGCGTCCGATGGTGATGCCGGGCGGGGTGAGCGGGTGCCGGACGCCGTTGACCTCGACGACGAGGTTGGCCGCCAGGATCTCGCTGGGACTGGCCTGCTCCGCGGCGTCCACGCCGGCGACGGCCGCAGAGGTGACCGTGAACCGGCCGACCGGAAGGGCGGCGTCGAGGGCGTAGTCGATCATGACCGGGCCGTTGAAGATGTAGCCGGAGTCGGCGGCGTAGTCACGCAACTGGGGCGCGATCTCGGCGTTGAGGGTCTTGCTGTAAGGGGTGAGCCGGTCGTAGTCGTGCTGCGAGAGGGCGATCCGGAACTCGTTGGGGACGAGCTTGCGGTCGCGGCTGAGGAGCTTGGCCTCGGAATCGAGCTCGCGCTGCAGACGGGCGGTGATCTCCACGGGCTGGACGTCACCCTTGAAGGCTCGGGCGAAGGCCCCGCTGACAGCGTTCTCGAGCTTCTTCTCGACGCGGTCGAAGACCC
>DAIPJC010000027.1:0-52078 GCA_036770475.1 Propionicimonas sp. | reverse complement strand
GCGTGATGATCGCCGGCTGCTGCCAGAGCCCGCGGACGGTGGGGGAGAGCGTCGCCGCCGGCCTGGCCGCGGTGGCCCAGAGCGCCGCGCTGCTGAAGAAGGGCTACGCCGAACTCGAGCCGCTGGTCGCGCGGGTCGACCCCGACAAGTGCGTCGGCGCCGGCGAGTGCCTCACGTCCTGCCCGTACGACGCGATTACCAGCATCGAGTGGGACGGGCGCCAGGTCGCGACCGTCGACCCGGCGACCTGCAAGGGCTGCGGCGGCTGCGTCCCGGTGTGCGGCCGGGACGCGATCGACCTGCTCGGCTACACCGACGCCCAGATGCGCGCGGCGATCGAGGAGCTCGTCGCGGTCGAACCAGCGAAGGAGCCGGCATGACGCACCCCACGGAGTTCTTCTCCTCCGCTTCGCTCCCCCGAACAACTCCGCGGGGACCCCGCATGACGCACCGCATCAGCCAGACGCTGCGTGATCCCCGTGAGGTCATCCGCGAGGAACCCCTGATGCACACCCCGATCCTCGCCGCACTCGCAGGAGGGCCGGCGACCATCCCCGAGATCGCCGAGCGGATCGGGCACCCCGTCCACGAAGTCGTCTACTGGGTGATGGGCATGCGCCGCTACGGCCTGCTGATCGAGAGCATCGAGGCCGACGACGACGGCTACTTCAGCTACCGCGTGGTCGGCCAGGCCGAGCCTGGCGCCGCGCTCGAGGAGTGTGAGTACGAATGACCGCCCTGGTCGACCCGAACCTGATCACCGACCTGCAGAAGTTCGGTGCGGCGGAGATCAACGCCTGTTTCAGCTGCGGCAACTGCACGGCGATCTGCCCGCTGGCCGACAACGACGCCATGTTCCCGCGCAAGCTGATCCGGCTCGCCCAGGTGGGCCTCGCCGACGACCTCGTCTCCAGCAAGGAACTGTGGACGTGCTACGGCTGCGGCGTCTGCACGACGCGCTGCCCGCAGGAGGCCGACCCGGGTGAGTTCATGGGTACCGCCCGCCGGTACGCGATCGCCCACTACGACCGCAGCGGGGTCGCCCGGGCGCTGTACACGAGACCCGTGATCGGGACAGCGATCGTCGTCGGTGCAGCAGCGTTCTTCGCGCTCTTTTTCGCCGCGATCCGGGGGCGGCAGAGCCATGAGTCGCTGGCCTTGTTCGACTTCATCCCCTACAGCGTGATCCACACGACCGGCATCGTGCTGATGGTCGTGGTCGCCCTGTTCAGCCTGCTCGGCATCGGCCTGCTGGCCAGGGACATCGCCCGTCGTGACGGCGTCACCCGGGCTTCGCTGTTCGGCAGCAAGCAGGCTTGGGGGCGGACGCTGCGCGCCCTGTGGTACGCGCTCGGCATCGAGTCGCTGGGCCAGAAGCGGTACCGCGAGGACTGCCATGACGATGAGCCGGTCGAGCCGCTCTACCGGCGGCGCTGGCTGATCCACTCGTTGACCCTGTGGGGCTTCCTCGGCCTGCTGCTCGCGACCATGCTCGACTACGGCATGGACCTGCTCGGGATCAAGGCCACCGGCACCCCGGTGCCGATCTGGTACCCCGTCCGGCTGCTGGGCACCGTGGCCGGGCTGGCCCTGATGTACGGCGTGACCTGGTTCATGATCCGGCGCTGGCAGGAGGCGAAGCAGTGCAACGACTCCAGCAAGCCCTCCGACTGGCTGTTCCTGGCTCTGCTGTGGGTCACCGGCCTGACCGGGTTCCTGATCGAGGCGGCCCTCTACGCCGAACCGGCGCCGGCCTGGGGCTACTGGGTGTTCCTGATCCATGTCGCCATCGCGATGGAACTGTGCCTGTTCCTGCCGTTCAGCAAGTTCGCCCACGCGATGTACCGTCCGGTCGCCCTGTTCTTCTACGGGCTCACCAGGGATCGCCAGCGGACGACGGCCTGAGCTCGAGTCGGCTGGTCGAGCTCGAGTCGGCTGGTCGAGCCCGAGTCGGCTGGTCGAGCTTGTCGAGACCCGGTTCGCCAGCCGCGAGGTGCCGTGTGCCCCGCCGGTGGGTATCCCGCCTACGGTTGCCGCGGCAACATTCGGCCACGCCGCGAGCGCTCCCGGAGAGTGTGAAAGGCTGGGGCGTGAGGCGGGAGACCGCTATTGTTACGTTTCAAAACTCACAGAGGAAGGCCATCGATGACCGGTTTCACCTGGACGGAGCTTGATCAGCGGGCGGTGGATACCGCGCGGGTGTTGGCGGCGGATGCGGTGGAGAAGGTGGGGAATGGCCATCCGGGGACGGCGATCTCGTTGGCGCCGTTGGGCTATCTGCTGTACCAGAAGGTGATGACGGGTGATCCTGCGGATCCGCGGTGGGTGGGTCGGGACCGGTTCGTGCTGTCCGCGGGGCATTCGTCGCTGACGCAGTACTGCCAGTTGTTCCTGGCCGGGTACGGGCTGGAGGTGGAGGACCTGGCGTCGTTGCGGACGGCCGGGTCGCTGACCCCGGGGCATCCGGAGTACGGGCACACGTTGGGTGTGGAGTGCACGACGGGCCCGCTGGGCGCGGGGGTGTCGGACGCGGTGGGGTTCGCGATGGCGGCGCGCAGGGAGCGGGCGATGCTGGACCCGTCCACGCCGTGGGGTGAGCCGTCCGTGTTCGACCGGTTCGTGTACTGCATCGCCGGCGATGGCTGTATGCAGGAGGGTGTGTCGAGCGAGGCGTCGAGCCTTGCGGGCGCGCAGAAGCTGGGGAACCTGATCCTGTTCTATGACGACAACCGGATCTCGATCGAGGGCGATACGAAGATCGCGTTCACCGAGGATGTCGCGGCTCGGTACGCCGCGTACGGCTGGCATGTGCAGCACGTGGACTGGACCAATGGCGGTACGGGCTACACCGAGAACGTGCAGGCGTTGTGGGATGCGATCGAGGCGGCGAAGGCGGTCACGGATCGTCCGTCGTTCATCAAGCTGACCACGGTGATCGGTTGGCCGTTGCCGACGAAGGCAGGCAGTCATTCGGTGCACGGTGCGAAGTTGGGTGGTGAGGAGGTCGCCGGGCTGAAGACCGAACTCGGCTTCGATCCCGAGCAGTCGTTCGTCGTCGAGCCGGAGGTGCTCGACCACACCCGGCAGAACGCCGCTGCGCGTGCGGCGGCGGCCAAGGCCGAATGGACGCCGAAGTTCGAGGCGTGGCGGGCGGCGAACCCGGCGCAGGCTGTGCTGTTCGACCGGGTGTCGGCGCGTGAACTGCCAGAGGGGCTGGCTGAGGCGCTGCCGGTCTTCCCTGCGGGGAAGAAGGCGACCCGGGCGGCGTCTGGTGAGGTGCTGTCCGCGATTGCTGAGGTGATGCCGGAGTTGTGGGGTGGGTCGGCTGACCTGGCCGGGTCGAACAACACGACGATGAAGGGTGTGTTGTCGTTCCTGCCGCCGGAGCAGTCCAGCCACGAGTTCACCGGCGACTACACCGGCCGGACGCTGCACTTCGGGATTCGGGAGCACGCGATGGGCAACATCGTGAACGCGATCACCCTGTCCGGCCTGACCCGGTGCTACGGCGGCACGTTCCTGGTGTTCGCCGACTACATGCGCGGCTCGGTGCGGCTCGCCGCGCTCCAGAAGGCGCCGTCGATCTTCGTGTGGACGCATGACTCCATCGGTGTGGGTGAGGACGGGCCGACGCATCAGCCGATCGAGCACCTGGCCTCGCTGCGGGCGATCCCGGGGCTGGACGTGATCCGTCCGGCGGATGCGAACGAGACCGCGCAGGCGTGGCTGCAGGCCCTGTCGCACACCGACCGGCCCTCGGCGATCATCCTGTCCCGGCAGGACCTGCTCACTGTCGATCGTGACCAGCCCGGTGTGGCACCGGCGTCGGAACTGGCGAAGGGCGGCTACACACTGGTCGACGCCGACGGCGAACTGCAGGTCGTGATCATCGCGACCGGCTCGGAGGTGCAGGTGGCGCTGGCTGCCCGCGACGTCCTCCAGGCCGAGGGAGTGGGCACCCGGGTGGTGTCGATGCCGTGCGTGGAGTGGTTCAACGCCCAGGACGCCGACTACCGGACGTCCGTCCTGCCTGCGGGAGTGGCGAAGGTCGCGGTCGAGGCCGGGGTGCCGATGGGGTGGCGGGAGTTCGTCGGCCCGGACGGCGAGATCGTCGGCATCGACCACTTCGGCGAATCCGCCGCCGGATCGCTGCTGTTCGAGAAGTACGGCTTCACTGCCGAGAACGTCGCGGCGCATGCGCGCACCGCACTCGCCCGCGCCTGACGGGGCCGGTCACGACCACACGCACCAGTGCCCAGCTGGTGAGCACGCCAGGCCAGCGGCTGCGCGCCAACGGTGCGCTGCTGCTGGCCTCGGCCCTGTGGGGCTTCGCCTTTGTCGCGCAACGGGTCGGCGCGCAGTACGTCGGTCCGTTCGCGTTCACGGGCGTCCGGTTCGCGCTCGGTGCGCTGGTGCTGGTCCCGCTGATCGTGATCCGGGACCGCGTCCGCAGGGTGCCGGTGGCGAAGCGCCGGGCGGCGACGAAGGCGGTGGTCGTGCCCGGCATCCTGACCGGGATCATGCTCACCGTCGCGATCAACCTGCAGCAGGCGGGCATGACCGACACGCCCGCCGGCGACGCCGCGTTCATCACCGGGCTGTACATGGTGTTCGTCCCCGTGATCGCGGCGTTCCGCGGACACCGCAGCAACCTCCGGACGATCGTCGGAGTGGCGGCCTCACTGGTCGGGCTGTACCTGATCAGCGTGACCGACACGCTGACGATCAGTACGGGGGAGGTGCTGTTGATCCTCACCTGCATCCCGTGGGCCGTGCAGATCCTGATGATCGAGCACTACAGCCCGAGGCTGTCCGCCCTGCGCTTCGCTGCCGCCCAGTTCGCCACCTGCGCGGTGCTGAGCAGTCTGGCCGCCCTGGTGTTCGAACCCGCGCCCTTCGACGGCCTCGGGGAGGTGGTCGGACCGCTGCTCTACGGTGGGTTGGTCTCGGTGGGCGTCGCCTACACGCTGCAGGTGGTCGGCCAGCGCCACGCGCTGGCGACCCACGCGTCCCTGATCATGGCGACCGAGTCGGTGTTCGGCGCGATCGGTGGCGCGCTGCTCCTTCACGAGTTCATGGGTCTGCGCGGGTACATCGGAGCGGCCCTGATGATCGCAGGCATCGTGGTCTCGCAGCTCGGCCTGCCGTCCGCGCCGCTGGACAGCCTGCAGGACACCGCCGAGCCGCCCGCATAGCCCGAGCTCTCGCCCCACCGTCCTCGGGCGAGCTCGCTGCCGTTCGGGACATTCCTGCCGCCCGTTGCCCTGGATCGGCCGTCTCTCGCCCGGAACGGCAACCCGCGTCAGGTTTGTCCCGGAACCTGCGGGGCCAGAACCTCGCGAAAGCCCAGCCGCTCCAGTTCCTCGGCCGCGCCGGCGTCGGCCGTGCGCACCTGGATGCTGCGGGCGCCGTGGTGGGCGGCCCACCAGGCCAGGGAGAGGACGTCCTCGCATTCGCCTGTGACCACCCATTCGCCGTCGAGCCGGGCAGGGCACGGCGGCGGGTCGTCCCAGTTGCGGACGGAACCCGGAGGGCGTCCGTCCAGCAGGTCGCTGAGCCTCGCGACGAACACCCGTCCGGACGCGCCGGTCGCCGCGGCCAGACGGTCGAGGTCGGCCAGCGGCGTCCGCAGCGGATCCCGGCCGCGAGCCACGCCGACCGGACGCCAGGCAAGCACCGTGCTCCACGGCACCTCGTGGGTCACCCCGCGCCGATCGCGGAGCCGCAGCCGCTCGTCATCGGCATGAATCACAAAGCCCAGCAGGTCGCCCTGGCCACCGTCGGGCAGGACGCGGCGCAGGCTCACTCTCCGGCCGACCTCGGAGGGTCGGGGTTCGGGACGCTGGCGGGGCACAACCCATCATCTCCCGTTGTCAGTTGTAGAGTGCAGATGAGTTTGCACGGATTGAACCAGGAGCCCGCCCATGACCTATGTGATCACCCTCCCGTGCGTGGACGTGAAGGATCTCGCCTGCGTGGAGGAGTGCCCGGTCGACTGCATCTACGAGGGCAACCGGATGCTGTACATCCATCCCGACGAGTGCGTGGACTGCGGCGCCTGTGAGCCGGTCTGTCCGGTCGAGGCGATCTACTACGAGGACGACGTGCCCTCCGATCAGGCTCAGTACTACGACATCAACGTCCACTTCTTCGACGAGATCGGTTCGCCCGGCGGCGCGGCCAAGCTGGGTCCGGTGGACTCCGATCACCCGACGGTCGCCGCCCTTCCTCCGCAGGGCGAGTGACCCGGGGCCTGGCGGGCCAGCTGCCCGACTTCCCGTGGGATTCCCTCGACGAGGCCAGAGCCCGAGCGTCCGCCCACCCGGACGGCATCGTCGACCTGTCCGTCGGCACGCCTGTCGACCCGACGCCTGAGCTCGCCCGCCGCGCGCTGGCTGAAGCGGCGGACGCGTCCGGCTACCCGACGACGTGGGGGACGCCGGCCCTGCGCACGGCGATCATGGGCTACCTCAGCCGGCGCTGGGGGGCGGTCGGGCTCACCGATGCCGGGGTGCTGCCCGTGGTGGGCACCAAGGAACTGGTCGCGCTGCTACCCACCCTGCTGGGGGTGGGCGCCGGCCAGTCGGTGGTGATCCCCACCACCGCCTACCCGACCTACGACGTGGGCGGACGGATCGCCGGTGCCACCGTGGTGCCATGCGGCGACCCGTCCCTGCTCGTCGAGCTACGGCCGTCTCTGGTCTGGATCAACTCCCCGGCCAACCCCCACGGCGAGATCCTGGACGCGAGCCGCCTGCGGGCATGGGTGGACGCTGCCCGAGCGGTGGGCGCGGTGCTGGCGTCCGACGAGTGCTACGGCGAGTTCGGCTGGGACGCCGAGCCGATGTCAGTGCTGCACCCGGACGTCAACGGCGGCTCGCTGGACGGACTGCTGGCCGTGCACTCGCTGTCGAAGCGGTCGAACGCCGCCGGCTACCGAGCGGGCTTCGTGGCCGGCGACTCGGACGTGGTGAGGCCGCTCCTGGAGGTGCGCAAGCATTCCGGACTGATGGTTCCCACGCCCGTGCAGGCCGCGATGGTCGCACTGCTGGACGACCAGGCGCACGTCGATGAGCAGCGGTCGCGGTACCGGCGACGGCGCGCGCAGCTGCGGCCGGCCCTGGTCGCCGCCGGCTACCGGATCGAGCACTCCGAGGGCTCGCTGTACCTGTGGTGCACCCGCGACGAGGACTGCCGCGCGAGCGTTGATCACCTCGCGGGACTGGGCATCCTGGTCGCGCCCGGCGACTTCTACGGCGAGGCCGGACGTCGCTTCGTCCGGGTTGCCCTGACCGCCACCGACGAGCGCATCGCCGCCGCGGCGCGTCGCCTGCTTGCCTCTGTCTGAGCAGACGCGGCTGACTTGAGCCCGGCTCGGCGCCACCGGAGCGGGACAAACCTGCCGCAAGATGCGCTGTGAGGCCGGTTACGGCTCTCTGCCGCGATCGCGCGGCAGGAATGTCCCGTTCAAAGTCCAGTGGTGGCGGTCGAATCAGCGCGGCGTCGGACCCGGGAACACCAGCTTGACCTCGGACGCGGTGTCGGTCGGCCCGGTGCCCACCCACTGCGCGAGGGACGTGGGGGAGTGCGTCCACGAGTAGGGGCCGACCTGGACGGAAGCCAGCCCGTAGGACGCGGTGTTGGCGATCGCCAGGTGCGCGACGACCCATGCCTGGACGGGGTTGTCCGTGGTCACGGTGAGCGCGCTGTCGGTGCGCGCGACCTTGATGAACTCGGTACCCAGGGTCTTGACCAGGAAGTCCTTCATGCCGTCCGGGTCGGCCGGCTTGGGGGCGTTCACCATGCAGGTGAAGGACGCCGGTGTCTCGCCGGTGAGCGAGCTGGCCAGCGTGCGGGCGTTGGGCACGTGCCTGCGGTATGCCTCCGGGTAGGCGCTGCGCTGGACGGCCTGCGCGACATCGTTGATGTCCTTGGTCTGCCAGCCCTTCACTTTCTCCATCTCGCGGTAGAAGGAGCGGGTGGAGTACCAGGGATCCATGATCTGGGCCTCGGTGCCCCAGCCCTTCGACGGACGCTGCTGGAACAGCCCCAGCGAGTCGGCGTGGCCGTAGTCGAGGTTGCGGATGCCCGACTCCTGGTAGGCGGTCGCCAGCGCGATGGACGCGGCCCGCGGCACCAGCCCGCGCTTCACCGATACCCCGGCGATGATCGCCGCGTTCCTGGCCTGCTCGGGGTCGACGGTTGTGGTGCGGCCGCCAGCCGTCGCTGAACAGCGGTCGTCGATGGGCAGGGGTGCCTTGTTGTAGTTCGCCCACAGGGCGACTCCGCCAGCGACCAGCGCCAGCACCACCGCGATTCCCAGGACCGCCCAGAGCGCAGCTCTGGCCCTCTTCACCGGTACCTCAATTGTCGTGCAGGGCGGCGTTCAGCTCGACTCCCGAGCCGGCCCGGACACGCGCCTCGACCGCACCGGTGAGCGAGTTCCGGATGAACAGCAGACCGTTGCGCCCGCTGAGCTGGACGGCCTTCACGACGGCCCCGCCGGGCAGCGCCACCTTGGTTCCGGCCGTGACGTACAGGCCCGCCTCGACCACGCAGTCGTCGCCGAGCGAGATGCCGATGCCCGACTCCGCACCCAGCAGGCAGCGCTCGCCGATCGTGATCTGCTCCTGGCCGCCGCCGGACAGCGTGCCCATCACGGACGCGCCGCCGCCGATGTCGGACCCGTCGCCGACCACCACTCCTGCCGAGATCCGGCCCTCCACCATCGACGTGCCGAGCGTGCCCGCGTTGAAGTTCACGAAGCCCTCGTGCATGACGGTGGTGCCGGACGCCAGGTGGGCGCCGAGCCGGACGCGGTCGGCGTCGGCGATCCGCACCCCCGAGGGCAGCACGTAGTCGGTCATCCGCGGGAACTTGTCGACCCCGTACACCGATACCCGTCCGCGCGCGGACAGCAGGGCCAGCCGTACGTCCTCGAAACCGTCCACCGCGCAGGGACCGAAGTTGGTCCAGACCACGTTCGGCAGGACGCCGAACAGCCCGGTCAGGTCAATCGTGCGGGGCGCGCAGAGGCGGGTGCTGAGCAGGTGCAGCCGCAGGTAGGCGTCCGGGACGTCGGCCGGGGGTGCATCGAGGTCGATCTCGACCAGCACCGGCTCGCTGCGGACCCGCCGCTCCTCGTCGTCCTGGGCGGCGGCCACCAGGGTCTGCGGCGGTTCGCGGTCGGTGGCCTCGCCGAGGGCGGGGGCCGGGAACCAGGCGTCGAGAACCTGGCCGGACTCATGGACGCTGGCCAGGCCCCAGCCGTGCGCGGGTCGGGTCATGGCGGCCAGCCTACCCGGGGGCCGGCATTAGGCTGCGACCCATGAGCCTTGACCTGCGCGGCGACCTCGTGACCCTGTTCCGGCAGGTGGTGGACGTCGAGTCGGTCAGCGGGAACGAGGGCCCGCTCGCCGACCTGGTCGAGGCGGCTCTGCGCGGGCAGCCCCACCTCAGCGTGACCAGGGACGGGGACACCGTGATCGCGCGCACCGACCTGGGCCGCCCCGAGCGCGTGGTGGTGGCCGGCCACCTGGACACGGTGCCGGTCGCGGCCAACCTGCCGTCCCGGCTCGACGGCGACGTGATCTACGGCCGCGGCACCTGCGACATGAAGGGCGGCGTCGCCGTGGCGCTGGCCTGCGCTGCGGCCCTGGTCGAGCCGAATCGCGACCTCACGTGGGTCTTCTACGACCACGAAGAGGTCGCGGCGGAGGACAACTCGCTGACCCGGATCGCCCGCGAACAGCCCGAATGGCTGGCTGGCGACTTCGCCGTCCTGATGGAGCCGACGTCCGCGCAGGTGGAGGGCGGCTGCCAGGGCACGCTGCGGTTCGAGCTCACCACGACCGGACGCGCGGCCCACTCCGCGCGCTCCTGGCTGGGTCACAACGCGATCCACGACGCTGCCGAGCCGCTGGACCGACTGCGCGCCTATCAGCCCCGGCAGGTGGACGTGGATGGGCTCACCTACCGCGAGGGCATGAACGCCGTCGCGATCTCGGGGGGGATCGCGGGCAACGTCATCCCCGACGCCTGCACGATCACGGTGAACTTCCGGTTCGCCCCCGATCGGGACGAGGCGGACGCCCTGGCCCACTGCCGCGCGGTGTTCTCCGGCTACGACCTGGTGGTCACCGACTTCGCGCTCGGTGCCCGGCCGGGCCTGGACCGTCCGATCGCGCGGGAGTTCCTCGCCGCAGTGGGCGGCGAGCCGCGTCCCAAGTACGGGTGGACGGACGTGGCCCGGTTCAGCGCGCTCGGCGTCCCCGCGGTCAACTTCGGGCCCGCCGACCCGGGCAAGGCCCACGCCGACGACGAGTGCTGCCCCGTGGCCGATCTCTACGCGTGCCGGGACGCCCTGCTGCGCTGGCTGGGCTGATCGCGGCGGGAGGCGGTCACCTCGAGCAGGGCGGCGAGGGTCGCGCCGACCGTCGGCACCGCCTCCGCCCCACGCACGAACACCGCCCGGACCGTGCGGTCGCTGGCCGGCAGCACGTCGTGGGCGCTCGTCCCCGCGGGCAGTTCGAGGGGTTCGAGGGCCAGCCGGGGCTGCAGGGCGACCCCGACGCCGGCCGCGACGAGACCCAGCACCGCGACCGAGTTGTCGGTGGCGTGCGCGATCCTCGGGGTGACGCCGAGCGCGCTGCAGGCCGCCAGGAGGTGGCCCCGGCACAGCGGGCAGCCGGCGATCCAGGCAGCCTCGGCGAGGTCATCGAGTCGTACGGCGGGCTGCCCGGCCAATGGGTGATCGGCCGGAAGCACGACGGCCACCGGGTCGTCGAACAGCGGCACAGCCTGCGTGCCGATCAGATCGGCGTGCGGGTCGGCCGGGTCACCCGGATACGCGAAGGTGATCGCGACGTCCACGCTGCCCTCGTCGAGCATCGCCAGTGCTTCGGGCGGCTCGGCCTCGGTGTAGGCGAGCTTCAGCGCGGGACGCTCGGCCGCGAGCCGGGCGATCAGGGCGGGCACGATCGTCGAGGAAGCGCTGGGGAACGCAGCGACCCGCACGGTTCCGGCGGCCTGCTCGACCATGCGGGTCAGCTCGTCCTCTGCGGCGGCGAGGGCGGCGAGGATCGGTCTGGAGTGGCGGGCGACCATGCGTCCGGCATCACTGAGCCGGACGCCGCGTCCCACTCGCAGCACCAGAGGCGTGCCCAGCCGGGACTCCGCCCTGCGCAGGTGCTGGCTGAGCGCCGGCTGACTGTAGCCGAGCGCAGCAGCGGCCGCGGTGATCGACCCCTGGTCGGCGATCGCGCGCACGACCCGCACGGTGTGCAGATCGAGGACTCCATTCATGCGTCGAGCTTATCGATATGACTTGAAACATGCTCTAGTGTGATCTGCCGCAGCGGGGCAGGCTCGGGTCATGACCACGCTGCTGAGCGCACCGCGTCCGTCACTGACACTCCGTGAGTTGGCCGGCGAGTTCGATGTCGACCCGGGATACCTCGCGGCGGCGACCTGCGGCGTGGCGCCACGCCGGGCGGTCGAGGCGCTGCGGGTCGATCAGGACCTGTGGCGCCGCGGCCGGGTGGACGCCGCGGCATACGACAACGTGGTCGCGCGCACGCGTGCGGCCTTCGCCCGGCTCGTCGGCGTCGGCGCAGACCGCGTCGCACTCGGCTCGCAGACCTCGGCCCTGGTGGCGAACATCGCCGCGTCACTGCCCGACGGGAGCGAGGTGCTCGTCGCGTCCGGCGATTTCACGTCGATCGTCTTCCCGTTCCTCGTGGGTGACCGGTTGGTGGTCCGCGAGGCGCCCCTCGGCGACCTGGCCGGCGCGGTCACGGACGGGACGGCGCTGGTCGTGTTCTCACTCGTCCAGTCGGCGACCGGGCAGGTGGCGGATGCGGAAGCCATCGCCACGGCCGCTCGGGAGTGCGGTGCCGCCACGCTGGTGGACCTCACCCAGGCGGCCGGGGTGCTCCCGGTCGACGCGAGTCGGTTCGACGCGACGGTCTGCCACGCCTACAAGTGGCTGTGCGCTCCGCGGGGGGTGGCATTCCTGACTCTCGCGCCGGAGTTCGCCGCGGGGCTGCGTCCGATGGCCGCGGGATGGTACGCGGGGCGCGACCCCTGGCACAGCGTCTACGGCACGGAGTGCGTCCTCGCCGACGATGCGCGCCGGTTCGACGTGTCTCCCGCATGGCAGGCCTTCGTCGGCGCCGAGCAGTCGATCGGCCTGTTCGCCGCCGCTGACATCGCTGCGCTGTGGGAGCATGCCAGCGCCCTGGGCGATGCGCTCTGCCGAGGCCTCGGGGTGCCCGAGCAGCATCAGGCGATCGTCACCGTGGCCGACCCGGACGGCTGCCGGCTCGCCCGTCTGACCGCAGCGGACATCCGGGCGGCGGGCCGCGCAGGGCGGCTGCGGGTCGCCTTCCACGTGTGGAACACCGGGGATGATGTCGAGGCCGTCCTGGCTGCGCTCGCCTGAGTTCGCCGACACCGCTCCGCGCCGCCGGCCCGCGACTCCCCGGCGTCGAACCGGGACATTCCTGCCCCTGGTTGCGCGAATTCACGGCGAGCGCCGCGGTCAGGGATTCTGGCGGCAGGAATGTCCCGAAGGCGACGGGCGCTCAGCCGCAGAGCAACTCCTAGCCCGAGGGAACACCGTCCAGGTAGAACCAGCGTCCGGCATGGCGGGCGAACCGTGACCGCTCGCGCTGGAAACCCCGTCCGCTGGGGCCGCGGTAGCGAGCGATGAACTCGACCTCCTCGCCCGCGGCCAGGACGACCTGCAGGGAGAGCCAGACGAGGTCGGGGTCGAGCTGAAGCTGTTCCGGCCGCGTTCGGGGGTGCCAGCTGCGGAGGAGGTAGTCGGCGTCGCCAAGGGCGAAGGCGGAGTAGCGCGACCGCATCAGTTCCTCGGGAGTGCCGGGCTCGCGTTCGCCGCGATGCAGCGGGCCGCAACATTCGGCATAGCGGACGCCCGAGCCGCACGGGCATGCGTCGCGCGAGGCCATGCGGCGACTCTACCGAGGGAAGAACGGGACAGAACTGCCATGGCCTGCGTTCCTGAGGCCGGAGTCAAGCGATCCGTGGAACTGCTGGCAGTTCTGTCCCGAACCTGCATCAGCGGCTGATCGTGGAATCGGCGGATGGCCTGTGGACAAGTCCGCTCAAGAACGAGAGTTATCCACAGCGGTGAAATTCAGGTGACCACTCCACGCGAGTCTTGCTGATGATTCCAGGCGTGATCGATCTCGACGAACTGCTTGCCCGTAACGGCGGGGTGCTGCTGGCCCGCGAACACCGCAGCCTCAAGTCGAGTATCAGCCGCTGGTGGCGCGCCGGCCGGTTGGCCAGGCTCTTGCCAGGAACGTACGTGCACCCCGCCGCGCGCGACGACCTCGGCACTCGGCTGGCCGCGGTGGCGGCGCGAGTCCCAGACGCTGTGATCGCGGGCGCAGCGGCAGCTCGGCTCACCCAGTGGTCGAACGAGGACGTACGCGAGATCGAAGTGCTGGTGTCCGCTCGTCGGGTGCCGAAGCCAGGTTTCCGATTCGTGCGCCGCAGACCGCCTCCCGAACAGGTGGTGCACAAAAACGGTCTCGCGGTCGTCTCGCCCGCTCTGGTCGCGGTCGACTCCGCCGTGTCCGACAACGGAACGCGCATTGACGACCTGATGCGAGCCCGCTGGCCGTTCGAGCGCGTCGAGGCTGCCCTGCGAGCAACGCCGGGGCGCCCGGGCAACCGGACGCGGCGACGAGTGGTGCGGCGATCGCGGACGCGCCCCTGGTCGCAGGCCGAGCGCCGGCTGCACGACATCCTGGACCGGCATCACATCCGTGGCTGGACGGCAAACCTGCCGGTCACCGCGAACGGCCATGAGTACTGGCTGGACGTGGGCTTCGAAGCTGAGCGGGTTGCGCTCGAGGTGGACGGGTTCGAATTCCACAGCAGCCGTTCCGCGTTCGAGTACGACCGCGGGCGGGGCAACGACCTGGTCCGGGACAAATGGCGGTTGCTCAGGGTCACCTCGCTCATGCTGGAGGACGAGGAACGGCTGCTGAACTGGATCCTCGGCGTGGTGCGGCGGCGCCGACGGCGACCCTCGTCCGCGCGAGAACGGACCGTCCGGCTATCTCGGCCTGGACAGGCTGCGGTAGTCGCTGACGTCCCTGTGGGACTCGCATAGATTGCACCTGTGAGCAAACGTGTCCGCACCCAGGGACCGGTGATCCGGCGCCACGACCAGGTTCAGCCGACGACGACCGACGAACGGCTGCTCAGCAGCAAGGGCGACGGCGCATGGGTGCACGCCGACCCCTGGCGGGTCTTGCGCATCCAGGCGGAGTTCGTCGAGGGCTTCGGGACGCTCGCCGAGATCGGCCCGGGCATCGGGGTGTTCGGGTCGGCCAGAACGCCGCGGAAGCACCCCATGTACGCGGCGGCCGTCCGAATCGGGCAAGGGCTCGCCGAAGCCGGCTACGCAACGCTCACCGGCGGGGGTCCCGGGATCATGGAGGCGGCCAACAAGGGTGCGCTCGAGGCCGGCGGGCTCTCGGTCGGGCTGGGCATCGAGCTGCCGTTCGAGCAGTCCCTGAACAAGTACGTGTCGCTCGGCATCAACTTCCGGTACTTCTTCGCCCGGAAAGTGATGTTCCTGAAGTACTCGCAGGGCTTCGTGGTGATGCCCGGCGGGTTCGGCACCTTCGACGAGGTGTTCGAGGCTCTGACCCTCGTGCAGACGCGGAAGGTGAGCTCGTTCCCGATCGTCCTGTTCGGACGTGAGTTCTGGACGCCCCTGCTGGGCTGGTTGCACGACGAGGTGCTCGCCGACTCCTATGTGTCTGCGCCGGACCTGCAACTGGTGCAACTCACCGACGACCCGGACGAGGCCGTGGCGCTGGCCACCGGACCCGGGCCGGACGTGCGGCCCGCGTCCGCCAGCCACATGTCCTGAGCCCGGCCGGATAGAGTTCCGGGCATGGAGTGGGTCCTGTGGATGATCGCGGTCGTGATCCTCGGTCTGGCCGCCGTCGCGGCGAGTGGACGGCTGGGTGAGATGCCTGCCACCGTGACCGACACCCCGCGTCCACACCTCCCGGCCGGCGAGCTGACCGGTGACGACCTGCGCGGTCTGCGGTTCGGCGTGGTCACCCGCGGGTACTCGATGCAGCAGGTCGACGAGCTGCTCGAGGTCCTCGCGCGGCAACTGGACTCCAGCGAGCGCCCAGACGCCTGAGGCGTGCTCCGCCAGTCAGCGCGGGATGGAATAATGGGAGAGTTGGATCCACAACCAGCCAGAAATTGAGGTATGCGATGGCAGCGATGAAACCGCGGACCGGCGACGGGCCGATCGAGGTGGCCAAGGAGGGTCGCGTGATCGCCATGCGGATCCCGGCAGAGGGTGGCGGCCGCCTCGTCATCGAGATGAACGCCACCGAGGCAGCAGAGCTGAAGGCTGCGCTGGAGGGCGTCGTCGTCGCCTGACCGAACGCGAGACAAAGACAGCGGGCCCCGGGGAATCCCCGGGGCCCGCTTTGCGTGTCAGCGCGACTGGTGGAACGCGATCGCCTTCTCGTAGACCGCGACGGTCTCCTGGGCGATCTTCTCCCACGAGAACTCGTCGATGCAGCGCTGGCGTCCGGCCTTTCCGTAGCGTTCGGCCAGGGCCGGGTCGCGCGTGATCCGGTTGATCGCCTCGGCGAACTGCGCCTCGAAGTCGGCCACGAAGGCCGGGTCGCCGGCCTGCTTGGGGTCGTACGGGACGAGGATGCCCGTCTCGCCGTCCACCACGACCTCCGGAATGCCACCCACCGCGGACGCCACGACGGCGGTCTCGCACGCCATCGCCTCAAGGTTCACAATGCCGAGCGGCTCGTAGATGGACGGGCAGGCGAACACGGTCGCGTGCGTCAGCACCTGGCGTACGGACGCCCGCGGCAGCATCTCCTGCACCCACGTCACATTGCCGGAGCGAACCCTGCTCAACTCGGCGAAGGCGGTGTCGAACTCGGCCGCGATCTCGGGCGTGTCCGGAGCGCCGGCGAGCAGCAGCAGTTGCGTGTCCGGGTCGAGCTGCTGGGCGGCCCGGACGAGGTGCACGAGGCCCTTCTGCCGGGTGATCCGGCCGACGAACACGACCAGCGGACGATCCCGGTCGACGCCGAGCGAGTCGACGACGTCCGTGCCGAAGTCGGGCTTGAACTCGTCCGGATCGATGCCGTTCTTCACGACGTACACCCGGTCGGGATCCAGAGCGCGGTAGGAATCGAGCACGTCCCGGCGCATCCCCGCGCTCACCGAGATCACCGCATCGGCGTCCTCGAACGCGGTCTTCTCCGCCCAGGAGGAGACCCGGTAGCCGCCGCCCAACTGCTCGGCCTTCCACGGCCGGTGCGGCTCGAGCGAGTGCGAGGTCACCACGTGCGCCACGTCGTGGAACTTCGAGCCGATCAGGCCGGCGAAGTTGGCGTACCAGGTGTGGGAATGGATCACGTCGACGTCTCCGATGGCGTTCGCCATGGACACGTCAGCGCCGAGCACCCGAAGGGCGGCGTTGGCCCCGGGCGGGAAGTCCTCGGCGTGCGCGGTCGCACCTTCACGGGGCTCGCCCATGCACTGGACCTCGACGTAGTCGGTGAACTTGCGGAGCTGGGGCACCAGCTGGCCGACGTGGACGCCGGCGCCGCCGTAGATGTGGGGAGGGTACTCCCGGGTGAGGATGGAGACTCGCAGTGCCATAGCGCGATCGTGGCACAGAACCTCACCGACCGGGGCGATAACGGCGGGTTCGTCCGTGCTGACAAGGGAGACTCTGCCAACCCGTGGGCAATTCTCCGGTTTTCTTGTGGGCGGTCGCGCGACGCTCTAGGTTCGGGGCATGACTAGCGGACCCAACGTCCTTTCCATCGTCCTGGCCGGCGGTGAAGGCAAGCGACTGATGCCGCTGACGGCTGACCGGGCCAAGCCGGCCGTGCCGTTCGGTGGTACCTACCGCTTGATCGACTTCGTTCTGTCGAACCTCGCGAACTCCGATCTGACCAAGATCTGCGTGTTGACCCAGTACAAGTCGCACTCCCTGGACCGGCATATCTCGCTCACCTGGCGGATGTCGAACCTCCTGGGCAGCTACGTCACCTCCGTCCCCGCGCAGCAGCGCACGGGCAAGCAGTGGTACCAGGGCAGCGCGGACGCCATCTACCAGTCGATGAACCTGATCAACGACGAGGACCCGGACTATGTCGTGGTCTTCGGCGCCGACAACATCTACCGGATGAACGTCGAGGACATGGTCAACGCGCACATCGACTCCGGCATGGACGCCACGGTCGCTGGTATCCGGGTGCCACGCGCTGAAGCCAGTGCGTTCGGCATTATCGACGCCAGCCCGGACGGGAAGATCAACGCCTTCCTGGAGAAGCCGAAGGACCCGCCCGGCCTGCCCGACAGCCCTGAGGAGTCATTCGCATCCATGGGGAACTACGTGTTCACGCGGAAGGCGTTCGTCGAGGCGCTGAACGACGACGCCGCGATGACCGATTCCCGGCACGACATGGGCGGGAACATCATTCCGGGCTTCGTCAGCACGGGGGCCGCGCAGGTCTACGACTTCACGAAGAACAACGTCCCCGGGTCGACGGAGAAGGACCGCAACTACTGGCGGGACGTCGGCACGATCGAGGCTTACCACGCTGCGCACATGGACCTGGTGTCGGTCGAGCCCGAGTTCAACCTCTACAACCGCAAGTGGCCGATCTGGACGTCACAGGCGCAGCTGCCGGGCGCCAAGTTCACCCTGCGTGGCACCGCGGAGGACTCGATCGTCAGCGCGGGCTGCATCATTTCCGGAGGCGACGTCGACCGTTCGGTGCTCTCGCCCAACGTGATGGTCGACAAGTGGGCGAAGATCGAGGAGTCGGTGGTCTTCTCGGGCTGCCGGATCGGCCGCAACGCCGTGATCCGACGCGCGATCCTGGACAAGAACGTCGTCGTCCCTGACGGCGTGGAGATCGGCGTCAACCCCGAGCACGACCACGCCCGCGGGTTCCACGTCGAGAACGGCATCACCGTGGTGGCCAAGAACGAGGAGGTTCCCGGCAACTGGTGATCCCGCGGATCAGCCGTCCGCGGGCCCCGCGGTGAGCGGGAACACATCGAGGTGCACCCGGAACCGCCGTGCACCGGTCGGTGCGGTGCGGTCCTTGACCTCGGCCGAGTGCCGCTGCAGCAGTTCCGAGAGCTCGGCGATCAGCGCCTCCGCCTCCGAGTTGGTGAGCGGGAGCGTCGCTGCGCTGAGCAGCCCCGGCTCGCCGTTCGCGGGAGCGAGGTGGTCCAGCCAGGACGTCAGCGCCGCAGCCCTTTCGGCGATCGCCTGCCGGACCATCAGCCCGGCCATCTCGCTGGTGTCCGGATCCTGCAGGTCGGGGTCGGAGAGCGTGAACCCGACCGGACGCCACCAGCGCTCGCGTCCGCCGGTGTGGGTGGGGTCGTCCTCGACAAAGCCGTGTCGCTCGAGCTGGCGCAGGTGGTAGCTGGTCTGCCCGCTGCTCTCGTCGAGCGTGCGGCCGAGCTGGCTCGCCGTGGCGGAGCCGCGCCGCTGCAACTCGCTGTACAGCGCCATTCGCAGGGGGTGGGTGAACGCCTTCAGCGCCTCGGGGCTCACCGAACGGGGATCCTGCTCCCAGGTCTTGCCAGCTGACATATGCAGAGATACCTTTGCATAGAAATCTTTGCAGAGGTTTCTCTGCGGTTCCAGCATACGAGGAGGACGACATGTCCGCAGCAATCCGCGCCGAGGTGCTCGCCCCGGACCGCGCGCCCGGCCTCGGCCGATCGTTCGGCGCTCAGCTGGCGTCTACCGGCCTGGCCAACCTCGGCGACGGGCTCCTGGGCACGCTCGCCCCACTGGTCGCGCTGTCGCTGACCGGATCGCCGACCCAGATCTCGCTGCTGTCGGCCGCCACGTGGTTGCCGTGGCTGTTGCTCGGGCTCGCGGCCGGGGTCGTGATCGACCGGGTCGACCGCCGCCGGGTCCAGGTCGTCGCGCTCGCGGCCCGGGCTGGCGTGCTGGCCGTGGGAGCTGCACTCGGTGCCACCGGTGGCCTGACCATGGTCTGGCTGGTGCTGCTGGTGCTCGCCTACGGGGCCACGGAGGTGTTCGCCGACCTCGGCGCCACCTCGATCGTGCCCGACCTCGTCCCGAGCGAGCGCCTTGCCGCTGCGAACGGACGGGTGATCGGCGTGCAGCAGGTCGCCAACAACTTCCTGGGCGCACCGCTGGCTGGCGGCCTGGTCGTACTCGGGGCGGGGATCGGGTTCGGCACGTCGGCTGCCCTCGCCGCACTGGCCGCCCTGGTGCTCGCGGTCGGGCTGCGGGGCGACTTCCGCAAGGCAGGGGACCCGGCGGACGGACAGCGCCCGAACGCCCTGTCCGAGGTGCGTGAAGGGCTGCGGTTCCTCTTCGCCCACCCCGTGATGCGACCGCTGGTGATCGCCGGCAGCGTGATGAACTTCGCCTTCACCGCCTACTTCGCGGTGTTCGTGCTCTGGGCAGTCGGGCCGGCGTCTGCGATCGGACTGACCGAGGCCCAGTACCCGCTGATCATGCTCGGTTTCGCCGCGGGAGCCGTGCTCGGCTCCTTCCTCGCCGAGCGGGCGCAGCGGTGGCTCGGCGAGTTGCACGCGGTCAACACCACTCTGGTGCTCAGTATCGTGCTGCTGCTCGTGCCTGTGTTGTGGCCCAACCCCTGGGCGGTGACCGCCGCGCTCGCGGCCGTCGGACTGACGAACACCATCGGCAACGTGATCGCGCAGTCGTGGCGGCAGCGACTCGTGCCGGGCCACCTGCTCGGCCGGGTCGGTGGGGCGAGCCGGACGCTCGGCCTCGGGCTGATGCCGCTGGGGGCGCTCACCGGCGGCGTGGTTGCGGAGGGCTACGGGCTCGCCGCGACCTTCGTCGGTGCGGTCGTGCTGTCGCTGGCCGCCTGGGTCTTCCTGGTCGTGCAGGTGCGTCAAGAGACCATCAGGCCGACCAGGACAGTGGTCGACGGCTGAACCGGGGGGACGGTTCTTTTTCTGTTCGCCCAGCGGCACTCGTCTGGGACATTCCTGCCGCTGGATGAGCGCAGAGCCGTCTGCGACGCGCGCAGCGGCAACTGGGGGCAGGTTTGTCCCGTTCGTCCGGAGAGCCCGGGAGGGAAGGGCTCGGCGACGGGCAGAGCTGACGAGAAGAGCTCAGCTCCTGACCGCGACCAGCAGGCCGTCGCCCACCGGCAGCAGCGCGGGGGTGAAGGACTCGTCCGCCAGCACGGCGGCGAGTGCCTCCCGGATGATCAGCGGCTCGTCGTCCTCGTTGCGCTCATCGGCCACGAGTCCCTGCCACAACGCGTGGTGCAGCACCAGCAGGCCACCCGGACGCAGCAGGCGCTGAGCCTGGGCGACGTACTCGACGTACTCCAGCGGGTCGCCGTCGACGTAGACGAGGTCGTAGGCGCCGTCGGTGAGCTTGGGCAGTACGGTCAACGCCTGTCCCGCGATCAGGCGGACGCGGCGGCTCGGCACGCTCTCCGCGGTCAGCACCTCGCGGGCCGCCAGCTGGTGTTCGGCCTCGGCGTCGATGCTGGTCAGCACGCCGTCACGGCTCATCCCGGCGAGCAGGGCAAGCGCGGAGACGCCGGTCCCGGTGCCGATCTCGGCCACGGCGCGCGCGCTGAGGACCTTCGCCAGCAGAGTGAGCGTGGCGGCGACGCCGGGGCTCGCGCACTCCACGCCGAGGTCGTCCGCGCGCCGGCGCGCCGCCTCGGCGCCGTCCGGTTCGGCGACGAAGGCCTCGGCGTAGGCGAGGGTGGCCGCGATACCTGTCGTGCGCGCGGAATTCTTCGGTGCTGGGTTCACGAGCCTCAGCCTAGCGAGGACCTCCGGCGTTGAGGCAGGAACCGTTCGGGACGGCGACCCGATGGTCCTGATCGACACGCTCTAGGCTTACGCCCATGACAGCGCTGCCTTTCGGTCGGGTCCAGACGGCCATGGTCACCCCGTTCAACTCCGACGGGTCACTGAACCTGCCCGAGGCGAAGCGGCTGGCCGCGCACCTGGTCGACGTGCAGGGCAACGACTCGCTGGTCGTCAACGGCACCACGGGCGAGTCCCCGACCACGACGGACGCCGAGAAGCTCGCGCTCCTGGAGGCCGTCGTAGACGAGATCGGCGACCGCGCCAAGGTCGTGGCCGGCGTCGGGACCTTCGACACGCACCACACCATCGAGTTGGCCAAGCAGGCCGAGCAGGCCGGCGTCCACGGCTTGCTGGTGGTGACGCCCTACTACAGCCGCCCCCCGCAGGACGCGCTTGCCGATCACTTCCTCACGGTCGCGGACGCCACGAGCCTGCCGATCATGATCTACGACATCCCGCACCGGGCCGGGATCCCGGTGGAGACCGCGACCATGATCGGGATCGCCGCCCACCCGAGGATCGTCGCGGTCAAGGATGCAAAGGGTCTCCCG
Organism: Propionicimonas sp.; assembly: GCA_036770475.1. Classification (GTDB taxonomy): domain Bacteria; phylum Actinomycetota; class Actinomycetes; order Propionibacteriales; family Propionibacteriaceae; genus Propionicimonas. The sequence goes on along the minus strand of DAIPJC010000027.1, from coordinate 30,617 downwards.
GTGGCCTCCGCCCAGGTGATCGCGGCCACCGACCTCGCGTACTACTCCGGCGACGACGCCATGACCCTGCCGCTGCTCGCGGTGGGAGGTGTCGGCGTTGTCGGCACCTCCACTCATTTCACAGGCCGGCGGACCAGGGAGATGATCGAGGCCTTCGTGGCCGGCGACGTCGCCCGGGCGGCCGCGCTCAATGCCGCCCTGCTGCCGGTATACCTCGGGGTGTTCGCCACCCAGGGCTGCATGCTGGTCAAGGCCGGCCTCGCTGCCAGGGGTTTCGCGCCCGGTCCGGTCCGCAAGCCGCTGCTGGACCCGACGACCGAGCAGTCGGCGACGTTCGTTGCCGTCCTCGACGCGGCCGGGTTGTGAACCCGGGGATAGCCTTTCCACGTGCTCAACTTCGATTGGTCCGAGATCCTGGTCCTGGCCGTGATGGCCGTGATCATCTTCGGCCCGGAGAAGCTGCCTGAACTGGCCCGGAAAACCGCTCGCGTCCTGAACTACCTGCGCAACATCGCCAACGACGCACAGGGCCGGCTGCGGGAGGAACTGGGGCCGGAGTTCGCCGACCTCGAGCTGACGAACCCGCGGGCGATGGTCACCAAGCACCTGCTCGACCCGGTGCAGGCCCAACTGGAGCCGCTCAAGTCAGAGCTCGAACCATTGAAGACCGAGCTCGAGCCGGTGAAGGCGATGGTCACGGGGGAGCCGCACTACGAGCCCGAACCGGTGCGCGAGCCCGTCCCCCTCGTGTTCGCGTTCGACACCGAGGCCACCTGAACTCTCCCGGTGGGTGGCCGACACTGTGACGCGGTACCCTGCCCCTCGTGACCTCGGCTTCGTCGATCTTCGTCTCGAGGATCAAGGGACTGCCCATGCTCGACCCCAACGGCGAGCAGGTGGGCAAGGTGCGCGATGTCGTCATCCAGAACCGGTCGGGTAGCCGACCACCGCGGGTGAAGGGCCTAGTGGTCGAGCTGTTCGCGCTGCGCCGGATTTTTTTCCCGATGGAGCGGGTGCACTCCATCGATCCCAACCAGGTGATCATTTCCGGCCTGGTGAACACCGTCCGCTTTCAGCGGCGCGAACGCGAGATGCTGGCGGTTGACGACCTGTTCGACCGGACGGTGACCCGCGTCGGCGCGAGCCAGCCAGAGACGATCTTCGACGTGGCGATCAAGCGCAACCGGTCGCGCGACTGGGTGCTCGCCGAGGTCGCGCTGCGCGAGGCGGGACGGCGTCCGTTCCAGCGCGGGCACGTGACGATCGTCGACTGGTCGGAGGTGCCGGACTTCATCGAGAAACCGGCGCCGCGTGACGCCGAGCAACAGGTCATGCGCCTGTCGGAGCTGAAGCCGGCCGACGTTGCGCGCGAGTTGCACGACATGGATCCGCTGCTGCGCGCCGCCGTCGTCCAGGCGATGGACGACGACCGCCTGGCCGAGGCGCTGGAGGAGCTGCCCGAGGACGAACAGGTCGAGGTCATCGCGTCGCTGGACACCGAGCGTGCGGCCGACGTGCTGGAGGAGATGGACCCGGACGACGCCGCGGACCTGATCGCCGAACTCGACAAGGACCTGGCCGAGACGATCCTGGAGCAGATGGAGCCGGAGGAGGCCAAGGACGTCCGGACGCTGCTGAGCTACGACGCGTCGACCGCCGGCGGCCTGATGAACCCCGAGCCGGTGGTCCTGAACGCGGACGCCACGGTCGCCGATGCGCTCGCGTCCGTCCGCCGCCAGGACATCACCCCTGCCATGGCTGCACTGGCGTTCATCTGCCGGCCGCCGCTGGACACCCCGACCGGCCGCTACCTCGGCGCCGTGCACATCCAGCGACTGCTGCGCGAGCCGCCTTCCGTGCTGGCGGCAGGGCTGATCGACTCCGACATCACGCCGCTCACCCCACAGAGCAACATCGCGCAGGTGAGCCGCTACTTCGCCACCTACGACCTGGTCTGCGCGCCCGTGGTGGACGCCGACCGGCGGCTCCTGGGCGCGGTGACGGTGGACGACGTGCTCGACCACATCCTGCCCAACGACTGGCGGGGGGTGCAGCTCGACCGGCTGGACGCGGAGGTGAGCGATGGCTAGGCAGGACCGTCTCGACACGCCCGGCCGCCGTCGGAACCTGGTGCCGCGGGTCCGATTCGATGACGACACCTTCGGAGTGTTCGCCGAGTCGGCCGCCCGGTTCATGGGCACGGGGAAGTTCATCGTCTGGATGAGCGTGTTCGTCGTGTGCTGGGTGCTGCTGAACACCGTCCTGGTGATCTTCAAGCCGTGGGACCCGTACCCGTTCATCCTGCTCAACCTGTTCTTCTCGACCCAGGCGTCCTACGCCGCACCGCTGATCCTGCTCGCCCAGAACCGGCAGGAGGCGCGTGACCGGGTGAGCCTGGAGCACGACCGAGAGGTCGCCGAGCAGTCCCGAGCCGACATGGACTTCCTGGCCCGCGAGATCGCGTCCCTGCGGATGCGGATGAGCGAGGTCGCCACCCGTGACTTCATCCGCTCCGAGCTGCGCGACATGCTCGCCGAGATCACCCACCTCGAAGAGGAAGAGGCCAAGGGCAAGTCGGCCTGAGGGATCCCGGACGGGTTATCGACCGCCTTCGACGCCGGGATACTCTGACGGGTATGTCCGATCTCGTCACTGCCGTCAACACTGCCCTGGGTACGGTCATCGATCCCGAGATCCACCGCCCGATCACCGACCTGGGCATGGTCGAATCTGTGGCGGTGGACGACGGAGGTATGGCCGCGATCACGGTCCTGCTCACGATCGCGGGATGTCCGCTGTCGAACACGATCGAGTCCGATGTCACGAAGGCGGTCTCGAAGGTGCCCGGCGTCAGCGGCGTCCAGGTGACGCTCGGCACGATGAGCGACGAGCAGCGTGCGGAGCTGAAGAAGCAGCTGCGCGGCGGACGTGAGGACAGGGAGATCCCGTTCGCGAGGCCCGACTCGCTGACCCAGGTGATCCTGGTCGCGTCCGGCAAGGGCGGGGTGGGCAAGAGCTCGGTCACGGTGAACCTCGCGCTCGCGCTGGCTGCTCGCGGCCGGCGTGTCGGCGTCCTGGACGCCGACATCTACGGCCACTCCATCCCGCAGATGCTCGGTCTGATGGACGCGATGCCGACCTCGGTGGACGGCATGATCATGCCGGTGCCGACGATGGGCCTGCGGGTGATCTCCATCGGGATGCTGAAGGAGAGCCGCGACCAGGTGATCGCATGGCGCGGGCCGATCCTCGATCGCGCCCTGCAGCAGTTCCTCGCCGATGTGTACTGGGGCGACCTCGACTTCCTCGTGGTGGACCTGCCGCCGGGCACCGGCGATGTCGCGCTGTCGCTGGGCCAGAAGCTGCCCAACGCGGAGGTGCTGGTGGTGACCACGCCGCAGCAGGCGGCCGCCGAGGTGGCCGAGCGCGCCGGCACGATGGCCTCGATGCTGGAGCAGAAGGTGATCGGCATCATCGAGAACATGGCGTACCTCGACGCCGAGTGCCCGCACTGCGGCCAGACCCACCGGGTGGACGTCTTCGGCTCCGGTGGTGGCGCTGAGGTCGCCGGGACGCTGAGCACTCGCCTCGGCTACGAGGTGCCGCTGCTGGCCGAGGTGCCGATGGATCCCGCGATGTCTTCCAGCGGCGACCTGGGCGTCCCGCTGATCGCGACCGACCCGATGCGCCCCGCCGCGATCGCCCTCGGCGCACTGGCGGAGCGACTGTCCAGCCGCAAGCGCAACCTCGCCGGCTTCAAGCTGGGCGTCACGCCGGTCTGAGCGCCGCTCTCGAAACGGGACATCTCTGCCGCCAGTTGCGCGGACTACTCGACGGGAGTCGGCTGCGGGCATCCCGGGGCAGGAATGTCCCGAACGTCTGGCTCGGCGCCGTTCACCGGATTCGCACAGCCGGCTCCTGACCGGCGCGTCGGAAGGCTGCAATAGGCTGGGGCGGTGACCACCAGCCGCGCCGTGCCCCGCCGCACGATCCTCGCCGTCCCGGGTTCCTCAGACCGGTTCATCGAGAAGGCCCGCACGCTCGGAGTGGACGGCCTCTTCCTCGACCTGGAGGACGCGGTCGCACCCGCGGTGAAGGTGGAGTCGCGGCAGCGGATCATCGACGCCCTGAACAGCGACGCCGGCTTCGCGGCGGGGCTGGTCACCGTCCGCGTGAACGGGTGGGAGAGCCCGTGGACCTACGGCGACGTGATCGACGTGGTCACCGGTGCGGGCGCGCGCATCGACGCGCTGGTGCTGCCCAAGACCCAGTCGGCGACCCACGTGCGGGCGCTGGACCTGCTGCTCACCCAGGTCGAGCACACCGCGGGACTGCCGGTCGGCCGGATCGGGCTGGAGGTGCAGGTCGAGGACGCTGTGGGGCTCCTGCACGTGAACGAGATCGCCGCGGCCAGCCCGCGCCTGGCGTCCCTGGTGTTCGGGCCGGGCGACTTCATGGCCAGCCTCGGCATGGGCGGGCTGAACGTCGGCGCGCAGCCCGCCGGATATCCCGCGGACGCGTTCCACCACGTCCTGATGTCGATCCTGGTCGCGGCACGCGCGTACGGCCTGCAGGCCATCGACGGGCCGTATGTCGCCATCCGGGACGTGGAGGGCTTCCGCCGCTCGGCCGAGTTGAGCGCTGCGCTGGGCTACGACGGCAAGTGGGTACTCCACCCCGCCCAGGTGGACGCAGGTAACGAGGTGTACTCGCCGAAACCGGCCGACTTCGAGCGGGCGCAGCGGATCATGGCCGCGTACGCGCACGCGGCCGAGCTCGCCCAGGGCGCGGTCGGCGCGATCGTGGTGGACGACGAGATGGTGGACGAGGCGGGGGTCAAGCTGGCCGCCGCGATCCTGGCCCGGGGGCGGGCCGCCGGAATGGAGGAGAAGGAATGAGCCAGCCGATTCCGAGGCTGAGCAGCCTCTTCAAGCTCGAGTACCCGCAGTCGGTCGGGGTCTTCGGCACCTACGACGAGGCCCAGGGGGTCGTCGACTTCCTCGCCGATGCCCGGTTCCCGGTCGAGAACCTGTGCATCGTCGGCACCGAGCTCAGGTCGATCGAGCGTGTGCTCGGCCGACGCAGTTGGGGGACGGTGATCGGGCAGGGCGTGCAGAGCGGCCTCTCCACGGGCGTGATGATCACCCTCTTGATGTGGGTCCTGCAGCCGACCGTAAACTTCGTGCTGCTGGTCGCGTCCGCGCTGGCCATCGGCATCTTCGTGGGCATCGTGTTCGCGGCGATCGGCTACTGGATGAGCCAGGGCAAGCGCGACTTCCGTTCGGTGTCGCAGACCATGGCGACCAAGTATGAAGTGCTGGCTGAACACAAGGTGGCTGGTCAGGCGAGGGAACTGATCGCCACGATGCCCGGCGTCCGGGCCGCCCAGTTCAACCCTGCGCAGGCTGCGGCGTCCCCTCCGCCGCAGGGAGGCTACGCCCCGCAGCAGTCGTCCTATCCCCAGGCCGGCTACCCGCAGCAGGGCTACCCCCCGCAGCCGTACGGGCAGCAGCCCTACCCGCAGCTGCCCTATCCCCAGCAGGGCTATGCAGCTCCGGGCTACCCGCCTCCGGGCGGCGCGCCGTACGGCTACGCCCAGGGCGCGAACACCGACTACCCGGGGCAGGCGGACCAGCCGCCCTCGGCCCCTGCCTCGCCATCGTCTGACGACACGCAGCAGAAGCCGGAGGACGGCCAGCGGTAGCCGAAGGGCCTCAGCTGTCGGCCATCTGCCCGGCGAGGAACTCGGCGTAGGCCGGCAGATCCAGCTGGCCGGACCCGGAGACGCCGATCACGATCACCGGCGACTCACCGTCCTCGCCTGCCTGCCGCGCCTGGCGCAGGGCGCCGGCGATGGCGTGGTTCGACTCCGACGCGGGCACGATGCCCTCTGCGCGCGCGAACATCACGCCGGCCTCGAACGCCTCCCGCTGCTTCACAGAGATCGCGCCGATCAGGCCCTCGTGGTAGCAGTGGCTGACCAGCGGCGCCATGCCGTGGTAGCGCAGGCCGCCGGCGTGCACCGGGTCCGGCACGAAGTCGGCGCCGAGGGAGTACATCTTCAGCAGCGGGGTGAGGTGCGCGGTGTCGCCGAAGTCGTAGCGGTACTCGCCCTCGGTCAGCGACGGCGCCGCCTTCGGCTCGCAGGCGATGATCTTCGCCTCCGCGCGCCCGTCGAGGTTCTCGCGCAGGAACGGAAACGCCAGGCCGCCGAAGTTCGAGCCGCCGCCCGCACAGCCGAACACGTAGTCGGCCCTTGGCTCACCGAACAGGGACAACTGCTTGATGGCCTCCTGGCCGATCACGGTCTGGTGCAGCAGGACGTGGTTGAGCACACTGCCCAGCGAGTACGCGGCGTTCGGGTCGGTCGCGGCGGCCTCGACGGCCTCGGAGATCGCCATCCCCAGTGATCCGGTGGTATCGGGGAACTGCTCGCGCAGCGCGCGTCCGGCCTGGGTCAGCTCGGACGGGCTGGAGTGCACTGTGGCGCCGAAGGTCTCCATCAGCACGTGGCGGTACGGCTTGCCTTCGTACGAACTGCGCACCTGCCAGATCTCGCACTGCAGCCCGAAGATCTGGGACGCGAACGCCAGCGCGGAACCCCACTGGCCGGCGCCGGTCTCCGTGGTGAGCCGGGTGCGTCCGTCCACCTTGTTGAAGTAGGCCTGCGGCACCGCCGAGTTGGTCTTGTGCGACCCGACCGGGGAGGCGCCCTCGTACTTGTAGTAGATGCGCGCCGTCGTGCCGAGCGCCTGCTCCAGCCGCCGAGCCCGGTAGAACGGGGACGGCCGCCACAGCCGGTAGATGTCGTGGACCTCTTTCGGGATCTCGATCCAGCGCTCCGCGGACGCCTCCTGCGCGATCAGGCCCGGAGGGAACAGCGCAGCCAGGTCTTCCGGCACCAGGGGCTCGTTGGTGCCCGGGTGCAGGTGCGGCGGCGGGGGAGTGGGCAGGTCGGCCACGATGTTGTACCAGTGGGTCGGCATCTGCGACTCGTCCAGGACCACCTTGGTCTGCATGGGGTCCGGACGGTTCACGTCCCCTGTCTCGCCGTTCTCGGTCAACTCGGCACTCCTTCACTGCGGTGTCGTGGGTTGGCCGGGCATCATCGACCGGCCGGTGAGCACTCTACTCACTACGTTCAGGACCCTTCCTCCTCGGTGAGCGCGAGCACGCTCGCCTCACCTCGCGGGGTCCAGGGTGACTTGGCCACGGGGCGCATCGCGGCCACGCTGTGATCGCCGGGCTCGCGGACGGAACCCGGCCCGGCTACCGTCTTCAGCGTGGCACACCTTGAGGCCGTGAACATCGGCGCGATCCGTCCGACGCCTCACGGAACCGTCGGCCGCACCGGCATCGACAAGCGGCCGGTGGCGTCGGCCGTCCGGATCGGTCCGTCCGGGCCCGAGGGCGACCACATCGCCGACCTGAAGCATCACGGCGGTCCTGACCAGGCCGTGTACGCCTTCGCAAGGGAGGACTACGCCTACTGGGAGGCCGAGTTGGGTCGGCCGCTCGGACCCGGGGCGTTCGGGGAGAACCTCACCACCGTGGGCTTGGACGTCCAGGACGCCCGGCTGGGCGAACGCTGGCGAGTGGGCGAATGCCTCCTCGAGGTGACCTACGTCCGGATCCCGTGCGCGGTGTTCGCCGGCTTCGTCGACGAGCCCCACTGGGTCCGACGGTTCACCGAGCACGGCGTCCCCGGCGCCTACCTGCGTGTGCTGCAGCCGGGCACGGTGGCCGCCGGCGACCCGATCACGGTCGTGGAGACCCGGCCGCACGACCTCACGGTCGGCTACGCGTTCCGCGCGCTGACTACCCAGCCGGAGTTGTTGCCGGCACTCGCCACCGAGGAGCGAGTGGGCGCCCGCCTGCGCGCAAAGCTCGAGCACCGCGGCCTGCTCTGACCCTGAACGAAAAGGGGACGGTTCCTTTTCCGTTCAGTTATCCACAGCTTCGGTCGTGTACTCAGCGGGCCCAGACGGACGCCATCCAGGCCTCGACCGCGTCCGGGTCGCGGGGGAGTTGGTCGGAGAGGATCGCGCAGCCGTCCTCGGTGATCACGACGTCGTCCTCGATCCGGACGCCGATACCCCGCAGTTCCTCGGGCACCAGCAGGTCCGTGCTCTTGAAGTACAGGCCCGGCTCGACGGTGATCACCATGCCCGGGCGGAGTTCGGCGTCCCGGTAGTTCTCCTGACGGGCCTGCGCGCAGTCGTGAACGTCCAGGCCGAGGTGGTGGGACGTGCCGTGCACCATCCAGCGGCGGTGCTGGCCACCGGTCGCGGGGTTGAGGGACTCCTCCGCGCTGACCGGCAGGAGCCCCCAGGCCTCCAGATGCTCGGCGATCACGCGGACGGCGGCAGCGTGCACGTCCGAGAACTTGTTGCCCGGCCGCGCCGCCGCCATTCCGGCAGCCTGAGCGGCCAGGACCGCCTCGTAGACCTTGCGTTGGGCCGGCGTGAATGTCCCGGACACCGGCAGCGTACGGGTGATGTCGGCGGTGTAGAGAGACTCGACCTCGACGCCGGCGTCCAGCAACAACAGGTCGCCGGGCCGGATGTCGCCGTCGTTGCGGATCCAGTGCAGCGTGTTGGCGTGGTCGCCGGAGGCCGCGATCGTGTCGTAGCCGACCGCGTTGCCCAGGTGCCGCGCGTGCAGCCCGAAGATGCCTTCGACCCAGCGCTCGCCTCGGCCGCGCCGGATCGCCTCGGGCAGGTCGGCGATCACCGCCTCGAAGCCGATCGCGGTGTCGGCACAAGCCTGCCTGAGTTGGTCGAGCTCGAAGCCGTCCTTGACCAGGCGGGCCTCCGACAGCGCCATCTGTAGTTCATTGTCGGACGCCTGCGCAGCCGCGACGTCCACTGACGCCTCAGCGCGCAGCTGGTCCAGCTGGACGGAGATAGCCGCGTCCGCCTCTCGCAACAACCGGACGCGGGTCGCGGAAAGATTCTTGGCCAGGGCGTGGGGGAACTCGGAGATCGGCGCGCACGACAACCCGGTGAACGCGGACATCTCCGCCAGCGATTCGCGAGTGCCCACCCACATCTCGCCGTAGCGGGAGTCCGCGTAGAACTCGGGGTCCGTCCGCGGCGCGCGGGGCTTGAAGTACAGAGTGGCCTCGTGGCCGGTGTCGGTGGGCTCCAGCACCAGTACGGCGTCCGGCTCGCGGTCGCTGCCCAGGCCGGTGAGCCAGGCGAAGGCGGAGTGCGGCCGGAACCGATAGTCGGTGTCGTTGGCCCGCACCTTGAGTCCGCCGGCCGGGATCACCAGTCGCTCGCCGGGGAACGCCTCCGCCAGCGCACGGCGACGGAGTGCGGCCGGCTCGGCGGCGGGCAGCTCAGCGGGGAGTTCCTCCGGGTAGGGCGCCCAGGATTCCGGGATGAACTGCCGGAAAGCCTCCGAGAACGGCTGCTGCCGGTTGGGCAGGACGATCGGTTCGGTCTCGGTGCGCTCCTCGGTCATGGATCGCATGCTATCCCTGCCTCCGGCTCCCCTCGTCAGCGTCACTGCCGCCTTCCAGATCGGGACAAACCTGACGCCAGTCGCCACCGATGGCCGGTTTCGGGGGTCTGGTCGCAACTGGCGGCAGGTTTGTCCCGTTCGGGAGGGGCGGCGGAGTTCGGGCGGCCCCGCACGCCCGGGGCACGCACTAGAGTCGGCTGCACAACTCCAGGAGGTGCCAGATGAAGGCTGATCCCACGGCCCAACTCCGCCTGCTCGACCTGCAGGCGGAAGACACCGCGATCGCCCAGCTCGAGCACCGCCGCCGGTCGCTGCCGGAACACGCCGCACTCGCCGAGGCCAGGACGGCCAGGGCCGGGCTGGGCGAATCGCTCATTGCGGCCCGCACGACCGTTGCCGATCTGCAGTTGGACGTGGAGAAGGCGGAATCGGACCTGGTCCCCGTGCGCGAGCGGCAGGCGCGCGACCAGCAGCGGGTGGACGCGGGCACGGTCACCGATCCCAAGCAGCTCAACGCCATGCTCGACGAGATCAGCCACCTCGGGCGCCGGATCTCCGATCTGGAGGACGTCGAGCTCGAACTCATGGAGCAACTGGAGACGGCGACCGCCGAGCGCGACCGGTACGCCGCAGAGCTCGCCGAACTGGAGAACTCGATGCGGGCCCTGATCGCGTCCCGCGACGAGCAGGTCGCCCAGTTCGACGCAGAGCAGGCGGGGCACCAGAGCGCCAGGGACGGGATCGCGACCGGCATTCCGGCCGACCTGCTGGCCCTGTACGACCGGATCCGCGCGCGGTCCGGTGGCGTGGGTGCGGCCGCGCTGGAGGGACGCCGGTGCGGTGGCTGCCAGATCGAGGCAACCCCGATCGCACTCGCCGGCTACGCCGCCGCGGCGCCGGACGAGGTGCTGCGCTGCGAGGAGTGCGAGCGGGTGCTCGTGCGGACGTCCGCGGTGGAGGCCTGATGGCGCGCCCCGCGCATAACCGTCGCTGAGGAGGAACCGTGCCGAGTCGTCACGTCTCACTGCAACAGAGTGAACCGCCGGCGCTGCGGGAGGGTCTGCGCCGGTTGCGGGCCGCCCTCGGTGTCCCCGGCCAATTCCCGCCGGAGGTGCTCACCGAGGCGGAGCACGCCGCCCGCAACCCGGTGCTTCCGGACGCTGACCGCACCGACATCGAGTTCGTCACGCTCGATCCGGAGGGCTCCACCGACCTCGACCAGGCGTTCCACCTGGCGCGGACGAAGGACGGCTTCCAGCTGCAGTACGCGATCGCGGACGTGGCGGCGTTCGTGAGCCCTGGCGCGCACCTGGACGCAGAGGCGCACCACCGCGGTGAGACGCTGTACGCACCCACCCGCAGGACGCCGCTGCACCCGTCCGTCCTGTCCGAGGGCGCCGCGAGCCTGCTGCCGGGCCAGGTGCGTCCCGCGCTGGTGTGGGAGCTGGAGTTCGACGCGTCCGGCCAGACCACGTCGACGCGGGTGGCGCGGGGCCTCGTCCGCAGCCGGGACAAACTGAGCTACACCGGCGCCCAGGCCGCGCTGGACGCGGGTAGCGGTGGCGAGCAGCTCGAGCTGCTGCGCACTCTGGGCACGCTCAGGCTGGCGCGGGAAGCGGCCCGCGGCGGGGTGAGCCTCTCGGTGCCCGAGCAGGAGGTGGTGCCCACCGATTCCCGCTGGGAGCTGCAGTTCAGGGCCCCGCTGCCTGTCGAGGACTGGAACGCCCAGCTGTCGCTGGCCACCGGGATGGGTGCGGCTGCGCTGATGCTGAAGGCCGGGGTGGGCGTCCTGCGAACGCTGCCGCCGGCGAAGGACGGGGCGCTGGGCAAGCTGCGGCGGACGGCCGCGGCGCTCGGCATCCCGTGGCCGCAGTCGAAGGGGTATCCCGATTTCGTTCGCGGGCTGGATGCGTCCGTGCCGGCGCAGGCAGCGATGCTGGACGCCTGCACGATGCTGTTCCGAGGCGCCGGCTACCAGGCGTTCCGGGGGACGCTGCCGGAGCAGCCGCTGCACGCGGCGATCGCCGCGCCGTACGCGCACACGACCGCGCCGTTGCGCCGGCTCGTCGACCGGTACAGCGGCGAGATCTGCGTCGCCATCTGTGCGGGCAAGGACGTGCCCGACTGGGTCGCCGGGACGATGGCCGACCTGCCCGCAGTGATGGACGACTCCGATCGCCGGGCCAAGAAGTATGAGCGGGGTGTGGTGGACCTGGTTGAGGCCATGGTGCTGGCGCCCCAACTCGGCCGGACGTTCACCGGGACCGTGCTGGAGGTCGATCCGGACGATGACCTCGGCGTCCTGCAGATCGCTGACCCGGCGGTCGAGGCGAAGGTCAAGGGCACCGACCTCATCCTCGGCGAGCAGGTCTCGGCCACCCTGGTCTCGGCAGACCTGCTCTCCGGGAAGGTCGAGTTCCGCATCCTCGATCCTGTGTGACACTGCGTCCAGTACGCTGGGGCGCGGACGAGTCGGCCGGGTGATCGCGGCGCAAGTCGAGGAAAGTCCGGACTCCACAGAGCAGGGTGGTGGGTAACGCCCACCCGGGGTGACCCGCGGGAAAGTGCCACAGAGAACAGACCGCCCCTCCGCGAGGAGGAGCAAGGGTGAAACGGTGGTGCAAGAGACCACCAGCACCCCAGGTGACTGGGGTGGCTCGGTAAACCCCACCCGGAGCAAGACCAAGAAGGGTCCGGGTCTTCGGACGCGGGCCTGCGGACGCCGCTTGAGCGCTGCTCGCGCGAGGCGTCCGGGTTGGTCGCACGCCGGCAACGGCGAAGGCGGTTGGCAACAGCCGTCGCAGATGGATGATCACCGCCTCCGCGAGGAGGTACAGAATCCGGCTTACAGGCCGGCTCGTCCCTCATCTCTCGTTGACTAGGGAAGATAAGGCGTCTCGTGCGGGACTGTCGGCGGAGTAGTCGACAGCAGGATTGCCCGCATACTGCCCGGTTGGGGGCCGATTGGTACGCCGTCGCCGTCCAGGAGTGCTTCACGCTGATGAATCAGACAGTTCGCCTAGTGGCTGACTGACTCCAGCACCATGGCGAGTTCCGCCGGTCGGCTGATCATCGGCCAGTGCCACGTCGGCAGTTCGACGTAAGTCCAGTCGCCGGCGATCATGTGTGCGAACGCGGGTGCGTGTGGTGCCATCTGCTGAAGTTGCTCAAGGCTGAAGCTGCACAGCACACCCATGCGGGGCAGCCGCTCCCATGCGCCGCTGAGCGCGACCGGCTGGGTGGCGGTGAGCCAGGGCTGCGGCTGCGATCCTTCGACCAGTGCGGCGATGATCGTTTCGTCCGCTTCCGGCACGTCTGCGGCGAGTACGGCCCAGGGGGGCGGCGGGAGCTTCCAGCCCTGGCCGTGTGTCATGACCAGATGCTCGTTCGCCGCGCGCGCATCGGGTCCGTCGAAGTCGGCCTGTGCCGTGCCGTCGGGCAGCGGCCCCGAGTCGACGTAGACCAGGTGCGCCACGCGCTCAGGCATGCGGTCCGCGACACCCGTGGTCACGAGGGCGCCGTAGCTGTGGCCGACGAGCACGACGTCGTGCAGGTTCTCCTGCTCGAGCAGGTGCGCGACGTCGTCGATATGGGTCGTCAGGTCGGTCTCGGGCGAGGCGAGGTGGGCGCGCTCGCCCATGCCTGACAGGTCGACGGAATGCACAACGTGGCCGCGCTCCCTCAGCGAGTCTGCGACGGCGTGCCACACCCAGGCGCCGAGCCAGAAGCCGGGGACGAGGACATAGGTGGTGGTGTTCATGGCGACGACGCTAGACTCGATTGCGGACAGATTCCGCCCGGTATGCGGAGTCTCCCATCCGATGTTCTTGCCCACAGTGCCGAGGAGCGCCGTGACCCGTCCGACCGCTCGCGTGCTCGCCATGTTGGAGATGCTGCAGTCGGGCGGGCAGCGCACGGTGGGCGATCTCGCTGCTCGGCTCGGGGTCGAGGAGCGCACGGTCCGCCGCTACGCCGAGCACCTCGCCGACCTGGGCATCCCCATCCAGGCGCAGCGGGGCAGGTATGGCGGCTACCGGCTCTCACCGGGATACAGGCTCCCCCCGCTGATGCTCACCGACGACGAAGCCGTCGTCGTCGTCCTGGGCCTCATGGCCGCGGAACGCGCGGGGCTTGCCACCACCGAACACGCAGCGACAGCGAGCGCACTGGCCAAGGTGTCGCGGGTACTGCCCCGAGCGCTGAGCCAGCGGCTCGACGACCTGCTGTCGACCGCGCAGTTCACGACCCCGGTGCGCGCCAGCGCTCCCGCCGTCGCCGACACGCTGCTTGGGCTCGCTTCGGCTGCGCAGGCGCGGCGCACTGTCGTGATCGAGTACACCACCTGGGACGGGCAGGAGTCACAGCGTGACCTGGATGTCTACGGCTTGGTCTCCCACTCCGGCAGGTGGTACGTCACCGGACACGACCATGGCCGTGATGGCCTGCGGACCTTCCGCTTGGACCGCATCGCCTCCGTCAAGCCGGGCGACGGCTCCTACGTCGTGCCCGCCAACTTTGACGCCGAGGCACAGGTCGTGTCGGGTATCGCAGCGGTCAGGTGGTCGCACGAGGTCTCCGTCGTGCTGCGGACCTCTCTTGCAGATGCGGAAGTGCGACTGCCCCCCAGCGTGGGACGGCTGAGCGAGCACGTCGACGGTGTGCTCCTGCAGACCCGAGCGGAGCACCTCGACGGCATGGCCTGCATGCTGGCCGGACTCGGCTGGGACTTCGAGGTAGTCACCCCGGACGCCCTGCGCGATGAGGTCCTCGCCTTGTCCGATCGCCTCCGGGCCAGCGCGACGCGCGGCACCACGGCCACGCCGCAGAGCCCTCGAGCGACACCACCCGCCCGGACCGCGGCAGTTGAGGGCGTTCCGTCTGGCGCCTGAGGGCTTGCCGGGAGTCCGGGGAACTCCTGTGCGATCTGACGAGCCGGGGCCGCTCGGCAACCGATGCGGAGGGCTAGAGACTCTTGGTGCCGGGCGCAGCGGGGTCGTATCCCCGAGGTGGCACTGCGCACGCAGGAGAACCGCCCGGCATCCGGTGCCGGTTGGCTGCGACGAGTCGGTAAACGGCCGCGGCAACACCGCGGATAAGCGGAAGTTGGATGATCCTCCCCACGAAGGAGTACGGCCGACCGGAATGGGTGAGCCACGCGGCGACCGCTGCCGCACCTCCAGCGTGGCTGCCATCGGGTGAAACCCAGATGACCTCACGTTGCGCCTGTGCCGTCGTGATTCCGAGCTCGGCCACGTCGACGTACTGCCACGGCGAGAGTCTCGCGCGGCGCGCTTGGTTGCGATGCAAACGTTCTGCGAGCCAAGCGACGCTCGTGGTGCAGAAGGCGCAATCTCCGTCGAACAGAAGCAACGGTGCATCGCCGCCAGTGTCCACGCAGTCACGCTACCGTCGTCGGCAACCGACGTCGATCCTCGGCTGACCGGGAGCGCCCGGGAAGCGGCAGACTCTCACTATGGCGTTCCTGGAGTTCTGGCCCGACTACGACGCTGGCCCGCTGTGGGCCGAAGACGGCAAGGCCGTCGACCTGCGATCGCTCGGCCTCCCACGCGAACTCATCGACGAGCTCACGATCTGATGCCCTCTCTGCCGGTGATCTGGTCCTGATCTACCTGGCTGCCCCGGCGCGGGTCTTCATCGCTCGAGCCGAGCTTGCCTCCTCGGTAGGTCCGCTGATCCCCGCCCAGCCGGAGCCAGCTCAGCCCGGCCGGCGAAGCGGGGTCCTGCTCGGTCAGGTCGACTGGTGGGATCCCCCGGTGGCGATGGAGGCCGTGCTCGCCCGCATCGATCCAGCGAACAAGGCGAAGGCCGACTTCGACTGCGGCGTCGTCGGGATCACTCAGGACGAGTTCGAAGCTGCGGTGGCCGCGGCGGCCAGCAGATGACGCGGCTCAGGGCGGGTTCACCGTGGCAGCGTCCTGAGTGGTTGGCTTCTTGGGTGCTCAGCGCCGATGGAGCGTGCATGATCTCACCCACCCGACTACATCGACGAACTACCGGCGCAGGACCTAGCCGGCCGCGTCATGACCGGATTTGCGCAGTCGATGGCTGGAGCATGTCTTCGCGAGCGCGGTGCTCCCGATCGAGTGCGCAATTCCGAGCGGCCACCGGCGGCACTCCGGCTGCGGAAACGTGTTCGATCCGGGTCGCCGGGTGTGAGCTCCGGATCGGTGCGCACCGCTCTTGACCACGTGTGGTTCACAGCGGTGCACGGTGTGGAAGCCACGCGATATCTCGCGTTCCTCTTCCGCCGGTCCGTCTCGCCCGTAGGCTGGACGGGTGCTCACGCCGGTGCGAGTGGTGGGGGCCGTCCTGGCGACGGTCCTGTTCTCCGGCTGTGGGCTGGCCAACTTCTGGAACGAACCGGTCGTGCGGGCACCGTCCATCACGCCCGCACCGCCCTCGTCCGCCACGCCCGAGCCGGACGATCGCACGCTGCATCCCTACGACGGCACGCTGGCCAGCAGCACATGCGTGACGGCATCGAAGGAGGAGTTGGCGCTCTTCGAGCAGATCGGGATGGCCGGCGGTGCGATCCAGTACCCCGTGGGAGCGATGGTGAAGTCGAACGCCGGGTGGTGGACGGCAGCGGTCGCCACCCGGGTGTCGAAGAACGACAGCGGCTACACGAAGAAGACCGTCGAGCCCTACGCCTTCTTCGTCACCAGTTACCGGACATATGCCGACCAGCCTGACCACGAGCCCTTCGCATGGCAGCTGGCGAAGCCGTCGGGGGACAAGGCGGCGGCACGCGCTCTCGCCTGTGCGAAGAAGCTCCCGGTGCCCGCAGAGAAGCCGGAGCCGGGTTCGCCGGCGACGTACACGGGCAAGCTCGCGCCACATGCGAAGTGCGCGGCGGTGTCGGCGAAACGCCTGAAGCAGCTGGAGCAGGTGGGCCAGGTCGGCGGCGCGATCACCTATCCGCGCGGGCAGATGGTGCGCGCCAACGGGAAGTGGTGGACGGTCGCCGTCGCGACGCAGGTGCACCAGAACAGCCAGGGCTACACCAGCGAGAACGTCGATCCCACTGAGCTCTTCGTGACGAACGCGCCCTCGTACAAGGCGTCCTCGAAGGCGCGGATTGCCTGGTTCCCGATCAAGGCGCGGAAGACGGACACGGCGGCGCGGAAGGCCCTGAGTTGCCTGGGCGCCTGACCCGGGGCGAACCCGGGTTGCAGAGCGGCCCCACCAGGTAAACCGGGGGGTTGGTGGCCTGGCGGGGCCTGACCGTTCCGCTCCAGAGGATTCATAAAGGGGGAGTGGAGCTGTTCGGCTCCGATAACGTTATCCCGTTCGAACCGGAATCGGCGAATGCGCCACGGCTCGCATTCGACCCGGAAATCTCACGGAACGGTGAGGATCTCCGCCCCGCTCGCGGTGACGACGAGCGTCTGCTCGAACTGGGCCACCCGGCTGCCGTCGTCGGTGACGACCGTCCAGCCGTCGTCCCAGACGTGGGAGCGCTGGTCGCCGAGAGCGAGCATCGGCTCGATGGTGAACGTCATGCCCACCTCGATCACCGTGTCCAGCATCGGTTCGTCGTAGTGCGGGACGACCAGGCCCGAATGGAAGGCGCTGTGTACGCCGTGGCCGGTGTAGTCGCGCACCACCCCATAGCCGAACCGGCGTGCGTACGACTCGATCACCCGTCCCACGACGTTGATCTGCCGCCCGGGCTGGACGGCCCGGATCGCGCGGTTCATGGCATTCTCGGTGCGTTCGGTGAGCAGCCGCGACTCCTCGTCCACCTCTCCGCAGAAGAAGGTCGCGCAATTGTCGCCGTGCACTCCATCGATGAAGGCAGTCACGTCGATCTTCACCAGGTCGCCGTCCTCCAACGGACGGGCGTCCGGGATACCGTGGCAGATCACCTCGTTCACCGACGTGCAGCAGGCCTTCGGGAAGCCCCGGTAGCCCAGCGTGGACGGGTACGCGTCGTGGCTGACGATGAAGTCGTGCACGACCTCGTCGATCTCGTCCGTGGTGACGCCTGGCGCGATCACGGCGGCGCCGGCGTGCATGGCCCGGGCAGCGATCCGTCCGGCGACCCGCATCTTCTCGATCGTCTCTGCCGTCTGCACGTGCGAGCCCTCGTAGCGCTCCGGCCGAGGCTGCCCGACGTACGCCGGACGCGGGATGTGCGCGGGCACCGGACGCATCGGCGACACCGGGAAGGGCTTGATCGCGGTCACTCCGGCGATCATAGTGGGCAGCAACTTTGACGATCGGAGGCGCAACCGATGGCGCAGGGCGAGTGGTACTACTGCCTCGACCACCACGCGGTCGAACCGTACGAAGGCTGCAAGAGCGCTACTCGGCTCGGCCCCTACGCGACCCCCGCGGACGCGGCCCACGCGCTGGAGAAGGTCGCCGAGCGCAACGAGGACTGGGAGAACGACCCCCGGTTCAACGACGACGTCGACGAGAGCGCGGAGGAGAAGCGGGACCGCGAGGACCGCAGCCCGTTCGGGGCCTGAGGCGCCCTTGCTGGCTGAGGCGCCCCTGCTGGCTGAGGCGCCCCTGCTGGCTGAGGCGCCCCTGCTGGCTGAGGCGTCCTTGCTGGCTGAGCTTGACGAAGCCTCGGTAGCCCTTCGTCAAGCTCAGGGAGCAGTCCGGCTCAGGACCAGGCGAAGACGTCCACCCGGTTGCCGTCGGGGTCGAGGACGGTGGCGTAGCGCTGGCCCCAGAAGGCATCCCATGGCTCGCGGTGCACGGTGAAGCCGGCCTGGGCGACCATGGCGACGGTGGCGTCGACCTCGGCCGGCGTCGCACACTCGAAGGCCAGGCTCATCGCCGGTCCGCCGACCGGCGGCTCCCAGTCGGGGTCGAAGCTGTGGATCACGGACGTGGTGTCGAACATGATCCGGACGCCGCCGGGACCTTCCCACTCCACGTGGCCCTCCGCGTCGTCGGAGGGTTCGAACTCGAGTCCGAGCAGCCGGTAGAACTCCAGCGTTGCGGCCATGTCGGCCACGGTGATGCCGATCGCATTGAAGGTCGGAGCCATACCCACAACCTACCCAGCGTGTCCGACAGTCGCGTGTAACCAGACTGAAACACTTCCGGCGGCAGACTGGGCGCCATGGATAAGCAGACCGAGTTCGTGCTCCGCACCATGGAGGAGCGGGACGTCCGCTTCGTCCGGCTCTGGTTCACCGACGTCCTGGGCTTCCTGAAGTCCGTCGCCGTCGCCCCCGCGGAACTCGAAGGCGCGCTCTCCGAGGGGATCGGGTTCGACGGGTCGGCCATCCAGGGCTTCGCGCGCGTGTACGAGTCCGACATGGTGGCCCACCCCGACCCGTCCACGTTCCAGCTGCTGCCCTGGCGCGGCGCCACCCAGGGCACCGCCCGGATGTTCTGCGACATCCGCCTGCCTGACGGCGCCCCGTCCTTCGCCGACCCCCGGTACGTGCTGAAGCGGGCGCTGAAGAAGGCCTCGGACATGGGGTTCACCTACTACACCCACCCCGAGATCGAGTTCTACCTGTTCAAGCAGCCGATCGTGCCCGGCCAGCCGCCGGTGCCGGCCGACCAGTCCGGCTACTTCGACCACACCACCACCAGCCCGGGCGCGGATTTCCGCCGCCAGGCGATCACCCTGCTCGAGCAGATGGGGATCTCGGTGGAGTTCAGCCACCACGAGGGCGGGCCGGGCCAGCAGGAGATCGACCTGCGCTACGCCGACGCGCTCACCATGGCCGACAACATCATGACCTTCCGGGTGGTGATCAAGGAGGTCGCGGTGATCCAGAACCTGTTCGCGTCCTTCATGCCCAAGCCGCTGAGCGACCATCCGGGGTCCGGCATGCACACCCACGTCTCGCTGTTCGAGGGCGACACCAACGCGTTCTACGACGCGAGCGCGGAGTATCACCTGTCGAAGGTCGGACGCCAGTTCATCGCGGGCCTGCTGAAGCACGCGGGCGAGATCACCGCGATCACCAACCCGTGGGTGAACTCCTACAAGCGGTTGGTCGCCGGCGCGGAGGCCCCCAGCTACATCTGCTGGGGCCAGAACAACCGCTCCGCCCTGGTCCGGGTGCCGATGTACAAGCCGAACAAGGGGACGTCCGCCCGTATCGAGGTGCGCTCGATCGACTCCGCGGCCAATCCGTACCTCGCCTACGCGATGGTGCTCGCGGCCGGCCTGGCCGGGATCGAGAACGAGTACGAGCTGCCCGAGGGCGCGGAGGACGACGTCTGGTCGCTGACCGATCGCCAGCGGCAGGCGCTCGGCATCTCGCCGCTGCCCCGCAGCCTCGGCAACGCGATCGACCTGATGGAGAACTCGCAGCTGGTCGCCGACACGCTGGGCGAGCACGTGTTCGACTTCTTCCTGCGCAACAAGAAGGCCGAGTACGACTCCTATCGCGGCCATGTGTCCGAGTGGGAGCTGAACAACTCGCTGCCGGTGCTGTAGCAGCGGAAGTCGCCGCCACCCGGGGGTGACGGCGACTTCCGGTCGGTCGTCAGCGGCTCGCGCTGCTGGTCGGCTGCGTGCTGGCCGTGCCCGCCTGGCCACCGGTGGTCGGCGCCGTGGTCGCCCCTGTGGACGCCCTGGTCGACGTCGCCCGGGTCGAGGACGTGCCCGACGAGGTGGTCCGCCGATTGTTGGTGGTGTTGGACGGGATCTCGGCCGTCGTGTCGGCGAGCACCACGAGCGTGCCCGCGTCCAGCCCGGACGTGATCTGCACCCAGCCGCCGCCGACCGCACCGGTCTGCACGGTCACGCTGGAGGCGCTCGTCGCGTTCGCGCTGTCGACGACCTGGACCGTCGCGGTGCCCGCACCGGTGGGCGTGACCGCGGAGGCGGGCACCCGCACGACACCGGTCACCGACTTCACCGGGATCGTCACCGACGCCTTGGCTCCCGTGGCCAGCAGACCGGCCGCGTCACTCACCGCCACCGTGGTGGTGTAGGTCGACGTGTCGCCGCTGGTGCCGCTGGTCTGCAGCGAGGCGATCGCAGTGATCTTGCCGGTCAGGGCCTTGGTCGATCCTGCCGGGGTCACCGTGACCGACTGCCCCACCTTGACCAGTTCCCTCGTCGTCAGCGGGAGCTCGAAGGTCACCACCGCGCTGCCGGAACCGACGATCGTGATCGAGCCGGCGGACGCGCTGTCGCCGGTGCTCAGCCCGACCAGGCCGACGGTGCCGGAGATCGGGGCGACCAGGGTCGCCTTCGACAGGTCCTCCTGGGCGGAGGCGAGTTCCTGCTGCGCCTGCAGCAGCGTGGCCTTCGCCCTGGCCACGGCCGACTTGCTGACCTTCGTCGAGCTGGACGAGCTGGACGAACCGGACTTCTTGCCTCCGGTCCCCGTGCCACCGTGCTGGCCGGTCAACTGGCCGACGACCTGCTGCAGGTTGGCGTTGGCCAGGATCACCTCGGCGCGCGCGTCGGCGCAGTCCTGGAGCTGGGCATCGGTGAAGTCACCCTCATCCAGGGTCTTGGCCAGCTGCGATGCGCTCGCGGTGGCTACAGGGCTCTGGTCCGCCTTGGCGCTGGCGTCGGAGGACGCGGTGGGCGTGGGCGTCGCCGTCGGCGTCGCGGACGCGGGGGACTCCGCCGACGCATGGTCGGTCGCGGTGGGCGTTGCCGACGGGTCCGCGCTGGAAGGCGTCGCCGTGGGGGACGGGCTCGGCAGGATCGAGCTGAAGATCGCGTCGCACTTGCCGGCCTCGACCTGGATCGCGAGGTTGATCCGCGAGACTGCCTCGTTGAGCACGGCCGGGTCGATCACCACGCTGGCCGCGGTCGCACCCTTGGCCGCCTTCGCGCTGCTGGCCTTGCTCGAACTCGACGCGCTGGCCGGGTGCTGGGCCGAGTACAGGGACGCCTCGGCCTGCGCGACCGTGGTCGTCGCGTTCAGCACCGCGAGCTGGAGTTCGCCCTTGTTGAGCACGGCGAGCGTGTCCCCGGCGTCCACGCTGTCGCCGACCGCGACATAGACCTTCTTCACCGTGCCGTCGACGGCGAAGGACACCTCTGAGGTGTTCTTGCGGGCGACCGTCCCGGTGGCCGAGTAGGTCTGGGTGACGTCACCGGTCGAGGCGCTGGCCGTCACGAATCGGTTGGACGCGGCACTCGACGACGTGGCCAGGCCGATGCCGATGCCGGCGACCACCGCGAGGGCGGTGCCGGCGCCGACCACGGCGCGGACTCGTGGGTTGGCGAACATTATTCACTCCTCAGTGCGTCGATCGGCGCGAGCTTGGCCGCCCGTGAGGCGGGGTAGACGCCGGCCACCAGGCCGATGCCCAGCGAGACCGCGAGCGCGATCAGCGTCGCAGGCGCGGAGATCGCCACGGTGATGCTCAGGATGGGTGTCAGGATCATGGCCCCGGCGAAGCCCAGGCCGACGCCGACCAGACCGCCGAGGACGCCGAGGATGCCTGCCTCAACCAAGAACTGGCGCCGGATCACGCCCGGCGTGGCGCCCAGCGCCTTGCGCAGCCCGATCTCCCGGACGCGCTCGCTGACGGACACCAGCATGATGTTCATCACCCCGATGCCGCCCACCAGGAGCGAGATGCCGGCGATGCCGCCGAGCAGCGCGGTCAGGATGCCGGTGATCGAGGTGGCGGTCTCGACCAGAGAAGCCTGCGTGCTCACCGAGAAGTCCGCGTCGTCCGCGGTCACCTGGTGCGAGGACAGCAGCGCCGTCTTCACCTGCTGGTAGGCGGCGGACAGGCTGTCGGCGTCCCGACCGGACAGATAGATGGACGAGACGCTGTTCGCGCTGCTCGAGGTGGACAGCCGGGACGCGAACGTCGTGATGGGCACCAGCACGGTGTCGTCCTGGTTGGTGGTGCCCGACGAGCCCTCCGCCTGCAGCACTCCGATGATCGTGAACGACTGGCCGTTGATGCTGATCGTCTGCCCGACCGCCTGGCCGGTGGTGAACAGCTCGGTGGCCGTGTCGGAGCCGAGCACGGCGACGTTCGCGGACGAGTCCAGCTCGGCCTGGGTGAAGAACCGTCCCGTCCCCACCGTCCGCGCCCGCACGGTCAGCCAGTCCGGCACGGTGCCGACCACCGTCGACGTCCAGGTCGTCTCGGACGACTGCAGCGATCCGTTGGTCTGCGACGTCGGCGCCACCGCGGACACGTCGGGCGCAACCTGCTGGTCGGCCAGCATGGACGCGTCCTGCATGGTCAGCGTGGACACCGCACCGCCGCCGCCACGGAAGCCGCCGGACGAGGTCGACTGGCTCGGGCTGACGATGATCAGGTTCGAGCCGAGTGAGTTGATCCGGTCGGTGATGGACGCCGAAGCGCCCTGCCCGAGGCCGACGGTCAGCATGACCGCTGCGATGCCGATCAGGATGCCGAGCATCGTGAGCGCGGACCGCATCCGGCGCGCATTGAGCGCGGAGATGGCCGTCCGGACGGTCTCCATCCAGCCCATCATCGCGTGGCTCCCGCCGCCACGATCGGGGCCGACTCGCGCAGCAGGCCGTCGTAGATGTGGACGAGGTGCTTCGCCCGTTCGCCGACGTCCGGCTCGTGGGTGATGATCACGATCGTGCGGCCCGCCTCGTTGAGGTCCTCGAACAGTTCGAGGATCTCGCCCGTCGAGTGGGAGTCGAGGTTGCCGGTGGGCTCGTCGGCGAGGATCAGCGCGGGGTCGGTGACCAAGGCGCGGGCAACGGACACCCGCTGCTGCTGGCCGCCGGACAGCTCGCCGGGCCGGTGCTGCATGCGCTTGGCCAGGCCGACCTTCTCCAGCGCCAGCTCCGCCCGCTCGCGCCGCTGGGCCGCAGGGACTCCCGCGTACACCATCGGCAGTTCGACGTTGCGCAGCGCACTGAGGCTGGCCAGCAGGTTGAACTGCTGGAAGACGAAGCCGATCTTGGAGTTCCTCACCTCGGCGAGTTGGCGTTCCGACATCTTGCTGACGTCGGTGCCGTCGAGCTCGTAGACACCGGCGGTCGGCACGTCCAGGCAGCCGATGATGTGCATCAGGGTGGACTTGCCGGATCCGGACGGCCCCATGATCGCGAGGTACTCGCCCTCATCGACGTCGAGGTTGATTCCGCGGAGCGCCTCGACCTCGACCACGCCTGTGGAGTAGGTCTTCCGCACTCCGGACATGTGCAGCATGCTCATCTGCGTCACCGCCCGCCCTGGCCGCCGCCCGGCGCACCGCCGCCGACGATGACGGGACCGCCGCCGCCGAAGCCGCCCCCGAAACCGCCCCCGCCGAAGCCGCCGTTCTGGCTCTCGCCACGCGTCGTGGAGGTGGAGGTGGGCCGGGTGAAGCTGATCCGGACGGTGTCACCCTCGGACAGCCCGCTGGTGATCTCTGTGTAGGTGCCGAACACCTTGCCGACTCCGACCTCGACCGTACTGGTCTGGTCGCCGGAGACCTTGGTCACCACGGTCTTGCCGTTCGAGGTGGTGATCGCAGCGGTGGGCACGGTGAGGACGTCGGAGTAGCTGCCCGTCGTGATCACCGCGGTGGCGGTGGTGCCCGAATACAGGTTCTTGTGGGTGCCGCTGATGTTCACCACGACCGGGAAGGTCGCCGTACCGTCGCTGCTGGTGGACGTCGCCACGATGCCGACCGAGGCCACCTTTCCGGTGAGCTTGTCCGTGGTCGCGTCGGTGGTGATGGCCACCGACTGGCCGGCCTTCAGGCTGCTCAGGTCGGACGCGCCCACGCTGCCCTCCACCTTCCACTTCGACGTCGCAATGATCACGACCTGGGCCGAACTGGAGGAACTGGAGCTGGAAGAACTGGAGCTGGACGAACTCGACGAACTCTTGGCACTGGAGCCCGAGCTGGACGAGCCGACGGTGTCGCCCACCTCGACGTTCACGCTGGCCACCGTTCCGGCGATGGGGGAGCGGAGCACCGCGTCCTTCAGGTTCTGTTTCGCGTTGGACAGCGCCGCGCTGGCCGAGGTCACCTGGGCGCGGGCGGAGGTGATCGCCGCGCTGCTGCCGTCGTTGTCCTTGACCTCGGTGAGGTTCGCCTCGGCGGAGGTCAGGTTGGCCGCGGCGAGGTCGACCGAGTTCTGCAGGTCGGCGTCGTCGATCGTGGCCAGCTTCTGACCCTTCTTGACCGTGTCGCCGGCCTTCACCTTCACGGTGGTGACGGTGCCGGAGACCCCGAAGTTGACGTCCGACTCCTTGAGCGGGGACAACGTGCCGTCGAAGCTGACGCTGAGCGTCTGGTCACTCTTCGAGGCCTGGACATCCCGGTTGAAGGTCATCGCGGCGCTGGCGCCGGAGGGCCGTAGCAGCAGGAACGTCCCCACGCCCGCTCCGCCCAGTACCACGACCGCGGCCACGCCGATCAGCAGCCACTTCTTCCAGGTCATGCGGCGACCCTTCTTGGGCACGTCGGGACTGTCTGCCGGGAATCCGGCGTCATCGGTTGTCATAGCGTGTGGTTCTCCTCTGGGCGCACTGGCACGATGCACACGCTAGGTCGCTGACCTGTGGGAGTTGCTGTGTGTGCCTGTGGTTCAGCTGTGCGGCTCCTCCGAGCCTGCAGGACGCTGGTACTTCTTCGGGATGCCGACGATGTGCGGCTCGTCCTCGCTCGGGTCGATCACCTGGTCGGTCAGCGCGTTGTCCCTGCGCAGCTTGTCGAGGGCCGGACCGATGCTGAGGTCGCCACCGGTTCCCGCCCCGCCGGGGATGCCTGTCATTGTCCTGGTTCCTTCGCTCGGGGTGTGTCGTCAGGCTAGCTCGGGCAGCGGCCACAGTGAGGCCAGATCGCTGCGAATGCCGGAGGCTCGGACGGCGTGCGTGGCCAGTGCCTCCGTCCACGCGAGAGTGCCGCCGGCCAGGCGGAGCAGGGTGACAGCGTCGGTCTGGACGACGTTCGGCGGGGTGCCCCTGGTGTGGCGTCCGCGCTCGCCGATGCCGAGCTGGACGGCCGCGAAGGGCGGCACCCGGAGTTCGACCGTCCCGCCGGGATAGCGAGCGCCCAGCAGGGCGCAGGTGGTGCGCGCAGCGGCGGCGAGCCGACTGCGGGACAGCTCGGCGTCCGGGTCGTCGGCGAGCGCCCGGGCGGCCGAGCGGAGCTCGTCGACCTGGGCCTGCGACACCGTTCTCGCCACGGCCAGACGCTAGCATCACGAGGGTGAGCCGGATGGACAGCCAGCCCGGCCGCCTTGCCCGGCTCGGCTTCGCCGACGCCGCCGCGGCGGCGTCGATGGTCGAGGCGTGGGAGCCGTACGGCACCGGCGAGGAAATCGAGCAGGCCCTGCTGGCGTTGCCGGGCACCGCCGATCCGGACCTCGCTCTGGCGGGGTTCAACACGCTCGTGGCCGCCCGTCCCGGACTGTTCGGCGAGTGTGGTGCCGACGAGGCCTTCGCGCGGCGCCTGGTCGCCGTCCTGGGCGCGAGTGCCGCGCTGAACCAGCACCTGGGCAACCACCCGGAGGACGTCGACATCCTGCGCGGGAGTGTCGCGAGACGCCCGGCGGACGACCTGCGCGCCGAACTGCTGGCTTCCGTCGGCGCTGACCCACACGCTGCGGCGCCGGTGGCCGAGGCGTCCCGCTCGGACGACCTGCGTCGCGCCTACCGGCGTGCGCTGCTGCGGATCGCCGCCCGGGACCTCACGGCGGCCGATCCGCTCGTCGAACTGCCCGACGTGGCGGCTGAACTCGCCGACCTCGCGGACGCGACCATCGAGACCGCGCTCGCGCTGGCCCGGGGCGAGGTGCCCGGGTGGGAGAAGTGCCGGCTCGGCGTGGTGGCGCTCGGCAAGACCGGGGCGCGGGAGCTGAACTACGTCAGCGACGTGGACGTGCTGTTCCTCGCGGAGCCCGCCCTGGCGGCCGACGGTGATCCGGTGTGCGAGCCGGGGGAGGCGGTCGCCGTCGCCGCCCGGCTCGCCAGCGCGCTGACCCGCGTCTGTTCTGCCCACACCGGCGCGGGCACGATCTGGCAGGTCGACGCGGCGCTGCGCCCGGAGGGCAAGGCCGGGCCGCTCGTGCGCACGCTCGGCTCGCACCGGGCCTACTACGAGAAGTGGGCGAAGAACTGGGAGTTCCAGGCCATGCTCAAGGCCCGCCCGATGGCCGGCGACCTCGCGCTGGCCCAGGAGTTCGTCGACATGGTCTGGCCGATGGTCTGGCAGGTGGCCGACAACGACCAGTTCGTCGGCGAGGTGCAGGCCATGCGCCGGCGGGTGATCTCGCTGCTGCCGGCCCGCGAGGCCGAGACCGAGATCAAGCTCGGAGCCGGGGGCCTGCGGGACGTGGAGTTCAGCGTCCAGTTGCTGCAGCTCGTGCACGGCAGGGCGGACGAGCGGCTGCGCCTGCGCGGCACGTTCGAAGCCCTGGCCGCTCTGGTCGACCACGGCTACGTCGGACGCGGGGACGGCCACGACCTCGCCACCGCCTACCGGCTGCAGCGGTTGCTGGAGCACCGCGTGCAGTTGCACCGGCTGCGCCGCACCCACCTGATGCCGACCGATGAGGCGAGCCAGCGCTGGCTGGCCCGCGCGGTGGGGCTGAAGGAGCCCAAGGAGCTGATGCACCTGTGGCGGTCGACGGCCCGGCGGGTGCTCACCCTGCACCAGCGGCTGTTCTACTCCCCGCTGCTGGAAACGGTGGCCCGGATCCCGTCCGCCCAGGTGCGGCTCACGCCCGAGGCGGCGGAGGTCCGGCTGCGGGCGCTCGGCTATGGCGACCCGAAGGCTGCGCTGCGCCACATCGAGGCGCTCAGCCACGGCATGACGAGGCAGGCGGAGATCCAGCGGCAGCTGCTGCCCGCCATGCTCACCTGGTTCACCGCCGGGCCCAACCCCGACCACGGCCTGCTCGCGTTCCGGCAGGTCTCCGAGGCGCTTGGTGGTACACCGTGGTACCTGCGGGCCCTGCGTGACGGGGACGTGATGGCCGAACACTTCGCCCGGATCCTCGCATCCTCGCGCTACGCGGTCGACCTGCTGATGCGTGCGCCGCAGAACGCGGCCCTGCTCGGCGACCCCGAGGGGTTGCGCCCGCGACCGGCGGAGGAAGTGCTGGGCGAGATGCTCACCGCCGCGCGCCGCCACGAGTCGCCGGACGCCGCGATCGGCGCCGTGCGGGCGTCCCGGCGTGGCGAACTGCTGCGGCTGGCGATGGCCGACCTGCTCGGCGAACTCGACCTGCCCGCGCTCGGCCGTGCGTTGAGCGACCTTGCCGGAGCCACGATCGACGCCGCGCTCGAGGTCGCCTCCCGTGGGGTGGACGTGCCGCCGATCGCCGTCATCGCGATGGGCAGGTGGGGTGGCCGTGAGCTGGCCTACGCCTCCGACGCGGATGCGATGTTCGTGGTCGCGGACAGCGACGACCCCGGGGCGACGGCCGCCGCGACCACCGTCGTCAGCCGGCTGCGCGCGCTGCTCGCGACGCCCGGCCCCGATCCGGCGCTGCAGGTGGACATCGACCTGCGCCCGGAGGGCAAGGGTGGGGCGATGGTGCGCAGCATCAGCTCCTACCGCGCGTACTACGAGCGCTGGTCGTCGACGTGGGAGGCGCAGGCGCTGCTCCGGGCGTCCGTGGGTGCTGGCGACCGTGACCTGGGCGCGGAGCTGCTGGCCGACGTCGACCGCGTCCGCTACCCGAAGGGTGGGCTCAGCCACGCGCAGGTGCTCGAGATCCGCAAGCTGAAGGCCCGGATGGAGGCGGAGCGGCTGCCCCGCGGCGGCGATCCGGGGCGGCACGTGAAGCTCGGCCCGGGCGGGCTGTCCGACGTCGAGTGGGTGGTGCAGCTGCTGCAGCTGCACCACGCTGGAGGGGACCGTCGGCTGCGCACCACCGGGACGCTGGAGGCGCTGGACGCGACCGTCCTGGCCGGACTCCTCGACCCCATGGACGCCGAGGCGCTGCGCGCGGCCTGGCTGCTGGCCAGCCGGGTCCGGAACGCGATCATGCTGCTGCGCGGACGGGCCGGCGACAGCCTGCCCACCGACGTTCGGGAGCTCTCTGCCGTGGCGCAGATGCTCGGTTACGCGAAGGGCGAGTCGTCCCAGTTCGTGGAGGACTACCGCCGCGGCACCCGGCTCGCCCGGCAGGTGATGGACCAGGTGTTCTGGGAGTCCCGGCCCGGGCCCTCCGACGAGTAGGAGCGTCTGGCTCACGGTAGTCTGAAGCTCGATGAGCGCCATCCAGACCCCGGACCTGCCCACCGTCACCGCCAGCCTCACCGGCTGGGGACGCACCGCCGCAACGACGGCACAGGTCATCTCCACCGCCGACCAGGACGTGATCGCCGCGGCAGTCGCGGCGGTCGCCGACCACAATGCCGACTCGCCGTCCCACCTCAAGCGCGGCATCGTCGCCCGCGGCCTGGGCCGGTCGTACGGCGACGTCGCCCAGAACGCCGGTGGGGTGGTGGTCGACATGACGCCGCTGAACCGCGTCCACTCGATCGACCCCGACGCGGCCACCGTGGACGTCGACGCCGGAGTGAGCCTCGATGACCTGATGCGCGCCGCCCTGCCGTACGGGTTGTGGATCCCGGTGCTGCCGGGCACCAGGCAGGTGACGATCGGCGGTGCGATCGGCTGCGACGTGCACGGCAAGAACCACCACAGTGCGGGCTCGTTCGGCAACCACGTAGCGTCCATGCAGTTGCTGGTGGCGGACGGGCGCGTCCTCACCCTCACCCCGGACGGCTCTCCCGACGACGAGGACGCCAGCCTGTTCTGGGCGACGGTCGGCGGCATCGGTCTCACCGGGATCATCCTGCGGGTCGTGCTGAACATGACCCGCACCGAGACCGCCTACTTCATCGCGGACGGCGTGGTCACGCACACCCTGGACGAGACCATCGCCGTCCACTCCGACGGCTCGGAGTCCCGCTACGACTACTCCAGCGCGTGGTTCGACGCGATCTCTCCTGCGCCCAAGCTGGGCCGGGCGGCATTGTCGCGCGGCTCGCTGGCGACCCTCGACCAGCTGCGGGAGAAAGCGCCGAAGCTGGCGTCCGACCCGTTGGCGTTCAACGCCAAGCCGCTGTTCGAGCTGCCGGACGTCTTCCCCAACGGACTGGCCAACAAGTACACGTTCACGCTGCTCGGCAACGTCTGGTACGCCAAGAGCGGCAACTACACCGGCAAGATCCAGTCGCTCACCGGCTTCTACCACCCGCTGGACATGTTCAGCGAGTGGAACCGGGCCTACGGCTCGCACGGCTTCCTGCAGTACCAGTTCGTGGTGCCACCCACGGCCGTTGCAGAGTTCAAGGAGCTGATCCGCGACATCCAGGCGTCCGGGCACTACTCGTTCCTGAACGTTTTCAAGCTGTTCGGGCCGGGCAACCGGGCGCCGCTGAGCTACCCGATGGCCGGCTGGAACGTGTGTGTGGACTTCCCGATCAAGGCCGGCCTGCACGAGTTCCTGCACGGCCTGGACGCGCGCATCCTGGAGTTCGGCGGCCGGCTGTACACCGCCAAGGATTCGCGGACGACCGCGGAGACCTTCCACGCCATGTATCCGCGGATCGAAGAGTGGATCGCCACCCGCCGCCGGATCGACCCGCGCGGCGTGTTCGCGTCCGACATGGCCCGCCGGCTCGAACTGCTCTGACCCCACCTGACGGTCCCTGAGCTTGACGAAGGGCCATCCCAGCCTCATCGCACACCATCCGTCCAGAGGAGAACCTCACCATGATCGACGCCACCGGCAATCCCCAGACCGTGTTGCTGCTCGGCGGCACGTCCGAGATCGGGCTGGCCATCGTGAAGGAGTATCTGGCGAAGCAGCCGCTGCGGGTGGTGCTCGGCGTCCAGCCAGGCGATGAGCTGAAGGACGCGACCGTGGCCGACCTGAAGGCGGCGGGGGCGTCCGAGGTGGACGCCCTGGACTTCGACGCCACCGCGTTCGACACGCACCCCGGCGTGATCGACGCGGCGTGGGCGATCGCAGACGTCGATGTCGCCATCGTCGCTTTCGGTCTGCTGGGAGACGCCGAGGAGTTGTGGCAGGACCAGGCCAAGGCCGTCCAGATCGCCCAGGTGAACTACACGGGTGCGGTCAGCGTCGGCGTGCTGCTGGGCCAGAAGATGAAGGCCCAGGGCTATGGCCAGATCATCGCGATGTCGACGGTCGCGGGCGAGCTTGTCCGGCGCTCGAACTTCGTCTACGGCTCGACCAAGGCCGGCCTGGACGGGTTCTACC
>DAIPJC010000026.1:0-54000 GCA_036770475.1 Propionicimonas sp. | reverse complement strand
GCCGGGTGTTGCCGCCCGCGGCGCCGGAGTCGCGGTGGTGTCGGGCGCGGCGGGGGCCTGCGCAGCGGGCGCTGCCGGGGCCTGCTCGACAGGAGCCTGCGCGGCCGGGGCCTGCTCGACGGGCGCTGCGGGGGCGGCAGATGCCGCTTCGACGGTCGGCGGAGCGGTTCTCGGGCGAGCGGCCGGCTGGGCCGGCGCGCCGGTGGCCGCCGGCTTCGCCGGCGCACTCTGCGGTGCCGGCCTTGCTGCCGGGGTTGCTGCGGGTGCCGGCGCGGTGGCGACCTTCTCCTTCACCTTGCGCACGACGGGAGCCTCGATCGTCGACGAGGCGGAGCGTACGAATTCCCCCATGTCCTTGAGGGTCTGCAAGAGTTCCTTGCTCTCGAGTCCGAGCTCCTTGGCGAGCTCGTAGACGCGGACAGCCACTAGTCTCCTTCGGCGGTCCGCGGGCGCGGACCAGTTAGTTGTTTGTGCTCATTTCGAGATACTCATCGAGTGGTCATGAGCGTTAGCCCACTTTCTGGTTGGTCCGCCACAGCGGCGGACGCGCGGGGACAAGCTTATCCCTGCCGCGCTCGAATCACCTAAGCGGGCAGGCTCGTGGCCAGCAGGGTCGCCACCTGGTCACCGTCCACCGTGCGACGCAGGGCTCGACCGACCGCACGGCGCTGCACCGCCTGCGCTCCGCAGCCCGGGTGCAGGTAGCAGCCACGGCCCGGCAGCACCTGGCGCTGGTCGACCACCACCGCCCCGGTCGCGTCGTCCCAGACCAGCCGGACGAGGGCGGCCTTGGGCGCCGTCCGCCGACAGCCGACGCAGGTGCGAACCGGAGACACGGCAGGAAGTGTAGGGGTTCGCCGTGATCCACAGCAGGCGCTCAGCGACAGGTGGTCCGCTCCACAGTGCGGTCGCGTTCTGTAGTTCCTCCAACCACCGAACTCAGAGAACGCAAGGAGAGACATGAACATTCCCGCACGGATCGGCGCCGGGATCGCAGCGGCCGTGACCACTCTCGGAACCGCGCTGGGCGTCACAGCATGCGCGACGACGACGAGCGACACCGCGAGCAGCGCACAGGGTGCAGGGCAGGGCCAGGGTGGACCAGGTGGCCAACTGGACACGAGCCAGCTCGCGACGACCCTCGCCACGGAGCTCGGCGTGGACCAGTCGAAGGTCGAGGCCGCGCTGAAGGAGGTCATGGCCGCGAGCCAGCCGTCGGACCAGCCCAGCGGACAGCCGTCCAGTCAGCCCACCGGACAACCGTCCGGTCAGCCGGGCGGTGGGAACAGCGAGATGCTGCAGACCATGGCGAAGGCTCTCGCCACCAAACTCGACCTCGACGAGTCGAAGGTGCTGGCAGCGCTCGAGTCGGCGATGCAGAGCCAGGGAGGCGGCCAGCCGACGGCGAGCGCCACTGCCTGAGTCAGGCAAGGCACCTCCAGATGCACAGCGAACCCATAGGCCCACCTGGGCAGCGGCACAGTGCGATGAGGTTCCCTGTGGTGTCCACGATCGCGAACAAGGAGTGGGATGGACACCAAGGTGAAGGTCGGCCTGGGCATCGGTGCGGGCGTGATCGCCCTCGGTGCGGCAGTGGGCGTCGGCGCGCTGGCTGCGAACCTGGCCGGCGGCTCGAACCAGCAGGCCCAGCCGGGCTACGGCCAGGGCGGGGGCGGCGGGCAAGGCGGCCGTGGCGGCTTCCAGGGTCGGGGCGGCTTCGACACCACCCAGCTGGCCAGCACTCTCGCCGAGAAGCTCGGCGTCGACCAGGCCAAGGTCGAGGCGGCTCTCCAGGAGGTCATGGCGTCGTCACGTCCGTCAGGAATGCCGTCCGACCGACCCTCGGGGATGCCGTCCGGCCAGCCGACGGCCCGCCCAAGCTTCACTCCCGGGAGCGGCCAGAACGGTCGCGGCGGTCAGTACCTGGAGACTCTTGCCAAAGGCCTGGCCGAGAAGCTCGGCGTGGACGAGTCCAAGGTACTGGCCGCTCTCCAGGAGGCCATGCAGGACCGTGGCGGCCAGCCGTCCGGACAGTCGACGCCGTAACTCAGGCGCCACTTGCAGAGCGAGCGCCAACCCAACCCGTCGCTTGAGGAGCGCGCACCAACCCAACCCGTCGCTTGAGGAGCGCGCACCAACCCAACCCGTCGCTTGAGGAGCGAGCGCCAACTCAACCACCGCTCCCTGAGGAGCGAGCGCCAGCGAGCGTCACGAAGGGCCGGTGACGTCTTTGCTGGTCGTGGCAGCAGCCCTTCGTGACGCCGTCCCTCGTTCCTCGGGACGGCTCCTCAGGGACCGTTGGCGCTACTGCTCCGCGGTGTCCGCCCGGATGTCGATCCGCCAGCCGGTGAGACGGGCCGCCAGGCGGGCGTTCTGGCCCTCGCGGCCGATCGCGAGCGACAGCTGGTAGTCCGGCACGATCACGCGGGCTGCCCTCGCAGTGGCGTCCGTCACCGTCACCCCGGTCACCTTCGCAGGGCTCAGGGCCTGGGCCACGAACACCTTGGGGTCGTCGGAGTAGTCGATGATGTCGATCTTCTCCTCGTTCAGTTCGTGCATCACCGCCCGCACGCGCTGCCCCATCGGGCCGATGCAGGCGCCCTTGGCAGAGACGTCCGGGTTGTGGCTGACCACGGCGATCTTCGTGCGGTGGCCGGCTTCGCGCGCGATCGCCTTGATCTCGACGATGCCGTGCTCGATCTCAGGCACCTCCAGCCGGAACAGCTTCGCGACCAGGTTCGGATGGGTGCGGGACACCACGACCTGCGGCCCGTGCAGTTCCCGGCGCACGCTCACGACGTACACGCGCAGGCGCTTGCCGTGGCTGTAGTCCTCGCCCGGCACCTGCTCGGCCTGCGGCATGATCGCCTCGATGCTGCCCAGGTCGACCCGGACGGTGCGCGAATCGCGGTCCTGCTGCACTACGCCGAGGACGATGTCTCCCTCGACGCCGGCGAAATGGCCGAACTTCTGCTCGTCCTCCGCCTCGCGCAGGCGCTGGAAGATCACCTGCCTCGCCGTTGCCGCGGCTACCCGTCCAAAGCCTTCGGGAGTGTGGTCGAACTCGCCGATCTTGTCGCCCGCCTCGTCGATCTCGGGGGCGTAGACGCTCACTTTGCCAGTCTTGCGGTCCACCTCGACCCGGGCGCCAGGGATCGCACCGGGAGTCTTCTCGTACGCGTTCAGCAGCGCCTCGCAGAGGGCCTCGATCAGCACGTCCATGCTGATCTCCTTGTCACGCTCCAGTTGCTTGAGCGCG
This sequence comes from Propionicimonas sp., assembly GCA_036770475.1. Lineage (GTDB taxonomy): Bacteria > Actinomycetota > Actinomycetes > Propionibacteriales > Propionibacteriaceae > Propionicimonas. The sequence goes on along the minus strand of DAIPJC010000026.1, from coordinate 50,741 downwards.
GTCATGTCGACGTCCACGTCAGGCCTCCTCTTCCTCTTCTTCGTCCTCGCCCTCGACGGGACGGTTCAGCTCCACCTGCACGAGGGCCCGCCGCACGTCGGCCAGCGGGATCCGCCGGCTCGTCCCGTCCACGTCCACCTCGACCGCGTCGTCGGCCACACCCTGGACGCGGCCGGTGACCGGGCCGTCCGCGAGCGTGAACTCGACCAGGCGGCCGGTGTTGCGCCGGAAGTGCTTGGCATCCGTGAGCGGACGGCTCACCCCGCGCGAGGACACCTCGAGGGTGTAGGGCCGTCCGCCGGTGATGTCGGCCGCGTCCAGCGCTGCGGAGATGCTCCGGGTGGCCTCGGCGATCTCATCCAGGGACGGGCCGCGCCCGGCAGGCCCGTCGCCGTCGAGGAAGACCCGCACCACCGACCGCTTTCCCGCGGTCATCACCTCGAGGCGGTCCACCTCGAGGGAGTGCGCAGCAGCAACCGGAGCGACCAGGGCCTCGAGATCAGCGGTGTTCATGGGCCTTGTTCCTCGATCCGGTTGTGGGAATGCGGTTGTTCAAACTTCTGGGCGAGAAGCCAATTTTAGGCCATTCGCCCGGATCCGGGATGAGCTCAGTTGCCCACCACGGCGACGAGGTAGTCCACGGCGTTGCCCAGCGGCACCTCGGCCCGCTCGCCGGTGACGCGGTCCCGCACCTCGACGAGGCCGCCGGCGAGGCCGCGGCCCACCACCACCGAGGTCGGCATGCCCATGACCTCGGCGTCGGTGAACTTCACGCCGGGGCTGGCCTTGCGGTCGTCCAGCAGGACGCGGACGCCCCGGGCGTCCAGTTCCTCGGCGAGCTTCGTGGCCGCAGCCAGGATCTCGTCGCCCTTGCCCGTCGCCAGCACCTGCACGTCGAACGGAGCCAAGGCGCGCGGCCAGGCCAGCCCGCGCTCGTCGCAGGTGGCCTCGGCGACGGCGGCGACGGCACGGGACACCCCCACGCCGTACGACCCCATCGTGACCGTGACCAGCTTCCCGTTCTCGTCCAGCACCTTCAGGCCGAGCGCCTCGGCGTACTTGCGACCCAGCTGGAAGATGTGCCCCATCTCGATGCCGCGGGCCAGGTTCAGCGGACCGGAACCGTCGGGGGCCGGATCGCCGTCCCGGATCTCGGCGACGTCGAGCACGCCGTCGCTGGTGAAGTCGCGACCGGCGACCACGTCCACGAGGTGGGTGTCGACGACGTTGGCGCCGGTGATCCAGGCCGTGCCCGGCACCACCCGGGGGTCGGTGAGGTAGCGCAGCGTCAGCGGGCCGTCCGCACCGAGGTGCGCGGCCGCCACTCCGCCGGCCAGCGAGACGGGGCCGATGTAGCCCTTGACGAGGCCGGGATTCGCGGCGAAGTCGTCATCGGTGAGGGGCGTCGCCTCGGCGGGGCTGAGCGCCGCCTCCAGCCGCTTGAGGTCCACGTCGCGATCGCCGGGCAGGCCGATCACCAGCAGCTCCGACTTCCCGTCCGGCCGGACGAGCTTGAACACGACGTTCTTGAGCGTGTCGGCTGCCGTCCAGGCACGGTCGGGACGGGGGAAGGTCGCGTTGGCGGCGTCCACGAGTTCCGCGATGGTGCCGGTGCCGGGGGTGTCCACAGCGCGCGCGGGCCCGATGCCGGAAGCGTCCTGCGCCGGGGGCGCGGCGATACTCACCGCCTCGACGTTGGCCGCGTAACCGCCGGGCGAGCGGACGAAGGTGTCCTCCCCGGTCGACGAGATCGCCAGGAACTCCTCCGATGCAGAGCCGCCCATGGCGCCCGACATCGCCTTCACGATCACGTACTGCAGGCCGAGCCGGTCGAAGATCCGGATGTAGGCCTGCCGGTGCGCCTCGTATGAAGCGGCCAGACCGGCGTCGTCCACGTCGAAGGAGTAGGAGTCCTTCATCACGAACTCGCGCCCACGCAGCAGGCCCGCGCGGGGACGCGCCTCGTCCCGGTACTTGGTCTGGATCTGGTAGAGCGACAGCGGCAGGTCCTTGTATGAGGAGTACAAGTCCTTCACGAGCAGGGTGAACATCTCCTCGTGGGTCGGGCCGAGCAGGTAGTCGGCGCCCTTGCGGTCCTTGACCCGGAAGAGGCTCGGCCCGTACTCGGTCCAGCGGTTCGTGGCCTCGTAGGGCTCGCGCGGGAGGAGCGCGGGGAAGCGCACCTCCTGGGCGCCCATCGCGTCCATCTCCTCGCGGACGACCTGCTCCACGTTCTGCAGCACGCGCAGACCCAGCGGCAGCCAGCTGTAGATGCCCGGGGCGGCGCGCCGGATGTAGCCGGCGCGGACCAGCCAGCGGTGGCTGGGGACCTCGGCGTCGGCCGGGTCCTCGCGCAGGGTGCGGACGAACAGCTGAGACAGGCGGGTGATCACCGGCAGATACTACCGAGCCACCGGCGTCCAGCTCATCTCCGGCTCAGTCGTGGCGCCAGTAGCCCTTGGTGATCACGGCCTCCGCGGGCAGCGCCCAGCGGTCGAGCAACAGGGCGCGTGCGGCGGGCACCACGTCGGCCTCCGCGGCCACGAAGCCCAGCACGGTCCCACGCGGACGGTCCCGCTCGCCGAGCGCGGCGAGAGCATCGGTGAGCCTGAGTCGGTCCCGGCCGCGGACGAGCACGGTCAGATGGGTGCCGTGGTCGGTCGGGATCGGCACGAACTCGTTCTCGGGCGCGACCTCGACGACCACCCTCGCCGGAGTGCCGGGACGCCGCGAGCGCAGGAAACGGCTGATCGCCGGCACGGCGGTCTCGTCGCCGGCGAGGAACCAGGCCTCCGGCTCGCCCGTGACCGCGTTGCTGCGCCGGGGGCCGGCGACCGCGACCCTGGCGCCCAGCGGTGCACCGGCCGCCCAGGCAGAACCGGGACCGTCCCCGTGGATGACGAAGTCGAACTCCACCCAGCCGGCCTCGACGCCGACGTTCAGCGGCGTGTACTCGCGGCTCGGCAGCTCCCGCCACTCCTCCGCCGTCGCGGGCATCGGGCCGTCCACGTCGGCGAAGAAGATCCGGACGTGGTCGTCCGCGCCTGGCGCGGTGAAGCCGCGTAGCGCGTCCCCGGCCAGCCGGAGCCGGACATAGCCGCCGGTCAGCCACTCGCGGGAGACGAGCTCTGCCGAGCGCAGTTGCGCCTCCAGCGGGACGGTCTCGAACTGGGCGGGTGCGGTCAGGGTCATGAAGAAGTCCTTCGCTCTCGGGTCTGCTGATTTAGGTTAGCCTTACCTTGCCTAAATCGCGCAAGCGGTCTGCTGGTTTCAGGAGAGCGAGCGCAGTTCTGCCACCATCTGGGCGGTGGTGGCGCCAAATGCTCCGACAGCGATCAGGTCGTTCCAGCGCTCCTGCGTCACTCCGGACGTGGCGTCGGCCACCATGACCACCCGGTAGTCGCGCGCGCTGGCGTCGAAGATCGTTGCCCGCGGGCAGTTCGGGAAGTTGCATCCCGCAACCACGACGGTGTCCACGCCGAGTTCGCGCAGCAGCTCGTCCAGGGCCGTGCGGTGGAACGCGCTCCAGCGGGGCTTCCACAACAACCACTCCGCCGGGCCGACCGACTGCACAGCACCGGTCAGCAACACGTCGGGGTCGGGTTCGACCTCCCGGCCGAGAAGCCCGGACGGCACCCGCGAGCCCCCGCTGCCCGGACGCACGGGCGCCACGCCGGATGCCACCGCTGCCCGGCGGACCAGGTCCACGTCGTCCCCGGCGTAGAGGCGGATGACGTGGAACACCGGACGTGAGGCCTCCCGGAAGGCTGCGGCCAACTCGGCGAGTTGCGGCAGCAGTTCCGTCGTTCCGGCGACCGGCATCGCGCCTCCGTCCAGGAAGTCCTCCTGCACGTCGATCAGCAGCAGCGCGGATGTCGCGAGATGAGGCCGCGTCCACTCGTCGGTCCGAGTCATGCGACTAGGATGCGCTCTCGTGTCAGCGTCCGGTTCGGTCGTCCAGGCCCGCAGGGGCAACTACGACCTTGTGCTGGCCGCTTTCGTCGGCATGCTGCTGATCTCCAACATCGGGGCAACCAAGCTGATCGCCTTCGGCCCGCGGATGGACGTCGGCGGGATCCCGCTGCTGCCGATCTTCACCGACGGCGGGGCGATCCTGTTCCCGCTCACCTACGTGCTCGGCGACGTGCTCGCCGAGGTGTACGGGTTGCGTCGGGCCAACCGTGCGATCATCACCGGGTTCGTGATCGCCGCCCTGATGTCGCTCACCTTCATGATCGTGGACGCGGCGCCGCCCGCGCCGTCCTGGCCGAACCAGGACGCCTGGCACGCCGTGCTCGGCTTCGTGCCGCGGATCGTGGTGGCGAGCCTGCTGGGCTATCTCGTCGGGCAGCTGCTGAACGCCCTCGTGCTCGTCCGGATCAAGGAGCGCTGGGGCACCGGCCGCCTGTGGGTCCGGCTGATCACGTCCACCGTCGTCGGCGAGTTCGCGGACACGCTGACGTTCTGCATGATCGCGTTCGGCCCACTGGGCAATCCGCTGGGCGGCGACTCGATCCCCTGGCCCGACCTGATCAACTACACCGTCGTCGGCTGGGTCTACAAGGTCGGGGTCGAAGTGATCTGCCTCCCGATCACCTACCGCGTGATCGCCTGGGTCAGGCGCCGCGAGCCCACGTGAGGATCACGATCGGACGAGGCGGCCCGCCCGCCGCCCTCGGGCACGACTCGAGCTCACGCCGAGTGTGAGCGGCGCTCAGGGGTGATCAGCGGGTCCAGGGCAGCTTGATCGCCGGCCAGTCGGGTGCGACCACGACTCGTGAGTTGGCCGCCTTGTCGTGCCAGCCGCGTCCGTCCGCTGCCAGGACACTGAGGTAGCCCAGATAGCACGGCAGGCCCATCACGAACATCATCAGGTAACGGATGACCGCCCTCGAGTAGCCGATCGGTGCACCGCTGTCAGCGTCGACCACCGCGATCTTCATCGCCCGCTTGCCGACAGTCTGCCCGTTGGCCCAGCCCCAGATGAGATAGCCGATGGCGACGGCGAGATAGGCGACGTTGATGACCACGCCGAGCCCGAGGGACGCCACGCTGGCCAAGTCGTAGGACAGCCTTCCCAACGCGGCAGCGAGCAGGCCCAGCACGAGCCCGACGAGAAAGAGCGCGAGCAGCAGGCCCGTGATGACCAACCCGTCCAGGAGGTAGGCCGCGAACCGGGTCCCCAGCGTCGCGCCTGGACGCTGAACACCGCCGCCGATCACCGCCGGCGGTGGGGACGACGTGACGGGCCAGCCCTGATCGGCGCCGGCGGCCCAACCGACTCCCTGCGCTGATCCCCAGCCCGGCTGCTCCGGAGCAGCCGACACCGGATCGGGCTCCGCCGGGTATGCCTCGAACGCGGGCCACACCCCTGGCGCCTCAGGCTGCACGGACGCTGGCCCGACGTCCCTGGGCACGGTCGACCGGGACACTGTCCGATCGTCCTCGACCCAGGGCGGAGGCGTCGGCGACACCCCGCCGAGAGGGGCGCCGCAGCGGGCACATCCGCCCGCGGTCACACGATTGGCGTAACCACACTGGCTGCAGTTCATCTACCCTCCCCCCCTTGCATCGGCCTGCACCAGGCCGCGGTGTCCCGGTGAAAGGCGCTGACGGCGAGCCAGACCAGGACCACCGCACTCACGACGGCCAGGACGCCGCCGAAAACGATCGCGGCGACGTATTCTCCGCCGCCAATGCCCTGCAGGAACGCCAGCACGCCGAGCAGGGAGACCACCGTGGCCAGATCGGCCAGAACGCCGAGAATCGCGAAGATACCGATCACGATGCGGGCCCAGTCCTTCCGGGCCACGACCTGGAAGGAGAGGTAGACGTAAGCGATGATCCCTGCGATCCCCGCGATGGCGCTGATGCTGATCCTGGACCCCATGGCGAGGGACGTGATGATGCTGACCAGCCCGACGGCTGCCCCGACATAGGCAAGGTTCTTGAGTCGCCGCACGGACGCGGGCGGTGCAGACGGTGGCGCCGGGAACACCGGTGGTAGAGGCGCTGGCGCGGCGGGCCAGCCCGCATCGGACCCGCTACTCCAGCCGGCGTTCGGCGTGGACGGCCAGTCCTCCGGCTCCGCAGCGACAGGAGCCGGGGCAGGCGCAGCCGGGTGGGCCCCGGCCGCAGGCCACGCCTGCTGCTGCACCGGCGGCGGGGCGCCGTCCCTTGAGACGGTGGGCCGGGCCACCGTCCGGTCGTCGTCCGCCCAGGCCGACGGCGCAGCGACCGCTTCCCACTGGCCCGGAGTGGATTCCATCAGCGACGGCTCCGCGGTGAGGGCGTAGCCACACCGGGGGCAGTTGCGGACACCGGAGGCACTCTGGTGGCCACAAGCGGGGCAGGTCATGGGTGGTCCTTCCATCGCTGAGCCTTCATCTCGTTCGCTCCCTCACCGCCGGAGCGGCCCGGAGCCCAACACAGGGCTCCAGGCCACTACGTCGTCAGCGTGCCAGCGCCTGATCGGTCTCCTGCAGCACTCGGGCGGTGTTCTCGAGGTTGGCTGCGATGTCCTCCAGCGCAGCGACCGCGTTCGTCGTCGCCTGGGTGAACTGCTTGTAGTTCTCGTCGAACTTCACCGACGCGCTGTCGGTGACGAAGCCTGTCGACACCAGGTTCGAGATGCGGTTGGCCAACGCGTTGAGCTGCTGGTGCATGTCTTCCTTGGCCTGCCGGAGGTTCCGGGCCTCTGCGGTCATGTCGTCGTAGGAAACGTGGAGGTTTGCCATTGTTCTTCTTCCTTCTGTGGGTTCGATGCGATTCGTGCGAGATGATCGTCCTTGTCGGGCCGCAGGCCCGCAATGGGACTTGTTCTCCTTAGCCGGCGGCGGCCATTCCCACCAGGCTCTCGACCTGCTCGGCGATGCCGACCAACTCGGTGATCCGTGGGGTCACCACGGTTGCGATCAGGACGCAACCGGGGTCGGCCTCCGGAATGGCCCGGACGTAGTGCAGTTCGGCGACGAACACCTCCTCACCGGGTTCTCCAGGCAGGTAGTCAGCCACCTGCGGAAATCGGACATAGCGACAGCCGACGGCGCCGCCGTCGAGCTGGACCTCCTCGAGCTGCTCGGGGACGGCATCGGGGAACAGGGCCTCCGCCCCCGCTCGGGAGGTGGCGGCCGCGAGGGCCAACGCGGACAGGTCCACCACCACCGGCGGCTCGATCGGATCCGCAAGCAGCAGAAAGCGCCCGGCGTCCGCGGCGTCGTGCCGCCGGAGCCTGGCGAGGGTGGCGGCGGCTTCGGGGAACCGGGCCGGGCCCGCGCCGTCGGGGAGCGGCGCCCAGACGTCGGGGTCGTAGCTGAGTTCGAGGTCAGGCATCCGGGAACCTCACCGTCTTCACGACCTCGTCGAAGAGCTCGACGAGCGCCGGGGTCAGTTCCTCCGCGTCCTCGCCGCCGGTGTCGGTGATCGATGCGGCGACGACGATCCAGCTGTCAGGTCGCTGCGGGTGGCCGAGGAAGTACTGCACGCGCTGCGTCCACAGGTGCGCCGCCGTGCCGTCATCGGACGGCTGGACCGCCTCGCCGAGATCGGACGCCACCGCGTCGATCACGGCGTCCAGCTGCTCAGGGGACTTCGGCGTCCGCGACTCGATCCGGAGCGCGACGAGATCGCGTACCTCGATGAGGGCCGCCGTCTCGTTTCTGCTGGCGATGCCTGCCAGCACCTCGATCGGGTCGGCCCCATCCGGCACGGTCAGCGGCATGAACGCCCACGTCACCGGCAGCGCCGTCCCTTCGACGAGCTGGACGGGGAGGACCAGGTCGAGCACCTCGTTGTCCTTCGCCGCCTCGCCCGCCCGGGTCAGCTGGTTGATCAGCGCCACCCGGAGCCGGGGCCGCTCGGGCACGGCGCCCCGCTGGTCGAGGATCAGATCCGCGAGCCGCTGGATCTGCGGCGCGAGCGGTTCGCGCAGGTCCAGCCGGAACCACCCCGGGGGGAGGATGAAGCCGTAGGTCCGGGCGTTGGTCGAGCCCGAGCCCACCTGTCCTATCGTCATGCTGCCACCCCACATGTCTGGTACCGGTAGGTGTTCGCCGCTCCGGCGTCGGAGCGCTGGTCGTCGTGGCCCAGCGCGTCCCGGATCAGGTCCTTGACCTTGCCGAGCGGCTGGTCGATGAGCTTCTCGGTCAACTTCTCGCCCCTTTCGAAGGCGTGGTTCTTCACCACCACCGTCTCCAGGGCGTCAATGGTGAGGGTGGACTTGGAGAAGGCCTTGGCCATGATCTTGGTCGAAGCCGCCTTCACTCCCTTCGCCATCAGCAGGCTCAGGCCGAACATCGCCGCGTCCTTGCCGAACTCGGCCCAGGTCTCCCGTCCCTCCATCGCCTTCAGGCCGCTCACTACCAGCTTCACCCCTCGGGCGACCGAGGTGACGAACGAGATCCCCTTGGCTATCCCGTACAGCACGCCGGCGGCCCCCAGGCCCACGCCGGTGAGGCTCAGGACGAAGGCGACCGCGGTCAGCACCAGGCTCACCACGTCGAGGATGTCGCAGACCGTGTCCAGCCACGGCGCGATGTACTCGTCCCAGAAGTCGAGGAACTTGTTCACGAACTCGTGGAAATGGTCCATGAAGTCGTCGTGGACCGGGCTGGACTGGTCGATCGACTTCAGCGAGTCGGTCGCCGTCCTCGCGGCGTCGTCCCGGGACTCGATGGCCCGGCGCAGCTTTTCCTTGGCCGCGGCGAGATCCTGGTTCGCCGACGCGACCCTGTCGTTGTACTTGTTGTAGCGGTCCTTGGCCGTCTCACGCTGGGCCGGGTCGTTGGTGCCGTAGTAGTCGCTGGCCGCCTCGTCGCGCTCCCGCTGGCTCGCCCGCGCGGCCTGCCTGGCGAACTCCGCCTCGGACAGCGCCTCCAGCGACCGCTGCTGGGCATCGCCCAGCTTGGGGCCGTAGTACTCCAGGGCGGCCGCGGCGCCGTCCACCCGCGACTCCACGTCGTCGAGCTGGGAGCGGACCTTCTTGATCTGGTCGAGCACCGTGGCCAGGCCCAGCGACTTGTTGTCGCTCATGTCGAGGCGACCCAGGTTCACCGAAGCATCTGAGACCGCCTGCGCGGTGGCGCGGTACTTCCGGGCGGCGGTTGCCACGGTGCCGGGATCACCAGGCACCGGGTCCGAGCCCAGGCCGAGCGCTGACCAGTCGTACGGGCGGCTCACTTGCGTTCCTCGCTCTCGGACTGGTCCCTGGCGGGCGGTTCGGGGGGCTTGAGGTGCTCCGCCCTTGTCCTCGACGCGGCGGGCCCGCTCGAGGCACCGCTCATCAGGTGCTGGGCGCCCATCGCGCCCATGCCCATCGCCCCGACTCCGACTGCCCCGGCCTGAGCGGACGCCTGCGCGGGCGCGGCCGTCCCGGCGTCGGACACGCCTGCCGCCGGAACACCGGCGGCATCGGACAGGACGGAGGCATGGGTCGAGAACAGCGGGCCGGCCCCGGTACTGGCCGTGTCGCCGGCAGGGGCCGCGCCGGGCTGCGCCGTCGGCGACAGGGGCGGCGCCGCCGGCGCCGGGTCCGCACCGGCTGCCGAAGCCCCACCAGCGGGCGGAAGACCCGTCCCGGGCTGCCCCGGGTCGGTCGCCTGCTCGGGGCCGAGGAGCGCGTACGCGGGATCGGGGGCGCCAACGGCCGGATCGGCCACCTGGCCGTCGGGGTCGGCGTCGTCGAGCGAGAGGGTCAGGGTGTCGCCGTCCTGCCCCCGCAGGATGGCCATGATGTCGTCCGGATCCTTGGGGTCGGCCACGAGCTGGATGTCGTAGCCCGACTCCTGGACGCCCTTCATCTCGGTGAGTTCCCTCTCGATCCGGTCCCGGACCGACAGGCCCTCGTCGATGTCGCCGGCCGCGGCCGGGACGTTCTTCCCTTCCTGGATTCCCTTCCAGATCGAGTAGATCGCGCCCAGTACCCCGGCGCCGGTCATCGCCGCCGCTGCGGGGAGCGTCGACGTGTCCGAGCCGGCCGGGCTGGAGCCGTCCTGGACGACGGGCGCCTGGCCACCGGTCAGGGTCGCACCCGGCTGGGCCGCGGCGGTCCCCGGATCGGTGCTGGACGCCGCGGTGGACGCGGCTCCTCCGCCTCCCGACGCCGCGGGCAGCGGCGCCGCGCCACCACCAGAGCCGGCCGACGTCCCGCCCCCGGAAGCTCCTGACGGATCCGAGTTCGACGACCCCGCGCCCGGGGTGTCCGCGCCGCCATTATCCGGAGCCGCGTTCGGCGTCCCGCTCTGGCCCGATCCGCCACCAGCCAAGTCGTGGTCCAGCTTGTCCCACGTGTCGTACTGGGCCTTGATGTCCTTCGCGAGCGTCTCGAAGTCCTTCTGCATGGCTTCCCGCTTGAGACGCCACGAGTCGGAGAACGTCTTGAACTCGCCTGCGAGTCCCGGATGGCCCAGCGCGTCCTGCACGTCCTCGACGACCTGGGCGTTGTCGGCGAACCCCTGCGCGATCCGCTCCAGGTTCTGATAGGCGCCCAGGTAGTCGGCGCCGATCACGTTCAAGTCCTGACCGGTGGCCATGATCCTCCCCTCCGTATTTCCACAATCCAATCGACCTGCGAGCGGGCCGTCGATGGGAGCCGAATCCCATCGTCAATCGACCAGCGGCACCTGGACTTTCACGCTGCGACCAGCCTGCACCCAATAGCCCCTTCCCACGGGCGGATCGCCTTTCCTGAAGCGCGGCAGCGACGTCCTCAGCACCGAGTCGCCGTCGCTGCTCTCCGGCTGGAGGAGGAGTCCCGTCCGGGCGTTACGAACCTCCATCAGCAGCGGCCAGGAACTGCCCCAGGTACTCGACTCGCCCTCCGCGAGGACGAAGTGGTCGTTCGCCCGGCATCCCTTCACGACCTCGGAGAGCAGGTTCTCGACCTTGCTCGACAGGAAGTCCGGGTAGTTCTCCACGAGCAGCGCGAGCTGGGGCTCCCCGGTCGGGTTCTCGTCCGTGACGATGCCCTTGATCCGCTCCAGAAGCTTCTCGCAGGCGTCCAGGCCCACCGCGCTCATGCTCCAGAGCTCCCAGGTCGACAGGGGCGACCGCTTCGGGGCGAGGTGCACGATCGGCAGGTCCGGCTTCCACGCGCGCAGCGACGTCCCGAACCACTTCACCGCGTTGGTCCTGCCGGACTGGATCGGCCCCCACACCAGCGCGGCGCCGGTGGGCGCGAAGCTGACCGGCTCCAGGGTGTCGTCCGCCACTCCGAGCACGGGACGGCCGCCGATCTGCGGCGGCATCTCCGGCGCCGGGATCTCGGTGGCCAGCGACCGCACCGGCACCGGCCTCGGGGCGTCAAGCCCGCCGAGGAACTCCGCGAGTTGCTCGATCATCCTGGACTGCGCTGCGACGTTCACGTTGTCGCCGAGAATCGCCAGCTGGAGCTCCTGGGGCCTGCCCACCTGCATCGCGCGTCCCGGCGGCGACGTGGGCGAGAGCACGTCCCGCGGCAGCCCGAGGTACCGGTAGCCGTCGTCGTCGGTCTGGCGCAGGACCACCTTTCGCTGGAACGCCGTCGCCAGCGAGGCCGGGATCGCCGCGGGACGGTCAGCCGTCACCGCGAAATGCACACCGACGCCGCGGCCGTCCACCAGGAGCTGCTGGAACACCTGCAGAATCGCCGCCTTCTCCACCGATCCCTCGTACTCGGTCTTGAACGCGCCGAGGCCGTCGATGAGCACGAGGATCCGGGGCTCCTGCTGCGCACCCGACACGCGTCGGTACTCCGTCAGCGTGGGCGCCTTGGCCGCCGAGTACCTCGCCGCCCTGGCGTCAGCGGTCTCTCTGAGCCAGCGGAAGAGGCGCGCGATCCGCTCCTCGTCACCGCCGTCGATGATCGCGCCCACGCCAGGAAGCGGGTCGAGCAACGACAGCCCGCCACCGGCGAAGTCGATCCCGTAGACGTGGACCCCGCCCGATCGGGGGGTGATCGACGCCGCGAGCGCGAGTGAGCGAAGGGCCGTCGTCTTCCCGGAGCCGCCGGCCCCGTAGTAGGCGATGTTCCCCTCCGCGTCGGGACGGAAGTACTCGAAGCGCTGTTCCTGGCGTTCGGGATCGTCGATGACGCCCAGCGCCAGCTCGCTGTCCCGGCGCTGCTCGATCCGCCGCAGGTCGTAGGTCGTCGCCAGCTCCTCCAGCCACGGCTTGCGCGGCGCGGGCACGCCGGCCGTCGCGGCGGCGCGGGACATGGTCGCGACGAGTCGCTCGATGTCGGTGTCGAGATCCTCCAGGTTCACCTTGCGCTCGGGCACCTGCCACACGACGCCGCCGCCGAAGTTGAACTCGACGATGTCGACCGGAGGGGCGAGCGGGACCTCCGGCGTCTTCGCTCCGGGATAGGCGGACTGGAAGGACGCGATCCGCCCCGGGCCTGTCTTGGCCGCCGCCCTGCCCGGCGTCGCCGGATCGAAGAAGGCCGCCATCTTCTCGCCGAGCACGTCGACCGAGTCGTGCTCGTCGGCCATCCGCAGGGCGACCCGGAGGTTGGTGTTCGCCCGCAGGTTGTCCTTGATCACGCCGGCCGGACGCTGGGTGGCGAGCACCAGGTGAAGGCCGAGCGAACGGCCCCGTTGGGCCACGTCCACCACGCCGTCCACGAACTCCGGCACCTCACCCACCAGCGCGGCGAACTCGTCGACCACGAGGACGAGGCTTGGCGGGCAGTCCGGATCGCCGCGCTTCTCCAGTTCGGCGAGATCCTTGGCGCCCTTCTCGTTGAGCAGGTGTTCCCGGTACCGCAGCTCCGCACGCAGCGAGGTCAGCGCCCGGCGCACCAGGTACGGCGACAGGTCGGTCACGAGGCCGACGGTGTGCGGCAGGTCGACGCACTTCGCGAACGCCGAACCTCCCTTGTAGTCGACGAACAGGAACGTCACCCGATCCGGCGAGTTGGCTGCCGCCATCCCCAGCACCCAGGCCTGCAGGAACTCCGACTTGCCCGCGCCGGTCGTGCCGCCGACCAGCGCGTGCGGCCCTTGCGCCTTGAGGTCGAGCGTGAAGGCGTCAGTGCCTCCGTGGCCCACCACCGCGCGCAGGCTCACCGGGTGTTTCAGCGGAACGGGACTCGCCCCGTCCCGCCGGTCGACGATCGACTGGTTCTCCCGCCAGCGGGTGACCTGGGCCTCCGCGCTGTTGGCGAGGTCCTGGCCCGTCAGGGCCACCAGCGTGACCGACTTCGGCAGGTCGGAGGCGTCCTCGACCGGGACGCCCGCGTCCACGACCGGCGCCAGGATGCGGCCGAAGCGATCGGCGACGGCCGTCTCGATCGACTCAACTCGTACGGGCGTCAGGGTCTCCCCCTGCCTGACCTTGCCGACCACGGAACCCGTGGGGCTCACCTCCAGGAAGGTCCGGCAGCAGGCGGGCAGTTCGGCCCGCGCGGACGCGCACCAGATCAGGTGCACCCCGACGTCCGGTCCGCGCTCGGCGACCCGGGTGAGCTGCGCCTGGTCGACCACGGCGTCGTCAACGACCACCACCACGCTGGGCAGCACCGGCGGCTCGACGCGCTCGGACCGCGTGACCGGACCGCGGTGCGACGGCGCGGAACTCGACGAGCGGATGTCGATCAGGGCTTCGAGGTGCGTGAGCAGCACCGCCGCCGTCGCCGGGTCGGAGGCCAGATGCAGGTCGCCCAGCGGCGAGTGCGACGAGGAGGTGTGCGGAGTCCACTGGAGCCACTCCCAGCGGCCGACCCCACTGCGGGAGGTCAGGCAGACGACGCTGACCTCGGCGGGCGAGTGCATTGAGATCAGCTCGACGACGACGCCACGGGCCACGCCGTCGAGCACCGTCCGGCTCCCGCACAGCCCGAGCGAGCCGCAGGAGCGCAGATCCGCCACCACCGGCACGTCGTCCAGCATCGCGAACTCCGACTCGAGTTCGCTCAGCTGCTGCTCGAACTCGGCGACCCCGTCCGCGGCGGACGCCCGCTTGGGCACGGTGAGCGCGGGCACGCCGCCCAGGCCCAGCCTCACCTGCAGGAACTCCGGGTGCTCGGGCCGGCGCCACCAGAGCACGGAGCCGAGCCGGACCGCACCGTTCCACGCGTCTTCCACACTGGGGTAGATCGTGAGCAGGTCGCTGCGATCCCGCTCGTGGGCGCGCGCGAGATCCTGGCGGACACGGACGAGGTTGGCTCGGAAGTTCTCGACGTCCTGCCGGTACTGGCGCCTCGAGCGGACGAGCTGGTCGATGAACGTCCCGATCATGATGATCGGGCTCAACGCGACGAAGATGAGCCCGGTCCGGATGCCGGCGCCTGGGATGAGGAACATCGCCGCACCCATCGCCAGCGGCGCGACCATGGCCAACAGCGGAAACCTCGGCTTCTCCGGTGGCTTGGGCGCCGCGGGCAGGTCGACCTCCCGCACCGCCACCCGCGGCAGCACCGACGGCGATCTCGTGAAGGGGATGTCCGTGCTGGTGGGCGCGATCTGGCCGGGCCTGCGGAGCAGCGACACCGAGATTTCGGTGTCGCCCAGCGAGATGACATCGTCCGGCCCCACCCTGAGGCGCCCGACCCGCTGCCCACCGACCAGGACGCCGTTGGCGGAGTTCTGGTCGATGACCTCGATGGTGTCGCCGACCTGGATACGGGCGTGGAGCTTCGACACCAGCTCGTCGCGGAGCACCACCTGATTGCCGGCGACCCGTCCCACTGTCGCCGAGCCCGCGGGGAGGTACACCTCGGTACCCGCCGATGGCCCGTTGAGGATGCGGACGACGGCTGCCGGCGTGCCCACGTCGGTACGGATCGACCTCGTCGCCGGCGCGAGTTCCACGCGCATCCCGGAGCGCAGACCGGAGTCGACCAAGGAGGTGTCCGCATCCAGGAGCCGCGAGCCGTCTCCGTGGGGGATCTTCAGGCTCACCGTCGCCGGGTCGACCGGCGTCCCCGGCTGGCCGGGGTTGGCCGCGGTGAGCGCGGCGGCGATATCGCCGACCCTGGCCGTGCCGTCCGCCGTCACCAGGAGGTTGTGCGCCGTGCCGTTCCGGACGACGGTCAGCTTCAGCTTCATCGGTTGCCTCCCCCTGCTGGCGCGCCGCGATTGGCGGCGGCCTCGACGTCGAGCAGCGGCAGGTCGGCCGCGGTCACCAGCAGCGACGTGACCGCGTACTCCACCAGCCGCACCCGGCGGTTCACGGCGTAGCCGTCCGCACCGCCGCGGAGCCCGTCCACCCCGATCCGGTCGAACTTGTCGCAGACGTTGTCGAGCTTGCGGGTGAATCTGGTCAGGCCCCAGCCGAGCCGAGCCGCCGCGGCGCTGGACGACGGCACCTCGACCGCCCCCGAACCGATCCACTTCAGCCGGGTCTCGGCGAGCGAGAGGATCAGCAGCTTCTGGGACGGGGTGAGCGGCACGACGCCCATGGTCGAGTCGCCACTCGGCGCCACCAGCGGCTCGTTCGCGGGCAGGAACGGCGCTTGGGCGCTGAACAGGTAGACCTCGTACGTGGTGGAACCTGCCGAGAAGGTCAGGCACATGTGTCCGAACACGACAGGCACGTGGGCGCCGGGCGCCAGCCACGACTGCGCCCGTCCGTCCACATCGCTGAGCGTCGCGGCGAGGCGACTGCCGTCGTTGACCAGCCACCACAGGCCGGTAGCGTGCTGGAGCCTCAGGAAGTTGCGGTGCAGGTACGGGTTGTCGTCCACTCGCAGGTCGCCCTCGCGGCCGATCACGAACACCTGCCCCGGCAGCACCGAGTACCATTCGCCGGCGAACTCCACCCGAAGCTCGTCGGTCGCCAGCGGATCGCCGGCCAGCTCCACGCGGCTCACGTCAGGCCCTCCAGTCTCACGGTCACGTTCTCCCCGAGGTCCAGCACGTCCCCGCTCGCCAGCGGCGTCCAGGCATCGGTGGCCAGCGTCTGGCTCCGGCCGGACCGGACCAAGGTCGTCCCGTTGTTGCTGCCGAGGTCGCGGGCCCGGACCACCCCGTCGATCACCGCGATCACCGCGTGGCTTCGTGAAATGCTCCGCCCCGGGCTGGCCACGCGCAGCAGCTGGGCGTCCTCGCCGGGAAGAGGCCTCGGCGCTCGCCCCACCACGACCGTGCCCAGGATCGGCAGCCGGCGTCCGTCCGAGGCGATCACCTCTCCGTGGTCGGCCTCCGAGCCGAGCTCTTCGCCATCGCTCAGATCCGCGATCAGGGTGGCGGTCGCCGGGTCGAACGGACGCCGGCCCACCGGTGCGACCGGCTCCGGGACCGCCGGCGGCGGGACCGTCTCGGCCGCCGCTGGCGACGACGGTGGCTCCGCGCCACCGGTGGGAGCGGGTTCGGGCTCGACGTCGGAGTCGCGGACGACCCGGACGGCGGCCGCCTCGACCGGACGCCGGATCGTGTGGCCCCAGAGTTCCGCGAAGGGGTTCGGCGAGGCGGACGCGACCCAGTCCGGCACCTCGGCGATGAACCCGGGCGGCGTCGCCGCCGGACCGGTGCGGACTTCCGGGGGGCCGGCCACCGGCGCGTCGGCGACGGGTCCGCGACCGCTCGCCGGCGCGACCTCCGCGACCCAGCGCACCGCGCCGCAGGCGACGACGCCCGCCGTGATCGGCAGGCCGGCGCCGTCCCCGGCGCCGAGCTGGATCCCGACGGCCGAGGCGAGCCGGTCGGCGGGCAGGTCGAGCCCCGCGACGTCCCAGGCCCGCAGCGGCACGCCCCCGCGGTTCTGCACCCTCGGCTGCGGCGCGAGCAGCAGCAGCGCGGACGCGGGCGCGCTGCGCCCGAGCAGCTCTCCCACCTCCAGGAAGCGGGACTCCGAGCCGAGGACGAACAACCGGTCCAGCAGCTCGGCGTCCGCCGGGGCCGGCAGCCAGGCAGCGAAGCCCGCCGTGACGACGGCCCACCCCTCTCCGGGCAACCAGCGGAACGCACTCATCGCGCGGCCCTCTCCACCCGCATCCACCGGTCCCCGAGGCGCACCCGAGCACCTCCGGCGACCGCGGTACGAACGCGCACGGCCAGCGCCTGCGACCGTCCGTTCGGGGAGAGCACCTCGCTGCCGTTCGTGGAGCCCAGGTCCTCCACCCAGACGCCGAGGTCATTGCCCACCACCACCAGATGGGAGCCGGAGACCGTGCGCGACGGATCCTGAATCCGGATCAACTCGGCCCCGCGGACGCCCGGTTGCGGCGCGGGCTGGCGTCCGATGACCGCGCTGCCGTGCAGCAGGTGCTTCTCGCCGGTGTCGAAGCTGAGCAGCCAGACGGTGGTCGGCGCGACCGCGGCCGGCGCCACCGGCGCGGCGACCCGGGTCGGCGACCCCTCGACGGACGCGCCGTACTCGCGGGCCGGCCGCGTGACGCCGCTCGCGCCGCCCGCCCCCGTGGCGAACGGCCCCCCGGACGCGTCCAGCTGGCGGGCGTACGGTTCCGCAGCCGGTCCGGGGCGCTCTGGGCTCACCTCGATGATCGCCGGACGCGGCGGCCGCTTCGGCAGGAAGGCCGCCTCCAGTTCCGCGGCCGTCACGGGCCGGGCCAGGACGTTGCGTCCGTGGCGGACGTCGATGACCGCGGTGCCGGTGAGCCGGTCCACCCAGACCCGTCCCGCCCGATCACGCGTGAGCAGGGTGAGCAGCAGCGGTGCCAGGCCCGCCGTGGCCAGACCGAGCACGCCGAGCAGTCCGGCCCGGGCGAGCCCACTCGGGACGGCCCGGCGGCCATCGGCCACGCCCACCGTCCGCAGCCCCAGCAGCAGGTCGGGCAGCCACCCGCCTGCGAACGCGCCCCAGCAGGCGAAGACCACCGCCACCGGCCCGGTCAGCGAAGCGGCAACCAGGACCGTCTCGGGACCGGTGAAGCTCCTGCCGGCCAGCGAGATCCCCAGCCAGGACAGGCCCGCGCCCGCTGCGAGCGTGACCACGGCCGACAGCAGCCCGCGCGCGACCCGCCGTCCCGCGGATGCCGGGTGCGTCTCGAAGAGCGCGGGGGACTCCGGCCATGCCACCTGGCTCACTCGACCACCTCCGGGCTTCCGCTGCGCCAGGCCAACCGACTCAACCTCAGCCCGCTGGCCCGTTCCGCCAGCTTCGGCGGCAGGAAGGTCCGCAGGCTCAGCCGGGCCAGCCAGCGCCGGCCCCGGCCGACGGACGCCGAGAGCATCTTCGTGCTGGACTCCACCAGCTTCCAGTAGTCGGCCACATCGGCGCCGCTGGGCTCACCGGGACCAAAGATGACCCGGTCGGCCTGCTGGGAGAGGTCCACGAGCTCGGTGCGACCCAGCGCGAGCGTCTGCTCCTGCCGGGTCGCCGCCAGTGGCACGGAGTGGCCCAGGTCGCGCGCCTGGTCGACCGCCTCCCGCCAGCCAGCTGCGATCCGGGTACTCGCTGGTCCCCGGGTTCGGCGCCGCTTGCGGCGGAGCGCCTTGGCTCCGGTGATCCCGCCGACGACCAGCAGGATCACGCCGAGCGGCGGCCCGGCCCACCGGAGGACGGTGAGCAGGATCTGCAGGATCCGGTCGAGCAGTGCGTTGCCGGTGGCCGCCCCCGGGTCGAACTCGAACCACGAGTCGAACGCCCCGGGCGGACGCACCGGGTTGGGCGGCGGGACGACCGTGGCCGCG
The DNA here is from genome assembly GCA_036770475.1 of Propionicimonas sp. Classification (GTDB taxonomy): domain Bacteria; phylum Actinomycetota; class Actinomycetes; order Propionibacteriales; family Propionibacteriaceae; genus Propionicimonas. The sequence continues at coordinate 32,172 of DAIPJC010000026.1, read as the reverse complement.
GCGTCCTTGAAGTGCTGCGGCGGGATCTTGTCCGGGGTGCGATCGCGGTCTGGGATGAACTGCTCGGGCGGGATGGTCTGCCATGTCCCGTCCGCCACCTGGATCTCCACCCACGCCGTGACGTCCGACCCCTTCACCACACCGGAGGAGGGCACGGTGGCCCCGAAGACCACCCGTGACGGGAATCCGAGCTCGCCCGCGACCAGGCCGAGGGTGGCCGCGTACTGCTCGTCGCTGCCGACCAGCTGGTCACCGCTGACGAACTGGATCAGCCGTCGCTGGTCGTGCCCGGATCGCCACTGCGCCTGGCCGGGCGCGGTGCCGTCGCTGTAGTAGCCCTGCTGGAGCTGTCCCATGGCCTCCCGGAGTTGCGCGCCGGGGGATGCGTCCGTCCTGGTGATCAGCTTGCCGAGATAGTTGGACAGGAACCCGTACTCGGCTTCCCCCAGGGTGGGACGGCCTCCCGGGAGCAGTTCCCCGGTCCCGATATCGGGGATGGTCTCCTCTGCGAACCGTACCGAGTCGCCCGGACGCAGCGAGTCGGTCACCAGGCCCTGGCCGGTGGTCAGGTTGTAGCGGAAGCTCCGCCGGTGGCTGGCGGCGTTGTCCCCGACGAACTCGATGCTGGCAGCACGACCGGTGTTCGGCACCCACGGGCCCAGCTCCGGGATTCTGTCGTAGGCGTCCGCGATGGTGACCGTCGCCTGAACGAGGTCGCCGCTCGGCGGATCCGGCAGCGCGGCTCCGACCCGCTGGAACGCCGTCCCCGCGCTTCCGGACCCGCCGGCGATCGCGTTCCAGGCGATGCCGGAGTAGTCGTCCATCACGGCGATCCGCAACCGGCGAAGGGGTGCGGACGAGGTCACCGTGAGCAGCTCGTCGTCGTGGAAGCTCGGCTCGCCGTGGGTCCGGGAGTACTTCGGGAAGCCGACCAGCGGGCTGGTGTAGCTCGGCAGCTCGACCGGGGGTTCGACCAGCGAGCGCAGGACGAACCGGTTCACGCTGCCGGCGCCGGAGATCGCCGGGCCCAGCAGCAGCGAGCCAGCCATGGCCGCGACCAGCACCGCGGCGCCCAGGCCGATCCGGGTGGCGTTGGCGGAGCCGGTTCCCACCAGGCGACGGCGGCGCTGGGCCCGGACGGTCATCCAGCCGAAGCTCAGGCCGGCGAACCCGAGCCCCTGGGGCAGCAGCGCCGCGGGCTCGTAGGTGCCCAGCAGGATCGACCCGGCGAGGACGCCGACCGGCACGACGAGCGCCGTCCAGGTCGACCTCGACCGACGGGCGATGCTGAAACCGGCCGCCCCCGCGATCAGCCCGAGCAGATAGACGAGCAGCACCTGCGGGCTGTCGCCCGGCAGTGGAGCGAGGGTGGTCAGCAGTTCCTTCCAGCCCGTCACGACCAGCGAGGCGAGGTCGGTGATGGTCGCGACCGAGGGCACGAAGCCGGCGATCAGGTTGTCGGGCAGGGCCACGAATCCGCCGAGCAGCAGGTAGCAGCCGAACGCGGCCAGCAGCGGGACCGCCCAGTGCCACCGCAGGACATTGCAGACATGCGCCAGCAGCAGCCCCAGCACCGTCCCGACCAGGCCGATCACCAGGTAGCGGGACGAGTCGAAGGACGTGGCGAAACCGAGCAGGCCGGTCAGCACGAGGGCGAGCAGAAAACCGGCATCGAGAAGGTCGGTGAGCGAGGGCCGGAGGGCGACCAGCCGCGTGGTCATCGTGCGGGTTCGGCCCGTGCTGCCCGCTCGTGGGTCGATCACCCTCATTGCAGGCTCCCTCCGGCGAGGACCCGCGGAAGGTCGCTCAGCGCGCCAATCCCGAGGACGGGCAGGCCGGAGGCCTGCTTCAGGGTCGTGGCCGCACCCTCGTCCACCCGCAGCGCGATCGTGTGCACCTCGGGCGCGAGGACCGCGCGGGCGAGCTGGAGCGTCGCGAAGCTCGTCAGCGGGCCGGTCGCGAGCAGCACCACGCTCGCGTCGGGAGCCAGCCTGGCCAGCTTCGCGGCCGCGTCGTTCAGCGTCCAGTCGCTCAGCTCGGCCCGCGAGAACGTGTCCAGCGCCACGTGGGGCGCGGGCTGCACGACCGCGTGGTCACCGCAGACGATGCTCAGATCCATCTCGTCGGTGATGGCCCGCACGGCCACCGAGGCCGCGGCGGAGATCGCCACCTCGAACTCCTCCGGCGTCCGGTACGACTGCGGGTTCACGTCCACGACCACGGCGACGTGGGAACGGCGCGTGTCCAGGAACTGGCGCACCATGAAAGTGCCCGCTCCGGAAGCGGCCGACGCCTTGGCCGACGAGCGCCAGTGGATGTAGCGGCGGTCGTCACCGGGCACGTACTCGCGCAAGGTGTGGAAGGCCAGGTCGCTCATCGATACCTCGTTGGTGGTTTGGCCCTCCAGATCGCGAAGCAGGCCCGCGCCGAGGGGTTCGAGCGGCACGGTGCGGGGATGGACGAACAGCTCCAGGCGGTCGGTCCAGGCGAGTTCCCGCCGGAACACGCCGAACGGGTCGCCTCGCTGACTGGTCACCGGCCCGAGCTCCACGACGCCGCGCCGCTCCGTCGGAATCAGCGCCAGTTCCTCGTACTCCCCGCCCGGCCTCAGCACGGGGGTGGCGTAGCGGGCCACGGCCGCGCCGACCGGGAACTCGACTCCGATCGGCAGCAGCGGCGTCGCCGCGCTGTTGCGCAGGTGCAACTGGGCGGCGGCCGACTCCCCCACCCTGACCCGCAACGGGTCGACCACAAGATCCACGGAGACTCGGAGCCGGCCGATGGTGAACAGCGCCGACAGGACGAGGACGATGAACAGCACCGCGGCCACGTAGCCGAACTCCGCCCACCCGAACCGCACCGCCAGGAACCAGGCCAGGGCGGTGCCGGCGATCATGGTCCAGCCCAGCGGGGAGACGACGGCCAGCCATCCCCCCACCTTCGTCCGCACCGGCGCGAACCGTTCCCACGCCACCAGCGCCCTCGCCCGGAGCGGCGCGGCGAGGCGCCGCCAGGCCCGTCCGATCGCGCCGGCCGCGTTGCCCTGGCGGACGCCGGGGCGCGGGGACGCCTTCGGCGACCCGGCGGCGCGCTTGGCCCGCCGGGGGTGCTCCGGGGGCGCGGGCGCCGGGTCGGGATCTACCCGTGCGGCGCGCAGGACGGTGGGATCGGACATCGGCGGGTCAGTTCATCCGGTCGGTGGGGACGGTCACGCTCGCCAGCAGGTCGTCGATCACGCGTTCCACCGTGATGCCGGAGAACTGCGCCTCCGCGTTGAGGATCAGCCGGTGGCTCATGACCGGTACGGCGAGGTCCTTCACGTCGTCCGGCGTGACGAAGTCGCGGCCCTGCGAGACCGCCCACGTCTTCGCGGCCCGGATGTAGGCCAGGCAGCCCCGCATGGAGATGCCGAGTTTGACATGGGAGTGTCGCCGCGACTCGGCAGCCAGGAAGCTGATGTAGCTGAGGATCGACGAGTCGACGTGCACCTCGTTGGCGAACGCGGCCATCTGGGCGACGGCGGTGGCGGCGATCACCGGACCCACCTGGGCGGCCCGGTCGCGGTTGGCGGCCTGGGTCATCAGCTCGATGGCGACGTCGTGATCGGGGTAGCCGATCGACGACTTCATCAGGAACCGGTCGAGCTGGGCCTCGGGCAGCCGGTACGTGCCCGCCTGCTCGATCGGGTTCTGGGTGGCGATCACCATGAACGGACGGCCCACGTTGTGCGCCACCCCGTCCACCGTGACCCGGTTCTCCTCCATCACCTCCAGCAGCGCGGACTGGGTCTTCGGTGAGGCCCGGTTGATCTCGTCCGCCAGCACGACCGTGGCGAAGATCGGGCCCGAGTGGAACTCGAACTCCTGGCGCTGCTGGTCGTAGACCGTGACGCCGATGACGTCCGAGGGCAGCAGGTCGGGCGTGAACTGGATCCGGCTGTGCGAGCCCTGCACGGTGTTCGCGATCGCCTTGGCGAGCACCGTCTTGCCCGTACCGGGGTTGTCCTCCAGCAGCAGGTGGCCCTCGCTCAGCATGCAGGTGAGCGCCAGCCGGATCACCTGGGTCTTCCCCCGGATCGCCAACTCGACATTGCCGACCAGCTGGTCGAACGTCCTGGCGAACCACGCCGCCTGTTCAGTGGTGATGCTCATGCGTATCCAGTCTCTTCCGTGGGTGATTCACTGCTGTCGGCAGACCGAGCTGTCAGGGAGCGCGGCCGCGTTGTGCACCATGAGGGTGGTCTGACCCCTGCCCCAGTGCCCGGAGCCATTCACACCGAAGCTCTGTGACCAGTCCTTCAGATCCGCCTGGGTCGAGTCGGCGCCACAATGGACGGTGGAGTTGGGGTTCCAGTCGCTCAACTCCAGGTCGGCGTAGTACCACTCCTTGTACGCCCCGTTTCCACCGACCTGCCCGCCGAGGGAGAAGTTCGCCACCGGGTTGGGCTTGGCGCGGGTCGTCACTCCTGCCGAGGCCGAATCGGAATTCCCTCGCTTCTGTCCCGACTTGGGCTCCAGGTGGGCGGAGAAGGTGACATCGGTCGACCACCCGACGGTCTGCGAGTCGCTGAAGGACGTCGAGCCGTTGGCCGGCACGTTGAAGCTGCGGTTGTAGCCCCGGGACGAGGTGACCACCAGCGTCGCATCGCGGCCGTTGCCGTTGATGCCGCCGACCGAGAAACTGGCTGTCTGGTCACTCGAGGAGGCACTGATCGACGGCTTCGCCAGTTTGCCGTAGGTGTTCACCGAGCCGCTCGTGCTCGAACAGTCCTTGTTCGAGTCCTCGTTGCAGAGCGTGAGCTTCACGGTGTAGTTCTGGCCGTTGCCCGGGGTCTGCAGCGTCAGGTTTACTTTCTCCCCGGTCGCGTTCACGTTCCGGGTCGTGCCGTTGCCGCCGACATCGATGCTCAGCTTCCCCGAACTGCCCCGGGAGTTGGGGGTCGTTGTCGACAAGGTGAACTCCCGATCGTTGCCGGTCTCGCTGAGGGTGAGGTCGCTGTCCCACTTGCCCACGTTGCCGACCGCCTTCCACGAGGTCGACGCCGAGTTCGAGTAGTTGTAGTAGTTGGTCGCGATCACCGTGAACGTGTGCGACGCCCCGTCCAGAGCGATCTTGCCGACGTGGCAGGAGGTGGCCTTGACGTCGCTGCACACCACTTGCGCGCCGTCCTTCACCTGATAGGTCACCGGGCCTCGGCCGTTGGGGTCGGCCGCGCTCCAACTGACGGTCGCGACCGGAGAGTCCTTGTCCAGATCCGCCGTCACGGAGTCCACGCCGAAGGCCAGGGGCTTGCCGGTCGGCCAGCCCTTGGTGCGGGCGGCCTGCTTGGACTTGCCCATGCGGTTCTTGGCCCAGATCGAGAACGTCGTCTGTTCGTTGGCCACCCCGGGGATGACCGTGCTCGTGGCGCCGCCGCCGGCCGATGCGTGCCCGCCCGGCCACGTGATCTCGTAGGACGTGACCGAGGAGAAGTCGCCGGTGACCGCGCTCCATGAGAGCGTGATCTTGTGGTCATCGGGGTTGCTGGACGTGAACCCGCTGACCGCGTCCGGCACCCGGTCGGGCCGGAACACCTGGGACAGGTGCCCGTAGTCGCTCCAGCCGGCCTTGTTGTAGGCCTTCACCTGGAACTGCACGGGGACGTCGTTGTCGAGGCCCTTGATCGTGCACGTGTTGCTGTCGCACTCGACCTCCGAACCGTCACCCCGTCCGCCACTCTGCCTGACCATGTACTTCTCGATGGTCGCGCCGTGGTTGGCCGGGGTCCTCCAGGTCAGGGTGACCGCATGGTTCTGCGCCGTCTTGCCGCTGGTGGGCGCGTCCGGGGCCGCCGGAATCCCGTATACCGACACCGTCAACGTGCCGTGGATCTGCCGGTCGGTGGTCGCGGTGTTGGCCACGTCGCTGAGGGTGAGGTCGTACGCCAGCGGGCCGTAGAAGTCGGGGTTGGCGGCGACCGACCAGTTCGCGCCCGAGAACGTCTCGGTGGCTCCGTCCAGGTGCGGCATGGCGACGATCGTGTCCTGCCGGCCCACCGTGATCGGCGAGTCGAGCTGAATGGTGCCGCTGACCGTCTCGCCCTGCTTGACCAGGACCTGTTCGGGCTTGTATCGAGCCTTGCGGGCGTCCTTCACGGCGACGACGAGCGTCCCGGTGGCCTTCGTCCCCGCGACCGCGACCGTGAGCGTGCCCTTCGCCCCGGGTTTCGCGTCGCCCGTGGCCTGCAGCACGAGCGACTGGCCCTCGACGGTGGGCGTGACGTCGGCCAGCGCGTCGCCGTCCCAGGCCGCGGTGAAGGCGAGGCTGGCGACGTCGATCGACGCGGGCGTCCACACGTGGCACAGGCCGACCAGGTTCATCGCCTTCGCGGTGGATCCCCGGGTGACGGTCTGCGGATCCTTCGGACACCGCAGCACCGGCGTCTCCGGCCCCACCTGCACGGGGATCGAGACCACGGCCGTCTTGCCGTCCGGATCGGTCAGGGACGAGCCGTCGGTCACCTCGAGATTGAGGGTGGCCGGCCCGACGTAGTCGTCGGTCACGGACAGTTCCACCGAGGTGAGATCCCGGCCCGGAACGGCCTTGAGCCGCGTCGGCGGCGAGACCGAGACGCTGCTCGCCAGCGTGATCCGGATCGGCTTGCCGCGCGGCGACGTCACGTAGTCGGCGAGGTCGACCGTCGTCTTGCTGTCCGGGAGCTGGATCGTGCCATGGGCGTACGGCAGGCCGTCGCCCGAGGACGGCACGTAGATCAGGGCCGCCGCCATCGCGCCGTCCGCGTCCTTCACCTGGTAGCTCAGCACCTGCGGCTGCGGCTTGACGGGCACCGTGACCGTCCCCCCGGCGACCGTGGCGGTCGGCTCCGACACCGCGCTCACCGTCAGCCCGCTCGCCGAACCGTCCGGATCCCAGGCCTTCGCCAGCACGTCGGCGGACGCGGTCTTGCCGTCCGCGGCCAGCGTGGCCACCTGGTCCTGCAGCTGGGGCGGGTTCAGATAGCCGTCCTTGCCGCTGATCGTGACCGTGCCGGTGGTGCCGTCGCCGCCGTTGCCGGTCAGCTGGTAGTCGACCGTGATCGGCTCGGCGTCCGCGGCCGGGACGGTGGCCACGATCGGCCCCTGGTCACCGGCCAGCGTGACTCCCGCCGGCGGCTTCGCCAGCGGCTTGATCTTCACCGTGTCGCTCATCGCGATCAGGTCGTTGGCGATCACGTCCACCTGCACCTGGGCGCCCGGCTTCGCCATCACGTCGTCATCGACCGCCACCGGGATCTGGGTCTGCCCCGGCGGCGTGACCGCCACCCGCACCGTCCCGGTGCCGGTCTGGCCGTACTTGTCGGCCACCACGTACTGGAACGAGTCGGTGCCCAGCCCGTCGTCGGTCGGGAACGCCTGATAGGTGATCCCCTTCGGCGAGATCGAGATGACCCGGCCCAGCTGCGGACCGCTGCCCAGTCCGACCAGGGCGACACTGTCGCCGTCCGGGTCCTGGTTCGAGGCCGGCACCGGGATCGTGAGGGTGTCGCCCGACGTGACGCGCGCCTCGATGGAAGTCGGTTCCGGCGGCGAATCGGGGTTCGCCTCGGTGGGCTCGGGGTTGATCGTCACCGACACCTGGCCGGTCGCCTTCCGCTGGCCCGCCTGCGCGACGTACTCGATCGTCACCTGCTTCTGCGCGTCCACCTGCGCCGGCGCGACGTAGCGCACCTGGTTGCCCGACACGAACGCCCTGCCGACGTCACCCTGGTCGGCGTCCGCGTTCTTGGTGGGATCGGTCACCGGGAGTTCGCCGGCCGTCGTCTTGCCCACCTTCGTCGCGAGCGTGAGCGTCGAACCGCCCAGGGTCAGGTCGTTGGCCAGGACGGGAATCAGCGTGCTGTCCCCCGCCCGGACGGTCGCGGTGTCACCGCGCACCAATGGCGCGTCCTCGTCCAGGGGCTTCAGGTGCGTGACAAGCACGCTGCCGGTTGCCGTCTCGCCCTGGCCGTTGATCACCTGGTAGCTGACCGCCAGTGGGTTGGGCTTCACGTCGGCCGACAGGGGGACGATCCGCAGCCAGCGACCCTTGATCACAGCCACCTGGAGCATGTCCTCGTTGCTCGCGGACGCCGTCTGCACGGTCAGCAGCCCGCCGTGCGGATCGGAGTCGTTCGCCAGCACGTCGACGGTGATCGGCCGCTGTCCGCGGACCACCGCCTGGTCCGGCATGGCGACCGGCTTGTCATCGACCTTCTCCCGGACGTCCACGCGGATCTCCCCGGTCGCCGTCGGGGCGCTGCCGAAGGCCGCCTTGTACTTCAGGTAGTGAGTGCCGTGCTGCTTGGAGACGATCGTCACGCGTCCGGTGTCGCGGTCGGTCGTGATCCTGGCCTGCTTCCAACCCTCCACATCGGCGGCAAGCGTGAGCCTGGTGTCCTCGTCGGCCGGGTCGACGCCCGGGATGTCGTTCGCAAGGGGAAGGACCGTGATTGGCTGGCCCACCTCGCCGATCGCCGCGTCCGCCTGCGCGACGGGAGCGATGCCGATGGTGTCGTCGTCGCCGGCGATCTTCACCCGCACGGTGCCCTGGACGGCCGCGCTGTTGCCGTCCGTGAGTTCGAACGTCAGCGTTCGCGACGCGTCCTCCTTCGCGGACGGCGCGGTGTACTCGATCTGACCGTCCGAGGTCACTGGCACGTCGTCCTTGCCGTCCGACGCGCTGACCACGGTGAGCGGATCCCCGTCGTGATCGCGGAAGTCGCCGATCACCGGGATGGTGACGTTTCCGGCGGAGGCGACGTTGAACACCGGCTCCTTGTAGTGCAAGCGCTTCTCCGGCTGCTGGTTCTCGTCGCCGTTCTCGGCCTTCATGATCACCGTCGCCGTCGCCTGCGCGACCTGGTTGCTGATGGTGTACTGGAAGGAACCGTCCCGGCCGTCCGCCGGCTGCTGGTACTCCAGCGTCTGGCCGTCCGGTGCGACCAGCACCTTCGCGCCGTTCTTCGGCTGGGTGACCGCGGTGATCGAGAGCACCTTGCCGTTGGGGTCCGCGTCGTTGTCGAGGACGTGCAGGACGGACGTGCGATCCGGCCGGGCGCCGTAGGCGTCGTCCTCGGCCTTCGGCTTGGCCTCGGTCGGTTTCGTGGTCTTCTGCTTCTTGTCCTGGTTCTTGTCCTGCTGCTTGGTCTCGACCGACTTCCAGTCGTCGAGGCTCCGCTGCAGGTCGACGTCGTAGATCCGGCCGTTCTCCCGGTCGTTGAGCACCACCAGGCCCCAGTTCACCCGGAACACGGGGTCGTAGAGCCCGCGGTCGGCGGGGTTGGTGGTGGCGCCGTCCATGGTCAGGTCCTGCGCCGGCTGGCCTCCGCACGACCTGGCTACCGTGCCCGGATCGCCCGCCCATGCGCCGAGGATGCAGGAGCCGCTTTCGGCCGAGACGCCGATGTTCACCGGTGCCGCCGGGGCGCCCGCACCGGCGGAGAAGAGCGTGGCGACGGTGCCGTCGTAGGTCACCCGCAGCAGGTCCTTGGACGTGGCCACGGCGACGCTGCCCACGTCGGCGCCGCCCTGCTGGAGCTGGGCCTTCGCATCCGCCTGGAGCTGCTGCGTCCTGCCCCCCGGGAGGATCAGCGTGCCGCTCTTCGCAGCGAACACGGCCGTCTGGGAGCCCAGCGCCGCCACCTGCACCCCCTGCAGGCCGGCCGGGAGATCCGAGTACGCCGGCGGGCCGAAGCCGCTGTCGGTCGCCGGGATCGTGACCACCTTGCCGGACGCGGACGCCGCGTGCACCGAGCCGTCCGACCCCACGCTGAGCCCGGCGACGTCCGCCGGGTTGCCGCCCACCGCGCCGAGGTCGGCGATCGGTGGATTGCTCGCGTCGAAACCGGAGAGATCCAGCTGATGCGCGGTTCCCTCCGTGCGCGCCGCCCACAGCTTGCCGCTGGCGGGGTCGAGCACGGCCAGGGTTCCGCCGCGAAGATCGGCCTTCGCCGTGGCGCTGACGCCGACCGCGGCGTCCTTGCCGTTGGTCGAGGTCATCGAGTCGACCGGAACGAGGGTGCCGGCGTCCAGGTCGCGCACGACCACGGTGTCCTCGTCCTGGAGCACGTCCAGGGAGCCCGCGACGCCGGCTTCACCCGGGTAGAGCGAGTTCTCCAGAAATGAGGACGCCTTGTTGAATCGTCCATAAACGCCGGCTTTGTCGTTCGTCACCCACAGTGCCGCATTGTTCGCCTCAACGCGCTCGACCTTCTGGCCCGTGGCGTTGACCGCAAGCGCCGCGACAAGCGAAACCACGGCAGCGACAGCCACCGTTGGCACCGCGCGCACCAAAAGCCGGCCCACACGCATTCTCTGTCCCCCTCAAATGCAGTGGTCGTAAACCGAAGAAATGATAACCACAGCTTGATCTACGTTGCTGCCCGAAGACAGAGCATGGACATGGGACCCGAGTCCCACCGGCCGTCACCACGGGATTCATACGAACTCATACGGCTGGATCCGCCTACACGGCGCAACCCTCCTGGAACTGCTGGTCCGCATAGGTGCCGTCGGCGCGGTTCACCCGTACCTCGATACAGGTCCGGCCCGATTTCTTGGCGGGCACCGTCACCGTGCGCTCACTCACGACCGCGGGCTTCGACGAGCTCCCGTACATCCGCCAGGAGAAGGTGTCGGAGTCCAGGCGATGGGCGTAGTCCCAGGAGAAGGTGACTTCGCTCGCTGATGTGGATGACGTGAACTCCAGCGTGCCCGGGGGTTGCACATCGGTACCGAACTGAGGCGTCCGGAGAGCCGTGGCTCCCGGATCCGCGGCCGAATGCCGCGGCTGGGCAGACGCGAGGTAGTAGCCGACGCCGATGATCGCAGCCACGACCAGCACAGCCAGTCCCACCACGGGCAAGGACATCCGACGACCTGTCGGTTCCTCCTGCGGCTCCAGCGGAGGAGCAGCCGCGCGCTGGCGGGTGCCCCGGGCGTCCGGGCCGACCGGCTCGGCGGCGCGCAGCACCGTCCGCTCACCGCCCGCCCGGCCCGCGTCCGCCCCCACCGGAAGGCCGACAGGGGGCAGCCCGGCCTGCGCCTGGACCACCTGGGCGCCCTTCACCCGGGTGGCGTCGGCCGGGGCCACCGGCGTGGCCGCCCGCTGGACGGGATGGTCCTCGTCCGCCACCACGATGGGGGTGCGCTGGTAGCGGAGTTCCTGCTCGATCGACTGCAGCGAACGGACGAAGTTGAGCGCGCTCGCGGGCCGGGCGGTCACCTCGCGGGACATTGCCGACCGCAGCAGTCGCTCCAGCGACGCCGGCACGTCCGGACGGCCGGTCGGAGGCGGCGGGGTGTCCCGGATCCGCTTCATCAGCGCGAAGTTGGAGTTGTCGCCGCCGGGGATCTCGAACGCCGAGCGCCCGACCAGCAGGTGCCACAGCATGGCCGCCAGCGAGTAGACGTCGGACCGCGCGGACGCCGGACCGGTGGCGTAGAGCACCTCCGGAGGCGACCAGGGCACAGAGACCCCGGTGTCCTCGTCGTCGACGTCCGCGATCTGCGCGGCAATCCCGAAGTCGGTGAGGCCGGGTGTGCCGTACTGGTTCGTGAGCACGTTGGCCGGCTTGATGTCCCGGTGCAGCAGGCCGGCCCGATGCGCCGTCTCGACCGCGCTGCCGATCTGGATGCCGATGCGCAGCACCTCCGCCACCGGCAGCCGTCCCGACCGCACCCGTTCGGCGAGACTCGCCCGCGGGTAGTACATCATCACCAGGTACGGACGCCCGTCCGGCGTTACCCCGGCGGCGTAGACCGGCACGATATGCGGATGCTCCAGCCGCGCCATCGCATTGGCCTCCGCGGTGAACCGGGCGACGGCGCTCGCCGAGAGCCCCGTCTCGCGCATGACCTTGACGGCCACTTTCCGCGCCGGCATCTGCTGTTCGTACAGGTAGACGTCAGCGTAGCCGCCCGCCCCGAGTTTGCTCACATAAGAAAGCCCGGGGATCTCGGGCGGCGGGAGAGGTCGGCTCACCCGGTCACCTCGTAGACGAAGTCGAACACGCCCGCCAGCACGACCCGGGTACCCGGCTCGATGGTCATCGGGTCGTTCGGCTGCAATCGGACTGCGGCCTGGCCGGGCAGGAGTACCTCGGTGCCGTTGGTTGAACCCAGGTCGGTGACCAGCACGTGCCAGTAGTCGAGCGTGACCTCGAGGTGCTGGCTGGAGATGTCCTTGCCGGGATCGGACAGCCGGACGAGATTGGGCTGCTCGCTCGCGTAGCCGAACGGCAGGTGCGGATTTCGGCCCAGGATGGCTCCCCGATCCAGCGCCACGGCGTCGCCGTTGGAGAGCCTGAGCACACCGAGTGGTGGACGGGGAACCTCGGTCGGCTGCTGGGGCGGCAGCGGCTGGTGGCACACGCGGCAGCCCTCGGCGTACGCCGGGCTCAGATGACCCGCCGGGCAGCGGGCCGCCACCACCAGCACGCTCGACGTGCTCGCGTTGGCATGGCCGATCAGACGACTGCGGTCGACGGTCATCTCCATCGACTCACCGTCGAAGCCTCCCGACCACGCCGGAGCGGGCGCGGGCGGCGGCTCCGCCGGGGTGGCCGCAGAACCGGGAACGGGCGCCGGGAGCGGCGCCGCTGGCGCGTCCGCCCAGGGGAACGACTCGATCAGGAGACCGGGAACCGCAGCTTTCCCGGCGGCCACCGACGGCTGGGCCGGGAATGGGGGTTGCGACGGGGGTTCGGGCGCGGCCGGCTCCGGCAGCTCGGGCTCCGGCGTGACCGCTGCCCACAGCTCCCCCTCGGACCCGACCGGCGCCGACGATTCCGGTTCGGGCCCGACTGGCTCCGGGACGGCGGGCGCCACCGAAGGTTCGGCCTGAATGGCCTCGACCAGCTCCGGCAGCGGCTCGGGTGCCGCGGTCGCGGGTGCGGGAACGTCGACCGGCGCCGGCTGAGCGGCCGCCACCGCCTCGCGCGGGAGCCGGGCGACCGGGGCGCCGAGGTTCAGCGAATCGGCGAGCACGGCACCCTGGACGATCGGCAGCAGCGCTCCGCCGCGGCCATGCACGGTCAGCGTCACCGCATCGGAGCCGGGCAGGATGCGATCCGTCCATAACCCGGAGGCCGAGATCGGTTCCTCGCCGGCAGCGATCGCCGTGAAATCGCCCCGCACGACGACACGGACGCCGTCAGGCTCCAGCGCGGCCGCGGCGAAGCTGCCGAGCTTTCGCAGCCCGTGGCTGAGCAGGACGTCGATGACCGCCTCGAGAGTGGGTTCCTCGGTGACGGCGGCCAGCAGCTCGCCGGTGAGCGGATCCCCGGCCGCCAGGTCGACCAGGACCGCCACTCCGGGCGCGACGACCCCGACGGCGTTCCCGGGGATGTAGGTGTGGGTCATCATCGTTCCTCCTGAAGCCTGAGCCGGGGCAGGGTCTCCTCGTCCGTGTAGTTCCGCCCCTCGGCGAGTTCCTCCCCTTCGGCGGCGAGGTCGACGATGATGACCGAGATGTTGTCGTGGCCTCCGGCCGCGAGGGCTTCGTCCACCAGCCGGTCGGCGGCCGCGTTCGGGTCGGACTCGTTCAGCACCACCGCGGCGATCTGGCCGTCCGGGAGTTCGGACGTGACGCCGTCGCTGCAGATCAGAAACCGCTCGCCCGGGATCTGCGGCATCACCCACAGGTCCACCTGCGGCGCGGGATCGGACCCCACCGACCTTGTGATCACGTTCCGCGACTGGTGGTGGCGGGCCTGGTCCTCGGTGATCATCCCGGCCATCACGAGTTCCTCGGTCTCCGAATGGTCGACGGTCGCCCGGCTCAGCGAGCCCCCGTGGCAGCGATAGACGCGCGAGTCGCCGACGTTGAAGATCGCCCAGTGCGCGGCGCCGCCCACCTGGACGCTGGCGATGCCGGCGATCGTGGTGCCCATCCCGGCCGCCCCCGGCTCGTGCCGCGTGTGTTCGAGGATTCGCCGGTTGGCGTCGGCGATGGCGTCCAGGACGTCGGCCGGACGCAGTTCCGCCAACCCGTCGGCGACACTCAGGCTGGACACGGCGTAGGCACTGGCGACGTTGCCCGCCGCATGGCCGCCCATGCCGTCCGCGACCGCCCAGATCCGCACGCCGGCGAGAAGGCTGTCCTCGTTGAGTTCGCGCCGCAGCCCAATGTCACTGCGTGCAGCCGTTGCGATTTCCACCGGCCCCCCAATGTCACGAATCCGCGCTCCGCGGTCGTCGCGGCCCACAGCGATGCTCACCCTAGCAACCGCCTGTCGGGTCGGTAACCGAAACATGCAGGCCGGACGGTACGGGAAAGAGAGAATGGCGTCTCGACGAGTATCGCGTCAGTGGCGCCCGGAATAAAACCGCCCCAGGAACTCTGTCCGAAACTCGGCGAAACAGCCCCCGTCGATGCTGGCCCGGATGTCGTCGACCAGCCGGACGGTGAACCGCTCGTTGTGGATCGTGGCCAAGGTGGCGGCCAGCATCTCCTTCGCCTTGAACAGGTGGTGCAGGTAGGCCCGCGTGTAGTGCGCGCAGGTGTAGCAGTCGCAGTCGGCGTCCAGCGGACGGAAGTCGCGGCGGTTGGCGGCGGTGTTGACGTTGAATCTTCCGTCGAGCGTGTAGATAGCGGCGTTGCGCGCCACCCGGGACGGCATCACGCAGTCGAACGTGTCCGCGCCGGCCTCGACGGCGGCGAAGAAGTCGTCCGGCTCGGAGATGCCGAGCAGGTGTCGTGGCTTGTCAGTCGGTAGTTCCGAGCTCACCCAGCCGACGATCGTGCCGAGGTTCTCCTTCTCCAGAGCACCGCCGATCCCGTACCCGTCGAAGCGGCGGCCATCCACCTCCAGGCCGGCCAGATCGCGGGCGGCCTGCCGGCGCAGATCCTCGTACTGTGCGCCCTGCACCACCCCGAACAGCGCCTGGTAGGGCTTGTCGGCCCGCAGCTGGGTCAGCCGGACGTGCTCGGCGAGGCAGCGCTGCGCCCACGAGTGGGTCCGGGCGACCGAAGCCTCCTGGTACCTGCGGGTGTTCATCAGCGTGGTCAGCTCGTCGAAAGCGAACATGATGTCGGCGCCCAGCTCGTGCTGGATCCGCATCGACACCTCGGGCGTGAACCGCAGCAGGTCGCCGTTGAGGTGGGAACGGAACGTGACGCCGTCGTCGTCCACGTGGGCGAGCCGCTCCTTGCCCGCGGCGATCACGTCATCGTCGGCGAGCCCTACGGTGTCCATGGCCAGGACCTTCTTGAACCCCACACCCAGGCTCATCACCTGGAATCCGCCCGAGTCGGTGAACGTCGGCCCGGGCCAGTTCATGAACGCGCCCAGCCCGCCTGCGGCGTCCACGATGTCGGAACCGGGCTGCAGGAACAGGTGGTAGGCGTTGGCGAGGACGGCCTGGGCGCCCAGTTCCCCCACCGTCTCCGGCAGGACGGCCTTCACGGTCGCCTTGGTGCCCACGGCGACGAAGGCGGGGGTGCGGATGTCACCGTGGGGCGTGCGGATCACTCCGGTGCGCCCCCGTTCGTTGGGCAGGAAGGTGCCAGGGGTGAAGGAGAACCCCTCGGGCGGTCGGGCTCCATGGGCTTCGTCAAGCTCAGCCAACATCTCGGGGCGCTCATCAGTCTCGACAGGCTCGACCAGACGGGCTTCGTCAAGCTCAGCCAACGGACGCTCAGCGGTCACGGACGGCGAGCGCCTGCAGCTGGGCCAGCGCGACCACGCCGGCAGTGGACGTGCGCAGCACTGCGTCCGCGATCAGGGCCGTGCGTCCCCCGGCGGCGGTGAAAGCGGCTACCTCGTCGTCGGTCAGGCCACCCTCAGGGCCGACGATGAACATGATCTCCCCGATGGGCGGCAGCGTGAACGTGCCCAGCCGCGTCTCCGCCGTCTCGTGCAGCACCACCGTGAGGTCGGTCTGGGCGATCCGCAGGGCCAGTTCCGCGGTGGTCATCGGCACCGTCACCGTGGGCACGCGGAACCGCCGGCACTGCTTGGCCGCCTCCCGCGCGGTCGCCCGCCAGCGGGTGAGGCCGCGCTCGACCCGGTCCGGCGCCCACTTCACGACGGACCGTTCGGCCTGCCAGGGCACGATCTCGTCGATGCCGAGCTCGGTCAGCATCTCCACGGCCTGCTCGGCCCGGTCGCCCTTCGGCAGGGCCTGGACGGCGACGTAGCGCACCGGACGGTCGGCGTCGTGGAGCACCTCGGCGACGGTCATCGTCAGCCCGTTCTTGTCCGCGCTGGCCACCGGCCCCCGGACGGCGGTGCCGTTGCCGTCGCTGATCAGGATGACCTCGCCGACCTTCAGCCGGCGGACGGCGGCCGCGTGCCGTCCCTCGTCGCCGGTGAGCTCCACGACCCGGCCCACCTCTGGGCTGTCGAGGCCGGCGAGGAACAGCGGCTCGGTCACGAGAACGTCTCCTTCAGCCAGCCGAGGACGCCCTTGCCGTGCTTGGCCACCGACACTTCGGGGCGGCTCTCGCCGCGGACGGAGGCGAACTGGCGCAGCAACTCGCGCTGCTCGTCGTCCAGCTTGGTCGGAGTCTGGACGAGCAGGGTGACCCCCAGCTCCCCGCGTCCGTCCCGACGCAGGCGCGGGACGCCTCGTCCCGGGATCGAGATGCGGGTGCCCGACTGGGTGCCGGCCGGGATGTCGATGCCCACCGTGGCCAGCGCGGGATCGAGGTCGTCCCGCTCGGCCTCCAGCGTGTCGATCGTGACCTGGGTGCCGAGGGCTGCGGCGGTCATCGGCACCTTCACCACCACTTCGAGGTTGTCCCCGTCCCGCTTGAACACCTCGTGCGGCGCGACGGTGAGCTCCACGTAGAGGTCGCCCGCCGGCCCACCGCCGGGGCCTACCTCGCCCTGGGAGACCAGATGCACCCGGTTGCCGGACGCCACTCCGGCGGGGATCTTCACGTTGATCGTGCGGTGGCTGCGCACCCGGCCCTCGCCGGAGCACTCCCCGCACGGGTTGGTGATGATCGTGCCGTACCCGCGGCAGCTCGGACAGGGTTGGCTGGTGCGGATCTCGCCCAGGAACGACCGCTGCACCTGGGTGACGTCACCGGCACCGTGGCAGGTGGCGCAGGTGACCGGCTCGCCGCCGCCCTCCGAACCGGTGCCGTTGCAGCGGGGACAGACCACCGCCGTGTCGACACGCAACGGCTTGGTGATGCCGAACGCCGCCTCGGCGAGCGTGAGGCTCAGCCGGACGAGCGCGTCCTGGCCACGGCGCACCCGGGAGCGGGGACCGCGGCTGGTCTGGGTGCCGAACATCGCGTCCACGAGGTTGGTGAAGTCGAAGCCGCCGCCCGGGAAGCCGAACCCGCCCGTGCCTCCGAAGCCGCCGCCCATCGGGTCGCCGCCGCGGTCGTACATGGACCGCTTGTTGGCGTCGTGCAGAACCTCGTAGGCCTCCCCGATCTGCTTGAACTTCTCCGCCGCGTCCGGGGTGTCGGCGACGTCGGGGTGATACTTCATCGCGAGCCGCCGGTAGGCCTTCTTGATCTGCTCCTGGGTGGCGTCCCTGGGTACGCCCAGCACCTCGTAGTAGTCAGCGCTCACGCATCATCCTTCAGCTAGGAACCGGCCGACGTAGCGGGCCACCGCCCGCACCGCGGCCATCGTCGAGGGGTAGTCCATCCGGGTCGGCCCGACCACCCCCAGGTTGGCCCAGATATCGGTGTGGGTACCGTAGCCGCTGGCCACGACGGAGGTCGCGCGCAGCGGCTCGTACGGGTTCTCGTGGCCGATCCGGACGGCGACGTCGCCCGTGCCGGCCACCTCCCCCAACAACCGGAGCAGCACGACCTGTTCCTCCAGCGCCTCGAGCACCGGACGCACGGTGGTCTCGTACTGGTCGGAGAAGCGGGTCAGGTTGGGGACGCCGCCCACCGCCACCCGCGTCGACGGATCGACGGTGACGAGTTCGAGCAACGCAGCGATCACGGCTGCCCCGAGCGGACGGACGTCGGCGGGCAGCTCGCCGACCAGCGTTCCCGCCCGGTCCACCACCTGCGTCGGTGCGAGCCCGACGAGGGCCGCGTTGAGGCGTCCGCGCAGGTCGGCGACGACGTCTTCTGCCGCACCACCGAGTTCCACCGGGTGCTGGTCGACCCGGCCCGAGGAGTTGACCATGATCAGCAGGCCGCGCTCGGGGCTCAGGGTGACGATCTCGACGTGCCTGACCGTCGCCCCGGACAGCACCGGGTACTGCACGATCGCGACCTGCCGCGTGATCTGGGCCAGCAGCCGGACGGTGCGCAGCACCACGTCGTCGATGTCCGCCGCGCCGGCGAGGAAGGTCTCGATCGCCCTGCGCTCGGCGATGGACAACGGCTTCACCGCGCCGAGGCGGTCGACGAACAGCCGATAGCCCTTGTCGGTGGGGATCCGGCCGGCGCTGGTGTGGGGCTGCATGATGTAGCCCTCCTCCTCCAGCACGGCCATGTCGTTGCGCACCGTCGCCGGGGAGACGTCCAGCTGGTAGCGCTCCACGAGGGCGCGCGAGCCGACGGGCTCACGCATCGACACGTAGTCGGTGACGATGGCCCGCAGAATGGTGAGCTTGCGGTCATCGAGCATGTGCGCCTCCCGTCCTTCACCGCCGCCCAGATTGGCACTCTCCCTAGCGGAGTGCCAGTCTAGCCCAGCGATGGACGGCTGACGGCGTGGCGACGACGTTCTCGCCCGCCGCCACTTCAGGCTCTCGGCAGGCCCACCCGAGCTGAAGACCCGGGACAGGCGGCGAGGGAGCCGAGCGAACTCCTCGACTCCCTCGCCGGCGATCAGTTCGGCGGAGTCCCTTCCGCATTCGACACGACCGCGTCGATCTGGATCAGGGCGCCCTCGGGCAGGGCCGCCACGCCGACTGTCCTGCGCGCGGGGACGCCGTCCGGGAAGAACGCCACGTAGGCCTCGTCCACGGCATCGATGTCGGCAAGGTCAGCGAGGAAGAGATTGACCTTGACCACGTCCTCCATCGCGTGGTCGATGCTCTCCACGATCGCCTTGATGTTCGCCAGGCACTGCGCGGCCTGCTCCTTGACCCCACCGGCCACGATCGCGCCGGACGCCGCCTCGATCGGCAGCTGGGCGGAGATGTTGTTGTAGTGGGAGAAAGCCACGGTCTGCGTCGACAGCGAGCTCTTCGGCGCCGCATCGGTGTTGTGGGGCTCCACGATGAGTCCGTGCCGGTCTTCGACAGCCTGCGGGGGCGTGCCGTCCCCGTGCGACACCACTGCTTCGATTTGAACCGAGGCGCCCATGGGCAGGGCCGACGCCGCCACCACCGTCCGCGCCGGGACGTAGCCCGCGGTCCGGGCGATGGCCGAATCCGGGAAGAAGGTGGTGTAGACCTCGTTCACGGCGTCGACATCCGAGAGATCGGTCAGGAAGATGTTGATCTTGACGATGTCGTCGAACGGGACGTCAATGCTTTCCAGGATGGCCTTGATGTTCGCCAGGCACTGCGCGGCCTGCTCCTTCACGCCACCGGCGACAATCTGGCCCGACGCCGGATCAATGGGCAACTGAGCGGACAGGTTGTTGTAATGGGAGAACGCGACCGTCTGCGACGACAGGGGGCTCATCGGTGCATTTTCGGTGTTTCTCGCGACCTTGACCAGATCGCCCGCTTGCGGCGCGCCGGGAATCGTGCCCAGACCATAGGAGACGAGCGCTTCGATCTGGACCAGGGCGTTCATGGGCAGGGCCGCCACCGCGACCGTCGTCCGGGTCGGGACGTAGCTCGGGAAGAAGGCCCGGTAGACCTCGTCCACGGCGTCGATGTCCGCGATGTCGGCGAGGAACACGGTGATCCTGACCACGTCGTCCATGGACTGGCCGATGCCCTCCAGGACCGCCTTGAGGTTCTCGAGGCACCGCTCGGCCTGCTCCCGCACGCCACCGGCCACCAGTTCCCCCGTCTTCGGATCGACGGGCAACTGGGCGGAGAGATGGTTGTAGTGGGAGAAAGCCACGGTATGCGAGTACGGACCAATACCCTTTGGGGCATTCTCCGCATTCCTTGCCAACACCGCATTGTAGCCACTCATGGCAGCATTCCTTTCCTTTGTTGAATGGAACCACGGGGCGACCACCCTGATCGCCATCCTCGTTTACTGGTTCACAAGATGCGTCTATTTGGTTTGTCGTTCTGTCTCAGTCAGGCCCGGATCTCGGAATCGGGGGGTCCGGGCGTGCGGTCGAAGCTGTCCCGAAGGCACTTCTGTCCCAGTGGTGCACCTGGCTCCGTGCGGCACCTCCTTTGGTGGCTGGTCGAACACCGTCCCGATCGAGCGCGCCCGCGAGTCCGTTCTCCTCGCGCAAGGCAGTGGACGGGGACCGCCCCGGGGCTCTCCGCCGCGTCACACCGCGAGGTTGCCGAGGTTGTCAGGTTCAACCTAGGCCTTACAGGCCCCTCGTTTGGCCGATTTTGGAAAAATTCTTCCACAATCGCAACGAGACGGCGCCCGTCACGCCCGCGCGCCCGGCCCAGAACCGGTCCGGTGACGTGCGGACGCGACACCCCGCGCTACTCGCGGAGCCTCTCCGATTAGGCTGACGGCCATGATGCAGTTCAGCCTGGGCGAGTTCGCACCCGTCGCGGACGGGGTGTTCGTCGCGGTCGCCGAACCGGCCGGGGTGAACATCGGGATCGTCGCCGGCCCGTCCGGGTGCCTGGTGATCGACACCGGCTCCTCTCCCGAGCAGGGCGCAGAGATCCGGGAGAAGGCCGAGCGGGTCGCCGGAGTGCCGGTGGTCGCTGCCCTGGTCACCCACTGGCACTACGACCACCTGTTCGGGCTGGCCGCCTTCACCGACGTCCCGGGCTACGCCCACGAGTCCGTGCCGGCGTGGCTTGGGCGTCCGGAGTGCCGCGAGGCCGCGTCCGGCCTGGGCGTGGAGCCGACGGCGTTGACTGCTCCCGGAACGACCTTCTCCCTCGCCCGGGTCATCGACGTCGGCGGCCGCCGGGTGGAGGCCGTCCACTTCGGCCGGGGCCACACGGACGGCGACGTGGTGGCGATCGTCCCGGACGCCGGCGTGATCTTCACCGGCGACCTCCTGGAGAGCGCCGGTCCGCCGGCCTTCGGTAACGACTGCCACCTCAAGGAGTGGCCGAGCGCCGTGGACGGCATCCTCGGCCTGGTCGCGGAGGACACCGTGTTGGTGCCCGGCCACGGCCGTCCGATGGACCGGCTGGAGGCGTTCACCCAGCGCGCGGAGATCTCCGGGCTGTATGGCCAGGTCGAGTACCTGGTCGGCCGCGGAGTGAAGCTGGCGGACGCCTACGAGGCCGGCGAGTGGCCGTTCGAGGAGCAGGTCGTCCGGGCCGTGCTGCCGCTCGCCTACTCCCAGCTCGCCGCAGAGGGCAAGCTGCCGCGCACCCCGTTACCGCTGGCCTGAGGCGAGGGCATGCCGACTGAGCTTGACGAAGCCTCCCGACCCTAGCGATAGCAGCTCAACTCACGGGATCCCGGGTCGAGCAGGGGATGACGGTGGGCCGTCAGCTGCCGCCACCGGCCTTCCGGCGGAACATGCCGTCGTGGCTCTGGCGGCCTCGCGCAGCAGGACCCTTCTCCTTGTGGTGGCCGCCGTCCTGGGCTGAGCCCTCCGCGCCGTGCTGCTTTCGCTCCAGCGCCTCGCGCATCTTCGCCTTCAGATCGTCGTTGCTGTCGTTCCCGGCCATGTCGGCTCCCTTCCGGCGTCGCTGCGGCAACACTCTGCCACCCGACGCCGCCCGAGTACAGGTGGAGCCGTCGGCGCAGGACTTCAGCTGCGCAGGGTGATGTCACCGGTACCCGTGCGGGCCGTGACCCTGATGAAGGCCTCCCCTTCACCGGGTTCACCCCGCTCGCCGAGGTCGCTGCGAGCCTCGCCGAGGGCCGTTGAGAGGTCCTGCCAGACCGGGATGCCTTCGGGCACGGAGATGGCGATATCCCCCGTCCCCGTCTTCACCGTGATGGTTCCGGAGACGACCTCGGCGGTCACGTCCCCCGCGCTGGTGGAGATCTCCGTCGTGGCGACGCAGCGGCCGATGGTGATGTCGCCCGCGCTGCTGGACGCGTCGAGATCGCCGTCCGCCCGCCCGATCGAGACGTCGCCGCCGCCCGTCCGCACGCGCCCCGTGCCGAGCTGCTGGATCCGGATGTCGCCACCGCCGGTGGTGAGCGTGCCCGCGTCGACGTGCTCGACCACGATGTCACCACCGCCGGTGTGGATCGTTCCGGACTCGATCCGCTGGGCGTGAATGTCGCCGCCACCGGACGAGAGCCCGACCTTCCCGGCCATTTCGAGCAGCAGGTCGCCGCCGCCCGTCCGCGCGGTCACCTCGCCCGATGCACCCTGGACGCGAATGTCGCCACCCTCGAGCTGGAGGTCGAGGCCGGCGCCCGGTGGGGTGTGTACCTCCAGCCGCAGCTTGGCGGTGTTCCCCACGGCAGCGAGGAACCGGCCGAGCTGGAACGCAATGCCGAAGCCCTCGGTTTCGGACGAGATCAGTGGCGGCACCACGATGCTGATCTCGCGGCCGTTCGTGCGGATCTGGACGGGGTCGATCTCGACCGGGTCCCGGCTCGTCAGCTCCACCCGGGTCTCCCCCGGGCCGGCGTCGTGCACGACCGTGACGTCGGCGCGGTGAGCCTGGAGCCGCAGGCGTGGGACCTCGTCGGTGGCGAAAGTCCAGGCGTGGTGGGTTGTCGTGGCGCTCATCGGTGGCTCTCTCTCATGCCCAGCCGGTGATCCGGCGGGGCGACCTGTGGGTGGAAGTGGACGGGCCGGAGCCCTGGCTTGACCGCCGGACCGCCTGGACGATCCAGCTGTTCAGCGACTGGTCGGCACGTTGGGCGAGCTCCTCTGCCCTGCGTTTGAGGTTCTCGGGCAGCCGCACGGTGACGCGTGCCGTGCCGTCGTCATCGTCGGGCTCGACGGCGAGCGGCACGGCGGCGGGTTCGACGGTGAGTGTCTCGTGATGCTGTACCTGGAGGACCGGCTCGCGGCCCTCCATCCGGACGGTGACCACGGTGTCGCCGAGATCTCTGCTGAGGTGCGCGGCCGCATCGGCGAGGAGTTGGGTCATGGCCAGCCGCAGCGCCGGTTCGAGGCTGGTGGCGAGCCGACCGACGGTCTCCTTCGTCGCATCGTCCGCCAGTGATGTCGCGCGCTCCAGGTCTGCGGAAACAGCGATCAGGTAGGGCTCTAATTCCATGACATCATCGTGACATCATCGTGACGTCACACACAAGAGGAATGGCGTCACAATACCGTCGCGCCACGCAGAAGGTCTCCACCCGCGGGTGTGGTGCAGGCGCCAGCGCCTCAGTCGCCGAACAGCGCGTCGCGTGCGACCTGCCACAGCTGTGGATCAGTGGCCGACACCAGCCGGCGTCCGATCACCCCGGCGTGGTAGTCGGCACCGGCGTCGGTCGCGATCCGTCCGCCCAGCTCAGTGACCATCAGGGCACCGGCGAGGTGGTCCCAGGGAAACATCGATCGGTAGCAGAGGAAGTCGAGTTCGCCCTCGATCAGCTTCGGGTAGTCGATCCCGCACGAGCCCCACGAGCGGACCAGCCGCACGTCCGCGTGCTCCTCCCCCGGGACGGGCAGGTAGCTGGCACCGAGCGGGACCGTTCGGTCACCTCGCCCCGGCGAGCCGAGCTGTTCCCCGTTGCAGGTGACGCCGGCGCCGCGTTCGACCACGTACAGCCGGGCGTGGACGGGCTGCCAGATCCAGCCCCGGACCGTCTCGGCGTGCCGCACCTCCGCGAGCATGACGGCGAAGTCGGGGCGTCCGCGCGCGAAGTTGCGCGTGCCGTCCACCGGGTCGATCACCCAGGCGTGGTCGGCCGTCGGGAGCGCGTCCAGGCTGCTCGGGTCGGTGAACACCCCCTCCTCCCCGACCACCAGGACGCCGGGCTCGGCCGCGCGCAGGACGCGGGCGAGCTCGATCTCTGCGTCCCGGTCGGCCACCGTGACGAGGTCGCCGGGCTTCTTCTCCTCGATGTCGCGGGAGGTGAGCGTGCCGAACCGCGGCAGGATCAACCGGTCGGCCACATCGGCAAGGAGTTCCGACACCTGTTCGGTCTGCACTTCAGAACTCCTGCTGGCTGGGGATCGGGCTTGCCTCAGGCTATCCAGAGCCCGCAGGGACGCCCGTCGCCGTCCGTTCTGCAGTCGGATCAGTCCGTGGTGACGAAGTCGATCAGGCGCTCGACCTCACGCGGCAGGGCCGGGTCGAGGTCGCGCCAGTCCCGGACGCGGCCCAGGATCCACTGCCAGGTTGCGGCGATGTCGGCCTGGCTGTGGGCGGGGCGGCCGAGGGCGGCGCAGATGCCGTGCTTCCAGTCGACGCTGCGCGGGATGTCCGGCCAGGCCGCGAGACCCACGCGCTCGGGGCGTACCGCCTGCCAGATGTCGATGAAGGGGTGGCCCGTGACCAGCACGTGCGGCGACGTCACCTGCTGGACGATCCGGGTCTCCTTCGTACCCGTGACCAGGTGGTCCACCAGGACGCCCAGCCGCCGCCCGGGCCCGGCGTCGAACCCCGTCACGATGGACGGCAGGTCGTCGATGCCACCGAGGAACTCGACGACGACGCCCTCATGGCGCAGGTCGTCACCCCAGATCTTCTCGACCAGCTCGGCGTCGTGGCGTCCCTCGACGTAGATCCGGGACGCCGCAGCCACCTTCGCGGGACCGACCTCGCCCACCCGTGAGCCGGACGCGGTGTGCGTGGGCGCGACCGGACGGGACGGCTTCGGCGGCACCAGACTGACCGGCTTGCCGTCCAGCCAGAAGCCGGGTCCGAACGGGAAGCTGCGCCGCGCGCCCTTGCGGTCCTCCAGCACGACCAACCCGTTCTCCCAGCGCACGATCGCCCCGCAGAAGCCGGACGTCGGGTCCTCCACGACCAGCCCGACGCTCACCGGGGTCTCGACGGTCACGGGCTTCCCCGCCCGCTGCCAGCCGGGGCTCAGGACGTCCTTGGAGTACCGCACCCGGCCACCCTAAGCGGGGCTGGGTCGGATCGAGGGTTTCGACAGGCTCACCCCAGAGGAACAGAAGTGTTCAGTCGGCACCCAGGTAGGTGCGCTTCACCCGGTCGTCGCCGAGCAGGTTCGTCCCGGAGTCGGAGAACATGATGTGCCCGACCTCGAGCACGTAGCCCTTGTCGGCCAGCGAGAGCGCGGCCTGGGCGTTCTGCTCGACCAGCAGGATCGTCACACCCTCGGACTGCAGCTCCTGGATCGTCCGCATGATCGTCTGGGTCATGATGGGGCTCAGGCCCATCGAGGGCTCGTCCAGCATCAGCAGCTTGGGGCGGCTCATCATCGCCCGTCCGATCGCCAGCATCTGCTGCTCGCCACCCGAGAACAGCCCGGACGGCTGGTGGCGACGCTCGCCGAGGACGGGGAACAGGTCGTAGACCCGGTCCATGTCGAGCCGCACGCCGGCCGGGTCCTTGCGCGAGTAGGCGCCGAGCTTGAGGTTGTCCTCCACCGTCATCTGCCGGAACAGACGCCTGCCCTCCGGCGACTGCGCGATGCCGCGCTCGACCACCCGGTGGGCGGGCTGGCCGTCCAGTCGCTCGCCCTGGAACCAGATCTCACCGGAGACCAGCTTCAGCAGGCCGGAGATCGCCCGCAGCGTCGTCGACTTGCCTGCGCCATTGGTGCCGAGGAGCGTGACGATCTGACCCTCGTCCACCGAGAAGCTGATGCCCTTGACCGCGTTCACCCGTCCGTAGGCGACCACCATGTCCTTGACCTCAAGCATCGGTCACCCCCTCTCCGGAGTTCGGGCCCGGTTGCTCGAAGGTCTGCGGGCGCGGCTCGGTCTGCGGCGAGCCGATGTACGCCTCGATCACCCGCGGGTCGTTCTGGACGACGTCGCCGGGCCCCTCGACCAGCACCTCGCCCCGGACCAGGCAGGCGACCCGGTCGCAGAGGTTGAAGATGAACCGCATGTCGTGCTCGATCACCAGCACGGCCAGGCCGAGGTCGCGGATCCTGAAGATGAGTTCCTCGGCCTGCCTGGTCTCCTGCGGGTTCATGCCTGCGGTCGGTTCGTCCAGCAACAACAGCTGCGGGTCGGTGGCCAGTGCGCGGGCGATCTCCAGCCGGCGCTGGTCGCCGTACGGCAGGTTGCGGGAGAGCTGATCCCCTGCCTTGGTCAGGCCGACGAAGGTCAGCAGCTCCCGCGCCCGTTCCGTGGACGCCAGCTCCTCACGTCGGTGCCGCGGCAGCCGGAACACCGCGTCGATCGCGTTCGTCTTCGTTCGGCTGTACATGCCGACCATGACGTTCTCCAGCGCCGTCATGTTGTGGAACAGCCGGATGTTCTGGAACGTCCGCGCCATGCCGGAGCGCACGACCAGCCGCGGCTTGGGCTGCAGCGGCTTGCCGGCGAAGCTGACGCTCCCCGACGTGGGCTTGTAGAGGCCGGTCAGGCAGTTGAAGAACGTGGTCTTGCCCGCGCCGTTCGGCCCGATCAGGCCGACGATCTCGCCAGTGTGCACCTGCAGGCTGACGTCGTTGACGGCCCGCAGGCCGCCGAACTGCATCGTGACACTGCGGGCGTCCAGGAGCAGTTCGCGCGCAAGGGTGCCGGTGCTCGCGGCCACGGCCGGTGCGGTGTCGTCGGTGCTCACAGCGCGAACTCCTTCCGCTCCGGGTTGAGGTGCGTGTGGTGCGAGATGAGCTCCTCCTGGACCTCCTCGGCGAGTTCCTCGTCCTCGGCGTGGAACTCGAGCCGGCGCCTCTCGTCCGCCACGATGCCCTCGGGACGGAACCGCATCATGACGACCATCAGCAGTCCGAACAACAACAGCCGGTAGTCGGAGAAGAAGCGCAGCTTCTCGGGCAGCAGCTTCAGGATCGTCGCTCCGATCAGGACGCCCATCACGGTTCCCATGCCGCCCAGCACGACCGCTGCCAGCAGGAACGCCGACTCGAGGAACACGTACTGGTCCGGCGTCACCGAGACGTCGTAGTGCGCTTTCACCGACCCGGCCACACCGGCCAGGAAGGCGCCGCCGGCGAACGCGAGCAGCTTGAGCGCGAAGGTGTTCACACCCATCGACTCAGCCGCCAGCTCGTCCTCGCGGATGGCCACCCAGCCGCGGCCGATCCGGGAGAAGTTCAGGTTCATGAACACCACGATGATCACGGCGATCACCACCAGCATCAGCCAGTAGTAGTTCGCGAACCGGCCGATGTCCACGCCGAAAATGACGTGCGCCGACCCGAAGTCGAAGCCGAGCAGGTTCAGGTCGGGGATGTTGGAGATGCCGTTCGAGCCGTTGGTGACGTACGGGCCGTCGTTGCCGTCCAGGTTGTTCATGGTGATCCGGAAGATCTCCCCGAACGCCAGCGTCACGATCGCAAGGTAGTCCCCGGAAACCCGCAGCGTGGGCGCGCCGATCAGCAACCCGAGCAGGGACGAGACCGTGCCGGCGATCAGGACGGTCACGATGAACGGCGGGTGGAAGTTCACGTGCGAGTACGCCGACTCCGACAGCACCGCCGCCGTGAACGCGCCGGCGCCGAGGAAGGCGATGTAGCCGAGGTCGAGCAGGCCGACCAGGCCCACCACGATGTTCAGGCCGAGCGCAGTGGCGGCGAAGATCAGCACCTGCGAGGCCACCGACATGTTGGCGTCCGAGCCGTTCTGGGTGAACGGGAACGCGAACGCGACCACGAACGCCGAGAGCACCAGCACCCGGTTGTTGTTCGCCGCGGCGATACCGAGCCAGCCGAAGACCCCGAACTGCCGCAGGATCATCACCAGGCCCACGACGAAGGCGGCGAAGGCGAGGAAGTCGTCCGCGTCCTCGAAGCCGAGGATGTAGGCGGCGCCGAACAGGCTCGCGGCCATCAGCACGACGATGCCCAGGATCTGCAGCCACTTCGGGCTCTTCACGCGATAGAGCGTCGGGTCGGGCGAGTCCGGGAGGAACGGCGTCGCGACCACGGCCAGGACGCCTCCGGCCAGCGCGACCCAGCCGCCCGGGTCGACGTTCACCAGCCCGCCGAGGTCGATCGCGATCGCGGCGACCATGACGGCCGCGGTGATCAGCGACATGACCGCGGCCGTCTTGGCCGAGGTGTTCCACGCGACCATCCGGGCCCAGCGGCCGAGCCTGGCCTTGCCCACCAGCGGGATCGCGAGGAGCAGGAACAGGAGCAGGGGCAGCAGGGCGAAGAACAGCTGCAGTGGCGAAGGCGCGCCGTAGAAGGCCACGTCGTCCAGGGCTTCGTGGCCGTACGACCAGGACAGGAAGATGGACGCGATCATCAGCAGGGCGCCGAGCATGCCGACCGCGCGCGCCGGGTAGCGGAACCGGATCTTCAACTCGTCCGGGATGACGATTCTCATGCGCGGTCCACCACCTTCGCGCCGAGCAGGCCCTGTGGCCGGAACACCAGCACCAGGATCAGCAGGACGAACGCCCAGACGTCCTTCCATGCCGAGCTGCCGAACTGGCCGGGGATGAACGTGGTGGCCATCGCCTCGACCACACCGAGGACGAGGCCGCCGACCACGGCGCCGTTGATGTTGCCGATGCCGCCGAGGACGGCGGCGGTGAACGCCTTGAGCCCGGCCAGGAAGCCCATCCGGAAGTCGATGTTGCCGTAGCGCATGCCGTGGGCGACGCCGGCGATCGCGGCGAGGCCCGCGCCGACGGCGAAGGCGGCCATGATCACGCGGTCGACGTTGATGCCCATCAGGCGCGCGGTGTCGGGGTCCTGCGAGGTGGCGACCATGGCCCGTCCGGTCTTGGTCCGGTTGACGAAGAACCACAGGAAGGCCGTGCACACCGCCAGAGCGCCCAGGGTGAACACCGCCGGCATCTGGATGGTGACCGCCCCGAGCTGGATGGTGGCGCCCGAAATGCCCTGGATCGTCGGGAACGGGATGGCGCTCTTGGCGTCTGGGAAGCCAGGGATGTAGCCGTAGAACAGCCGGACGGCCTCCTGCAGGAACACCGAGACGCCGATCGCGGTGATCAGCGGGGCCAGGCGCGGCGCGTTCCGCAGCGGACGGTAGGCGAAGCGTTCGGTGAGCAGCGCCATCGCCACGGACGCGACGATGCCGCCGATGATCATCACCGGGAGCAGCACCAGGATCGCCATCGGTGCGCTCCAGTCCGTCGGTTGCCCCAGGATCATCCAGGTGGCGTACGCGCCGAAGGCACCGATCATGAAGATCTCGCCGTGAGCGAAGTTGATCAGCTGGACGATGCCGTAGACCACGGTGTAGCCCACGGCAATCAGCGCGTAGAGGCCCCCCAGTGACAGGCCGTTGATCAGCTGTTGCAGGAACAGGTTGAGGATGTCCACCTGTGCAGCACCCCTCGAGTGGAATTGTGGTCCGACCCGCCGGCGTCCGCGGTGTGTGCGGACGCCGACGGGTCAGCGGGTCACTTCAGTTCGCCGGTCTTCTCGGCCTTCCAGGCGCCATCGGTGACCTTGTACACCGTCAGGACGCGGGAGACCGAATCGCCGAACTCGTCGAAAGCAACCTTGCCGGTCGCGCCGTCGAAGCTGACCTTCGCCATCGCCTGAATGGTCGCCTGCCGGGCCGACTTCGCGTCGGACGCGGACGCCAGGCTCGTCTTCAGCGCGTTGATGATGGCGTTCGCCGCATCGTAGGCGTAGGCGCCGTAGGCGGCGTAGGGCTCGGAGAAGCCGGCCTTGGAGTAGGCAGCCACGAAGTCCTTCGCCGAATCGAGGCTCTCCACCGGAGCACCGACCGAGGTGGCCAGGTCACCGTTGGAGCCGGAGCCGGCCAGCTTGATGTAGGTCGGGTCGAAGATGCCGTCGCCACCCATCAGCGGAATGTTCAGGCCGGCGGCCTTCATCTGCTGGGAGAGCGGGCCGGCCTGCGGGTACTCACCGCCGTAGTACAGGGCCTGCGGCGAGGTCGGCTTCACCTTGGCGATGACCGCGCTGTAGTCCTTGTCGTCCGGGTTGATGGTCTCTGCATCGGTGATGGTGCCGCCACCGGCCTTGAAGGCTGTCGTGAAGGCCTCGACCAGGCCCTGGCCGTAGGACTTCTTGTCGTGGATGGTGGCGACCTTCTTGATGCCGATACCGAGCAGGTACTGGGCGGCGAAGGGACCCTGCACGGAGTCGGTGGTGCAGGTGCGGAAGTAGTTGGCGTAGGGCCGCTTCGGGTTGTTCAGGTCCTCGCCCTTGGTCAGGCTCGGGTTCGTGTTGGCCGGGGAGACCTGGACGATGTTGGCCGAGTTGAGCACGGGGATCACGCTCTGCGCGACCGAGGAGTTCAGCGTGCCCACCACGCCCACCACCGTGTCGTCGGACGCCAGCTTGGTCGCGGCGTTCTTGCCGACGTCGGGGGTCGCCTGGTCATCCTGGGGGCTCAACTTGAGCGTCCAGCCGGGGATGGCCCCGGAGTCGTTGGCCTGGCGGATGGCCAGGTCGACGGAGTTGCGGATGCCGAGGCCGAGGGCCGACAGGTCGCCGGAGAGCGGGGCGATGACACCGATCGTCGCAATCTTGTTGCTCGAAGCGCTGCCGTTGCTGCCGGCGTCGGTGCGGGAGCCGCAGCCGGCGAATGCCAGGGACGCCGCGACCAGCGCGACACCCACCAGCTTGAACGAGTGCTTGTTCAATTTCCCTCCTCTGTGCATGGAGCCCGTGCTACCGGGTTGGGCAAGGCTACGGGCGTGGCCACATTCGAGCACCCCCCTGTGTCAACATTGTTACAGAACCGTTGTGTGATTCGGTGTTACCGAATCGAAACACACCGTGTGCGTTTTTGTAACGCTCGGCGTCAGTCCAGGAGATCGCGCACGACGGCGTCCGCGAGGAGCCTCCCCTGCAGGGTCGGACGCAGCCGCCCAGCCTCGATCGTGCCCAGCCCGGACGTCACCACGCCGGCGACCCGGGCTTGCTCGGCCGCGGTCAGCACGTCCAGCGGAAGGCCTTGCGAGAGCCGCAATTCGAGCAGCATGCGCTCGACTCGCCGCTGCCCGGCGTCCAGCACCTCGCGCGCCTGGGCCGGTGAGGAACCCGCGGCCAGACGCGCGGTGTAGTCCCTGGGATGCCGGACGTTCCACCAGCGGACGCCGTTCACGTGCGAGTGCGCACCCGGCCCCACCCCCCACCAGTCGTGGCCGAGCCAGTAGGCGAGGTTGTGCCGGGACTCCTGCCCTGGCCGCGCCCAGTTGCTGACCTCGTACGCCGCGAGCCCGGCCGCGGTGAGCAGTTCCTCGGCCAGCAGATAGCAGTCGGCGTGGA
This sequence comes from Propionicimonas sp., assembly GCA_036770475.1. Lineage (GTDB taxonomy): Bacteria > Actinomycetota > Actinomycetes > Propionibacteriales > Propionibacteriaceae > Propionicimonas. The sequence continues at coordinate 918 of DAIPJC010000026.1, read as the reverse complement.
AGTCGTCGTCCGGCGCAGGCAGGTCACCGCGCCCGATCCGGGCGGCGAGCCGCGTCCCCGGCTCGACGATCAGGGAGTAGGCGCTGACGTGGTCGGGAGCGTAGCCCAGGGCGGTCTCCAGGCTGGCCCGCCAGTCGGCCAGGGTCTCGGTCGGGCTGCCGTAGATCAGGTCGACGCTGACCGAGCCGAAACCCGCCGCCCTCGCCCAGCGGATCACTTCACCCACGCGGCCGGGCGTGTGCCTGCGCTCCAGGACGGCGAGCACTCCGGGGCGGGCCGACTGCATGCCGAGCGAGATCCGGTTGAACCCTGCCTCCACGAGGGTGTCGAGGTAGGCGGGGTCGACCGACTCCGGGTTGGCCTCCGTGGTGACCTCCGCGCCCGCGGCGAGCGGGAACCGGCTCCGCACGGCGTCGAGCAGGCCGGCGAGCGCGTGCGCGGGCAGCAGGGTGGGCGTCCCACCTCCGAAGAACACGCTCTGCAGCTCGTGGGGTTCGCCGAGCACCGTGCGGGCCAGATCCAGTTCGGCGACGGAAGCGGCCAGGTAGGCGTCCTGGCTCGCTCCGGGTACCGCCCCCAACTCGGCCGCGGTATAGGTGTTGAAGTCGCAGTAGCCGCAGCGCGACGCGCAGTAGGGCACGTGCACGTACAGGCTGAGCGGGCGGGTGGCCAGCCCGGCGAGCGCCGGCGCGGGCAGGCGTCCGTCCGCGGGAGCGGGGTCGCCCTCAGGCGGAGTGGACGGCACGGGCTACTTCTTCTTGTCTGAGCCCTCGCCCGTGGACAGCGCGGCGACGAAAGCCTCCTGGGGCACCTCGACGCGTCCGACCATCTTCATGCGCTTCTTGCCCTCCTTCTGCTTCTCGAGCAGCTTGCGCTTGCGGGTGATGTCGCCGCCGTAGCACTTGGCCAGCACGTCCT
>DAIPJC010000085.1:0-9050 GCA_036770475.1 Propionicimonas sp. | reverse complement strand
GCCTACGGCCAGACGGACAAGCCGATCGCACCGCTGTTCGCCCTCGCCGATGTGCTCGGCGACAAGGAGGCGATCGCCGATGCGGTCTACGGAAAGTCCGGAACGAACCTGGCCAACACTGGACTCGGTCTCGCCGCGCAGCGCTTCTCCGACTGGGCCAAGAAGGGGTGGGTGATGAAGAACTACGAGGGTCTGGCCAGCGCCGACGCCAACGCCAAGTTCCTGGCCGGCGACGCGGTGTTCGACTTCTACTACTCCGGCCTGGTGCCCACAGACCAGAAGAACCGGAAGGACTTCGGTTACCTGCAGCTCCCACAGACGGCCGACAACTCCAGCATGGTCGCCACCGGTGCGCCCGCCGACAACCTGGCCATCGGGATTCGCTCCGCGCACAAGGACGCGGCGGCCCTCTTGCTGGACTTCCTGATGAGCAAGGAAGCGGCACAGATCACCGCCGACCACGGCTACATGCCCTCACTGCACGACGTCTCGATCCCGCAGGACGATCCGCTGATCGTCCAGGAGGCGACCGCAGCGCAGCAGACCGAGGCAGACAACGGCTACGTCCCCTACTTCGACTGGACCACGCCGACGATGCTGGATACCGCGGCCAGCCAGATGCAACTCGTTCTGGCCGGCAAGACGACCCCCGACGGCCTGGTCGCAGCAGCGCAGAAGGATTTCGACGCCTTCATCGCCAGTAACGCCAAGTGACCATGAGCCAGACCGATCCGGGTGCCCGCTCCGCCGCGCGGGCGCCCGAATCGGGCCCATCCGCGGTCCGTGCGAGGCGGGCGATGAGTCCCCGCCGCAGGCAGCGTTGGCTCGGTCTGGCGTACGCGGCCCCGGCGTTGCTGCTGTTCGGCACGATCGTGCTGGTTCCGTTGGGCCAGTCGGTGCAGTACAGCCTCTACCGATGGGACGGAGTCACGGCCCCCGAATGGGTGGGCTTCGGCAACTACGTCAACTTCCTCGCTGATCCCGACCTGAGGGACTCGCTTGTCCACGTGCTGGTGCTGGTGGTGTTCTTCTCATTCGTCCCGTGCCTGCTGGGCCTGGTCACTGCCGGATTGCTCGGACGCGAGCGGGTACGCGGTCACGGCGCATTTCGCGTGATCCTGTTCCTGCCACAGGTGCTCACCTCGATCGTCGTCGCCATTGTCTGGGGTCGGCTTCTCGGCCCGGATGGCCCGCTGAACACCACGCTGCGCGCAGTCGGCCTCGACTCGTTGGCCATCAACTGGCTGGGCGACTTCACCTGGGCGCTGCCCGCGCTCGGCCTGATCGGCAGCTGGACCAACTTCGGACTGTGCATGGTCCTGTTCCTCTCCGGTATCAGCTCGATTCCCAAGGATCGCTATGAGGCCGCTCGGCTCGACGGCGCCGGTGCGATGGGTGAGTTCCGCGCCGTGACGCTGCCAGGCCTGCGCGCACACCTGACCGTTGCTCTGACCCTGACCATCACGGGCGCCCTGCGGACTTTCGACCTGGTCTGGAACACCACCAGGGGCGGGCCCGGCTCCAGCACGACCACTCCGGCCTTGATGCTCTACCGCTACGCGTTCAAGGATCCGCAACTCGGCCAGGCGTCCGCCATCGGCATCGTGACCGCCGGCGTGTGCCTGCTGATCGCCCTGGGCCTTTCCCGGCTGGCGGAGCAGAGATGAGATCCTCGCGCGGGGAGACCGTCCTCAACTACACGTTTTTGCTGGTGGGCGTGGTGCTCGTCGTGGTTCCCGTGGCCTGGTTCGTCCTGACCGGGCTCAGCCCCAACCGGGCCGGCACCATCGACCTGTCACAGCTGAGCTTCTCGAACTTCCCCGCAGCCTGGGCCCAGGCCGACCTGAGCCACACCCTGGTCTCGTCGGCGGTGATCACGGTGTGCGCGGTCCTCCTGCAGGCCGTGCTCGCGATAGGTTCCGGCTACGCCTTCGGTGTACTCGGGGTCGTCGGTGACAGAGTGCTGTTCCCGATCGTGCTGCTGGGCCTGATGGTCTCCCTCGAAGCGATCGTGGTGCCTCTGTACTACCAGTTGCACGACCTCGGGCTCACCGACAGCTGGCTCGGCATGATCCTGATCCACGCAGGCACGTCCGTGCCCTTCGGCACCTTTTGGATGCGTGCCGTCTTCCGCGCAACACCGACGTCGCTGGTCGACGCCGCCAGGATCGACGGCGGCAACTCCTGGCAGACGCTGCGGTACGTCCTGCTTCCCGTGGCCAAGCCGGGCGTCCTCACGCTCTGTCTGCTCAACTTCATGTGGACGTGGAACGACTACTTCCTGTCCCTGATCTTCCTCTCCTCGCCGGACAAGCTGACCGCGACGGTCGCGCTGGGCAACTTCCAGAGCCTCTACACGACGTCGGTCAACCTGCTGGCGGCAGCCTCACTGATGATCTCCATCCCGGTGGTGCTGCTCTATCTCTTCTTCCAGCGCGAATTCATCCACGGAATCATCTCAGGAGCACTGAAGGACGCATGAGCAACTCTCCCCGCACCCGCACCACTGCCGTATCCGGGCTTCCCGTCCAGGTGCTCTCCGGCGCCGACGACGTCGGCCGACACGTCGGACGAGAGATCGCCGAAGGCCTGGACGCGGCGGCGCGCAGCGGTCACGGCTTCGTGCTCGGCTGCCCGAGCGGTCGCAGCCCGGAACCGGTACTCGAGCAGCTCATCCGTGAGGTCTCCGAACGCGATCTGGACCTGCGTGGGCTCCGAGTCGTGATGATGGACGACTACGTCGTGCCCACTGATTCAGGCTTCGCTTCTGTCGATCCCGAGGCGGGCCACAGCTGCCGGGCGTTCGCTCGGCACAGCATCATCGAGCCGCTGAACCGCGCAGCCGGCCCCGGCCGCGGGATCAGCTCGGAGCACGTCCTGTTCGCTGATCCCGGCGATCCCGGAGCCTTCGAAGACGTCCTGGAGCGCATCGGCGGGATCGACCTCTTCCTGCTCGCCACCGGTGCCAGGGACGGGCACGTCGCGTTCAACCCCCCCGGGTCGCCGCGGGACAGCCGCACGAGGATCGTGGAGCTGGCCGAGACCACCCGGCTGGACAACCTCGCGACGTTCCCGACCCTCAAGCGCCTCGACCGCGTGCCCGGCCACGGAATCACAGTCGGCATCGACACGATCGCTCACCACTCGCGCCGGGCAGTGATGGTGGCGCACGGAGCTGACAAGGCCCCGTCTGTCGCGCGCTTGCTCGGTGCCCGCGGCTACGAGCCGGACTGGCCCGCCACCATCGTTGTCGAGTGTCGCGAGCCCTCACTCGTTGTCGACCGTGCGGCCGCAGCGCACGTCCACTGACCGACACCCACGCAAGGAGCAATGACATGGCACGTATCAAGCTCGCATACCTCGGTGGGGGCTCGACGCGCGGGCCGGGCACCATGGCGTCCCTGATCTGGCACGCAGCAGAGTTCGCGGGATCCGAAATCGTCCTGATCGACCTCGACGCCGATCATCTCGACCTGGTCCGTCGTCTGTCCACGCGGATGGCGGAGGTGGCCGGAGCCGACCTCACGATCACCGCCACCACCGACCGGCGCGCGGGACTGAGGGACGTGGACGCGGTTCTCTCCAGCTATCGGCCCGGTGGCTTCGCTGCCCGGGTACTGGACGAGCGAATCCCGCTCAAGCACGGTGTCATCGGTCAGGAGACACAGGGCCCTGGCGGCATGTTCATGGCACTGCGCTCCGTCGCTGTGCTCCGCGACGTCATCGACGACCTCGACGCGGTTGCGCCCCATGCGGAGATCTTCAACTACACCAACCCGGTGAACATCGTCGCCCAGGCCGTCTGCGACAACACCGATCGGCCCATCGTGTCGATGTGCGAGGGGCTGATCACCTTCCCCCACACCGTGCTCCGTGCGGCTCGACTCGAGCCGGCCAGAGCCGACATCATGATGGCGGGCATCAACCACAACTGCTGGAGCACCCGTCATCTCTACGATGGCGAAGACCTGATGCCGCTGCTCGACGCTGCCTGGGCTGAGCGTCGGGACGACCCCAGCCTCAGCACGATCGAGCGACGTCACCTGCACATCGCTACCCGTATGCGTTCCGTTCCGTCCGACTACTTCCACCACTACTTCTACAAGGACGAGGTGTTGCGAGAGCAGGCGGCCAGCCCCACGACCCGGGCGGAGGACATCCTGGCGAGCGTCCCGACCTACTGGAAGCACTATGAGGAGCAGCTCGAGGCGGTGTCTCCGGAACTCGACCCCGCCCGTTCTCGCGGCGGCATCCACGAACTTGAACTGGCGATCGACGTGATGAGTGCACGCTTCAACGACACCCCCGCCCGGCTGCCGGTGAACGTCCCCAACGCCGACGGTGCGCTCCCGGGCTTCGACAGCGACACGGTGGTGGAGGTGTGGGCCGAGGTGGACGCCCGTGGCTATCACATCGAGCCCCAGTTGCCGCTCCCACATGCTGTGCGCGGCCTGACCCAGCAGCTCGCCGAGCACCAGCGGCTCGCCGCGATCGCCGCCTGGAACGGCTCGGTCGAGGACGGCATCCGCGCGCTTACCGCGCATCCACTGGTGCCGTCGTTGCCTGTGGCCGAGCAACTGTATGTCGAGATGGCGCGCGCCCACGCCGCGCACCTCCCGGCCCGGCTGGTGCCGTGAAGGCGCGCCGGGTGCTCGCCGTCGACGCGGGCAACAGCAAGACCGTCGCGGTGGTCGCTGACGACGACGGCACAGTCCTTGGCCGGGCGACAGCGGGGCCGGGTGATATCTACGGCACCGAGGCGGAGGAACTCGCGGTGGCCGCCGTGGAGTCGGCTATCGATGACGCCCTCCGCGAGGCCGGGGTGCGTGCCGACACTGTCGCCGCCGCGACGTGCTGCCTCGCTGGTGTGGACTGGCCCGAGGACGCCGACCTGTGGCGGTCGCATCTCGCGCGCAGGCTGCCTCGTGCGAAGCTGGACGTGCGCAACGACGGGTACGCGTTGCTGTGGTGTCTGAACCCCGCGGGCACGGGGGCGGCGATCACCGTGGGCACCGGGCCGGCGATCGCTGCGCGGGCTTCGGACGGACGGACTGCGGTCATGGGGTTCTGGTGCCAGCACCCTCTCGGCGCGGTGGGCCTCGGCGAGGAGGCTCTGCGCGCTGTCCACCTGGCCGAGCTCGGGATGGCTCCAGCCACCGCGCTGCGTGAGGCATTTCTCGCTGCCTTCGGCTGCGGCGATGTGGAGGAGCTGCTCCACCAGCTCACGCGCAGGGGAACGTCGGGTGGCTGGAGCAGGCTTGCCCACGCCGCCGGGATCGTGACGGTCTGTGCCAACGACGGTGACCTGGTCGCCCGCACCCTGGTCGACGAGCAGGCGCGACTGCTCGTCGCCTACGCGCAGGCCGTCGCGTTGCGTGCCGGCGTCGATCTCGTCCAGGGCGGGCCGGACGGCCGGCGCTGGCCGGTGGCCCTGGGCGGCGGCGTGGTCAGCTCTGACCAGCGCTACAGGGAGGCGCTGGTGAACGAGATCGCCGGACGGCTGCCTGGGGCCAGGGCCGTCCATATCTCGGCCGATCCGGTGGTCGGATCTCTCATCGGGGCTCTCGGCTTGCTCGGCGAAGGGCTTGCCGAGGCCGGGTTCGCCTCCCTGCTGCCCACCTCTGGTCCATCCGCCGAGGTGTCCTCATGACGACGGGGCGCCCGTCGATCGACCTCGTCTCCGGGCGCCTGACGCTGGGAGAGCGCACTGTGCCGCTGCTATCCGGCGAGGTTCAGTACTGGCGAACGCCGCCCGAGGCCTGGCCGGAGGTTCTCGACCGCGTCGTCGACCTCGGTATCCCCATCGTCAGCACCTACCTGTCCTGGCGGCGGCACGAGCCCGAGCAGGGCCGGTTCCAGTGGGGCGCCGAGGACCCCCGGCTCGACCTGCGCCGGTTCCTGCAGTTGTGCGCCGCACGCGACCTGTTCGTCCAGCTCAAGCCCGGCCCGTGGATCTGCGCAGAGGAGACGGGAGGCGGCTATCCCGACTGGCTGATGGCCAGGACCGCAGATCTCGCGCTCGGGGCGGGTGGAAAGCCGTGCCTGGGCTACAACACCCCTTTCGAGCACCCGGTCCCGTCCATGCATGCACCTGGCTACCTCGCGGCGGCCCGTGACTGGCTGCGCGCCGTGTGGCGGCAGGTCGGCGACTTCGGCTGGCCGAACGGACCGGTGTTCGCCGTCCAACTCGACAACGAGCCGAGCATGGCTTTCCAGGACTCCCTGTACTTCGCCGACTACCATCCTCTGGCCATCGCTCGGTTCCGCACGTGGCTCGAGGACCACTACCACCACGATGTCGACGCGTGGCAGACAGCGTGGGGGGAGGCAGCGGCGGAGGCCTTCACGCTGGCCGAGCCCCCTCGTCCCGACGTGAGCGTCACCGGCGGCGTCGAACTGGTCGGGACGGTCGGGGCGCCTACCCCCGTGGCCGCTGTGGCCGACCGCGACTGGCTCTCCTTCATCGAGGACTCGCTCGTCGAGCACCTCGCATACTTGCGCGGGATCCACCAGGAGGCCGGAATGGGTCACCTCCTCGCCACGGTCAACCTGATCCCGAATGTCGTGCACGAAGCGCCTCTGCGCCATCGGCGCGTCCGTGAACGACTCGGTGGTGGCGTCGCGGTCGGAGTCGACCACTACTACGACCCGCCGATGTCCTGGCCCTTGGTGAGCTGCCTGGCGCGGACCGCGGCCGCGGCGAGAGCGGCCGGCGAGCCGCTGGTGTGGGCGCCGGAGATGATGGCCGGTATCTGGCGCTCGCCCGGGGAAGCGGTCGAGTACCCCGATCCGACACCGCAGGAGCAGTCTGCCTGGTGGGGTGCCGCGATCGCGGTTGGGTACCGGGGATTCAACTTCTACATGCTCGTCAACCGCGAGAACTGGGAACTCGCACCTATCTCGGCTGCTGCGGAGTTGACCGCGTTCGCCGCGCCGCTGAAGCGGCTCGGGCAGTTGCTGACGGCCTGTCCGGAGATGCTCGAGGCGCAACCGTTCGCGCGAGTAGCGGTCGCCACTCACCGTCCGTACCTCCTCGACGCGCACACCACGGTGGGAACCATGCGACAACCGGTTGTGCCATGGGCAGATGGTCGACGAAGGGTCGCGTACGACGCCTGGGACGACCTCGTCACAAGGCTCGTGAAGAGCAGCATCCCCTACGAACTGTGGGATACCGACCGGCCTGCGCCGCCGGTGGGCACCGTGGTTCTTGTCCCACAGGCCGCGCCGATCCCACCTGAGTCTTGGGACCGCCTCGAGCAAGCCGGGTGCGTGCCGGTGGAAGTTCAGGACGGCGCGGATCCCGGCGCGATCCCGGAGGTGAGCGGAACAATCCGTGTGGAGTGCGTCGATCCGTCGACGCAGGTTCTTGCGGCGATCCATTTCGTTCGAGATCAGCGCATCCTCCACGTGGTTCGGTGGGGCGGACCCGAGCGAGCTGCCGGCGGGAGGATGGACCTCGACGTCGGCGACTGGCCGGACGGCCACTGGGAGGATGTGATCTCGGGGGCGCACCTGCCGCAGCTGGCCGATGGCAGTTGGGGACTCCCGCGCATGGCTGGACACAGCGTCTTCCGGTGGGTTGCGCGTTCTGAATGACCCGATGAGGCACCGCGTGATTCGGTCCTACGTGGCGATGAGCTCGGACGGATAGAACCCGGGGCGGCAGGGTGTGTCCCGCCATCACGGAGCCCGGCGTGGGGTAGAGATGGATCGATGTTGCGACGTCCGCTTGTGCCGGTCGCGGCACTGCTGTGGGGACTGCAGGCCGCGTTCCTCAGCCCTGCGTTGGCGCTGATCCTGGTCAGCCTTTACGGGGCGAGTGCAGCGGACGTGGGTTGGGTGCTGGCCATCTACAACGCGGGCGGTTTCGTGGCGTCCCTCGTGATCCCGGCGCACGCGGACCGGAAGCGCCGCTACCTGCCGATACTGCTGGTGTGTGGGTGCCTGACGCTGGGCCTGGCCGCGGCGCTCGCTGTGGCGACGAGCCTCCCGCTCGCAGCGATTGCACTCGTTGTCCTCGGCGGCCCGGCGAGTGTCGGCAACTCGCTGCTGTTCGCGTACCTGATGGACGGCGGCGCGACGACCGCCGACGTGGTGAACACCCGCGCGGTGTTCTCATTCTCCTGGGTGGCGGGCCCTCCGATCGCCACGGCTCTGATCGGGTGGTTCGGTAGCCCGTCCGTGCTGGTGGCGATCGCGATCGTGGCCGTGCTCAACGTCGCCACGACACTGGTCATGCTGAACCGGTCGCGCAGCCAGGCTCCCCGTGAGGTGGAGGAGCGCGCGGCGGGGCCGGACAACGGACGGGCCCTCGGTTTTCTCACGGGGAGGGTGCTCGTGGTCGTGGTCGCGTTCATCCTTGCTCAGGCCACGAATGCCGCTGCGGTGGCGATCATCACGTTGTTCGTCACGCAGCATCTGCACCTGCCAGTGATCTGGGCTGGGATCGCAGCGGGACTCGCCGCGGGGTTGGAGATCCCCGCGCTGATGCTGCTCGGCAAGCTGAGTTCGCGTTACTCGGAGCTGACCCTGTTGTTGACCGGCTGCGCAGCGGGGGTGGGCTATTACGCAGGGATGGTGTTCGTCAGTGCTCCCGCCGTGCTGCTGGCGCTACAGGTGCTCAACGCCTGGTTCTTCGCCGCCATCGCGGGCATCGGCCTCACCCTGTTCCAGAAGATCATTCCCCGTCCGGGGCTGGCCAACGGCCTCTACGCCAACACGAGGCGCGTGGGGGCGATTCTCGCCGGACCGGTGATCGCGATCGCCGCCGGACCGCTGGGCTACCCGGGCGTGTACGCGGCCTGCGCCGGCATGACGCTGCTCGCCGCGATCTTCACATGGGCGGCCGCTCGCGGTCAGGACCCCGACTTGGCGGCTCGGGCTGGCAGATCGCGGCCACATCCTCCCCGGAGCGTGGGCTGACCTGGCTAGGGGCTGTGTGTCAGATGCTGCCCGTCTCGGAGCGGTTGGTGAACGAACAAGTGGCCTTTTCTGGGGAGACGCTCTCAAGGGCCCGGCGAGGGCAGTGTTCGCTGACAAGGGGATTC
>DAIPJC010000084.1:0-9296 GCA_036770475.1 Propionicimonas sp. | reverse complement strand
CGCTGCCGATCCGGGCCGACATAGCGCGCGCGGAAGTACCCACTCCGGCGCTCGATGCTGCCGAAGGACCGGCGCTCCTGACCCATGGGAACCTCCTGATCGGCAGGAAACCCGAGAATCAGTATATCGCTCTGACTAGGGGTTTCGCTTGCCCCAAATTAGCCCCAATTGGGGCTTAGCTGGGGCACCAGAGGTCTTGACATGGCCTCTTCTGGGTGCAGGTCGCCTGTCGCCCCTACGGTGTTTGACCTAGTCAGTAAGGCATAACGCCTAGTCAGGGTGTGGGGCACAAATGGTCGGGGCGACAGGACTCGAACCTGCGATCTCCTGCTCCCAAAGCAGGCGCGCTAGCCACTGCGCTACGCCCCGTGGACCGCGGCAACTCTACGGCCGGGCGCGTGGGGCGTCCAAGTTGGGGACGCGTGGACGTCGTCCGAAGCCATGCCGGTGACCGCGGCCCTTCGTGACGCCGCTCGTTCCTCGCGGCTCCTCAGGGACCGTTGGGAGGTCTCGACGGGCTCGGCCAACCGTTTGCTCATCACGCACCATTGCCAGTCTCGACGGGCTCGACCAACGGTGTGCGTGCGAGGTCTCGACGGGCTCGACCAACGATCCGGGGTTTCGACAGGCTCGACCAGCCGACTAGCCCAGGGCGCCCAGACCGGGGTTCAGGAGTAGCCAGGCGAGGGGCTCGGCGGCCGAGATCCGGCCGTCGACGTAGGCGCACAGGATCTGGCCGCGTACTTTGTCCGCGACCTGGGCGTAGTGCCCGGCTCGGTCCCACTCGGGCGGGCACAACTCCAGCAGTCCGGCCAGCTGCGCTTTCTCCGTCCAGCTCAACAGGGGCGCGGTGCCGGGCAGCATCCCGCCGAGCCGGTTCGCGACACCCGCCAGCTCCGCGTCCCCGAAGTCCGCGCTGCGGTAGTGCAGCAGTGAGCTCTCCAGCGAAGCGGTCCGGCCCACCGCCGCGCGCCCCAGCAGCTCGTGGCATCGCTCCCGCGCGTCCAGTCCCACCGACAGCGATGTGATCCACCCCGCCATCGCCACGCGGCCATATCCCTCGCCGGCCGGAATGCGTCCGAGCAGCCGCAGCGCGTCCGATACCAGCGCCGCCTCGCCGAGGCTGCGGCCCCGCGCGAGACCGAACGCCGCTCCGAGCACCGACTCCTCCGCCGCCCAGTCCACCCGGTCCAGCAGATCGTCCGCCGTCCGATCGAGCCAGAGCGCCTGCCGATCGGCCGCGAACTGGACGCAGAGCGCCTCCGCCACGCCGAGGGCTCCCCCGCGCCCGACCGCATCGACGGCCACCGTGTGCAGCACACCATCCACCGGCGGCACCCACTCCAGCGGGACGCGGCTGAGCCCCCGCGGCGTCTGCACGTCGAGGACCCGCCGTCCCGACTCCGCCACCACGGCCACCAGGTCCTCGCTGTAGTCCACCACCACGTCGTCGGGAGCGTTCAGCCCATAGTCGGCCAGGTCGGCCAGCCATGGCTCACCCGCGTCGAGCTGGGTGTCGGCCAGCCACGGCGGCAGCCGACCGGCCAGTGCCTCCAGCGACGAGTACCAGCCGACGATGATCGACGTGATCAGCCGCTGGCCCGGCGACAGTTCCGCTCCGGTGGGTGCGACCAGGTAGTCCACGGACGCGCTGCTCGGCGACGGGTGGCCGAACTCCTCCAGGTACCCCTGCTCGAGCCGGACGCCCAGCACCGGCCCTTCCGCGTGCGCAGGCGCGACCGCGAGCACCGCGGTCACCCCACTCCCCCAGCTCCACAGGCTGTATTCGGACCCTGGACGCACCCGCAGCCGGTCCTCCACCGCCGCCGGACGCCGAGCCTCGCGCGTCAGCACCCAGCGGCAGCGCCAGCCGTCCGCCACCGAGTGCCGCTGGAAGACCCGGCCCTCCGGCGTCGCCAGCGTGTGCTCCACCTCGTCGTCGGCCTCCAGCTCCGCCGGCGCCCCGGACACACCGACCCACGCCAGCTCGACCACCAGGTCGGGCCCCCGGACCAGCCGGACGCCCGTCCCGTCCCCGGCGACGCGCACTTCGGCGTCGCCCCAGTGCATCACCGCCGCCGCTGGCATTTCGCGCACCAGTACAGGTTGCGTCCCTCGAACTCGCGGACGTTGACCTCCCGTCCGCACACCAGGCAGGGCTGGCCGGCCCTCCGGTAGACGTAGACCTCGCCGCCGTGCCGGTCGACGCGCGGGTCGCGTCCCATCGCCTCGGGGGTGTGCTCGGGACGGACGGTGTCGATGCGGCCGTGGCGCACGCCCAGCGGCATCAGCTCCACGAGGTCCGCCCAGATCCGCTGCCACTTCTGTCGGGACACCTCATTGCCCGGGGTGTCGGGATGGAGCCGCTGCCGGTACAGCACCTCGGCGCGGTAGATGTTGCCCACGCCCGCAGCGACCCTCTGGTCGAGGAGCAGCGAGGCGATGGTCCTGCCCGAGCGGTGCACCCGACGCCAACCCAGTTCCGGGTCGGCGTCCGGACGCAGCGGATCCGGCCCCAGCCCCGCGAGCAGGGCCGCCACCTCGTCCGGACCGATCAGCTCGCACGTCTGGGGGCCGCGCAATTCCGCGGCGTGCTCCGGTGTCTCGATGCGGAGGCGGAGCGTGCCCGCGCCGTCCACCGGGCCCGAGCCCACCCAGCGCAGCTTGCCGATCAGGCCGAGGTGGATGTGGACGAACGGGCCGGGCCCTTCGTCAAGCTCAGGCCCTTCGTCAAGCTCAGGGAGCATGTCCCGCCGTGATGGCTGAACCTGACGAAGCCGCGACCCAGGCCCTTCGTCAAGCTCAGGCCCTTCGTCAAGCTCAGGGAGCATGTCCCCCGCGATGCCTGACGAAGGCGCGACCCAGGCCCTTCGTCAAGCTCAGGCCCTTCGTCAAGCTCAGGGACCAGGGGTGAGAAGTCGAGGAGCAGGTGTTTGCCGTACGCCTCTGCGGTGCGGAAGACCGTGCCGTCGAGGAGGGCCGCGGCATCACCGAAGCGGCCCTGGGGACTCGACACCCGCACCTTCCGGCCGGCGAAGGCGCTGTCCAGCTCCTCGGCGAGGCGGTGGATCACATGACCTTCGGGCATCAGTCGGGCTCCTGCGTTCCGGACGGTTGTGGGAGTCTACGCTGCCATCATGACCACGTCGCAGCGCCATCCCGAGCCGGAGCGCTCGTTCGGCCGGGACGGGATCTCGGGGCTCGTGGACGTCCATCGCGCGCTGCGGGCCCGCGACGTCTCGCGTCCTACCGAGGCCGACCTGGCCGCGGCGGAGGACGCCGCCGACGCCGCGCTGGCGCGCCTCGACCGTACGCGTCGCTGAACACCTCCCCGGAGGGTATGTTGAGCGCGGCGCGGGCGGCGACCAGCCGTACGTGCTCGTGGGCACCCACCCGCGTCCCTCACCCCTAGCCAGATGAGGATCCATGTACCCGGCAAACATCACGCGCGCCGAGGCCGGCGTTCGCTCCGGTCAGATCGCCACGCACAGCTACGAGGTCACCGTCGACCTCTCCGGACGCGTGCCAGACGCGGGTGCGTACGACCCGACCGCCACCTTCGTCTCGACCTCGACCGTGAGGTTCACCAGTTCCGGGGGCGACACCTGGATCAACCTGATCGCCGAGCGCCTGCTGGCCACGACCCTGGACGGGCATCCGCTGCTCGAGGCGAGCTTCACCGACCACAAGCTGCGCTTCGCGACCGAGCCGGGCGAGCACGAGCTCACCGTGTCCGCCTTGTGCCGCTTCAGCCGGACCGGTGAGGGCCTGCACCGCTTCGTCGACCCGACCGACAACCTCGTCTACTGCTACACCCAGTTCGAGACCGCGGACGCCCGGCGCGTCTACGCCTGCTTCGAGCAGCCCGACCTCAAGGCCACCTTCGCCCTCACCGTGATCGCCCCCGCCGACTGGACCGTGCTGTCGAACTCCCCAGAGGTCGAGCCCGTCCCGGTCGAGGACGGCCTGGCCCGCTGGCAGTTCGCCACCACGCCGCCGGTCTCCACCTACGTGACCGCGCTGGTCGCGGGGAACTTCCACACCGTGCGGGACAGCTACGCAGGGAGGGCAGCGGAGATCCCGCTGACGATCTCGTGCCGGCGCTCGCTGGTGCCCTACCTCGACGCCGACCGCATCTTCGCCACCACGAAGGCCGGCTTCGATGTGTTCGAGGAGCACTTCGGCATGCCGTACCCGTTCGCCGACTACGCGCAGGTGTTCGTCCCCGAGTTCAACGCAGGGGCGATGGAGAACGCCGGCTGCGTGACGATCCGGGACGAGTACCTCTACCGCTCGCGCGTGACGAACGCGTCCTACGAGACCAGGGACAACACGATCCTGCACGAGCTCGCCCACATGTGGTTCGGCGACCTCGTCACGATGAGCTGGTGGGACGACCTGTGGCTCAACGAGTCGTTCGCGGAGTGGGCGTCCCACTTCTGCCAGTCCGAGATCCGCGCCAGGGGTGGCGAGGGCGACGACCCGTGGGCGACGTTCGCCAACAGCCGCAAGAACTGGGCCTACCGGCAGGACCAGCTGCCGTCCACGCACCCGGTGGCAGCGGACATGGTCGACCTGGCGGCCGTCGAGCTGAACTTCGACGGCATCACCTACGCCAAGGGCGCGTCCGTCCTGCGCCAGCTGGTGGCCTTCGTCGGCCAGGACGCGTTCCTGGCCGGGGTGCGCGCCTACTTCGCGAAGCACGCCTGGGGCAATACGCGGCTGGAGGATCTGCTGGCGGCGCTCACCGAGGCATCCGGACGTGACCTGTCCCACTTCGCCGCCGAATGGCTGCAGACGGCGGGGGTGAACACGATCTGGGCGGAGTTCGCGCTGGACGAGGCGGGGGCCTTCTCCCGGTTCGCGATCCGCCAGGTCGCTCCCGCCGCCTGGCCCACGCTGCGGCAGCACCGGCTCGCCGTGGGGCTCTACGACGAGCAGGAAGGGCGGCTGGTCCGCGTCCACCGGGTCGAGGTCGACATCGCAGGAGAGGTCACCGAGGTCCCCGAGTTGGTCGGACGGCCGCGTCCCGCACTGATCCTGTTGAACGACGACGACCTCACCTACACCAAGATCCGGCTCGACCCCACGTCCATGGCCACGGTGGTAAACGGCATCGGCAGGCTCGACAGCGCGCTGGCCCGGGCCCTGTGCTGGGGTGCGAGCTGGGACATGTGCAGGGACGCCGAACTGCCGGCGTCCGACTTCGTGACGCTGGTGCTGTCCGGGGTGGGGGTGGAGACCGACCTCACCGCCGTCCAGGCCGTGCTGGGGCAGGCCAGGACCGCGATCGACTACTACGCGCCCCGGGAGACCCGGCTGGAGCTCAACGAGCGGTTCGTTGCCGGACTGGCCCGGCTGCTCAAGGAGGCCGAGCCCGGCTCGGACCACCAGTTGGCGTTCGCACGGTCGCTGGCTGCCGCGGCCCGCTCGGACGCGGTCGTGCAGCTGCTCAAAGCCTGGCTCGACGGGGAGGAGGCGCCGACGGGGCTGGCTGTCGACACCGACCTGCGCTGGCTGATCCTCGGCAACCTCGCCCGGCTGGGTGCCGCAGGGGACGCCGAGATCGACGCGGAACTGCAGCGGGACGCTACCGCGCGCGGCGCAGAGCAGGCCGGAGGGGCGCGCGCCGCCCAGCCGTCCGAGGCGGCGAAGGCCGAGGCCTGGCGCCTCGCCACAGCGGACCCCGACGTGCCCAACGAGACCCACTTCCAGATCTGCGCGCACTTCTGGCAGTTCGAGCAGGACGAGGTCCTGCAGCCCTACGTGCAGCGGTATCTCGATGTCGCCCGGGCGATCTCGGACGGCGCCGACGGCTGGGCCGATCGCAGCACCGCGATCAAGCAGCACGTGCTCGGCCGGCTGTTCCCGGACCCGCTGGTCGACCAGCCGACCCTGCAACTGCTGGACCAGTGGCTGCAGTCCACGCCGCTGAACGACGCCGTACGTCGCCAGGTCGTGGAGCACCGGGACGACGCGGCTCGCGCCCTGCGCTGCCAGGACGTGGCCCGCTGAACGAAAAGGGGACGGTTCCTTTTCCGTTCACTTTTCCACAGCCCGGCAGGGCGACGAACGGGATCCCGGGTCAGGCCCGGGATGACAGTGGACGGCTCTACTCGCTCGGACGGCGCCAGCCGGGGCCGAGGACGAGCAGCGCGATCACGGCGGTGATCGCCAGCGGAATGAACAAGGTGGGGATGAGGATCTGCACCACGGTCGGATCCGGCACCGCGGGCCAGCTGGGCAGCGTCTCCAGCGGGAGGAAGGCGGGAACTGGAAGCATGACCACACCGTAGCCGACGTCGGATAGTCTGGCCGCTCGAAGACCGGTGGCATCCCTGCTGATGCGCCGGATCCGAGAACCCGAGGAGCGCTTGCGTTGGCTGACCCTGCACCCGACACCCCGATTTCCCCTACTTCCCGCGTCGTCATCGACGAATCCGAACTCTCCCGAACGCTGTCCCGGCTCGCGCACGAGATCCTCGAGGCGAACCAGGGCTCGGCGGATCTCGTCCTGCTCGGCATCCCGACCCGCGGCGTCTTCCTTGCCCGCCGGTTGGCTGCGCTGATCACGGAGATCGAGGGACGCCCCGTACGGATCGGCGAACTGGACATCACGATGTATCGCGACGACCTGCGCAACAACCCGACCCGGAATCCGTCACGAACGGCCATCCCCGGCCGGATCGATGACGCGGTGGTGGTGCTGGTCGACGACGTCCTCTACTCCGGGCGCACGATCGGCGCGGCCATCGAGGCGCTGCGCGACCTCGGCCGCCCGCGGGCCGTCCGGCTGGTGGTGCTCATCGACCGTGGCCACCGCGAGTTGCCGATCGCCGCCGACCACGTGGGACGCAGCATCCATACCGCGCCCGACGAACGCGTCCACGTTCTGCTCAGCGAGGTGGACGGACGCGACGCCGTCACCGTCACCCGGGGAGGCGTCCGATGAGGAACCTGCTCAGCGCCGCCGACCTCAGCCTCACCGAGGTGTCCAGCATCCTGGACCTCGCCGACGAGATGCAGCAGGTGCAGTCGCGTCCGGTCAAGAAGCTCCCCGCCCTGCGCGGACGCACGATCGTCAACATCTTCTTCGAGGACTCCACCCGCACCCGCACCTCCTTCGAGATCGCGGGTAAGTGGCTCAGCGCCGACACCGTCAACGTCTCGGCGAAGGGCTCCTCGGTCAGCAAGGGCGAGTCGCTGCGCGACACGATGCTCACCCTCGACGCGATGGGTGTCGACTGCTTCGTGATCCGGCACTCCTCCTCCGGCGCGGCAGCGCAGGTGGCCGGCTGGGTGCGCGCCCAGGTCGTCAACGCCGGGGACGGGCAGCACGAGCACCCCACCCAGGCGCTGCTGGACGCCCACGCGATGCGTCGGCACTTCCGGGAGCTCGCCCCCATGGTGGCTGAGCCTGACGAAGCCCCGTCCGAGTTCGCGGGCAAGCGGATCGCGATCGTCGGCGACCTGCTGCACTCGCGGGTGGTGCGCAGCAACGTCCTGTTGCAGCGGACGCTCGGCGGTGAAGTGGTGCTGGTGGCGCCGCCCACCCTGCTGCCGACCGGCGTGGAGACCTGGGGCTGTGAGGTGACCGGCGACTTCGACTCCGTGCTGCCCACTTGCGACGTCGTGATGATGCTGCGCGTGCAGCGCGAGCGCATGGCGGGCGGGTTCTTCCCCACCGCACGGGAGTACACCGAGCGGTTCGGACTCACCGAGGAGCGGCTGGCCGCCATGAAACCGGGCGCGGCGATCTGTCACCCCGGTCCGATGAACCGGGGCGTGGAGATCTCCAGCGCCGCCGCGGACGCCGTCAACTCGCTCGTGCTCGACCAGGTCTCGGCCGGCGTGGCGATCCGGATGAGCGTGCTGTACCACCTGCTCGGCTCGGACGAAGGAGCAACGAAGTGACCACGACCGCGGGAAGCCTGCTGATCACCGGGGCGAGGCTGGCGGACGGCACGCGGACCGACCTGTTCCTGGCTGACGGCCTGCTGGCCGACCCGGCGTCCGCACCCGCAGGGGTGGAGCGTATGGACGCCGATGGCCTGCTGGCGCTGCCTGGCCTGGTTGACCTGCACACCCACCTGCGCCAGCCAGGACGCGAGGACGCCGAGACCGTCGCTTCGGGGACGGCTGCCGCCGCGCGCGGCGGGTTCACCTGCGTCCACGCGATGGCGAACACCGACCCGGTGACCGACACCGCGGAGGCGGCCGAGTACGTGGCCGGCCTCGGCGAGCGCGAGGGCCACTGCGAGGTGCGTGCGGTCGGCGCGGTCACGAAGGGACTGGCGGGCGAGGAGCTCGCCGAGCTCGGGCTGATGGCGGCCTCGAAGGCCGGTGTCCGGGTGTTCTCCGACGACGGACGCTGCGTGGGCGACTCGCTGCTGATGCGCCGCGCGCTCACCTACGCCAAGGCGTTCGACGGCGTGGTCGCCCAGCACTCCCAGGACACCCGGCTGGCCGGGCCCAGCGCGTGCTGCCACGAGTCGGAGTGGTCGGGACGGCTGGGGCTGCCCGGCTGGCCGTCGCAGGCGGAGAGCGTGGTCGTGGCGCGGGATGTGCAGCTGGCCGAGCTCGCGGACGCCCGCGTCCATGTCTGCCACGTCTCGACCGCGGAGAGCGTTGAGGTGATCCGGTGGGCCAAGCAGCGCGGCATCAAGGTGACCGCAGAGGTGACGCCGCACCACCTGCTGCTCGACACGCCACTGGTCGCCAGCTACGACACGACGTTCAAGGTGAACCCGCCGCTGCGGACGTCCGAGCACCTCGAAGCGGTACGGGAAGCGCTCGCGGACGGCACGATCGACGCGGTCGCCACCGACCACGCGCCGCACGCGAGCCAGGACAAGGACCATCCGTTCGATGTCGCCCTCCCCGGCATGCTGGGGCTGGAGCAGGCGCTGGCCGTGGTGGTCGAGGTCATGGTCAACACGGGACGGATGGACTGGCCCACCCTCGTGGAGCGCATGTCCGTCACCCCGGCCCGGATCGGAAGGGTGGCCGGCCAGGGCCGTCCGCTCGCGATCGGTGAGCCCGCGAACCTCGTGCTGGTCGACTCGTCCGCCCGCGCGACGGTGGACGCCGCTGCGTCCGCTTCCCGGGCACGCAACAACCCGTACCACGGACGCGACCTGCCCGACCCGGTCGTTGCGACCTTCTGGCGCGGCGCCGCCACCTACCGCCGCTGACCCGGGGACGGTTCTCCCGGTTCGAGGGGACGGTTCTCCCGGTTCGAGGGGACGGTTCCCCCGATTCGAGGGGACGGTTCCCCCGATTCGAGGGGACGGTTC
>DAIPJC010000083.1:0-9356 GCA_036770475.1 Propionicimonas sp. | reverse complement strand
TCAGGCTCAGGCTTCGTCAGGCTCAGCCGGCATCGGGGCTCAGGATCACCAGTTCGCGGGTCGTGCGGGTCATCGCGACGTAGCGGTCGACGGCGCCCTCGACGTCGGCGCCGAAGCGCTCCGGGTCGACGAGCACAACGAGGTCGAACTCCAGGCCCTTCGTGAGCTCCGGCGACAACGACCGGACCCGTGGCGTCGCCCGGAAGCCGGGATCGCCCACCACGCACGCGACACCCTCTGCATGCTCGGCGAGCCACGCATCGACGACCTGCTCCAGTTCGGCGACCGAGCCGTGCCGGACCGGGACGCCGCTGCGGCGGATCGAGGTCGGCACGTTGGCGCCCGGCAGCACAGCCCGGACGACCGGCTCCGCCTCCGCCATGACCTCCTCTGGCGTCCGGTAGTTGACGGTCAGCGTGGCGTGGGCGACCAGGTCGAAGCCCACCCGGGCCAGGCGTTCTTCCCAGGTCTCGGTGAAGCCGTGTCGTGCCTGCGCGCGGTCGCCGACGATCGTGAAACTGCGGGAGGGACAGCGGCGCAGCAGCACCTGCCATTCGGCGTCGGTCAGTTCCTGCGCCTCGTCCACGATCACGTGCGCGAACGGGCCGGCGAGCCGGTCGGGATCGACGGCGGGCACCGCCGCTTCGTCCACGAGCGACTCGCGGATGCTGTCCCTGTGCAGCAGCGGGAGCGGGCTCTCCGGGTCGTCGTTCGCATCCAGGATGTCCTGCACGACCCGGTCCATGTACTCGCGGTCGGCGGCGAGCGTCGCTTCCCGCTGTCGCCGCCGCAAGGACGCCTTCGGGTCGCCCAGCCGTTGCCGCATCGCGTCCAGCAACGGCAGGTCGGAGATCGTCCACGGCTGGCCTTCCTGCCGCCTGAGCGCACGGACGTCTTCGGCGCTGAGCCAGGGGGCGCATCGGCGCAGGTAGGCCGGCACGGACCACAGGTCGGAGACCAGGTCGGTGGCCTCCAGGATCGGCCAGGCCCTGCGGAACGTGCTCCTCAGGTCCTCGTTCCCTGCCAGCGAGCGGCGCAGGGCCTCGCGCGGGACGTCAGCGTCCTCGCTCTTGTCGACAGCGATCTCGAGCAGCGCGTCCCACACCTCGTCCCTGGCCTCGTTGTGCGGCGTGCCGGGGTCGGGCGCCTCGAATGCCTCAGCCCAGTCGTCCGGGCTCAGCCACACGTCCGACCAGGCGGTCTCGACGGCCATGCCCTTCGTGGGGGGCTCCTCGTACAGCGCGACGGCAGGGTCGACGGCACCCACCAGGCCGACGGACGCCTTCAGCCGGGCCACCACCTGGTCGGCCTCAGGCACCGCGACGGCCCCCTCGGGCACCAGGTCGCGCAGCGTGCAGGTCTGGACGCCTTCCTCCCCCAAGCTCGGCAGGACGTCCGCGACGTAGGCGAGGTAGGGCTGGTGCGGACCGACGAACAGGACTCCGCCGCGGTGCTCGCCCAGTCGCGGGTCGGTGTAGAGCAGGTACGCGGCCCGGTGCAGCGCGACGACCGTCTTTCCGGTGCCGGGTCCGCCGTCGACGACGAGCGCGCCGCGGGAGCCGGCGCGGATGATGGCGTCCTGGTCGGCCTGGATGGTGGCGAGCACGTCCCGCATCCGGGGCGTCCGGCTGCTGCCGAGGCTGGCGATGAAGGCGGAGTCCTCATCGAGGGCCAGCGTGCCCGCCGGTACGGCCTCAGGGATCAGCACCTCGTCCCAGTAGTCGGTGACCCGGCCGTCCGTCCAGCGATAGCGGCGGCGGCTGGCCAGCCCCATCGGGTTGGCCGGGGTCGCGGCGAAGAACGGCTCCGCCGCCGGCGCGCGCCAGTCGACCAGCAGCGGCTCGCCGGACGCGTCGGCGAGCCCGATCCGTCCGATCCAGACCGTGCCGGAGCCGTCCGAGGGAACCATGCGGCCGAGGCATATGTCGAGGCCGAAACGCCGAAGCATCCGCAACCGGGCGCTGATCCGATGGATCTCCAGGTCACGATCCAGGGCCTTCCTGCCGCTGCCTGCCGGCGCGAGCCGCAGGGCGTCCAGTTGGGTGGAGAGCTCGGCGATCTGATGGTCCAGGCGCGCTGCGACGGACGCGAAGCGCTCCTCGTCCGGTCCGACCAGAGCCGGAGCAGCCTTGGCGGCAAGGCGAGGGGGAAGGTTGAAGGCCGATGCGGCAAGGTCCAATACGGGCACGAAGCGAGATTCTGCGCCCGCAGGGGGGCCTTGCCGCAAGACCCCCCTCCTGCTATAGCTTGGAAGTGAGGGGACGCAAACAGCGTGCTGGCTGAGCCTCACGAAGCCTAGTTCTGGCCCTTCGTCAGGCTCAGGGAGCATCCCGAGTTCGACTAGGCTCCGGCAGGCTGCAGCGGGGACGCGTCGTCGTATGCGGCGGCCGTCACGCCTTCCGCCCGGAGGAGCCGTCGCCTGTGCACGAACCAAGCGATCGCGACGGGCACCAGCGCACCGACCCACGCCAGCGGAGCTGCCAGGCAGGCGCCGAGGAAGCCGATGCGTTCGATCAGGAACAGCCCGACCGCACTGCGCACGGCCAACTCGGCGAACCCTGCGATCGTCGGCACCCCGGTGGCGCCCAGTCCCTGGAGGGCGTTCCGGAGCAGGAACAGCATCGCCAGCACCGTGTACAGGGCGCCGTTGATGATCAGGTACCGGTGGGCCATGGCCACCACCTGGTCTTCGCCGGGGCCGACGAACAGCTGAACGATGTCG
The DNA here is from genome assembly GCA_036770475.1 of Propionicimonas sp. GTDB lineage: Bacteria > Actinomycetota > Actinomycetes > Propionibacteriales > Propionibacteriaceae > Propionicimonas. The sequence goes on along the minus strand of DAIPJC010000083.1, from coordinate 6,634 downwards.
GTCCCGAAGACGACGTTCACCGCGCCCAGGACGACCGCGAGCCCGGCGGCGAGCAGGCTGGTCCGGAACACGCCGATGCGAATCCGCCACCACTGCCCCGCGCCGCGGTTCTGCGCGACGTAGGTCGTCATCGCGACTCCAACGGACGCCAGTGGCGCCACCGCCAGCTGGTCGACCCGCATGGCCGCGGTGAAGGCGGCGACGGCGTCGGCGCCCAGGTGGTTGATGCCGTACTGCAGCACGGCGGCGCCGATGGCGATCACCGACATCTGGAAGCCAAGGGTCAGACCGATCCGGGCGGACGCGGCCAGCGTGCCCCAGCCGAAGCGCCAGTCGCCGCGGCGCAGCCGGAGCTCCGGCATTCGACGCGCGATCAACGCCAGGCACAGCACCACCGACGCCGCCTGCGCCACCAGCGTCGCGAGCGCCGCTCCGCCGACGCCGAAGCCGAAGCCGGCGATGAACAGCACCACCAGCGCGGCGTTCAGCAGGCAGGAGACCACCAGGAACAGCAGCGGCGTGCGGCTGTCGCCGAGCGCGCGGATCACCGCGCTGAGGAAGTTGAAGGCGACGGTTGCCGCCGCCCCGCTGAACAGCACGGTCAGGAAGGTCGTCGCGTCCTGCATCAGCTCGGGCGGCGTGCCCATCAGCGTCAGGAGGGTGTGCGACCCCAGCGTCCCTACCGCGACGATCGCGACCGCGATGGCGGCGCTGATCACGACGCCAGCGGCCACCGACCGGCGCATCGAGACGAGGTCACCGGCACCGAAAGCCCTTGCCACAGGGATGGCGAGGCCGGCAGACGCACCCAGCGCAAAACCGAACAGCAGGAACTGGAGGCTGCCGGACGCGCCGACGGCGGCCAGGGCGTCCACGCCCAGCATCCGGCCGACCACGGCGGCGTCGGTGAATGCATAGAGCTGCTGGAAGAGGTTCCCGACCAGGAGTGGGAGGGTGAACAGGACGATCAGCCGGACGGGCGGTCCGACGGTCAGGTTCTTGGTCATGCGGGATCTCGCGAAGCTGGTGGGTGGACGACTCAATCGGACGGACGACTCGAGTGCTGCCCCGCTGACGATCTGCCTCTTGATACGTGTGAAACGTTATCGCTGCTCGGCGTCCGGCGCTGGCCAACCCCGGATTCCGGACGCCATCGCGACCCGGTCAGCACATGCTCCCTGAGCTTGACGAAGGGCTCCCTGAGCGTGACGAAGCGCTCCCTGAGCTTGACGAAGGGCGTCCGGGCTTCGTCACGCTCAGCCAGCACAGGTCGGCTCGGCCTACGGAGTGACCCGCAGGACCGTCCCGCTTCCCTCCTGGGCGACGGCGGACGATCCACCGACCCAGACGTCGAGCTCGGTGGCGTCCTGCACCCAGTCCCTGGTGACGGCGCTCCAGTAGCGCAGCTGGTCGGGGCCCAGGTCGAAGCTGACGGTCCTCGTCTCGCCCGCGCCGACCGTCACGCGTGCGAAGCCCTTCAGTTCCCGGATCGGGCGGGTCGACGTGCCGTGGCGCTGGTGGATGTAGCACTGGACCACCTCGTCGGCCTCGATGTCGGAGGTGTTGGTCACGTCCACGGACGCCGTCGCCGTGCCGCCGACCGCGATCTCCTCCGGCTCGATCCGGACATCGCCGTAGCTGAAGCGCGCGTAGGAGAGCCCGTGCCCGAACACCCACAGCGGCGTGGACTCCTCGTCCCAGTAGCGCTTGTCCTGTTCCTCGGGCTGGAACGTGCGGTAATGGCTGTACACCATCGGCACCTGGCCGACCGTGCGCGGCCACGTGAACGGCAGCTTCCCGCCGGGCGCGACGTCGCCGAACAGCGCGGCCGCGACCGCGTCCCCGCCCCGGGTGCCGGGGTACCACACCTGCAGGATCGCCGGGACGTGCTCGGCCGCCCAGCGCAGGTCGAGGGGACGCCCGGACATCACCAGCGCGACGGTCGGCGTCCCGGTGGCGACCACGGCCTGGAGCAACTCCAGCTGGCGTCCGGGCAGGTCGAGGGTGGAGGTGGAGGCCTTCTCCCCGATCAGGTTCTGGTTCTGCCCGATCACGACGACCGCCACTTCTGACGCCCTCGCCAACTCGACGGCCTTCGCCAGCTCGGCGTCGTCGTCGAAACCTTCGGACGTGACCGGCACCCCATGGTCCATGTCGTCGAACATGGACGAGAACACCCGGGTGCCGACGCGCACGCCCTGCGCGTACTCGACCTGGACGCCCTCCCCTGCCCGCGCTCGCAGGCCGGCGAGGATGGTCACTGTCTCGTCGAGGTCGTGGTCGAACACCCACGGACCGAGGATGTCCCGCGGGGAGTCGGCGAGCTGACCGATGACCGCGATCTTCTTCTGCGCGGCCAGCGGCAGGAGGGCGTCCTCGTTCTTGAGCAGCACGAAGGTCTTCTCCGCCGCTTTCCGCGAGACCTCGCGGTGCGCGACGTCGGAGAGCACGCCGGACGCGGTCGCCTCGTCCACGTAGGGATGCTCGAACAGCCCGAGCCGGAACTTGGCCTCCAGCACGCGGCGCACGGCCTGGTCGACGGCGTCCTCGCTGACCTCACCGGCGGCGACCGCCTCGGGCAGGCGACCGAAGGCCGGGTCGAACATGCACATCTCCATGTCGAGCCCTGCGTTCAGGGCGCGGGCACCCGCATCGGTGAGGTCGGCGGCGAAGTGCTGGGTCGCCAGGGAGCGGACGGCGTTCGCGTCGCTCACCACCCACCCGTCGAAGCCGAACTCGCCGCGCAGGATGTCCGTGAGCAGCCACCGGTTGCCGCTGGCCGGGACGCCGTTGAGGTCCATGTAGGCGCTCATGATGTTGCCTGCGCCAGCCTCGACCGCCGCGCGGAACGGCGGCAGGTAGACGTTGTGGAGTTCGGCGTCGGAGATGTCGGAGTCGTCGTAGTCACGTCCGCCGCGGGCGGCGCCGTAGCCGGCGAAATGCTTGGGTCCGGCGACCACCCGGTCGGACGCGCCGGGCTCGCCCTGGAAGCCACGCACCTGAGCGGCAGCGACAGCGGCACCGAGGACGGGATCCTCGCCCGCACCCTCGATGATGCGTCCCCAGCGCGGGTCGCGGGCGATGTCGACCATGGGGGCGAAGGTCCAGTGGATGCCGGCTGAGCGAGCCTCACGGGCGGCGATCGCCTGGCCGTCGGCGATGGTGTCCGGTGACCACGACGCGGCGAGGGCGATCGGGACGGGCAGGATCGTCCGCAGGCCGTGGATGACGTCGAAGCCGAAGATCAGCGGGATGCCGAGCCGGTTGCCCTCGATGGCCTTGCGCTGCAGGCGATTGGCGAGCTTCGGGTTCCTGACGAACAGCAGCGAGCCGGCGCCGCCACGCTCGAGGGCGGCCTCGACCATGGCTGGCTGCAGGGCGAAGTCACGGGCCTCTTCGGGGAGGGCGGCGAGCGTGGCCTCGTCCGGGAGCTCGCCGGAGCCGAAGTAGAAGTACTGGGTCAGCTGGGCCGCCTTCTCCTCCAGGCTGAGCCGGCCGAGGAGGTCGGCGGCACGCTCGGCGGGGCTCAGGCTCGGGTCGAGGTAGGGCAGGTCGGACATCGTTGGCCTCTCTTCACTGTGTGGCTCCGGGCGAAACCCGAACGACGCTCGCAGTTTACTGGAATCGCTCTCACTCTGGCAGGGCCATCGCTGGCCGAGCCTTGGCGAGGCCCCCCTCGGACACGGTCCCTAAGGAGGCTCGTGAGCCACGAGCGAGCCGCAACGAAGGGTCGCCGTAACCAGGACTCGCTGGTCGAGCCTGTCGAGACCGCTGGGGCCGTCAGTCGAACACGTTCCAGCAGATGGCGCTCCGGGCACGCTGGTCGTCCAGGACGAGCTCGAGCAACTCCGCCGGGATCCGCTCCCGCTGCCACTCGAGCTCGCGCAGCCGGGCATCCTCGCCCTGACCGGCAGGAGCGGCGGCCTGGGCGCTACGGATCGCGTAGGCGGCCGCGCCCAGGTCGTGAGCTGCGACGTGAGGGACGGCGGCAGCCTGGCCGACCGACAGCGTAGCGAATCGCGCGGGATCGGGAAGACCGCGTCCCGCAGCGTTGGCGGCAAAGGCGGCCTGGCGGGCGTCCATCATGCCGACCTCGCCACGAATCCAGCCGTGGCCCAGCTCCAGCGCCTCGCGAGGCCGCGGATCGTCCGGCCGGACCTCTTCGAAGAAGTGCAGGACGTGTTCCGCGCACTCCAGCGCCCAGGCGGCCAGAAGCCGGTGGTGCTCGTCCGTCAGCGTGCCGCCGCGCCGGATCGTGATGAGCCGGGGGTCGCGCTCGGTGGGAAGGATGGGCATGAGCCCAACGTTCTCACCACTCGCGCAGCCCTTGCCAGCGCTCGAGCGGCCGGCCGGGGTTCTCCGGGATCATCTCGCCCAGCTGGACGGCGAGTTGTGGTCCCGTCGAGTCGCATCTATTTTCTACAGGTAGCACCAGAGAAAATGGAGAGTCCGCCATGCCTGATCGCCCCGTCCTCGACGTCCGCGCCGAGATCCCTGCGCGTCGCCATCAGCTCATCTTCGAGACCCATAACGGTCTGAGCTCGGGAGACGCGTTCGTGCTGGTCAACGACCACGACCCGAAGCCGCTCTACTACCAGTTCGCGGCCGAGCACGCCGGCGACTTCACCTGGGCGTACCTGGAGGAAGGCCCTGAGGTGTGGCGGGTGCAGATCGGCCGTCCCTGAACACAGGTAACGAGGAGCTTCGGTTCACGATCTCATCGACGAGGCGCTCGATGGGCTGAGTCGCATCCATGGCAATGCCGTCCGCGGGCACGTCCTCTCTCGTCTGATGTAGCCGCATGATCAGTTGGCGTTCGGCCGGTCGCCCGCCCCACTCGTCGGCTCCTCTGGCATCCAGCCGCCGGTTCAACGTGTCGAGATCGATCTCGAGCACGAAGACGCCGTCGAACAGTTCGATGAAGCTCGAGAAGTTCCTCGATCCACCACAGAAGTAGGTGATCGGTGCACTCCTGTCAGCGACGAGAGCCTTCACTTTGGCCACGTCCCAGATGTGGTGCTCGTGAGCCAGGCCCTCCAGCGGCTCGCCTGTTGCGGGATCGCCCTGGTACGCCAGTTCCGTGTCGCCGTTGATCGCGTGAAAGCCGCGTCTTTGCAGTTCCCTGCATACCGACGTCTTGCCCGTGCCCGACACGCCCTCAATGAGGTAGTTCCTGATGCCCATTTGTCCGATGCTAAACGACTGCCCGGTTCAGGTTCGGGTGTGGAAGCGGGCGTGGAGCCTCGGTCTTTGCTCGGGGTCGACGCGGACCGGCGGCAGGATTTCGGGGATGCAATCGTTTCGGAGGCGGATCCGCCAGCGGTCGGCTTCCGGGTCCCGGCTGGGTTCGATGATGCCGTGGTGGTGGGGGCAGAGCAGCACCAGGTTGCGCAGTGCGGTCACACCGCCGGCCCACCAGGGGATGATGTGGTGGGCGTGGCAAGTCTGTGGTGGGGTGTTGCAGCCGGGGAAGACGCAGCCGCCGTCTCGTTGTTCGAGGGCGGCGCGGATGGGTGGGGTGACGAGGCGTTGGGTGCGGCCGACGTCGAGGATTTCGGATTCTCCGCCGAGCACGATCGGGAGCAGGTCGGCGTCACACAGCCACTGGCGCACCAGCGAGGCCGGGACGGGTTCGCCCGTGCTGATGATCGTGGCGCCCAGGCCGTCCGGGCAGGTGTCGGCGTCGGTGGCCTGTTTGGCGAGCTTTTCGTAGCTCAGGGTGATGACGATGCGGGGCCGGTCGCCGCCGTTGGCCGGGGCGAGGGCGTTCTGGGTGTGCTGGTGGATCATCTCGAGCAGCGCGTCAGCACGCCGCATGGCGGGCGTGACGTACTCGGACTGCGGGTCCAGGGCCTCCAGCCCGCGCTTGGCGGTGGCGGTGTAGGCGTCGATGATCCGGATGAACGGTTCGGCTTCGGCGACCGGCAGGCTGCCGCGGAGCAGGATCGAGCCGTGCCCGTCGGGCTGGAAGTCCAGGTGCCGGCTGCGCAGCGCCAACCGGTGCTCACGCTCGAGCCGCTCGGCTTCGAGTGCGTCCGCGGCGTCGGGGGCGAGGACTTCGAGCAGATGCCCGGTCAGCCGGCGCAACTCCACCGCGTTGTGGGTGGCGGCGAACCCGACCATCAACCCCTCACCCTGCGCAACTGTGTCGGCAGGGAAGTCGTCGGGCAGCTGGGCCAGCACTGACGTGATCGCCTCCGCCTGCGCCGGCGACACCTGTCCGGTGGTGGCGGCCTCACTGACAATGGCGAACCGGTCGAGGTCTTGCCCGGACCGCACCAGCCTCCGGGCTTCGCGTGGGGTGAGCCTGGCGGCTTCGGCCAGCCACGTCGTGGCCGACGTCCGGTGTTCCCGCCAGGCCACCTGATCGGTCTCGATCCGGGCCGCCCGCTGTTGCTGCCAGGCCTGCAGCCGGCCCGACACCCGCAGCGAGGTGAGCAGCAGGTCGAGTTGTTCACGATCACCGGGCAGGCGGAGCCGGTCATCGTTCAGGGCGTCCAGGGCCGCATCGATCACAGCCAGCAGTTGGCCATCGGTGTAGCGCTCGAACCCTGCTTCCATGATCCAACGCTAAAGGGTGCCACTGACGTTTATGTTGGTGACGCCTGCCCGGGTCGTGGCTCTGCCTCTGACT
>DAIPJC010000025.1:0-56696 GCA_036770475.1 Propionicimonas sp. | reverse complement strand
GATGGCTGAGCCTGACGAAGCCCACGCTCCAGACCAGCCCTTCGTCAAGCTCAGGGAACATCCCGTGATGGCTGAGCCTGACGAAGCCCGCGTCCGGGGGATCACTCCCCCGTTGGCGGAGCTGGCGCGGATCGCCGGTTGGCGCGAGGTGCCGCTGAGCGTGCGGGAGGCCCGCCGCCGGGTGCTCGCTGAGGATCTCGTCCCCGCACCGCCGGAGCCGACCGACGCCGCCAGCGGGCCGATCGTGCTGTCAGCTCGTGGCGTCGAGGTGCGCTATGGCGACATCGTGGCGGTGAACGGCGCGGACCTGGACCTACGCGGCGGCTCGGTGACCGCGCTGCTCGGACGCAACGGCGCGGGCAAGTCGTCCCTGCTGTGGGCGCTGCAGGGCGCCCTCACCTGCGCGGGCGACATCTCCGTCGGCGAGCGCGATCCCCGACGCCTCTCCGCCGCGGACGCCCGCCGGCTCGTCACCCTGGTGCCACAGACCGCCGCCGACCTGCTCTACCTGCCGACCGTCGGCGCGGAGTGTGCGCAGGCGGACGCCGAGAGCGCAGCGGCGCCGGGCACGACCGCCGGGCTGCTGCACACGCTCGGGGTGGAGGTGCCGGACGAACGCGACCCGCGGGACCTGTCGGAGGGCCAGCGGCTGGCGCTGGTCCTGGCCGTCCAGCTCGCCGCGCGACCGCCCGTCCTGCTGCTGGACGAACCCACCCGGGGGCTGGACTACCGCGCCAAGGCCGAACTGCGCGGCATCGTCAGGGAACTGGCTGCGACCGGGGTGGCGATCGTGATCAGCACCCACGACGTGGAGTTCGCCGCGGCGACCAGCCAGCGGACGCTGCTGATGGCGGACGGCGAACTGATCGCGGACGGCACCACCGCCGACCTGCTCACCTCCTCGCCCGCCTACGCCCCGCAGATGGCGAAGGTCTTCGCGCCCGTGCCCGTCCTCACGCCTGAGGACGTCGCGAGGGGGTTGCGATGAGCGGCGCCAACCAGCGCATCTCCGCCGCCGTGGTCGCCGCCGTCGTGATCGGCGCGGTGGCCTTCAGTTGGCCGCTGTTCCTGCGTCCGGAGTCGGGCATGTCGCCCACCCAGGCGCCGATCCTGTTCGCCACGGTGCTGCCGATGGTGCTGGCGATCGTGCTGTCCGAGATCGCCGGCGGTCGCATGGACGCGAAGTCGCTCGCGATGCTGGGGGTGCTGGCGGCGGTCGGCACGATCCTGCGTCCGCTCAGCGCGGGAACCGCGGGCTTCGAACTGATCTTCTTCATCATGATCCTGGCCGGCCGGGTGTTCGGGGCCGGCTTCGGCTTCGCTCTCGGCGCGATCACGCTGTTCACGTCCGCCCTGATCACATCCGGCGTCGGTCCGTGGCTGCCCTACCAGATGCTCGGGGCCGGCTTCGTCGGGTTGTTCGCCGGGCTGCTGCCCCGGGCGCGCGGACGGCTGGAGATCGCGCTGCTGTGTGCGTACGGCATGGTCTCGGCCTTCGCCTACGGCTGGGTGATGGACTTCTCGTTCTGGCCGTTCGGGATCGGCAACGACACCCAGATCTCCTTCGACCCGCACCTGGGTCCGCTGGAGAACCTGCACCGGTTCGTGCTCTACAACATCGCCACCTCAATGGGCTGGAACCTCGGCCGAGCGCTGACCAACGCTGCCCTGATCGCGCTGCTCGGCGTCCCACTCCTGCGACTGTTCCGCCGCGCGGCCCGCAGGGCACAGTTCGCCGAGACGGCCGGCGCAGAGGCGATGGTGTGAGCCGAGGCTGACCGGTCTGCTCACCGTCCCGAGTCGACCGGTTCTCTCCGGTGCTCGACCAGCGCGGCCAGTTCCGGATCACCAGCGAGAGCCTGTCTGGCTCGATGCAGCCGGACGCGGGCCGTCCCGGGCCGGACGCCCAGCACCACCGCCACCTCGGCGGGGCTGAGCCGTTCCCACTCGACCAGTTCGATCAGCTCGCGGTCGTCCGGGTCGAGTCGGCCCAGGGCGGACGCCACCGCCTGCTGGCAGTGTGCATCGCCGCCGCGGACCGTCGAACCGGGATCGGCGACCAGACGCTCGACCACCTCGTGGTCGTGGCGGCGCCGTCTGCTCTCGGCGAGCAACAGCCTGCGGGCTGCGCCGAACAGCCACGCTCGGCGCAACTCGGGCCCGGGCAGCTCCGTCCGGCGCCGCCAGGCTGTGGTGAACACCTCCGCGACCAGGTCCTCGGCCTCGATGGTGGTCCGCCTGCGCAGGTACGCGAACAGGCCCGGCGCCGCGCTGCGATAGAGCTGCTCGAACTCCTCCGCGGTCATCCGGCCGCCCATGTCACCGGTTGCTGTCGTTGGTCAGCGGCAGGTGCGGGGTGCTGACGCCATAGCAGTAGATGTCGTGCAAGGCCTCGTCCATCGCGTCGACGCTGGTGCCGTCCGCGGCCTTCTGCACGACCTTGAGGAAGGCGAACTGGGTGCTGTCGTCAACGGTCCCTGTGGTGATCTTGCCCGTCTTCACGTCTCTCGCCTTCACCGTCGCGGTGTGCGATGCCTGCTCGGGATCAATGGCAGTCACCGCCGGCCAGGTGGAGGCGTCGTGCAGCATGCCGGCCGCCTGCTCGCGGGACGCGGTGTCACCGCCGGCGGTGGCGTCCGCCCACTGGTCGGCCCAGGCACACACCGCACCCTGGGCAGCCCACGCGCGAATCGCGCCGGTGGACACCCGGACCTTCTCACCGCTGTCCTTGTCGCGCTGCCCATCGGCCACGAGGTTCTCGCGTACGCTCGCCCGGGCCGCGTCGCTCGGGAACGGGATGTCCGCGATCACCTCGGTGACGACCGCACCGAAGTCCGAGGCGACCGGGTTGAGTTCCTCGCCGGGACCGCCCAGGCGCACGTCCTCTGCGTCTGCCGGGTACTCGCCGGTACGCGCCGAGAGGATCGTGGCCGTGGCGACGCCGCCCACGGTCAGAGTGGCTGCGGTGAGCACCGCGCCCACCACGAGCCGGGTCGGACGCCGCCTGGCCGCTGCGGCCGGTGTCGTGCGCTCCCTGATCACGTTCCAGGTACGGGTGAGTTCCGGTTCGGTCACTTCTACCGGCGTCGGCGCAGCGCCGGCGACGAGCTGCGAGTGGCGCTCGGTCCAGTCAGTGGGGCTCTTCATGGTTCACTCCGTCCAGTCAGGTTAGGTCATCACGGATGTGTCGGCGCGTTACATCGCTCAGCTTTACCTCTGGCGGAATAGGGGGTGGAACGGGCAAGTTGGGGGTAGGTGAAAGCCACTTGTCTCAACCGAAGGGAAACCTGATGGCGTACACGCTGCCCGATCTCGACTACGACTACGGCGCACTCCAGCCGTACATCTCCGCGGAGATCATGGAACTGCACCACAGTAAGCACCACGCCGCCTATGTCGCCGGTGCGAACACCGCCCTCGACAAGCTCGCCGAAGCCCGCGCGTCCGGTGACTTCGCGAGCATCCCGAAGCTGGAGAAGGACCTCGCGTTCCACCTCGGCGGCCACATCAACCACTCGGTGTTCTGGAAGAACATGTCGCCCAACGGCGGCGGTGAGCCGGACGGCGACGTCGCGGCGGCGATCGACGAGTTCTTCGGGTCCTTCACCGGCTTCAAGGGCCAGTTCGAGGCCGCGGCCAACTCACTGCAGGGTTCCGGCTGGGCGCTGCTGGTCTGGGACCCGCTGGGCCAGCGGCTGAACATCAACCAGCTCTACGACCAGCAGAACAGCGTCCCGGTCGGCCAGCTGCCCGTGCTGCAGCTCGACATGTGGGAACACGCCTTCTACCTGCAGTACAAGAACGTCAAGGCCGACTACGTCAAGGCGTGGTGGAACGTGGTCAACTGGACCGACGTCGCTGCCCGTCTGGCCAAGGTACGCGCCGCTGACGTCCTCTAGCGGGGGACAACACCCCTAGTCAAAGCACAGTCTCCCGAGAGTTTCCTGAGAGAACTTGACCTATCTCTCAGGTTCGTGCAGGCTTTTCTCAGCAAGAAGCCAGCAACACCTCGGGAGACTGTGTCTTGAACAAGGCGATCACCGCGACCGCGCTGTCGGCAGCACTGCTCGCCGGCGGTGTGAGCACGGCCAGCAGCCTGTACAAGGATGTCCATCTCACCGTGGACGGCCAGGTGCAGGACGCTGCGGGCTTCGCCCTCACCGTGGCCGATGTACTGGCCGCCCGGGGCATAACTCTCAGCGGTGGAGACCTCGTTTCTCCCGCGCTCGACAGCGCCGTGGCGAGCGGCAGCACCGTCACCGTCCACTACAGCAAGCAGCTGACGCTGAACGTGGACGGCATTCCACGCACGTTCACCACGACGGCCGCCACGCTGAGCGAGGCGCTCGTCGACGGCGGCCTGTCCTCGCGTCCCGTGCAGCTCGCCGCGACCACCCCGCGCGCCTCGGGCGACCTGCCCACCGCCTCAGGCCTCGTCGGCGCCCGGTTCGCGACGCCGCTGACGACTCCCCTGCCGCGCACCGGCCTCACCGTCGACGTGACGACACCCAAGCGGATCACGCTGAAGGTGGGCGGGAAGAGCGCCAGGCTGACCACGAACGCCCCTACCGTCGCCGACCTGCTCACCGAACGTGGCCTGGTGGTTTCCGCCACCGACCAGTTGAGCCCGCTCGCGTCGACGCAGATCACCGCGGACGAACAGATCATCCTCGACCGGGTGGTCGTGAAGTCGAAGACGAAGACTGAGGCCGTCCCGTTCCAGACCGTCCGCAAGAGCAACTCGAAGCTCTGGAAGGGCGAGTCGCGGGTCGTCACCGCCGGACGGGCAGGCAAGGCGAAGCGCATCTACGAGATCACCGTCGTGAACGGCAAGGTGACCAAGAAGATCGTCGTCTCGCAGACCGTGCTGACAAAGGCCGTCGACCAGGTGCTCGAAGTGGGCACCAAGACCTCGGCCAACGGCGTCGGCCTGAACCTCGCCCGCGCTGCCATGTGGGACCGCATCGCGAAGTGCGAGTCCGGCGGCAACTGGCACATCAACACCGGCAACGGCTACTACGGCGGCCTGCAGTTCAACATGGCGGCCTGGCGCTCGAACGGCGGACGCGACTTCGCCGCCCGTCCCGACCAGGCCAGCCGCGCGGAGCAGATCACGGTCGCCAACCGCTACTACGCCAAGGCCGGCACCAGACCATGGAGCTGTGCCTGAATCCCCTCCACGGCACAGCGACCCTCCCCCGATCCGACGGCCCCGGGAACCACATCCCCCTTGGTTCCCGGGGCCGTTGACTGCCCGCCCACGGCCGGTGTGTGCCTACGCAGCTCGGACGCTTGCTGGCCGCCTGCGCGTAGGGCCAGAGTGTGGCCATGGTCGATTCCACAGTCGTTCCCCTGCCGGACAGCAAGGCGGCTGGCAAGGCAGCCCGCGCGATCGTTCCACTCGCCGCACACGCCGAGTTCAGGCTGGCCGAGGACCGCGACCCGGTAGGGCTGCTGCTGCGACAGGCGGAGACGCGCGTCCCGGAACTGGTTCCCGTGCGGCACGGCCGGATGCTGGTCTCGCCGTTCACGTTCTACCGCGGCGCCGCCCTCGTGATGGCGTCCGACCTGGGCGCAGCCCCGTCCACCGGGCTGCGCGTGCAGCTGTGCGGGGACGCGCACTTGTCCAATTTCGGCGCTTACGCCTCTCCCGAGCGGAACCTCGTCTTCGACATCAACGACTTCGATGAGACCTACCCCGGTCCGTTCGAGTGGGACGTCAAGCGGCTCGCCGCCAGCCTGACGATCGCCGGCCAGGACAACGGCTTCGACGCCGGGGACTGCCGCGCTGCCACCCTCGCCGCCGTCGAGCGGTATCGGCTCGCCATGCGGGAGTTCGCCGGCCAGCCGATCCTCGATGTCTGGTACGCCCACCTCAACGTCGATGACGCCTGGGCCGAGTTCACCGCCGCGCTCAGCGCGAGCAAGCGCAAGAAGCACAAGCGGACGATCCGCACGGTCTCGGCGGCCGTGGCGAAGTCACGGACGCGAACGAGCCTGCAGGCGATCGGCAAACTCACCGCCGTGCGGGACGGGCGACGCAGGATCGTTGCCGATCCGCCACTGGTGGTGCCGCTGGAGGAGCTCACCACGCTCGATCCCGCTGCCGTGCGGCATGAGCTCGATGATCTGGTCTCGGCCTACCGTGGGACGCTCCCAGCCGACCGCCGCGTCCTGCTCGACCACTTCGCGCTCGCCGATGTCGCCCACAAGGTGGTCGGGGTCGGCAGTGTCGGGACGCGAGCGTGGATCCTGCTGTTCGAAGGTCGGGACGAGACCGAGGCCCTCGTCCTGCAGGCGAAGGAGGCCCAGGAGTCGGTGCTGGCCGCGTACACCGACGGGCCCCGGTACACCAACCAGGGCGAACGCGTGGTGTCCGGGCAGCGGCTGATGCAGGCGTCCAGCGACATCTTCCTCGGCTGGCTGCAGGGCACTCAGGTCGGCGGGACCCGCACCGACTACTACCTGCGCCAGCTGCGCGACTGGAAGCTGTCCGCGGAAATCGGGGAGGTGTCTCCCGCCAGCCTGCTCACCTACGCCCGGATGTGCGGCTGGACGCTCGCCCGCGCACACGCGCGGTCTGGCGACCGGGTGGCGATCGCGGCCTATCTGGGCAAGTCCGCGACGTTCGAGAATGCCGTCGCCGATTTCGCCGACGCGTACACCCGGCAGAACGAACGCGACCATGAGGCCCTGCGTGAGGCAGTCGCCTCGGGACGCGTCCAGGCGACGACGGAGGCATGACCGGATTTGCCCTGTCGATCGCTGCCATGCGTCCACGGGCGCAGGAATCCGGATCGAGTGCGCAGATCCGCCCACGCAGAACCGCCCGCCTCCTCAAGGGGAGGCGGGCGCTCCGTCGGGCAGGGGAAGCTCAGGCTTCCTCGTCGTCCTTGCCGGCCAGGACGTTCACGAAGCCCGCGGCCTCCGCAGCCTCGGCCGAGTTGAACCAGACCTCGGCCTTGGTGGCCTCGTACCACTGCGACTCGGGGGTGTGGAACTTCATCGAGTCCTTGTTGCCCTTGATGTCGTAGCCGGCCGGCGGCTCGTCGCCCACGTAGGAGCCCTCGCCGAACTCGGGCGCCTCGTCCGCAACCGCGGCCTCGGTGGCCTCGACCTCGGGAGCCTCGACGGTCTCCTCGGCCTTCTTGGCGGCAGCCTTCTTCGGAGCGGCCTTCTTGGGCTCGGCCTTGGCCGGCTCGGCCTTCTTCGCGGACGTCTTCGCCTTGGCCTTGCGGGACTCCTCGACGCTCTCGGTCACGATCTCGATCACGGCCATGGGGGCGTTGTCGCCCTTGCGCGGCCCGATCTTGGTGATCCGGGTGTAGCCACCCTCGCGCTCGGCGAGCTTCGGGGCGATCTCGGTGAACAGGATGTGCACGACACCCTTGTCCGTGACCGTCTGCAGCACGATCCGGCGGTTGTGCAGGTCGCCCCGCTTCGCCTTGCTGATCAGCCGGTCGGCCAGCGGCTGGACGCGCTTGGCCTTGGCCTCTGTCGTCGTGATCTTGCCATGCTGGAACAGCTGGGTGGCCAGGTTGGCCAGGATGATCCTCTGGTGAGCCGGGCTACCCCCGAAGCGGGGTCCCTTGGTCGGCTTGGGCATTGTTCGCTATCTCCTGTATGGCGTTCGGATCAGTACGAGTCGTCGTAGTCGACGTCCGTGTCGTAGTTGGACAGGGCGCTCAGCGGGTCGAAGCCCGGGGAGCTGTCCTTGAGCGAGAGGCCCATCTCGTGCAGGCGCAGCTTGACCTCCTCGATCGACTTGGAGCCGAAGTTGCGGATGTCCAGCAGGTCCTGCTCGGAGCGGGAGACCAGCTCGCTGACCGTGTGGATGCCCTCGCGCTTGAGGCAGTTGTAGCTGCGCATGGTGAGCTTGAGTTCCTCCACCGGCAGCGCCAGGTCGGCGGCCAGCTGCTCGTCCACCGGCGAAGGGCCGATCTCGATGCCCTCGGCGTCCACGTTCAGCTCGCGGGCCAGGCCGAACAGCTCGACCAGGGTCTTGCCCGCCGAGGCCATGGCGTCCCGCGGCTTGATCGACTGCTTGGTCTCGACATCCACGATCAGCTTGTCGAAGTCGGTGCGCTGCTCGACGCGGGTCGCCTCCACCTTGTAGGTGACCTTGAGCACGGGCGAGTAGATCGAGTCGACCGGGATGCGGCCGATCTCGGCGTCCGGGTTCTTGTTCTGGGACGCGGAGACGTAGCCGCGGCCGCGCTCGACCACCAGCTCCATCTCGATCTTGCCGGTCTCGTTCAGGGTGGCGATGTGCAGGTTGGGGTTGTGCACCTCGACGCCGGCCGGCGGCGCGATGTCAGCGGCCGTGACCGCGCCTGCGCCGGACTTGCGCAGGTACATCACCACGGGCTCGTCCTCCTCGGAGGAGAGCACCAGCTGCTTGAGGTTCAGGATGACCTCGGTGACGTCCTCGACGACACCGGGGAGGGTGGAGAACTCGTGCTGGTTCCCCTCGATCTTGATGCTGGTCACCGCCGCGCCCGGGATGGACGACAGCAGGGTCCGGCGCAGCGAGTTGCCGAGGGTGTAGCCGAAGCCCGGCTCCAGCGGCTCGATGACGAACCGGGAACGGAACTCGTCGACGACCTCTTCGGTAAGGATCGGACGCTGTGCGATGAGCATTCTTTTCTGTTCTTCCTCTCCACCGCCCGCTATATGACGGTGATCGAATGGCAGCCCCGGACGCGGGCTGCGTCCGGGGCCGAGTAGTACTACTTCGAGTAGAGCTCGACGATCAGCTGCTCGGTGACGTCGATGGTGATCTGGTCGCGCACCGGAAGCTGGTGCACCAGGATCCGGCCCTTGTTGGGACGGACGGTGAGCCACGCGGGCACGACCTTCTCGTTGTGGGTCTCGCGAGCCACGACGAACGGGTAGACGTTCATCGACTTCGGCTTGATGTCGATCACGTCGTAGGCGCTCACCCGGTAGCTCGGGACGTTCACCTTCTTGCCGTTGACCAGGAAGTGGCCGTGGACGACCAACTGCCGGGCCTGACGCCGGGTGGACGCGAGGCCCGCCCGGTACACGACGTTGTCGAGACGGGACTCGAGGATGACCAGCAGGTTGTCACCGGTCTTGCCGGACAGCCGGTTGGCCTCTTCGTAGTAACGACGGAACTGCTTCTCGAGCACGCCGTAGGCGTAGCGGGCCTTCTGCTTCTCCTTGAGCTGCAGCAGGTACTCGCTCTCCTTGACGCGGCCTCGGCCGTGCACACCCGGCGGGTACGGACGGTGCTCGAAGGCCTTGTCGTTGCCCACCAGGTCGGTGCCGAGCCGGCGGGACTTCTTGGTGATGGGGCCGGTGTAACGGGCCATTGTTCAGACTCCTCTTCGGCTCGGGACTAGACGCGACGGCGCTTCGGCGGACGGCAACCGTTGTGCGGCACCGGGGTGACGTCGGAGATCGGACCGATCTCCAGGCCGACGGCGCCGAGCGAACGGATCGCGGTCTCGCGGCCGGAGCCGGGACCCTTGACGAAGACGTCCACCCGCTTCATGCCGTGCTCCATGGCGCGGCGGCCCGCGGCCTCAGCGGCCATCTGGGCGGCGAACGGGGTGGACTTGCGGGAGCCCTTGAAGCCGACGGTGCCGGCAGAGGCCCATGAGATCACCGCACCGGTGGGATCGGTGATCGAGATGATCGTGTTGTTGAACGTGCTCTTGATGTGCGCCTGACCGGCGACGACGTTCTTCTTCTCCTTGCGGCGAACCTTGCCCTTCGCGGCCTTCTGGCTCGCGGTACGGCCTGCAGTAGCCAATTCAGTTACTCCTGGATCCTTGTCCTAGGCCGCTATCAGCGGGCCTTCTTCTTCCCGGCGACAGCCTTCTTCTTGCCCTTGCGGGTGCGGGCGTTCGTCTTGGTGCGCTGACCGCGGACGGGCAGGCCCATGCGATGACGACGGCCCTGGTAGGAGCCGATCTCGATCTTGCGACGGATGTCTGCGGCCACGGAGCGCCGAAGGTCACCCTCGGTCTCGTAGTTGGCCTCGATGTGGTCGCGCAGGGCGACCAGCTGGTCGTCGGTGAGCTGGTGGACGCGGACGTCGCCACTGATCCCAGTGGCCGCCAGGGTCTCCTTGGCGCGGGTACGGCCGATGCCGTAGATGTAGGTGAGGGCGATCTCGAGGCGCTTCTCGCGCGGCAGGTCGACCCCGATGAGGCGTGCCATGCACGTACCTTTCAGGTCTTCGAGCCGGTTTCCCGACCCGCGAAGGTGTCTGGCGTGATGCGTCCCCTCACCCGTGTGGCGTGGGCCCCGGCCTTCGTCCGGGGGTGGTCACTGCGGAACTCGTCCCAGTGTTGCGATCACGTTTTGCAGTGTTGCATTGCGGCTGACGCCGCGATCGGGCCCTTCGGGCCCTGCTATTCAGTTGTCAATCGGCCCAACGGCCGGGTGTTCCGCGTCCCGCTGGGCGGGGCCTGGGTGAGCAGGAGCTCAGCCCTGGCGCTGCTTGTGGCGCGGGTTGTCGCAGATCACCATCACGCGACCGTGCCGGCGGATCACCTTGCACTTGTCGCAGATCTTCTTGACGCTCGGCTGAACCTTCATCGAGCAACTTTCTGACTCATCGCCGGGCACACGAATACTGCGTGAACCGAGCTGGTGGTGGATTCTTGCGGGCTGCTACCGGTGCCGGAAGACGATGCGCCCACGACTCAGGTCATAGGGAGACAGTTCGACGACCACCCGGTCGGCCGGGATGATACGGATGTAGTGCTGCCGCATCTTGCCGCTGATGGTCGCGAGAACCTTGTGCCCGTTGGCCAGTTCCACGCGGAACATGGCGTTGGGCAGGGCTTCGACGACGGTTCCCTCGAGTTCGAGGGCGCCTTCCTTCTTCGCCATTACTCCCAATCGTTGAGGTTGAGTGGACGCACGCCTGCGCGAACACAGGTCATGCAAGGGTCAACTCTACGTCACAGCCGGTTTCGGCCCCAAATCGAGGACGCTCCGGCTCTCGACCATGCCTCGCAATACGATACCTTGCTTACCGAGGCATGGGGGCGAGCGTGGCGATCGACAAGCAACTCCTCAAGGGGACTATCCCCCTGCTGGTGCTGCACCTGCTCGCGCGGGCCGACATGTACGGCTACCAGCTGATCAAGTCGCTGGAGCAGCTCTCCTCTGGCGCGCTCAAGTTCTCCGAGGGCACCCTCTACCCCGTCCTGCACTCCCTGGAGCGGGACGGGATGCTGCGCGCCCACTGGTTGGTCGCCGAGTCCGGACGCCGGCGCAAGTACTACGCGATCACCGATCGGGGCCGCCGGGACCTCGGCAGTCGCATGGCGGAATGGCGGACGTTCGCCGGCGCGATCGAGGCCGTCCTCAGCGAGGACGCCGACCATGCATGAGGTGGCGGAACTGCGCCGCTACGCCCGACGGGCCGCAGGGCCGATTCCCGCCGGCGGTGAGCGCAGGGACGCGGAGGACGAACTGTACGAGCACGCGCTCAGCCTCTACGAGGACGCGCTCGCGACCGGAGTCGGCCACGAAGCGGCCGTCGCGGCGGCGCTGCGCGAGCTCGGCCACCCGGAACCGCTCGCCCGCGAACTCGGCCGGAGGAGATCATGAAACGGGCCCTGGGCTCCTGGCCCTACGCTCTCGGGGTGGTCGGGCTGTTTGCCCTGCTCTGGACGTACCGCCTGGTCTCCTGGTCGCGCGAGGACCCCTCCGGTGGCTGCCTGGGGATCTCCGCGATCGACTGGAAGGGCGCCGACATCATGATCCACCTGGCGGTCTTTCCCGCCCTGGCGTTCCTCGGGGCGGCGCTCCTCGGCTTCCGCAGAGGCTACGACGGGGTGACCGTCCTGGTCTGCCTCGCGTTGGGCCTGGCGATCCCCGAACCCCAGTTGGCGACCTTCCCCTGGGTCGACGCCAATGGCTGGGCCAGCAAGGACTGGTTCTTCCTCGGCTTCTACGCCATCGTGGTGCACCTCGGCCTGGCTGCCGGGATGCTGACTCGTGTGTTGGTGCGACACCTGGGCGGCGGAATGCTGCCGGATCGTCGTGGGTTATCGATGTGATGACCGTCGAACGAGGAGGAACCGATGCGAGCGGTCGAGTTCAGCAGCTACGGCGCTCCGGACGTCCTGCACCTGGCGGAGGTGCCCGCTCCTGAGGCAGGGCCGGGCCAGGTGCGAATCCGCGTCCGGGCGTCCGCGGTGAACCCCTTCGACTACAAGCAGCGCTCGGGGCTGATGGCCCGCGGCGCGTCCGGGCCCGAGCAGCCGGTGGTGCCGGGGCTGGAGGCGTCCGGCGTGGTCGACGAGCTCGGGGACGGCGTGACGGGCGTATCACTCGGGGATGAGGTGTTCGGCCTGGGCAGCGCCACCTACGCCGAGCAGGCGGTGCTCCGGGCGTGGGCGCCGAAGCCGGCGAACCTGAGCTGGGAGCAGGCCGCGGGGCTCGGTGTGGCCGGGGAGACGTCCGTCCGCGTGCTGGGGCTGCTCGGCCTGCGTCCCGGACAGACCCTGCTCGTCCACGGCGCGGCCGGCGGGGTCGGGCAGACGGCCGTCCAGTTCGCTGTGGCGGACGGGCTGCGGGTGATCGGCACCGCCAGCGAGCGCAACCACGACCTGCTGCGCGGCCTGGGCGCGGAGCCCGTCACCTACGGTGATGGCCTGTCCGAGCGGGTCGCGGCCCTGGCCCCGGACGGGGTGGACGGGGTGTTCGACACCGCAGGCACCCAACTGGATGACCTGATCGCGATCGCCGGCTCACCCGACCGCGTGGTGACGATCGCCAACTACTCCGCCGCCGAGCACGGTGTCCGGTTCACCGGTGGCGGCGGGGACGCGTCCGCCGGGCTGGCCCGGGTGGCCGAGCTGGCCGCGTCCGGACGCGTGCAGGTGCGGATCGCCGGCTCCTACGACCTGTCCGACGCGGCTGCCGCGCACGAGCTCAGCGAGTCGCGGAAGGCGGACGGGAAGATCGTCCTGACCGTGAATTGAGCGTTCCCGACCGCCATTTCCAGGCTCGAAGTAGACTTGTCGGTCGCGCACCTTTGCAGAAGGACACCACGTTGGATTCAGCTGCACCACCCCCGACCGACCTCGAACGCGAATTGGCCATCGAGCAGGCGCATGTGGACCTTGTCTACGAGCACCTGGAACAGGCCACCCGGTCAGCGCGCAGGGTCGCGTCCCAGGGTCAGGACCTGTACCGCTCCGACCGGGAGACGTGGGTCCGCGAGGAGGATGGCACCGCCCTTTTCGAGCGCGACGCGTTCGCCTTCCAGGCCGCGCGCCGGCTGGCGATCCTCGACGCAGAGCACGAGGGCCTCGTGTTCGGCCGACTCGACCACACCGACGGCGAGATCCGCTACATCGGCAGGATCGGCGTCCGCGACGCCGAGTACGAGCCGCTGGTGATCGACTGGCGCGCCCGTGCCGCGGAGCCGTTCTACCGCGCCACCGCCACCGACCCGATGGAGGTCGTGCGGCGCCGGGTGCTGCGTTGCCGCAACGACATCGTGATCGGCATCGAGGACGACCTGCTGGACGACGACCACGGCCGCGACGACCTCGTGATCATCGGCGAGGGCGCGCTGATGGCCGCCCTCAAGCGGGCGCGCGGGCCGCACATGCGCGACATCGTCGCCACCATCCAGGCCGAGCAGGACGAGGCGATCCGCGCCGACTACTCCGGCGTCACGGTGATCTCCGGCGGCCCGGGCACGGGCAAGACCGTGGTCGCGCTGCACCGGGCGGCGTACCTGCTCTACTCGAACCGGCGCCGGTTCGAGCGGGGGGGCATCCTCGTGGTCGGCCCTTCCGGGCTGTTCATGGACTACATCGAGCGCGTGCTGCCGTCCCTCGGCGAGGACTCGGTGACGCTGCGCCCGATCGGTGGGGTGGCGGTGGACGCGCTGGGCTTCACCGCGTCCCGGATCGACGCGGCTCAGGCGGCGTCCATCAAGGGCAGCCTGCGCATGGTGCCGCTGCTGAAGCGGCTGGTGAACCTGCCGCTGCTGGACGCGGGCGCGGAGCAGCCACCGCTGCGGGTGACGGTGAAGGGTGAGCCGCTGGCCCTGGACACGACCACGCTCGGCCGGATCCGCCGCGACGTCCTGACCCGGGTCAAGGCCAACGCCGGTCGGTCCGCCGCGGAGGCCGCGGTGATGGACGCGCTGTACGAGCAGCTCCCCGAAGAGCTCGAACTCGACCAGGAGACGATGACCGAGCTGGTGAAGGACTCGGCGTTGTACCGCATGTTCCTGCAGGCCTGGTGGCCCGACCTGACGCCCACCGACGTGCTGCGGCGCCTCGCCTCGCCTCGCGTGGTGGCCCGGGTGGGCGAGGGCATCCTCGACGGCGCCGAGCAGGCTGCGCTGGCTGCGTCCTACGCGTTCGACGACTGGTCGGTCGCCGATACTGCGCTGCTCGACGAACTGGTGTCGATGCTGGGTCCGATCGACCTCGACGAACCCGAGGAGCCGATGCTGTTCCTGCCGGACGGCACCGAGATCACCGAGGTGGTGACCACCGCCGACCGGCTGCGGGACGCGCGCGAGCTCGACCTCAGCGGAGAACCGCACGACACGTTCGTGCACCTGTTGGTGGACGAGGCGCAGGACATCAGTCCCATGCAGTGGCGGATGCTGCGCCGCCGGGGTTCCCAGGCGAGCTGGACCATCGTCGGTGACCCCGCGCAGAGCAGTTGGCCCGACGTGGAGGAGTCCGAGAAGGCCCTGCAGGAACTGATCGGCTCGGCGCCGCACCGCGACTTCCGGCTGTCGACGAACTACCGCAGCCCGGCGGAGGTGTTCGAGCTCGCCGCCCAGGTGGTGCAGCGCGACTTCCCGAAGGCCGACCTGCCGGTCGCCGTCCGGTCCACCGGGGTGGAGCCCGAGCTGCTGGTCGTGCCGGAG
This sequence comes from Propionicimonas sp., assembly GCA_036770475.1. GTDB lineage: Bacteria > Actinomycetota > Actinomycetes > Propionibacteriales > Propionibacteriaceae > Propionicimonas. The sequence goes on along the minus strand of DAIPJC010000025.1, from coordinate 41,806 downwards.
CTGGAGCTGGAGCGGCGGCTGGAGCAGAGGTTGTCCGATCTGCTGGGCCTTGTCGAAGGCACGATCGGGGTGATCGTGGCCCCGTCCCGGCTGTCGGAACTGGCCGTTGCCGACCTGCCGTCCGCCGCCGCGCACCCCGAGCGGATCTCTTTCGTCAGCCCGTTGAACGCGAAGGGCCTGGAGTACGACGCCGTGGTGGTCGTGGGGCCGGACGAGATCGTCGCCGAGTCACCCGGCGGCGTCCGCGTCCTCTACGTGGCGCTCACCCGTCCCACGCAACGCCTCGTCACGATCGACATCGGGGACGCCCCCGGCGCCTGGCGCGACGCGCTGCCCTGAACAGAAAGGGGACGGTTCCTTTCTCATTCAGTTTTCCACAGGCTCTCAGCGCGATCTGTGGATAACTGAATGAGAAAGGAACCGTCCCTTTTTCGTTCAGAGGGTGTGCGGCGCGATCTCGCGAAGGCTGGCGAGAATCTCGACCGTCGCCTTCGAGCGGTTCTGGGTGAAGAAGTGCAGTCCGGGCGCTCCGCCGGCCAGCAGGCGGTCGCACAGCTCGGTGGCGATGTCGAGCCCCACCGATCGGACGGACGCCGGGTCCTCCGCCACCGCACGCAGGCGGGCCACCACTGGTACTGGAAGGTCGGCGCCGGACAGGCTCGCGAAGCGTTCGATCTGGTTCACGTTGGTCACCGGCATGATCCCGGCGACCACCGGCAGTTGTGAGCCGAGGCGGCCGATCCGCTCCACGAGACGAAAGTAGGCGTCTGCGTCGAAGAACAGCTGAGTGATCGCGAACTCGGCCCCCGCCTGCTCCTTCTCGACCAGCACGCGGGCGTCCAGGTCGACGTCGAAGTGCTCGGGGTGGCCGTCCGGGAACGCGCCCACCCCCACGCAGAAGTCGCCGCTGGACTTCACCAGCTTCACCAGGTCGCTCGCGTGGTCGAGACCCTCAGGGTGTCGCTCCCAGGGCGCGGACGGCCCGCCGGGCGGATCGCCGCGGACAGCGAGGATGTGCTGGACGCCGGCCTCGGCGTACGCGTCGATCGCACCCCTGAGCTCGGCCACGGACTGGCTGACGCAGGTGAGGTGACCCATGGTGATCGCGCTCGTCCGGGCCTGGATGAGCCGCGTAGCGTCGACCGTCCGGGCCCGCGTGGAGCCGGTCGCGCCGTAGGTGACCGAGACGAAGTCCGGGTGCAGCGGGTCGAGTCCGCCGATCGCGTCCAGCAACTGGGCCTGGCCGGCGTCGTCCTTGGGTGGGAAGAACTCGAACGACATCGTCGCGTGGTCGCGGGAGGCGATCAGGTCGGCGATAGTTGGTCCGGGCGCAGGCATGGCCGCAAGGGTAGCGGCCACCGTCCACGAGCCGGGCAGTCTAGGCTCAGTGCGTGGTCAACCTGGACGCTGCCGACCCGCTCTCGGTCGAGCTGCGGAGCGCGGTGAGCGCTACGCTGGCCGACTTCCTGGACACACGCGGACGTGCGCTGCTCGAGCTGGGCCCTGAGGTCTCCGACCTCGTCGACCTGGCGAAGGCGTTCACGACGGGGGGCAAGCGGCTGCGTCCCGCGTTCTGCTGCTGGGGTTACCTGGCCGGGACGGGAGGGACGGAGGTCCCCGAGGACGTCCTGCGGGCGGCCGCGAGCCTCGACCTGCTGCACGTGAGCGCGCTCGTCCACGACGACGTGATGGACGGCTCGGACACCCGGCGCGGGCTGCCGTCCGCACACGTGCAGTTGGCGGCGCGGCACACGTCCGAGGGTCGGCGGGGCGGGGCTGAGGAGTTCGGCAGGGCAGGAGCCATCCTGCTCGGCGATCTGCTGCTGATGTGGTCGGTGGAGCTGTTCAACTCCTGCGGGGCCCCGCAGACGGCGCTGTCCGCCGCGCAGCCGCTGCTGTCGGCGGTGCGGGCCGAGGTGACCGGCGGGCAGTACCTCGACATCACCGCGCAGACGCGGGCGCCGTTGGACGCGCGGCGCGACCCGGCGCCCGTCCTGGACCGGGTGCGGCGGGTGGTGGAGTTCAAGACGGCCCGCTACACGGTGGTGCGCCCGTTGCAGGTGGGAGCCGCTCTCGGCGGAGGCGAGCCTGAACTGCTGGACGCCCTGGCCCGCTACGGCTCACCGCTGGGACGGGCATTCCAGTACCGCGACGACGTGCTCGGAGTGTTCGGGGACGAGGCGGTCACGGGCAAACCGGCGGGTGACGACCTGCGCGAGGGAAAGCTGACCGTGCTGATCGCCGAGGCGATGGCCCGGTCGTCGGACACGGCCGCCACCCGCCTGGACGCCCTGCTCGGACGGGAACTGACGGCCGCGGACGTGGACGAGGCGCGAGCGATCATCTCCGGCTCGGGCGCCCTGGACGCCACCGAGGACGCGATTGCCGCCGCGACCGGAGAGGCGGTCGCAGCGCTCGATCAGGCACCGATCGCCGAACCGGCCCGGACCGGCCTGGTGAAGCTGGCCGCGGTGGCGACGCAACGGGAGTCGTGAGATCGGCTGACGTCAAGGAGGCGTCGACGACCTCCACGCCCGCACCGCACCGACAAGGGCACGCCCGTCGCCGAACAGCGGAAGGAGCATCGCGGCGTGGAGCAGTCCGACCGCACCGAGCACGGGTTGTCCGAACATGACGCTGAGGAAACCTGCGACCGATGCGCCGATCAGCGGCCCGGAAGCTGCCGCAACGATTCTCCATTGCGGCGGGATGCTGCCTCTGGCTTCGACACTCAGCCGGTGGAAGGCGAAGGCCAGCCTGATCGTGGATACACCAGGGGCGCGCGCCAGCGCCGCCAGGTGCGCGAGTTCGTGAGCCAGGTAGGACGCGAGCACGCTTGAGGTCAGGACGAGCAGGGTGACCGCCGGGGAGAGCCACGAGCACACCGACGGGCTGGCGCAACCCAGGAACACCGTTGCCGTCACGGCCGCAGGCCCGAGGCAGAGTACGGACTCGATGCCTGCCAACCGCACGAGCAGGCGGCGCCAGTCACGAGCCGGCACGGGCGGGCGCAGTTCCAGGTACACGTGGGTTGGCGAGTACTCAGGCTGGGGGCTCGACGACGAGGAGAAGCTCGCGACGCCGCTTCAGCGCGAAGTACAGCGTCTGGACGAGATAGCCGAATACGCTTGCGGCAAGGAAGATCGCGGCCAGTGGGAGGGGACTCCCCATACCCATGGACGCGGCGACTCCGTCGAAGGTCGGGGACGTCTGGAAGAAGAGCCCACCGAACAGTACCTCCGTGCGTTCGTTGTCGCCCTGGGTGCTGAACATCGCCACGAGCAGTGCGGCGGTGAAGACGATCGCGGAGATCACAGCACCGATCAGAGCCGAGTTAGCGATTCGCAGCGCGGATTTCATGTCGAGCCTTCCGGTCGTGGGCGGCAATTCCGAGGGTTGAGTAGAAGACGATCGCGCCATGCACGAGCACGGACATCGCCGCGCTGGCCGCGGCGGGCAACTGCAGCAGGCTGAATCCGGTGGTGACGACGAGAAGCACCAGCCCGACTGCCACCACGCCGACCAGGACCGAGAACGGGTTGTCCCTGGTGGACGGGAACATGACACCGATGAGCAAGCAGCAAAGGATCGCACTGCCAACTCCCAGCAGGACTGTGGGTAGCTCAGCGATCCAGGTCGATGCCACGAGGGCAGTCACCGCGACTGCGGGGATCGAGAGGATGGCGACGCCGATTAGCTGGGAACCCAGCATGTCGCAGTACTCGCGGAGAGCTGATCTCCGGGCCAATGTCTCCAGGACGGGGAGGCGACCGCTGGCGAACTGGTACAGACCACTCATCGGCAGCAGACATAGCGACCAGAGGGGGTTCGCCGCGCGGCCCAGCATGAGGAAGACGAAGCAGCCAGCCGACACCAGAACGGCCAGCGCCGTCTGTCGGCTGCGAAGCACGAAGGCCAGGTGCGGCGCGAGCCGGGTGCGGGAGAACGGCCCCAGAGGAACGGGGACGAATCGGGACTGCCCGAGCCGGTATCGAGGCGTCAGCACGATCGCGGATCCGATCAGCGCGGCGAAGGTCACTCCGCCGACCAGGACCCCAGCCCACGTCCCGCAGCTGCCGGAGACCCGGCTGAGCGTGGTGATCCACAGGGGTGGCGGGTCCGCGGCGCCGTACGCTGCCGAGATCGCGACCACTAGCGCCGTCGTCCGGGTCGAGTACAGGCAGATCAAGACGAAGGTGACCACGATGCCGAGCATGTGTGAGACACGGCCCAACCCGACCAGGACGAAGAGGCGTTCAATGACGACCCAGACAAATGCCATGGCGGCATAGGTCACCATGCCGGGAAGCACGAACGAGGTCGTGAGCGCTCCGACGGCGCCGGGGCCGAGCGTGACGAGTGCCGCCACCGACACGGAAGTGACTCCTGACGCGCCGACGACCAGCACGACGGCGCCCTCGTACGTCGCGTAGGCGAAGGCACGGACCTCGCTGGTCACCGGCAAGTGAGTCGTGAGCAGCATAAGGCCGTCCGCATTGAGAAAGAGCACTTTCACAAGGAGGAACGCAGCCATCACCCAGAGAACGATCGAGACGGTGCCCACGTCCATGACGAACTGCCAGGTGAGCCGGTCGTCGCCCAGCGGCCTCAGGACCATCGACGCCAGCGCGCCGCTGGCGACGATCCAGAACACGCAGACCGCCGCCACGCTCCAGCGGATCGCCCCGTTCGAGAGGATCCCGCGTCCGATCACCTGCCGAAGGAAGAACACGAAGAGGAAGCGGGTGAGGACGACCGTGTCGCGCAGCCTCATGCCGGCCCCGCAGAGTCCGGCTCCCGCAGCACCGAACGCACTGCTGCGTCGATCGACGGCCACCTGTCCAGCAGCGCCGACGTCCGCGCGTCGAACTCGATCCTGCCCCCGTTCAGCATCACGACCCGGTCTGCAATCCGCTCCAGAAGCGCGAAATCGTGAGTGCACAGAAGCATGGACGCACCACTGCAACGCAGGTCCTGGAACGCCTCCTCACAGGTGTAGAGAGCGTCGAGGTCGATGCCATTGAGGGTCTCGTCAATCACGGTCAGCGGATGCCGAAACAGCAGGGCCGCTGCCAATTGCACCTTCTTCCGCATACCGTGCGAGTAGTCCTCCATCAGGCCGGCTTCGCGGTTGGCCATACCGAGCCGTCGGAACTCCTCGTGGATGGCGGCACTCGCGAGCTTCTCGCCGTACAGGCGCGCCAGCAGTTCGAGATACTCCGCGCCAGTCAGGAACTCCGGAAGGTAGTCGTTGCTGGCCAGATAGATCGCCTCGACCTTCGCCGCCTTGCTCACGTGAGGCCTGCCTGCGATCCGGATGTTTCCGGACTGATTCGCGAGGATGTCGAAGACCAGCTTGATCAGGGTGGACTTACCCGAGCCGTTCGGTCCGATCAACCCGACGATCTCGCCCGGTGACACTCTCAGGCTGACGCCATGCAGCACGGGTACTCCGGGCAAGTAGGCGAATCCGACATCGTTGATCTCAAGGAGCGCTAGTTCTTCTGGCAAGGATCGACCTCCGGATGCAAGGGGCAGTGCCCCGGGTCGCGCGTCGGTGCAACGAACGACCCCGGGCCGGCCTGCGGGTGGCTACTTCTTGCACTCCACGCCGACGCTCCAGCCGTTGTTGTAGTACCAGTGGCCGGTGAACTTGCCTTTCTGGTTCACCACGCACCACACGGCCATGCCGGCCAACAGCACAGCAGCCAGCGCCAGGATGATCGCGATGAGCACGACGAACCAGGCGTCCTAGCGCACCAACGCACTGTCCAGCTTCGCGCGGGCAGTCAGGTACGCCTGTGCCGCCAACGGGCTGGCCGGCAGAACTGCGTTCTGAATTGCGGACAACAGAGAGCTCCTTCGCTCGTGTCATGCCAGGCATGACGGATTATTGGATTACCAATCGGCGAGCTCGAACCACACGTGGGGTACCCCGATTCGGGCCGTGTGTCGTCAGCATAGGGCTAGCGGCGTTCCCTGAACAATCCCTGTTCGCAAACCCGGCGGACTCTCCGAGCCACGATCTAGGCTGAATTCGCGATGAGTTGCTGAATCATTCTCCCTTGTCGGCAGCAGATTTCAACCGTCGACCCGCTTTCCCTGACCGCATCCCCAAAGCGGAATCGTCCGCGGTATTCCCGTACAGTTACATACAGTCTCATACACTTTCATTCACCCCGATGTCGCGTGCTGGATGAAGTCCAGTGGGTGGCGTCACGTGGTGCCACATGGTGACGGAGTTCGAATACGCCGTGGTCGTGGTGCATGCAGGCTGAATGGTCTCGACAAGCTCGACCAACCGAGGTCGCCGACACTTCGAGCGACCGCGAACGACGATCTCGACCAGTCAGTGCCGGAAGACCTGGAGGGTCAGGTTCTGCATCGCGGGGTCCGCGTTCCAGGCGTGGCGGAGGCGGTCCTTCAGGGAGATCGCGGCGGCTTCCGGATCGTCCGCGACCGTGATCGCTCGCGAGACGGCGATCCGGCGGGCCCCTGCGGTGAGCACCTTGTCCAGCGTGCCTGCGGTGATCCCGCCGACCGCGAACCACGGCTTGGCGGACGGATCACTCGGCGCGGCTACGGCGGCCGCGTAGCGCACCAGATCCAGACCACCCTCCGCCGTCAATCCGCCGAAGGCGGGGCCGACCGTCAGGTAGTTCACGTCCGGGTCGGCGAGGGCGGTGTCCACCTGGTCGCGGGAGTGGCACGAGCGTCCGATCAGCGCCCACCGGTGCAGGTAGCCCCGCGCCTTCCGGGCGGTGTCTCCCCGTTCGGGCAGGTGCAGCAGGTCTGCCTGGAATTCCTCCGCGAGCCGGCCCGACTCGTACACGCTGACCAGACCCTGGTAGTGGTGCCCGGCCTGCCGCATGACCCGCAGCGCTGTGAGCAACTCGTCATGGCCCGCGCTCGGGTCGCGCAGCTGCATGATGTCCACCCCGCCGGCGAAACTGGCGTCCGCGAACTCCGCGAGGTCGCCCTCCTCACGGCGCGCACCGGTGATCAACAGCAGGCGAGCGAGTCCGAGCCGAGTAGCCAAACCGAGGAGCGCGGTCATAGGCCCAGCCTACGACGGCGAGTTGCAGGCACTGAACTTGGCCCGCGCTCCTACAATCGCCTCTAGGTCTGGACGGCCTACTTCCCCGACTTGTCCGGAGCTCCTAGTGACGACCATGAGCAACACAGACCCCCTCCTGGGGCACGTGCTGGACGGTCGGTACGAGATTCTCCGCAAGCTTGCCCGCGGCGGCATGGCGACGGTCTACCTCGCCACCGACCGCCGGCTGACGCGCACGGTCGCGGTGAAGGTCATGCACGACAACCTCGGCAGCGACCAGGACTTCGCCAGTCGCTTCGACCGCGAAGCCCGCGCCGCCGCCCGCCTCTCGCATCCCAACGTCGTCTCCGTGTTCGACCAGGGCATGGACGCCGGCCGTCCCTACATGGTGATGGAGTACGTCGAGGGCTCCACGCTGCGCAACCTGATCACCCGCGAGGCCCCGATGGAGCCGCAACGGGCGCTCGACCTGCTCATCCCGGTCGCGGCCGCGGTCGCCGCAGCCCACGAGGCCGGCATCATCCACCGCGACCTGAAGCCAGAGAACGTCCTGATCTCCACCCGAGGCCAGATCAAGGTCGCCGACTTCGGCCTCGCCCGCGCCGTCACCGCCCACACTGCCACCGCGCAGGGCATGCTGATCGGCACCGTCTCCTACATCGCCCCGGAGTTGGTCACGCACGGCCACGCCGACACCCGCTGCGATGTCTACGCGCTCGGCATCCTCGCCTTCGAGATGCTCACCGGACGCAAGCCGCACACCGGCGACACGCCCATCCAGGTCGCGTACAGCCACGTCCACAACGAGATCACCGCGCCCTCGGCAGGTGCCCCCGCGGTGTGGCGCGACACGCGCTCGGGCGTCCCGCCCTACCTGGACGCGCTCGTCATGGCGGCGGCGGCCCGGCAGCCGGCCGACCGTCCGGTGGACGCGAAGGTGCTGCTCGACCACCTCAGGCAGGCCCGCGAGGCGATCGAGCAGGGCGTGATGGACGACCCGCTGCTCACCGTCCGCATGCGCGAGACCACCCTGGACGCCGCCACGCAGCTCACCGAGCAGGTGCCGGCGATCGCCGTTCACTCCTCCGACACCGTGCAGCGGACGGCCACGCTGCGGTTCACCCCATCCACGCCGATCAGCCCGAGCCATCCGGGGGCGGCGGACGGCATGCCCTACTACGACAGCCTCCCGCTGCCGAGTCCGTCCGCGGTGCCGCTGCAGCAGCGGCAGGCGAAGAAGCGCCGCCGCGGCGCGGTCTCGCTGGTCGTGCTGCTGCTGATCACCGCTGTGCTCGGCGTCGGGGCGTGGTACCTGCTGGCCGGACGCTTCACGACCACCCCCGACTTCGACAACCTCACCCAGGACAAGGCCGCCGCGCTCGCCGCCAAGAACGGGCTGCAGCTCGCCTGGGCGCAGGAGTTCAGTGAGAACGTCCCCGTCGGGCAGGTCACCCGGACCGATCCGGCCGCCGGCGACCGCGTCCTGCGCGGCGGCACGGTGACCGCGTACCTCTCCAAGGGCCAGGAGCGCTACGCCGTGCCGTCCCTGGTCAGACGGACGCCCGAGGACGCCGAGGCCGTCCTGAAGGAGAACCACCTCGTTCGCGGCGCCGACCACGAGGTCTACGACGAGAGCATCACCGCGGGCCTGGTCGTGAGCGGATCCATCGATCCGGGCAAGATGGTGAAGCCCGGGACGGTCGTCGACCTGAACATCTCCAAGGGCCAGGCGCCCGTGAAGGTCATCAGCTTCAAGAACAAGCCGTTCGAGGAGGCCCAGACCTTCTACCAGAACGCCGGGCTGATCGTGCAGCGTGCCGATGACAAGTACAGCTCGACCGTGGACGCAGGCAACGTCATCTCCTCCGACCCCAAGAGCGGCAGCGTGCCCAGGGGCGGGACGATCACGCTGACCGTGTCCAAGGGACCGGAGATGATCCCGGTCCCCGGCGTTGGAGGTCTCAGCGCGAGCGACGCCAAGACGACGCTTGAGAAGGCAGGGTTCAAGGTGAAGGTGCGCAAGACGTTCTTCGGCAGCAGGGTCTGGGGCACCAATCCTGGCGAGGGCCAGATGGCGGCCAAGGGCTCGACGGTTACCCTGATCCTGGTGTGAACGAAAAGGGGACGGGGCGGGTTCAGGGGGTCAACGCAACGCTTCGGTCTAGGAGGGTTGTGGTGGGTGTTGGTCGTCCGAGGCTGGCGCGGGGTGTTCAGGGGGCGTTCTGGTACGAGTTCGGCCGGTTGGGGACGGTTCGGATGGCGGCGGCCGTGGTGGGCGTGTCGGCCACGACGGGTTACGGCTGGGTCGCTGAGCATGTTCGGGTGAGAGCTGATCAGTGCGCAGGGTTGAGGTTGTCGTTGGCCGAGCGTGAGGAGATCGCTGTTCGGACGGCGCAGGGGTGGTCGGCGCGGCGGATCTCAAGGCTGCTGGGACGGCCGCCGTCGACGATCTGTAGGGAACTGGCCAGGAACCGGCGTGCGGATGGCCGCTACCGCGGGGTCGCGGCGGACGTGTTGGCCCGGGGCCGTGCTGCGAGACCCAAACCGACTAGGCTGGCCACGAATCCGCGGCTGGCTCAGGAGGTGCAGCGCAGGTTGGCCAAGCACGACTCGCCCGAACAGATCGCCGGCCGGCTGGCCGCTGACTTCCCCGACGACCCGTCGATGCGGATCAGCCACGAGATGATCTATCAGGAGCTTTACGTCCATACCCGTGGCACTTTGACCAAGGAGTTGGCTCGCTGCCTGCGCACCGGAAGGGTCCGGCGTCGCCCCCAGCGGCGCACCGCGACCGCTGCCGGCCCGATCCCCGACATGGTGCTGCTGGCTGACCGCCCGGCCGAGGTCGCCCAACGGGTCGTCCCCGGCCACTGGGAAGGTGACCTGATCTGTGGCACCGACAACAAGTCCGCGATCGGGACCCTGGTCGAGCTGACCACCAGCTTGACCCTGCTCGTGCCGCTCCCTGATGGACACACCGCCCCCCAGGTCCAGGCCGGCATCACGGCCGTGTTCGCCGGCCTGCCCGAGCACCTGCGCCGCACCCTGACCTGGGACCAGGGCGGCGAAATGGCCGCCCACAAGGCCCCCACCCAAGCCACCGGCACACAGGTGTACTTCTGTGACCCGCACAGCCCCTGGCAGCGGCCCACCAACGAGAACACCAACGGACTACTCCGTCAATACTTCCCCAAGGGCACCGACCTGTCAGTCCACAGCAACGAACACATCACCGCCGTCCAAACCGAGTTCAACGACCGCCCCCGCAAACGCCTCGGCTTCCGAACACCCACCGAAGCCTTCGCCGAGCTACTCTCAAACCCACAAACAAGCAGTGTCGCGTTGACCCCCTGAAACCGCCCGGTTCCTTTTTCATTCAGTTTTCCACAGCCTGTGGATAAGTGAACGGAAAAGGAACCGTCCCCTTTTCGTTCAGGCGGGGGTCCAGGGGCCCTTGCCACGCAGGTCGACCAGCGTGCAGGGCGTCATCTCGGTGACCCGGTTGAAGACCAGGTTCCAGCCGCGCTCGTTCAGCAGGCCGTCATGGATCGGGAAGCCCTGCGGTGCGGCGACGTCGCGCGCGAAGTCGACGGTCTCCTTCATCGCCGCCCAGGGACCGTAGGCGGGCACCGCCAGCACGTCCACCCCGGACGGGATCGCCGCCAGACTGTCGCCCGGGTGGAACAGCGTGGGCTCGCCCTCGGCCGAGACGACCATGCCGACGTTGCCGATTCGCGGGATGTCCCGGTGGATCACGGCGTGCAGCCCGCCGACCGCGGCGACCGTCACGCCGCCGAGGTCGACGCTGGTGTCGGCGGTGATCGGCTCGGCACGCTCCAGCGGCACCGCGTCGATCACCCCCGGTTCGACGAGGACGCGGGCCTGCGGGTTCGCCACGACCAGCGCCGGCGCGTGCGCAGGGTCGACATGGTCAGGGTGCAGGTGCGTGACCAGGATCACGTCCAGGTCGGTGAGGCTGTGCCACTCGTCCGAGAGGTTGCCCGGGTCGATCAGGATGCGCTTTCCGTCCACCTCGACGAGCACCGCCGAGTGGCCCAGGTGGGTGAGTTGCACGTCAGTTCCCCTTCAGCTGGTCGATCACGAAGTCCATCGCCATCGTGTACCCGAAAACGCCGAAACCGGTCAGGACGCCGACCGCGAGGTCGGACAGGTAGGAGTGCTTCCTGAACTCCTCGCGCGCGTGGACGTTCGAGATGTGCAGCTCGCAGAACGGGATCACGACGGCAGCGAACGCGTCCCGGATCGCGACGGACGTGTGCGTGAACGCCCCGGGGTTGATGATCACGAACCGGGTGCCGTCGCTCGCCGCGGCGTGGATCCGGTCGACGATCGCGCCCTCGTGGTTGCTCTGGAAGGTGTCTACGTCGAGCCCTGCGGCCGCGCCCTGGGCGACCAGTGCTGCCTCGACCACCGCCAGGGTCGTGGAGCCGTAGATGCCGGGCTCGCGGGTGCCGAGCGTGTTCAGGTTGGGTCCGTTGATGACCAGCACGTCCATGGGGTTACTCTCCCATTACTGGTGCGGGGGTCTCGACAAGCTCGACCAACGATTTCGGGAACGTGCGGGGGCCCTTCGTGACGCCCGCTCGTTCCTCGCGGGCTCCTCAGGGACCGATCCTCGCCAGGACGTCGGCGGCGACTTCTCGTGGCGTGCGGCCAGCCACGGGCACCACGACGGACGCGGTGTCGCGATACGCCTGCTGCCGGCCCTCGTAGAGCTCGGGGAGATCGGGACGGGCCAGCATGGGCCGGGACGGATCGCCACCTACCCGGGTCAACGCCTCGGTGAGTGGGACGTCGAGCAGGACGACCCGGTGCCCGGTCAGCGCCCGCCGGACGTCCGCCGAGCCGAGCGCTCCCCCACCGAGCGCGAGCACGATGTCGTCGCCCGCGAGGAGGTCCGTGATCGTGGAGGCCTCGACTCGGCGGAAGCCGACCTCTCCGCGCGAGTCGAAGATCTCAGGGATGGTCATGCCTTCCGCCGCCTCGATCGCCGCGTCCGCGTCCACGAACGGGACGCCGAGCTCCCGGGCCAGCAAACGGCCGACCGTGGTCTTGCCCGCGCCCATGAACCCGATCAGGACGATCATGCGTCGCTCCCCAGCGCAGCACGGCCAGCCGCGAACATGGCCTCGAGCGGGGCTTCGCGCCCGGTGAACAGCGTGAACTGGCGGGCGGCCTGGTGGACGAGCAGGTCGAGTCCGCCGACCACCGTCATGCCGGCCGCCTCGGCCTGCTGCGCGAGCGGGGTGGGCCAGCCCGCGTAGACGACGTCGAAGAGCAGGCCGCTCCGCGGGCCGGCGAGCTCGAGAGAATCCGCGGCGCCGCCGGGCAGCGTGGACAGTAGCGCCGGCTGCTCGCCCGACACCCATTCGTCGAACGGTCGCACGGCGACCTCGACTCCGGCCGGCGCCCAGCCCTCCAGCGCCGTGGCCTTGGCTGGATCGCGCGCATAGACGTCCACGGCGAGCACGCCCAGCGCCGGAAGCGCGAGCAGCGCCGAGCGTGCCGTGGCTCCCGCCCCCAGCACGGCCACCCGGTGCCAGTCGGACTGCCAGGCCGGACGCAGCGCGTCAACGATGCCAGGGACGTCGGTGTTATCCGCCAGCCAGCCGCCGTCCGGCAGCCGGACGAGGGTGTTGCCCGCCCTCGCCCGCCGCGCCAGCGCCGTCGTCTCCGCCGCGACGTCGAGGCAGGCCTCCTTCAACGGCATGGTCAGGCTGAGGCCGCGCCAGTCCTCGTCCAGGCCGGCGAGGAAACCCGCCAGCTCCGACGCCTGCAGCTCGAAGCGTTCGTAGTGCCAGTCGGTGAGCCCGGACGCCGCGTAGCCGGCGTTGTGCAGCGCGGGCGAGAGCGAGTGGGCGATCGGCGAACCCAGGACGGCGGCTCTCACGGCACGGCCGGCCTCACGCCGCCGCTGTGTTGGCGAGGGCTGCGCCGACCACGCGCCCGGCCGTCGTGGCGTCCTCGACCGAGACCTCCTGGTGGGTCACTGCCCGCACCATGTGGGCGCCCAGCGCCGACACCAGGACGCCCGCCTCCGCAGCCCTGGCAGCGACCTCGGCCCCCGGCACCGCGCCGGTGTCGAGCACCACGATGTTGGTGGCCACGGACGCCAGGTCGACAGCGGACGGGGCCAGCGCCACGACCTCGGCGGCGAAGGCTGCGGCGGCCGCGTGGTCCTCGCCCAGCCTCGGCAGGTGGTGGTCGATCGCATAGTCGGCGGCCGCGGCGAGGATGCCCGCCTGTCGCCACCCTGAACCCAGCCGCTTGCGCTGCACCCGGGCCCGGGCGATGTTGGCCGCGCTGGAGACCAGCATCGAGCCGATCGGCGCGCCCAGCCCCTTGGAGAAGCAGACGTTCACGGTGTCGAAGAGTTTCCCGTAGTCGGCCAGCGCGATCCCGGTCGCGACGTGGGCGTTCCAGAGTCGCGCGCCGTCCAGGTGCAGGCCGACACCGGCGTCCCGGCACAGCCGGGAGACCTCGACCAGGTGGTCGTACGGCTGCACGGTCCCGCCGCCGAAGTTGTGGGTGTTCTCCAGCGCGACCGCCGCCGTCGAGACCTGGTACGGGCCGGCGTCCGGCGTGATGATGCCGGCGATCGTGGCGGCGTCCGTCACGCCGTCCGGGGAGTCCCAGGTGCGCATCGTGATGCCGTGCAGCGCGGCGTGGGCGCCCATCTCGGCCCGCGCGATGTGCGCCCGCACGTCGCAGACGACCTCCTGGCCGGGCTGCACGAGACACCAGACGCCGAGCAGATTGGCCAGCGAGCCGGTCGTCACGAACAGGCCCGCCTCATGGCCGAGCAGCGCGGCCACCCGCGCCTCCAGGGCGTTGACGGTCGGGTCCTCTCCGTACACGTCGTCGCCGACCGGCGCGGACGCCATCGCCGCGAGCATGCCGGGCGTGGGACGCGTGACAGTGTCACTGCGCAGGTCGATCACTCCGGTCCTCCAGTTCGAGAAGTCGGATCAAAACCTACGCCAGCTGGTGTCGGCAAGCTCGACCGACGATTCGGCATGGACACCCCGCTCCTCCAGCGCAGGACGCAATTATGGCGGCGACCCTTCGTGATCTGCCTGCTCGTTGCTCGCGAACGTTCCTCTGGGACCGTTTCGAAGGGGTCTCGACAGGCTCGACCAGCGGAGGGTGCCGACCGAGAATAGGGGGTTTGCTTGATAACGAGGGGTGACGAGCACTACCTCAGTTTGAGGGTGCTCCGCCAAGCCGCATAGACCGGGCGGAGATCTCGGTCAGAGTAGCGATGAACACGCTGGGCATCGTCCCATTCGATTGCGCCAAACTCGTGGAGCATTCGATTCAGGGTTACAACGTCCTGTGCGGTTACACTATAGGTTGTTTCTACCAACGGGCTCTCGGCAAGGTACTCGTTGATAGTCAGGTCAGTGCGTTGACCCCCAATCTCAATCTGAAATGGAGCCGAGAATACATCTTCGGGGTGGAGTTCGGGATGGCCTGCAAGGAATTCGAGGAAATCCCACACTGGCACGGGCAGGTATCGTGACGACGACTCCTGTGAGCGATCCATTGAAAGCCTCCCTTCGCCCTCTCGTTGACTTGCAGACAACCATTCGCATGGACTGGCACACCCGACCAGATCCTCACCAGGATCGCGAACGCAAACACGTCTCAACGAGATAGCTACTAGAAATCTTCGGCAGAGTACTCCTGCACGGGGTTCACCCTGCGGATGCGTCCGTCGGTCAGCCGCTCGGCCACCAGAAACGCGAGCTCCAGCGACTGGTTGCGGTTCAGCCGGGGGTCACAGGCGGTCTCGTAACGGTTGGCCAGGTCGGCCTCGGCGAGTTCTCCCACGCCGCCCACGCACTCGGTGACATCGTCGCCGGTGAGTTCGATGTGCACCCCGCCGGGCCAGGTACCGAGCTCCTGGTGCACGTCGAAGAACCCGTTCAGCTCCTCGGCCACCTGGCTGAACGCCCTGGTCTTGTAGCCGGTGGACGTCTCGAAGGTGTTGCCGTGCATGGGGTCGCAGACCCACGCGACCTGGCGTCCCGTGTCCTCGACGGCCTCCACGATCGGCGGCAGCACGTCCCGGACGCGGTCAGCGCCCATCCGCGTGATGATCGTCAGCCGGCCCGGCTCCTGCTCCGGGTCGAGGCGCTCGGCCAGTTCGACCGCCTCGGACGGCGTCACGGACGGCCCCAGCTTCACCCCGATCGGGTTGCGCAGGTGCCGCAGGTACTCCACGTGGGCCCCGCCCAGCTGACGGGTGCGCTCGCCGATCCAGACCATGTGGGCACTGACGTTGTACGGGGTGTCCGTGCGGGAGTCGATGCGGGTCAGGGCGTGCTCGTACTCCAGCAGCAGCGCCTCGTGGCTGGAGTAGAAGTCCACCGTCCGGAAGGACTCATTGTCGACCCCGCAGGCCACCATGAACGCCAGCGCACGACTGATCTCGTCGGCCAGCTCCTCGTAGCGGGTCTCCACGTTGGAGTTGTGCACGAAGTCGGCGTTCCAGCTGTGCATCGCCCGCAGGTCGGCGTAGCCGCCGGTGACGAAGGCTCGCAGCAGGTTCAGCGTGGCCGCGGAGTAGTTGTAGACGTCCAGCAGCCGCCGCGGGTCGGGCTGCCGCGCCGCGGGCGAGAACTCCAGCGCGTTCACCGCGTCACCCCGGTAGGCGGGGAGCGTGGTGGCGCCTCTGGTCTCGGTGTCGCGGCTGCGCGGCTTCGCGTACTGGCCGGCGATCCGGCCCACCTTCAGCACCGGCACCTGCGCGGCGTAGGTGAGCACGACCGCCATGCTGAGCAGAACCCGCAACTTGTTCCGGATGTTCGCTGCGGTCACGGTGTCGAAGGTCTCCGCGCAGTCACCGCCCTGCAGCAGGAACGACCGCCCGGCTGCCACGTCGGCCACTTTCTCGCGCAGCTCGTCGCACTCGCCGGCGAACACCAGCGGCGGGCGGCGGCGCAGTTCGGCCAGCACTCGGGAGACCTCCCCCGCGTCCGGATAGGCCGGCTGCTGGGCGGCGCCCATCCGGTGCAGTTCGGCCAGCGACGGGATCGGTTCCAACACGGCGGTCAGGATAGCCCGCCCGCGGGCAGCTCGGGCCGCCGGGTGCCGTAGCCGGGACGCGGCAGGACGCGCGCGTCCGCCTCGGCCGCCGACAGCGACCCGCTCTTCACCGAGGTGCCGTAGGCCTCGACGTACGTCTGTCCGGACAGCTGCTGGATGGCGGCCATCACCTCGTCGGTGACCCAGCGCAGGCCGTTGCGGTCGTCGTGGAACGCGGCGTACGCGGAGAAGTCCAGCGGCTTGCCGATCACGATCCGCGGCTTCCAGATCCACGGGATGCCCACCCTGGTGCGCACGGTCTCGGTGTGGAACACCGCTACCGGCACCACCGGGACGCCGGCAGCCAGCGCCAGCCGGGCCACGCCGGTGCGTCCCTTGTAGAGGCGGCCGTCGGGCGACCGCGTGCCCTCCGGGTAGATGCCGACCAGGCCACCGTCCGCCAGTACCTGCAACACCGGCCCGAGCCCATCGAGGCTGACCCGCCCACCGGAGCGGTCGAGCGGCACCTGGCCGACGGCCTTCAGGAACCAGGCGACGACCTTCGACCCGAGTCCGCCCTTGCCGGAGAACAGTTCGGCCTTGGCAGGAAAGGTGAGCTTGCGCTTCATCATCGCCGGCAGCACGAAGGTGTCACCCGCAGCGATGTGGTTGCTGGCAAGCACCGCGCCACCACTGGACGGGATGTTCTCCTCGCCCTCGATCCGGGCCCGGAACAGGAATCGGACGACGGGCCAGAACAGGACGTTCTTGAAGAAGCCGTACCACACGCGGACAGCCTACGATGAGCCCATGCAGGTCAGCGATCACGCCCAGCCGTTCCAGACGGACGGCGGTCGCGTGGGGGTGCTGTTCTGCCACGGCTTCACTGGTTCGCCCTGGTCACTCCTGGAATGGGCCCGGGTCACCGCGGACGCCGGCTACCGCGTCTCGCTGCCCCGCCTGCCGGGCCACGGCACGACCTGGCAGGAGCTGAACCTGACCAGCTGGCGCGACTGGTACGCGGCCGTCGAGCGCGCGTTCCTCGAGCTGCGCGCGAACTGTGACCGCGTGTTCGTCGCCGGCCTGAGCATGGGCGGCGCGCTGGCGCTGCGGCTGGCCGAGAAATATCCGGACGAGGTCGCCGGCCTGGTGCTGGTCAACCCCGCCGTGACCGGCTTCGCGAAGATGACAGCGCTGCCTGCGCTGCAGCTGGTGCGGGCGTCCGCAAAGGCCATCGGCTCCGACATCGCCGATCCGGGGGTGGACGAGTTCGCCTACGAGCGGACGCCGCTGCGGGCGGCCTATTCGATGATGAAGATGTGGGTCGACGTCCGCGCCTGCCTCGACCTGGTCAGCTGTCCCCTGCTCGTCTTCCGGTCTGCCACCGACCACGTGGTGCCTGCGGCGTCCACCGCCCTCGTGCTCCGCCACGTGTCGAGCGACGAGATCACCGAGCGCGTCCTTCCGCGCAGCTATCACGTGGCCACGATGGACCACGACAAGGAACAGATCTTCCGCGAGTCACTGGAGTTCTTCACCCGGCACTCCGCCTGACCAGGGAATGCCACCCACCGCACCCGGGTTTGGGTGGGCATGACAACGATCGGCTTCATCGGTTCTGGACACATCGGCTCGCAACTTGCCCGGCTCGCGGTCGCGCAGGGCTACGACGTGGTGATGAGTAACTCCCGCGGCCCGGAGACCTTCTCCGACCTGGTCGCGGAACTCGGCCCGCACGCCCGGGCAGCGACCCCCGCGGAGGCCGCGGCGGCGGCCGACATCGCGGTCGTGACGATCCCGCTGAAAGCGATCGACAGCGTCCCCGTGGAGCCGCTGGCCGGCAAGGTCGTCATCGACACCAACAACTACTATCCGGCCCGCGACGGCCAGATCGCCGAGCTGGACGACGAGTCGACGACCACCTCGGAGCTGTTGCAGCGGCAGCTGCCCACCTCGAAGGTGGTGAAGGCGTTCAACCACATCCGGTCGAGCGACCTGACCACGGATGGCCAGCCCGCGGGGACGCCGAATCGCCGCGCCCTGGTAGTGGTCGGCGATGACGCGGACGCCCGGGCGACCGTGGCAGCGCTGATCGACTCCTTCGGTTTCGACCCGGTCGAGGTGTCGCCGCTCTCGGAAGGCTGGCGGATCCAGCGGGACACGCCGGGCTACGTCACCCGCGAGACCGCGGAAACGCTGCCCGGGGCGCTCGCCGCCGCCCGACGCTATCGGGACATGTGAGCCAACCGCTCCAGCGCTGAGCGATACCACGTCGCGGCCTGGCCCAGCTCTGCCGCGGTCACGCCCGGCGCGTCGTGGATCGCCCGGCGCAGGAAGTCGTCCGCCTTCTTGCCGAGGTGAGCGCGAACCTCGTCGACAGCGAGTTGGGCGAGGGCGTAGTCAGTGAGGGTTTCCGGCTGCGACGGCAGCGCGCCCGGCACGCCGTGGGCCTTCACGTAGGCCAGCACGAGTTCGCGGTTCCGGGACGCAGTCGTTGCGTCGGACGCGGCGGCGACGGACTCCGCGAGCCCTTCGACCACCCAGCCCAGCGAACTACCCGGCGTTGCGCAGGCCGAGTTCGTGGCGACGTGGACCGCCTCGTGGACGAGCGTGCTGTCCAGCCACTCGTCCGGTTGGCCGAGAATCACCGGGTTCACCACGATCCGCGGCGTCCGGGATGTGCAGATCGTCACGGCCGACGCATCGGACGCCGACTCGCCGCTCACCTGCTGGAACCGGCCACCGGGCGGGACCTCGACGACCAGACCGCCCGTCCAGTTCTCGCCCACCCCCGAGTTGCGCACAGCCGTCGCGGCCCGGTCGAGCCGGCGCGCCCAGACCTCGCGGGCGCCGGCGTCCAGGGAGGCCGAGAGCAGCGTCCCTGAGGACGCGGCGGTGAGATCCACCCCGCCCAACGTCCACAGCGGAGCGGCTGTCGACGCAGCGCTCACCGAGCCGATCCGGTCGGTGCCATCGACAAGGTCGTAGGTGACGACATCGGTGGCTCGGGTGCGGTCACCAGGCAGCCGGTACGTGATCTGCAGCCGCTGCGGGCCCACCTCGCGGATGGTCGCATCCCCTGCGCTGAGTGCGTTGTACCAGCTCAGCGCAGCGGCCTGGTCGTCGGCGGCAGGGGCGAAGCGACCCAGGAAGCCGTCCCGGTCGTGCCGCTGGAGAGCGGACGTGAGCCGGTCGGCGAGCACGGGTGCGACGACCGGGGTGGTCGCGGTCGCGCAGCCGGCGGTGCCGCAGAGCAGCAGCGCCGCGAGGAGTGCCCGGAGCCTCAGCCGACGATGCGGCGGGCGCCGGCCCACGGTGCGGGGTAGGAGGCCAGGGTCTGGATCACCAGGTCGGAGCGCGGGTTGCGGGCGTGAACGATCTTGCCGTTGCCGATGTACATGCCGACGTGGTGGATCGGGTGGTACCAGAAGATCAGATCGCCGGGCTTGAGTTCACCCTTCGACACCGGACGCCCGATGGTCGATTGCTCCCGCGAGGAGTGCGGCAGGCTGATGCCCACCGACCGGTAGGCGGCCAGCATCAGGCCCGAGCAGTCGAACATGGTCGGGCCGGCGTGCGCCCAGACGTACTGGCCGATCTTCACCTTGGACACCGCGTACTTGACGGCGCCGAGGGCCTTCGCGTTCGCCGTGGTGCCGTCGAGGTCGTTCAGGCTCCAGCTGGTGCTGCCGCCGTCGGCCTGGTTGAGTTCCTCGCGCTGCTGGTTGGTCAGCTGCAGAACCAGAGCCTGCGCCTCGTCGACCTTGTCCTGGACGTCCTTCTTCAGCGAGGCGAGCTTCTGCTCCTGGTCATTCAGCGCTGCGATCTCCGCCGCCTCGGTGCGCTGCATGTCGGCCAGGTTGGCCTGCTCGGCCTGATGCTCGGCCAGGGTGGCGTTCATGTCCTGGTCGACCTTGTCCGCGGTGGACAACCGGTCGAGCATCGTGTTGGGGTCACCGCTGGTGAAGATCTGGACGGTGGGATCGACCTCGCGGTTGCGGAACTGGATCAGCGCGATCGCCCGAACCTGCTCGCCGAGCGCGTCCACCTTCGCCTGCTGGGTGGCGATGTCGGACTGCAGCACCTTCAGGCGCTGCTTGCTCTCGGACAGTGCCTGAGCGGCGGCGTCGTAGTCCTCGCCGACCATGCTGGCCTGGTCCTCCAGCTGTTGCACCTGATCCTTCGCGTCCGCCAGTTTGGCGGCCGTGGTGGAGGTGGGTGAAGGGCTCGGCGACGGTGAGGGTGTCGCTTGCGCCGGGTTCAGGGCCTGGCGGCCAAACAACACCAGGGTGGCCGCCACCACTGAGATGGCCGCGCGCGCGCCCTGCCGTGCCCCCATACCTGACCTCCCGCTGAAGCAAAACTGAGAAAATCCTAAAGGGAAGGTGAACGGAAGGCAACTCCGTCCAAATTCGGCTTTTTGCGGCCCCCCATCAGTGACCGAACAACTGTAGGAGGGTGCTCCACACGGATCAGGACATGCTGTGCTCGGTGGGGAACTGAACGGGGGTTCGTCGGAGTCTGCGGACAAGTCCGGCTCAGCCAGCGCCGGTCGTCCCGTCCATGCGGAGGGGAGACTCGGAGCGCACCAGGCGCAGCGGTGGCAACAGCCCGGACTCAGCCATCGCGTGCAGCGCGGCCTGCTCCTGGTCGTCGAGCACCAGGGCCTCCGGCATCGGCCCGAGCAGCACCGACACCACGCAGTCGGCACAGGCCGGGCCGCGCGCCCGGCAGGTGCCGCAATCGACATGCAGTACGTCCATGTACGACATCGTGACGGTCGCCTCTGACGTTTTTTGCTGAGGCCCCTGCTGGGGGCACCCCGGGACCACCTACGCTGCACGGATGCGGGGCAGGACATCAGCCACGGCGGTGGCGCTCATGCTGCTGGCCGGCTGCACGACAGCCGCGCCGCAGCCCCCGTCGACGGCTGTCTGGACGCAGGTGAGCCTCCCATCCGGTGCGCGAGCGTCGTCCCTGGCACGGATCGGCGACGAACTGCTCGTCGGCGGCTTCGTGGCGAGTGGAACCAGCGGCAGCGGCCAGACACCGGACGACGTCACTCCCCTGCTGGCACGCGTGCGTGGCACCGCGGTGGCCGGCGAGTTCCAGCTCGAACCTGCCGACCCCTACGCAAAGGTGGCGGACCTGCAGTCCCTCGCCGCCGCCGGGGATGCCGTGTACGCGATCGGCCAGGCGGTCGGCGGGGCGCACGCCAATCCGCGTCCGACACCTTGGGACGGGTCGCTGGCCGCCGGGCGACTGACCAGCCACACCCAGGAGTTCTTCACCTTCGGTGGTCACGACGCAGGTCCGCTGCTCGGCACGGTCGTCGTGGACGGCCGCCCAGTGGTCTTCGGCAGCCGCACGACCACCACCGGCCCGCGGGGCGTGCTGTGGACGAATCGCGGCACCACCTGGACCCAACAGGACCGCGTCGTGCCCGCGCTCGCCTCTTCCCCGGACCGCGAGCTGGGCTTCAGCGGGCTTGCCCGGCTGGGCGACCGCATCGTCGTCGCGGGCGACGAACTGGGCCTGGTGGGCGGCCTGCACCAGCAGCCGGCGGCCTTCGTCGGCACCGTGGACGGCCCCTGGCAGCAGGTCGCGCTGCCGGTGCCAGACGGGCTGGCTGCGGTTCCCGGCGTGCTGTCCAGGGCCACGTCCGTCGCCTGTGCCGACAGCGGAGACACCTGCTGGTTCGCTGGCTGGGCCCGCGGGCACGCGCTGGCCTGGCCGGTACAGATCGACCCCGACGGGACTCTGCAGGCCGGCGCGGCCGTCCAGTTGCCCGGCGACCCGCCGTCCGGAGCGGACCCCATGGCGCTGGTCACCCTGGTGGACGACCGTCCGGCCGTGCTGACCAACGCCGCCACCACGCTGTGGTTGGGGTGCCCGGACGGCTGGCGCGGCCTGACCGCTCCGCCCGGCATCACCACCGCGGTCGCCGCCACCCCGGGCGGCCTCTACGCCATCGCGGGCGACGCGCTGTGGCGCCTCGCCGTCCCAGCCTGCTGAGGCGCGTCCCACTTCCTGAACCGCTACCTGCCCACCTGTGTCGCCCACGCGATTATCCAGATCGCAGAGAGATCGTTCCCGTCCTGCCCGATTATGGGCGCTACGGTGCACCAGCCTCGCGCGGACGAGCCCCAGAGTGCGACTCAGTCCTGACCACGAAGTTTCACCAGCGGAACGAACAGTGCGAGGACCGCAAGGCCAGTGACGGTGAGCAGAACCGCCGATCGCGCCCCGACATCCAGCCCCCCACCGAAGCTGGTGGCCAAGAATGCTGTAGCGGTGGTCATCGTCGCTATGCCGGCGATCGACTCAGACATCACCGCAGCACCGCTCACTTCCAGGTCACTGAGACCATCAGATTCCGCAGGAGGCGTGAAAAGCACATTCAGCGTGTCGACGTAACAAAGACCCATGCCGACACCGGCCAAAGCCCAACCAGCTGCCAACGTGGCGATCGGAGCCAGACCGAACCATCCCCGACCGGCGAAGCTCATCCCGATGACCCCAACCGCAATCAGGCCGACCCCGACACTTGCCCTCCGCAGATAGCCCGAAATGCCGGCGGCCGGCTTCCAGCCGCAGTACAGCCCGACCAGCGCCCACGCGAGGCCCCCAGCCATGATGACCGCACCAATGTCGCCGGCACTGGCACCGAACACGTCGTGGGCGACGATGGCCACCACCGAATCGACGGCGAAGTACAGCCCGCACAGGCCGAACATGAATGCGATCACCGCCCGCCGCCGAGAACTCAACCGGAAAGTCCCCCGCGGCAGCACCCGCCGCGTCGCCACGACCAGCAACACGATCCCGCCGACCAACAACACCATCTGCAACCACTCGGACTCCACCGGCGCCGCGATGCACGCCATCGCCAAAGCCAACAGCACCGCATCCGCCCAGCCAACCTGAGCATCCTCAGAGCGCTCATGCTCAGGAAGATGCCGAGCAACGATGCCGCGAGCCACCAACAGAACCGGCAGATACAACACCAACGCCCACCGCCAGTTCAACACATGCGAGATCCAGGCGGCGTACGTCGGCCCGAACAAGGCTGCGATGACCCACATGGCCGACATCGCCGACAAGGTGATCTGACGGACCCGTCCCGAAAGGCCCGTCACGACCGCACCCATCGACACCGTCGCGATACACCCGGACGCGAACCCCCGAACCGCGGTACCCAACAGGAACCCCCAGATCGACGGCGCCACCGCGCTGATGATCGCACCAGCACTGATCACGAGCGTGAACCCGATCAGCAACCGCGGGATCCGGAAACGCGCAGCCAGCCCCAACCCCAACGGCAGGCCCGCAAAGTTGGCGACCGCGCCCGTGGCAGTGACCACGCCGTACAACGACTGAGCGCCCAGGTCAGCCGCCATGAGCGGCAGCACGGTCTGTGACAGGTAGGTCTGAATACCGGCCACCAGCTCCACCGCCAGCAGCCCGCCCGCGAGGGCGACCTGACTCGCCGTCGGCCGAATCACGGGCTCTACCGGCGCCGGCTCGACTTCCGAGGCCTCAGGCATGAGGAAGCGGGAAATAGTGCAGCTGCTCGGGCGTCTGCGAAGTGGTCAAGATCCCGAGCCTGGCGTACTCGTTCTGAATCCTCCCCTGGCCCAGATGGGGATGCCCCGCAGGAAAGTTGGGCACCAGGCCCGGCACGATCGTCTTCACAACCCACGCGCCCATCGCTCGCATGTCCGGTGAGGTGACGTCGACAACCACCGGTTCGTAACCAGCATCTGTGATGCGGCCGAGGTAGGCGTCAAGGGTGCGACGCTCCAGCGGCTGGGCTGGCAGTGGTTCAGCCCCGAGTGGCGGGGTGAGCCAGGGAGCCCGATACGGCTCGGCGCGAGGGTCGAGGTTGACCTGCTGCTGCATCATCAAGTCGTCCACGTCGCTGAAGTCGGCAGCGACGTCGTCGAGATAGCGCCGATCGCCACGATAGGGGCGGATCGCGGTGGCGAGGAACTCTCGCCGTTCGATCGCCTGGCGCAGCTGGCCGTGGGGACAGAGCAGATCACGGCTGCCGTCCTGAAGGGTGTATGCCTCGGTGAGGGCCTTGAGCGCGGCCTCAACGATCGTCGGACGGCAGGCGAAGCCTACGTTGACGATCTGCTCCTCGTCGCTCCGCAGCACCGCGGCGACCACCGGCAGATGGAACTCGTTGGGCAGGCTCAGGAAGGAGATGACCGTCCCATGCTGCGCAGCGAAAGCGACGATCTCCGACACCTTCGGGTCCTGGATCGCAATCGTGGGGATCGCCGGCTGGCTGTGCCACCACACCATCGTGGCGTCACGCTCGACGATCTCCTCAAGGGAGGACATGACGGCGTAGTTATGGGTGCCGCCGGCAGCCACCCCCGTATACGGAATGGACTCAATCGGCGGGAACTCAAGCTCCTCCATCCGCCGATAGTTGACATACACCATCGACATCGGGACCCACGACTCCTGCCCTGTGACAAGGTTGGTTCCCGGAACCCAGGGCAGCTTCAGGCCTTCGTCGAACGGGACGAACGGGAACCCCGCTCGTGTGTATTGCTCAGGTGAGAACAAGACCAAGCGACGGAAGTCGATGACCTGCCATCCTTGGCTTTGCAGCTCTCTGGCGGAGGCGTTCTGGATCGGAAGGGTGTCGAGCAGATTGATGCAGTACCGCTCCACGCTCTCACCGATAGCGGCATAGCGTGACACCTCCACATCATCGAAGGTGCTGCCCTGGCAGACAGTGTTGTTGGTCCACCGGCAGATCCGCCTGGTGTTACCCACATCGCTCTGGATGGTCTTCAACGACGCAGGCACCGTGGGGGTGTGGCGAATCACCCTGAGCCGCGAGATGACACCGTGGTCCTCGTCCACCAACTCATCCAGATCACCGATCGCGCGCTGTTCAGAGAGCACAGGATTGTCCGCCCAAGGAACCACGATCGACCTCTTGGGCCCCTCACCGTCAGCGGCGTAACTGACGATCTCACACGGGCGGATCGGGCCGAAGGCGAACCGGGCACGGCCCAACAGGGCTTCCAGCACCGGGGCTGCGTTGTCTAGATCGGGGTGCGCAGCAACCGTGTCCGCCACCTCCGGCTTGGCTGCCACCGCCCTACGGCGCAGCGTCAGGTCCCGATACGTCCAGCCGTTCGACGGGACGACATACAGGTTCGGGAACCGCAGCTCGATGGCCGCGAACCCCATCCCCTGCTCCCGTGCCCGCTCTTCCACGAGCACCCCGACCTCAGCGTCCGGGCAGTCACTCAGCCACAGCACCGAGCCCTCGTCGCGCTGCTCGGCCAGGAACCGGTCGGCCGGCCACACCTCGCAGTCGAGGATGCCGCCCAGCCGGGCGGCGGCGGAACTGAACGAGACGACCAAGCCCGGTCTGGCCGGCAAGGTCACCTCGATGGCAAACGGGAACAGTGGGTCTGTCCCTTCCGGCTTCTCCAACTCGAGTTGCTGGACAGCGATGTCGGCTTCGTAGAGCTTTCCTTCAGTCGTGCGGAGCAGAGACGTCTCCCCGGTTCCCCACGCGTAGACCACTCTGTCTAGGACAGACCCACCGTTCATGGCACTAGATCAGGTCGCAGACGGCGACGGGTGGTGGTTCCCGTTGGGGGCGAGAATGTTCTCGTCGCGCGTGCGCTCCGAGACCTCCCTCACCTTGAGCTGCTTCACGGCCAACTGACTCGGCCGATCGATCCTGACACCCTTCATCATTGGTCCTTTCGTGGAGGTGAACTACAGGACCCGCGGGGTACTTTCCACGCTAGATCCGCACCAACCCCTCGGCAGAACTGCTGATCGATTCTTCGATCCCACTTAGGTTCTTCTTCGAAACCGGTCGCAGGGCCGAGTACAGCTAGCTCTGCCCGATCGACCCCCAGCCCTCCACGCCACGCACACTCAGCTTCAGCCCCACGAGCCTCTCGCCTTGAGAAGGCCAGTCGACGGCGAACCGCTCAGCCTCCGAACTGGACAGCTCCCGCACTGTGTAGTCCCCGGCAACGCAGACCCACCAGTCCTCGGCGCCCAACGTGATGCAGCCCCGAGCACTGCCTGCGATGTCGTCGAGCTTGCGCGAATGCGTGGCCGTCACGAAAAGCACACTGTGTCGGCGGCACCGAACCACGGTCATCGGCCGCGCCCGCGGCCCGGTGGGCCCCCCAGTCACCATCATGCAAACCGGGTGCCCACGCACCCAGTCAACAAGCCAGACCGGCAAAGCCGGCCCTCCCAGATCGTGCGGCTCACCACCCTTCGCCACGACCTCAGGCAACCCGCAAAGCTGCCATCATGTCAAGCCAAACCGACCACCCGGAAACGACCCGCGTACGCCACCTGGCCAAGCTGCCCTCAGGCCATAAGGAGCCGGCGCTGACCGCTCGTGGCCTTCGGAAAATGCACCTGGAACAGTGATCCATGCGGCGCTCCGCCGTCTCCTCGCCTTGTCGAACCTGGCCGTCCCCAGGGCTGAAAATTCCGGGAGCGTCCGCGCGGAGTCGGACGCGATGTCAGAGGGGCGGTCTAGCGTCCGGGTTGTGACCAGTTCCGCCCTCGTGCAGCCGAGCTTCGAAGACCTCGGCGTGCCGCTGTCGCAGGTCACGTTCTGCGTGGTCGACCTGGAGACGACGGGCAGCACCGGGGACGACACCATCACCGAGTTCGGCGCGGTGAAGGTATGCGGCGGCGAGGTGCTCGGCGAGTTCCAGACACTGGTGAACCCGAACACGCACATCCCGGCGCTGGTCGCGGTGCTGACCGGCATCACCGACCTGATGGTCGCCGGGGCACCGAAGCTGGCCGAGGTGTTGCCGAGCTT
Organism: Propionicimonas sp.; assembly: GCA_036770475.1. Classification (GTDB taxonomy): domain Bacteria; phylum Actinomycetota; class Actinomycetes; order Propionibacteriales; family Propionibacteriaceae; genus Propionicimonas. The sequence continues at coordinate 14,861 of DAIPJC010000025.1, read as the reverse complement.
CCTGGAGTTCTCGTCCGGCTGCGTCCTGGTGGCGCACAACGCGGGCTTCGACATCGGTTTCCTGAAGCGCGCCTGCGCGACGCACGGCTACCCGTGGCCCGATCCCGACGTCCTCGACACCGTCGCCCTGGCCCGGCAGGTGCTGTTGCGCGACGAGGTGCCGAACGTGAAGCTGGGGACACTCGCCGCGCACTTCCACGCGGCCACCACGCCCAACCACCGCGCGCTGGCCGATGCCCGCGCGACCGTCGACGTGCTGCACGGCCTGCTCGAACGGGTCGGCAACCTCGGCTGCGCCACCCTGGAGGACCTGCAGGAATTCACCCGCCGCGTCTCCCCCGAACGCCGCGCCAAGCGGGGCTTCGCGAAAGGCATCCCGCAGGCGCCGGGGATCTACCAGTTCGTGGCCGACCTCGCCGGGCCGGACGGGCGTCCGCGTCGGCAGGTGCTCTACGTCGGGAAGAGCCGCAATCTCCGCCGTCGCGTGGCCAGCTACTTCACCGCTGCCGAGACCCGTCCGCGGATCGACGAGATGGTGCGAATCGCCACCGGTGTGGAGACGACGGTCTGCCGCACCCCGTTGGAGGCGGACGTGCTGGAGCTTCGCCTGATCGCCGCCCACTCTCCTCGCTACAACCGCCGCTCGAAGTTCCCGGAGCGGCAGGTGTGGCTGAAGCTCACCCGGGAGCCGTTCCCCCGGCTGTCGATCGTGAAGGCGGTGGCGGACGACGAAGCGCTCTACTTCGGCCCGTTCCACCGGCGGGCGTCCGCCGAGCAGGCGATGCTCGCGCTCTACGACGCGTTCCCGCTGCGGCAGTGCACCGCCCGGCTCTCGCCGAAGCGTCCCACGAGCGCGTGCGCACTGGCCGGCATGGGACGCTGCTGCGCGCCCTGCGAACTGGCTATCACTCCGGCCGAGTACGCCGAACTCACCGAGCGGGTACGGGGCTGCCTGACCCGTGACGTCGGCCCACTCGTGCGAGAGGTGGAACCGAAGCTGCGGCGGCTCGTCAAGGCCGAGCGGTTCGAGGACGCAGCCGTGCTCACCGAACGGCTGGAGGGGTTCAGCCGGGCGGCGCTGCGGCACCACCGGCTGGCCAGCCTCGCCGCCTGTCCGCAGATCGTGGCCGCCTGCCGCACCGAGCCCGGCTGGGAGATCCATGTGATCCGGTACGGACGGCTCGCCGCCGCCGCGCTGGCCCGTGCCGGGGAGGTGCCGCAGCGAGTGGCGAGGGACGCGGTCACGGTCGCCGAATGGGTGTCACCGCCACCCGGACCCGCACCGGCGGCGATCATCGAGGAGACCGAGCGGATCGCGGACTGGCTGGAGCGGCCCGGCGTCCGGCTGGTCGAGATCCAGGGCGACTGGAGCTGGCCGCTGCGGATCGGTCCTGCGGCGTCCGTTCAGATTAGGATCGGCGCATGATCACCGCGATTGTGTTCGTCAAGGCCGACGTGGCCCGCATCCCCGAGGTCGCCCAGCAGATCGCCGACCTGGACGGGGTTTCGGAGGTGTACTCGGTCACCGGCACGATCGACCTGATCGCAATGGTCCGCGTCCGCACGATCGACCAGGTGGCGGCCACCGTCGCCGACCAGGTCAACAAGGTGCCCGGGGTGGAAGGCACGGAGACCCACATCGCCTTCCGCGCCTACTCCACCCACGACCTGGAGGCCGCCTTCGCGATCGGCGCCGAGTAGACAACAGCGCTGGTCGAGCTTGTCGAGACCCGATCGAACGTCATCGTGCACTCGACCCAACAGCCGTTTCCGCTCAGGGATAGACGACGGTGTCGTAGGCGCAGACCTTGTCGATCTTCTTCAGCACCCTGCCGCTGGTGTCGACGATCTCCCAGTTGCCTGAGCAGCGATCCCCCGCCGGCGAGCCATCGCTCCACTCCGTCGTGTGAGGCTTCGCGGTTGCTTGATTGACAAGGCCGTACTCGGTAACGGTGTGGATGACAACGGTCTGGTCGGAGTTGTTCTGGAGCCAGATGTTGGGCCGCTTGTTTTCGAGGCCGCAGCCGGACAGGGCGAGGGCAAGGGCGGCTGTGCCGAGCGCCAAGCGAGCGGCCTTCATGGTGCGGACTCTAGTCAGGGGTAGACGACGGTGTCGTAGGCGCAGACCTTGTCGATCTTCTTCAGGACCTTGCCTTGGGTGTCAATGATCTCCCAGTTGACTGAACAGTGGTCTTTCGCCGGAGACCCGTCGCTCCACTCCTTCGTGTGAGGTTTCGCGGTGGCTTGCGGGAGTGGCCTCCCGTCGACTCGTACTTGGATGACGATGGTTTGGTCGGAGTCGTTCTGGAGCCAGATGTTGGGACGTTCGCCTTCCAGTCCGCAGCTGGACAGGGCGAGGGCCAGGACGGCTGTACCGAGCAGAAGTGGGGCGGACTTCACTCTGCAACTCCAGTCAGGGATAGACGACGGTGTCGTAGGCACAGACCTTGTCGATCTTCTTCAACACCTTGCCGCTGGTGTCAACGATCTCCCAGTTGATGAGGCAGCCGTCTTTCGGTGGCGATCCGCTGCTCCACTCAGTCGTGTGTGCTTTCGCGGTCACGCTCAACAACGGCCCACTTGTTGTCAACATATGCAAGGTAACAGGTTGATCGGAGTTGTTCTGGAGCCAGATGTTGGGACGCTCGCCTTCGAGGCCGCAGCCGGACAGGGCGAGGGCAAGGGCGGCTGTGCCGAGCAGTAGTGGGGCGGGCTTCATGGGTTGTCTCCTGTGGCGGGGCGTGGCTCGAATCTATCGCTGGCGTCGGGTGCTCGCCTGGCTTCTTGGGGGATTCTGTGGTTTTCCTGCGCGGAGCCATTGGGGCTCCTATGGTGCGGGATAGGCGGTTGGCCATGGCGGTCGGCCGTTACCCCCAGGAGGTTGTGATGCGCCGATTCCGGTGCGCCGCTGTCGTCTTCGTTGTTTCAGCGAGTCTGTGCTTTCCAGCCGTTTTCAGCTACGCCGCCCCGACCCCGAGCCCGACGCCGACGATCCCGGTGGCCGGACGCCCGGCTCCCGGAAAAGACCTGAGGAAGGCGTTCGCCAACGCTCATCCAAGTCCGACGAGGACTGCGAAGCGCCACAAGTCGAAGGCACCTCACCGACCATCGAAACTGACAGTCCCAGCGGGCTACTCGGCCCCGGTGAAGCGGCTGCTTACCGACTTCAAGACGGGGAAGCTGTCGCCCAGGCGTGCCGCCGACACCGCCAGCCGAATGCTACGCACATTGACACCGGCTCGCCACGGCGGGCTGCCGCGGCGCTACTCGGGCGGCCTGTCCGCTGAGGATCTGGTCGCAGTGTCGTTGCTGGCGGGCAGCAGCGCTCGGAGCGCGCTTCTCTCCGTCAGCGACAGTGATTCTCTGTTTTCTCTTCTCAACAACAAGTCGGGAGTGGAAAGGCCGCAACGCGCACCGTTGGCGCCGACGTGCGTGACGGAGGACGGTCTCGAGTTGTGCGCGCTACAGGTTGGTCACGCGACGGTGGTTTATCCGCCCTCGCGGCTGTCCGGGCACCTCGCTGATACCAGCCCGGCCGATGGGATACCCGACCAGGCAGCAGAGACGCTGGACACGCTGAACCGGGCTTGGGACTATTACCACGACGTGCTCGGCTATAACGGGCCCGGCGATGTTGTGTGGGCTTGGAATGTCGCGACCCTTCAAGACGATCGGGCTGCATCGCTTCCTGGCGGGGTGATCCTGGCTCCGGCGCAGTACGACGCCAAGGGGTATCTGCCGGTGCATGAACTGTTCCACCAGTTCCAGTGGCCGTACATGTCACTGGCGTTCCCCGTTCTTCCTCCTCCGTCGGCGTACGATCCCCTGGGTCTGAAGGACTGGGCCACGGCCATCCTTGAACTGGTCAATTTGTCCAATATCAACTGGTGGATGGAGGCAACCGCGGAGTGGGCCACCACCCGGTATGCCAACTTCATCAGCCAGCCGACGAACCCCGAGACCAGCATCGCAGTGGCAGCCGCGGGCAGCTTGGGGCTGTTCCTCGCCACCCCCTCACGCAAACTGGCCTCCGGCGACCCGCACACCGATACCCGGCATTACGGCGAACTCGCCATGGTGGACTACTTCGCCCAGAAGACCGAGGACCAGTTCGTACGCAAGACCTTTGAGACGATGCAGTTCTGGCCCTACCTCGACGGCTACTCCCACATCGACAACACCCTCGCCGACGAGTATGGCTACGACACCGCCGACCTACTCCCTTGGGCGTGGCACGCCCAATACCTGCTTTGCGACCCCGCCGAACGCACCTACAGCCAAGGCCGTCTCACCGGCTGGTGGATCAACACATGGTGCGGATACGTGCGCAACAACCCAAACCTGCTGAGCCCTGGTCCTCCAGCCGGAGATGTGGCTCGTCCGGTGCATGATGCGACCTCGCTGGATGCGGGAAGCGCCAACCGTACGGTCGCTCCGGGTGGGGCGTGGTTCCTGGATCTCGCCGGCCCGGCAAATGTCAGACGGGTCAAGGTAATCGACGTCACGTCGAGCGACCCGTCCAAGACGACCATCTGGCTCGACAGTTGGGCGGGCTCGCCGGGCGAATGGTGCGGCGGTACCCAGTGGAACCCGGCATGGTACTGGGACCCGGAGAGCACCGACCAGGTCGCGCACCTCGAGCTGTCCTCGTCACCCGACTGCCCGAACACAACGCTCATGGTGGTCAACTCGTCACTGTCGGGCAGCGACGTAACCGCATCAGCGACCTGGGGCATGTACGACGACGGAGCGGTGATCAGCAATGGCACGATCGCGCTCGGTGTCAACACCAGGGGGAGTTTGGGTGCGCAAGTCCGGGCACCGAACGGCTGGGAGGACGTCTGGACCGGAATCCGCGACCTGGCGACCGGCACTGACCTGCTCGCCAATGCGTGGTACCCCGGCGACTGCCTGCTCATCAACCAGCCGGACTGGACCGAGGAAGATGCGAATGAGCCCGCATACGAATACGTCACGTGTCACACCGAACTCGCAGGCGGCCATCGTACGGGAGGTCTGATCTCATTCACCCACACAGCTTCAGAGGCCACGTCCATTCTCCGATCGGGCTCGGCCATCATCACCCAGCACTACCACCCCTCGGCCAACCCTCGCGCCTACCAGCTCGACGTGACAGTCCAGATCCAGGGCTGCGACAGCGGCCAGACCTGCGACAACAACGTCGTCTATCGACGACTCATGCCGGTCAACATCCGTTATCCAGACCCGGACGAGAACGGCGATGACACCTACTGGCCCGATTACGTCACCTACCACCACGACCCGGCTCAGACCGACGTGATCGGCTACACCAACCTGACCGACGAGGACTCCACCGAACTCGGAACGATCGCGACGCTGCCTCCCCCAGCCAGCGTCGCGACCGTGCAGAGCGCCGGGGACTCGGCCTATCAGGGATTCGCCATCGACCTCGCCATCCACGCCGACACCACAGGAGCCGCGAACGTCCCGCCGCAAGCCACGCTCTATTTCGGAGCCGCACGCACCAAGGACGCCGCCGGGGTCATGACCGGCATCGGAGCACGCACCTACGGACTCATCACCCCACCCGAGGAAGTCAACGAGACAGGCATCACTGTCTTCCTCGCCCACTGATCAACCGGTCACGCGGCATCCCGGTCGAGACGGGATGCCGCTGACGTAGCCGGAGTGATGGTGGATGTTTCCCGGGCGGCCGGCTGGGCTTGATCCAGACCGCGTCACGGGTCTCGACAAGCTCGACCAGCGGGTCTTGGTCGACCAACGTTTCTCGGTCGACCAGCGGTTCCTGGTCGACCAGCGGCCTGTGGTCAGTCCTCGGTGACCTCGACGGAGTTGATCACCACCGGCTCGACCGGACGGTCCATCCGGCCGGTGGGCACCTTGGCGATCTCGTCCACGACCTTCCGGGACGCGTCGTCTGCGACCTCGCCGAAGATCGTGTGCTTGCGGTTCAGGTGCGGCGTCGGAACCACCGTGATGAAGAACTGCGATCCGTTGGTGCCCTTGCCGAACTGGATGCCGGCGTTCGCCATGGCGAGCAGGTACGGCTTGTTGAACACCAACTCAGGGTGGATCTCGTCGTCGAACCGGTAGCCGGGATCGCCCGTCCCGGCGCCGAGCGGGCAGCCGCCCTGGATCATGAAACCGTCGATGACCCGGTGGAAGGTCAGGCCGTCGTAGAAGTTGCCGGTGGTCTGCTGGCCGGTCGTCGCGTCGCGATACTCCTTGGTGCCGGTGGCGAGGCCGACGAAGTTGGCCACGGTCTTCGGAGCCTGGTCTGCGAACAGGTTGATCACGATGTCGCCGTGGTTGGTGTGCAGGGTTGCCTTGGCCATCTGGCCGTCCTTTCTCGTCACTTGTCGGACCCTCGCGAGGCTATAACCTCACCGGATTCCGACAAGTCGGTGGCTGAGCGTGCCCCATCCTGACAGATGCTGTGTGTCGCGGCTCCGCTCCGGGTACGGTGGTCCTAATCGAGCATCCGGGAGGCACAGTGAAGACCAAGAAGTTGCTCAACGCGGTTGAGGACGGTACGCAGACCGCCGTCGAGTACCTCACTCCCTACGTTGAGCAGGCTCTCCGCGACGGCGGTGAGTTCGCCGACCAGGCCTACTCCCGCGTGCGTCCGGTCCTGAAGGACGCCGGAATTCGTGGCGCCCGGATCGCCGCGGACACCTTCGAGCGGGTCCACCCGGTGCTGGACGACGCCCTCGACAAGGTCTCCCCCGCTGTCGACGCCACGGTCAAGGTGGTGAAGCCGGCCGTCGAGGACGTGCTGCAGCGCATCCCGCCGACCGTCGACTTCGCGCGCGAGAAGGTCCAGGCCGACTACCTGCCCCGGCTCGCCGAGGCGCTGCGTGACCTCGCCTCCCAGCCGCTCGCCCGCGAGTTGAAGGTCGCGGTGGCCTCCGCGGCGCTGGCCAAGGAGCTCGAGAAGGCGTCCAGCCCGAAGAAGCGGTCGGGCTGGCGGACGTTCGGCAAGCTCCTCCTCGCCGGTGCGGTGCTCGGCGGCGTGGTGGTCGCGATCCGCAAGCTCCTCGCCGAACCGTCCACCGGCTGGGAGACCCACACCCCGAAGTCCGCGTACGTGGCCGACCCGGTGGCCGACGTGGCCGAGCAGGTCAAGGAGAAGGCCGCCGCTGCCGGCGAGAAGGCCGCAGATGTCGCCAAGGACGTCACAGCGAAGGCCGCCGACAAGGTCGAAGACGTCAAGGACAAGGCAGCCGGCGTCGCCAAGGACGCCTCGGACGAGGTCGCTGAGGCGACGGACGACCTGAAGGACAAGGCCGCCGGGGCGAAGGACGACATCGAGGACAAGCTCGACAAGCTCGCGGACGAGGCAGAGGGGGGCGATGCCTCCCCTTTAGCCGGTAGCCCCTACGGCGACGGCTCGTTCGTCGGGGACGTACCGCCAGCGGGGTTCGACATCAAGGGCAATGACCGCTCGATGAAGTACCACGTGCCCGGGAGCGCCGCCTACGAGCGGACGATCGCCGAGGTCTGGTTCGACAGCGAGGAGTCCGCGCAAGCGGCGGGGTTCGTCCGCGCGCAACGCTGAGCCTGCTCGTCTTCGTCATCCCGGACTTGATCCGGGATCTCCGCAGGGAGCCAACCTGAGAAGTCATTGAGAATCCGCGGGGCCGACTCACAAAGGCCTCGCGGATTCGACTTTCTCGGGTGTGACCGACCACTACTGGGTGCAGGCAGCGCCCTTCCGCGCGCTCGTCTGCCGACTGATCGACCTGACGGGACTGCCCTGGCCGGTGCTCGCGCGGTACGCCGGAGTGTCGCCAACGGTGGTGCGGCGGCTCCTGTACGGCCGGGAGGGACACGCCTACAGCCGTATCCCCAGCGATTCCGCACGCCGACTGCTCGCCCTCGATGAGATGGAGTTGCAGCGGCTGGCGCGGCTGCGGTACCGCTAGGCTGCGCCCGTGCCCACCACGCTCGTCGCGTGCCTCGCCGCTCTTGTGCTGGCCGGAGTCGTGGCGGCCCTCACACCGGTGCTGCTGCACTGGCTGCCTGCGCCGCCGGACGAGGAGGACGTGCCGCCGTTCAGTGACCTGGATTCGCCACGCTTCCGCTGGACGGTGTTCGCTGTCGCGGCGGCCGCCAGTGGTCTCGCCTTCGTTCTCACCGAGCCGCCCTACTGGGCAACATGGGCTCCCTTCACGACGCTGGGTGCCCTCCTCGCCCTCATCGATCTGCGTACGACCTACCTGCCGTTGCGCCTGAACTACCTCGCGCTCGGGCTGGCGCTCGCCGGGGCAGGGGTGGCGGCCTGGCTGCAGGCGAGCTGGACGCCACTGCTCTGGGCCACTGGTGCCGGACTGGGCGCAGCGGCGGTCTTCTGGCTGGTGTGGCGGATCAGCGGCGAACGGCTGGGGTTCGGCGACGTCCGGCTGGCCGGACTGATCGGCGTCGTAGCCGGGACGGGCGGCCTCGTCCAGGTGGTGTGGGCGTTCCTCCTGGGCACCGCCGCGGGCGCGATCTGGGGCATCGCTACCCGCCTGCGTCGCGGTGCGGACGGCGAGTTCCCCTACGGCCCCGCGCTGATGCTCGGCCCGCTGCTCGCGCTCGTTCTGCAGGCGGCGTTCTACGCGCGATGACGACCCCCACGAGATCTCGGCTTTCGCCGGGATGACGCTCCGATGAGAAGCTCAGGCGCCCTTCGCAGCCCTCGTGGCTTCCACCCACTTGTCCAGGACGCGAGCGGCTGCACCGGAATCGATGGCGGCGTAGGCCCGCTGCAGCGGCTCGACGAACTGCCCGGCGAGCGGCGCGGCGAGATCCGGCCCAGCAAAGGCCAACTGAGCGGCGGCGGCGTTGAGGGCGACGATGTCGCGCACCGCGCCGGGCGCACCCGCCAGGACCGAGCGCACGACGCCGGCGTTGTGGGCCGGGTCGGCGCCGACGAGGTCGTCCCTTCCCGCCGGCGCGACGCCGAGTTCCGCCGGATCGAGCCGGGTCTTCACGACCTCACCGTCGCGGATCAGCCACACGTCGGACGCGGTCGTGGTGGTCAACTCGTCCAGGCCGTCGTCCCCGTGGAACACCAGGCCGCGGTGGCCGCGTCCGGCGATCACCCCGGCGACCAGCGGCGCCATCCGGGCGTCCGCAACGCCCACCGCCTGCGCGGACGGACGGGCGGGATTCGCCATCGGGCCCAGGAAGTTGAAGGTCGTGGGGACGCCCAACTCCTTCCGCGCCGTCGAGGCGAACCGCAGCGAGGGGTGGTACATCGCAGCGAAAAGGAACACGATGCCGGCCTCCGCCAGCACCTTCGCCTGCGCGGACGGGGGGACGTCGATCGCAACCCCGAGGGCCTCCAGGCAGTCGGCCGTGCCGCACGCGCTCGACGCCGCCCGGTTGCCGTGTTTCACCACCGGGACGCCGCAGGCGGCCGTCACGATCGCCGCCATCGTGGACACGTTGACGGTGTTCGCCCGGTCGCCGCCCGATCCGACCACATCCACCGCCTCGGGCGGCAGCCTGATCGGCGTCGCGCGCTCGAGCATCGCGTCGGCGAGCCCGGTCAGCTCGGCGATCGTCTCGCCCTTCGCCCGCAAGGCGATCGCGAAACCAGCGACCTGCACAGGCGTGGCGTCGCCGGCGAGGATCTGGTCCATCGCCCAGCCGGCCACGTCCGGGGCGAGGTCAGAGCCGCGTACCAGGTCGGACAGCACGCCCGCCCAGGTGAACGTCACGCGTTGGCCTCCGCCGCCAGCCGGGCGCGCAGCAGGTCGGCGGCGGCGGCGGGCAGCCGCACCGGATCGACGGGGTAGGGCGTGATCGCGTCCGCTTCCGACCAGGTGGCCAGCCAGGCGTCCGCCACGCGGGCGACCAGCAGCAGCACCGGCGGGCAGTCCTTGATCTCGTTCTTCAATTGGTGGCACAGCCCGATGCCGCCGGACGGGGTGGCCTCACCGTCGAGGATGACCAGGTCGATGCCGCCCGCGTCCATGGTCTGCAGGACGACCGGCTGCGTGGCCACCTCGTACACGTCCAGCTCGGGAAGATCCGCGGCCAGCGTCTTGCCGAGGGTCAGGCGCACCTGTTCCCGGGTGGTGCGGTCGTCGGAGTAGAGCAACACCCGTGCTGTCGTCTTCATCTGCCTTCCTCATCCGGCGTCGCGGCCCCGCGCTCGCCTGTGCGTCATCGTAACCGTTCCACTCCCCTCGACCTGCCGCCGCCCGCGGGCACGGTCCGATCCGGTACCCATTCGGGACGGCCGTCCGTCGGAGTCGCAAAAAGCAAATCGGCGAAAGCCAGGGATCGGGCCGGGGTGGTGCCCATTCGGGCCCTCGTTCGACATAATGACGGAATGGCCCACACCACGCCGCTGAGTGCCTCCGACAGCCTGCCCCACGGTGCGCTGCACGCGCTGCCGTCCAGCCGGCTGCACGGCGTGCGGGGACGCCCGGACACGCTCGCCGTCGGTGTGATCATCTGGCTCGCCAGCGAGCTGATGTTCTTCGCCGCCCTGTTCGCCGCATACTTCTCGCTCCGCGAGACCACCAACGCCGCCGCGGCCGCCGCGGGCACCACCCCGATGTGGGAGTGGGGGTCGAACCACCTGCTCAACGACTGGTTCGGGATCAGCTTCCCGTGGTACGCCACGATCAACACCACGATCCTGCTGCTGTCGTCGGTCACCTGTCAGCTTGGTGTGCACGCTGCGGAGAAGGGCCAGGTGGGCCGCACCGGGTCGCTCGCGAACGTCGGCGGCTGGGGGCTGCGCGAGTGGTACACGCTCACCTTCGTGATGGGCGCGATCTTCATCGGCGGTCAGGCCTTCGAGTACGCGACGCTCGTCAGTGAGGGCTTCGTGATCTCCGTGAACGCCTACACGTCGGCGTTCTTCCTCGCCACCGGCTTCCACGGCCTGCACGTGATCGGCGGCCTGGTGGCATTTCTGCTGATGCTGGGGCGCACGTATGTTTCCCGGCGTTTCACTCATGAGCAGGCCGTGCACGCCATTGTTACTTCGTACTACTGGCATTTCGTGGACGCGATCTGGGTCGTGCTCTTCGGGGTGCTGTACCTGCTGCGCTGAACTCCAAGGAGGAACCCCGATGAGAATCCCGGCCTCAGGAGATCGGGCAGCCCGGTCGTCAAAGCCGCGGACGTCCCTGCGCCGGCACAAGGCCGCCCGGCCCGTCCTCCTGCTGCTGAGCCTGTGCCTGGTCGGCGCGGTCTACACCGCGATCGCCCCGGCGTCCAGTTCCTCCGCGGACGGCGCCACCAACGAGCAACTGGTGGCCCAGGGCAAGAACCTGTTCGCGGTCAACTGTGCGTCCTGCCACGGGCTGAACGGAGAGGGCCTGGCCGAGCAGGGCATCCCTGCGCTGACGAACGTCGGGGCCGCGGCCGTCGACTTCCAGGTACGGACGCGGCGCATGCCGATGGCCGACCCGCGCGTGCAGGCCCGGCCGCAGAACCAGACGATCTTCACCGACGACGAGATCGCGGCACTGGCCGCCTACGTGGCCAGCCTCGGCTCCGGCCCGGCGATCCCCGGTGAGGACCAGTACAACCCCAGCGGGCTCTCCGCTGAGGACGTCGCCCGCGGCGGTGACCTGTTCCGCACCAACTGCTCCGCGTGTCACAACTTCAAGGGCGCGGGTGGCGCCCTGCCGAACGGCGTGGACGCCCCGAGCATCCAGAACACCGCGCCCGAACAGATCTGGGAGGCCATGCGTACCGGTCCCGGCCAGATGCCGGTGTTCGGCCCCGGCGCGATCACCGACGACGACGCGAAGAAGATGATCGCCTACGTCGAGCAGGTGAACGCGGCCCCGTCCGCCGGCCTCACCCTCGGCGGGATCGGTCCGGTGTCGGAGGGGTTCTGGGCGTGGGTGGCCGGCATCGGCTCACTGGTCCTGGCCGCGATCTGGATCGCAACCAGGGGAGCGCGCGCATGAACACCCCGCGCATGAGCGAGCACACCGAGATCGAGAAGGCCTCGTCCGTCCGCGACGACCTGCCCGTGCCCGACCCGGGCTTCGAGGAGCATCCGCCGCGGTTCACGGACGTGGACGCCAAAGCGGCCGACCGCGCCTACAAGCAGATCGTCGGCATGCTGGCGTCCGTCCCCGTGCTCGTCCTGGCGTTCCTCGTGGTGTACTTCGCGGTGCCGCGGGACGCGGAACTGGTGCTGTTCGGCACGAACCTCAAGATGCAGAACACGCTGCTGGGGCTGACCGCCGGGCTGGCCGCCCTGATGATCGGCGTCGCGGCCATCCAGTGGGCCCGCATGCTGATGAGCGACGAGGAGATCGTCGGCGACCGGCATGAGGCCTCCTCGCCACCCGAGGTGCGCGAGCGCGTCCTGGCCGACCTGGAGAACAGCATCGAGGGCTCGGGCATCCGCCGCCGTCGGCTGCTCGGCACCGGCATGGCGAGCGCGCTCGGCCTGATGGTCGTCCCTGCCGTGGTCAGCCTCGCCGACCTCGGGCCGTGGCCGACGCCGGAAGTCCGCGCGCAGACCATCGAGAAGACGATCTGGGCCGAGGGCGTCCATCTCGTCAACGATGTGACCTTCAAGAGGCTGAAGGCCAGCGAACTGGAGGTGGGCCAGCTGGTCAACGCCGAGCCGGAGACCCTGCAGGACCTAACCGGCACGGCCTATCAGCAGGCCAAGGCCAAGGCGGCGATCATCATCGTCCGGATGGACCCGAACTCGATCCGTATCCCCGACTCCCGCCGCGACTGGCAGGTGGACGGCATCCTCTCCTACTCCAAGATCTGCACCCACGTGGGTTGCCCGATCAGCCTGTGGGAACAGCAGACACACCACCTGCTCTGCCCGTGCCACCAGTCCACGTTCGACCTCGGCAACTCCGGCGTGGTCGTCTTCGGGCCGGCGGCCAGGTCGCTGCCGCAGCTGCCGATCACCACGGACGCGGAGGGGTACCTCGTCGCCCGCAGCGACTTCACCGTCCCGGTGGGGCCCAGCTTCTTCGAGCGCGACTCGTCCAAGGACTTCCAGGAGGGTGACCGCTGATGGCGAAGCCAGCAGAACTCAGCCCCGAGTCCCCGGCCATGGAGGTCAGGACCCCTCCGAAGGAGAAGGGGCCAGGCAAGCTCGACGGTACGGCGAACTGGCTGGACGAGCGGATCGGCCTGGCCAAGCTGGTCGGCAACATCCGCAAGATCTTCCCCGACCACTGGTCGTTCCTGCTGGGCGAGATCGCGCTGTACTCGTTCGTGATCCTGCTGATCACGGGAGTGTTCCTAACGATCTGGTTCAAGCCGTCGATGGCCGAGGTCGAGTACGCCGGCACCTACGAGCTGATGCGCGGCGTCCCGATGTCGGAGGCGTTCGCGTCGACCCTGAGCCTGAGCTTCGACGTGCGCGGCGGCCTGCTGGTGCGCCAGATCCACCACTGGGCGGCGATGCTGTTCGTGGCCGCGATGACCGCGCACATGCTTCGGGTGTTCTTCACCGGCGCGTTCCGCAAGCCCCGCGAGCTGAACTGGCTGATCGGCGTCGGCCTGCTCTCGATCGGCCTGATCGAGGGCTTCGCCGGCTACTCGCTGCCGGACGACCTGCTGTCGGGCACCGGCCTGCGGTTCGTGGACGGCGCGATCCGCTCGATCCCGCTGATCGGCACCTGGGCCGAGTTCTTCGTCTTCGGCGGCGAGTTCCCCGGTGACCTGGTCATCCCGCGGCTCTACATGGTGCACATCCTGCTGGTACCCGGCCTGCTGCTCGGCCTGATCAGCGCCCACATGGCGCTGCTGGTCTACCACAAGCACACCCAGTGGCCCGGCCCGGGACGCACCCAGCGCAACATTCAGGGCTACCCGTTCTTCCCGATCTACGTGGCGAAGGCCGGCGGCTTCTTCTTCATCGTGTTCGCGGTGACGATCCTGATGGGCGCGTTCATGCAGATCAACCCGGTCTGGGTGTTCGGCCCGTACAACCCGGCGCAGGTGACCGCCGGCTCTCAGCCGGACTGGTACATGGGCTTCGTCGAGGGCGCCATCCGGATCATGCCGAACTGGGAGTGGCACATCGGCGGCACCACCTGGTCGTGGAACATCTTCCTGCCCGGCGTGGGCCTGATGGGACTGCTCTTCACCGGGTTGGCGGTCTATCCGTGGGTCGAGGCGTGGATCACCGGTGACACCGACGAGCACCACTTGCTCGACCGGCCGCGCAACGCCCCCGTCCGCACGGGGATCGGCGTGGCGGGCATGGCGGCCTACGGCATGTTCTGGCTGGCCGGCGGCAACGACATCCTCGCCACCACCTTCCAGGTGTCGCTGAACGACGTCACCTACTTCATGCGGGTGGCCGTGTTCGCGGTGCCCGTGCTGGCGTTCATCGTCACCAAGCGGATCTGCCTTTCGCTGCAGCGTGCCGACAAGGAGCGGGTGCTGCACGGCTCGGAGTCGGGCGTGATCGTCCGCAGTCCGGACGGCGGCTACAGCGAGGCGCACCAGCCGATCTCGCAGGGCGAGGCGTTCGTGCTCACCCGGCATCCGCAACGCGAGGCGCTGGTGCCGAACGGGAAGAAGGTGGGACGTCTCCGCCGGCGCTTGTCGCACTGGTACGCGGCGGGCCAGATCTCGAAGCCGACGGCGGAAGAGGTCGCTGAGGCCGAGCACCACGGTGCCATCGAGGCCGAGGACGAGACACCAGCTCTGGAGGGCAGCGAGGCGGTGTCCACCGGCGCCCAGCCGGACGAGAGTCCGTCCGCTCACTGAGACCCCAGGTACGGCTGGTCGAGCTCGTCGAGACCTCTCGCCATACCTGAGATCTCCTCGGCTGGTCGAGCTCGTCGAGACCCCGGCAACGTTCCCTGAGGAGCCGTGAGGAACGAGCGGCGTCACGAAGGGCCGTGGGGTGA
>DAIPJC010000024.1:0-57138 GCA_036770475.1 Propionicimonas sp. | reverse complement strand
GCCTCCACGCCGGTGTTCATCGGCAGCACCATGTCCTTGCCGCACAGCTTCGCGAGCGCCTCGATGAACGGGCCGTAGGTGGCCGAGTACACCGCCCGGGAGGTGATCGACACCTTGCCGAGCTGTTCGACGGCCACCTTCACCAGGTCGGGATTGGAGTGCCCGAAGTTCACCGCCGAGTAGGCGGACAGGAAGTCGAGGTAGCGGTTGCCGTCCACGTCGGTCAGCCAGGCGCCGGAGCCACTCGCGATCACTACCGGCAGCGGGTGGTAGTTGTGGGACGAATAGGTCTCCACCTGCTCAATGGCCTGCTGCTGGGCAGGACTGGGCGCCTTGCTCATGATTTCCTTCCTCGGCTCAGACTCCTGATCCTAGGCGGTTGGGGGCTTCGTCAGGCTCAGCCAGCGTGGGGTTGTGGTTCCTGAGCCAGCGTGGGGTTGTGGTCCCTGAGCTTGGCGAAGGGTCTGCCGGGCTTCGTCAAGCTCGGCCAACACGAGGTCGCGTGCCCTGAGCTTGACCGAGCGCGGCCCGGACCAGCTCTGCCAGTCGCTCCGGGTCGTGGGGACGGATGGCGTACGCCGCCCGGGCCACCGGACGGGCCAGGCCCAGCAGGCTGGCGAGATCGACACGGGTGGCGTCGATCACTGCCTCGCTCGGGGTCGCCTCCAGCGTGGCCCTGAGGTCGGCGAGCTCGTCCGGGCCGTAGCCCATCGCTGGGAGCACGGACTGCGCCTCCGGGTGGCCCGCGTACACGTCCGCGAGTGCGCCGACCGCCTGCGGCAGCGGGCTGATGATGCCCGTCACCCCGACCTGGTGGGCGGCGGCGATGCCGGCGCCGGGACGGAGGGCGCCCAGGCTGAGCGTGAGCGCTTCCTCGACCACCACGACCGTCCGGCCGGCGACGTTCGCCCCGCCCCTGACGATCACCGGCGAATCGGCGGTGAGCAGGACAGCGTCCGGGTTCGCGCGGTGGACGGTGCGCTCCACGAGTGCCACCTGCTCCGGCGTCGCGGAGTCGCACTTGCTCACGATCACGACGTCCGCGAGGCGCAGCCCGACCTCGCCGGGGAAGTACTCTGATCCCTCTTCGGCCTGCAACGGGTCGGTCAGCACGATGTGCAGGCCGGGCTTGACGAACGGCAGGTCGCTGCCGGCCCCGTCCCACAGGATGACGTCGGCCTCGGCCTCGGCGGCCGTGAGGATCGCGCCGAAGTCCAATCCGGAGAAGACGGTCACGCCCGGCACCGAGTCGAAAGGCTCCCGGACGGGCGCCGCGCACGCATCCACCACCACGTCATCGATGAGGGCGACGTCGTGCTCACGATCAGTGGCGAAGCTCTGGGCGCGCAGCGGGTGCCGGACGACCGCCACCCGCAGGCCCCAGGAGCCGAGCAGTTCGGCCAGGTATCGGACGGTGGGCGACTTCCCCGCCCCGGACCGCGCGGCGGTGACGGCGATCACCGGCCTGGCCGTGTGCAGCATGACGCGATGGGGGTTCACCAGCAGGAAGTCGGCGCCGGCGGCCAGCACTCGGGCGGCGAGTCCCGCCACGTCAGGGCAGGCGATCTCCGAATAGGCGAAGACGACCTGGGAGACGCCGTGCGCGCCGATCACTTCGGCGAGTTCGGCCTCGGGGAAGATCGGCAGGCCGTCCGGGTAGAGCGGCCCGGCCAGGCAGGCGGGATAGTGTCCGGTCCCGCGCGCGGCGAGGTCGGCGGAGGTGAAACCGACGACCTGCTGGGCGGGGTCGTTGCGGTAGATGGTGTTGAAGACATGGAAATCGCGGCCGGCGGTACCGACGATCAGGATCCTCATGGCGGCTCCCTCCTGTCACCATTCTCTCCCGGCAAGTGCCGGGGCGTCCTAGAGTTCGCTCATGGACGACGCCCCGATCGTGATCGGCTATGACGGGTCCGACTTCGCCCGAGAGGCGTTGCGGAAGGGGTTGTGGCTGGCCTCGAAGGTCGGTGCACCAGCCCGGGTCGTGCGGGCATGGACGATCAGCAACGCGCCGCGCCCGAAGACCTGGGAGCCCGGCTTCGTGCCGCCCGTCGACGACTTCGCAGAGGCCGTCCTCGAGCAGTTGAAGACCCAGACGGCGCCGATCGTCGCGGAGTACCCCGGCGTCGCGGTCAGTTACGAGGCGCCGCACGGAGCGGCAGGACGGGAACTGGTCCGGGCGTCCGAAGGAGCCCGCGTGTTGGTCGTGGGTACCCGTGGCCAGGGCGGCTTCTCCGGCCTGCTGCTCGGTTCGGTCTCCGACCAGGTGGTTGAGCATGCCCACTGCGACGTCCTGGTCACCCGCCGTCCGTCCGGTGACCAGGCGCCGCCGCGCACCCTGCAGCTCGACCAATTGATCGATCCCGACCAGCCCTGAACGGGGATCACCAGGTCAGCATCGCTCCCGCCCAGAACACGCCGAGCACGCTGCCGAGGATCATGAACGGGCCGAGCGGCAGAGAGCCCCGTTCGCCCTGCTTCGTCTTGCGCAGCCGCACCAGGGCGGGCACCGCGTAAGTCACCCAGCCCAGGCACGCCCCGAGCAGTACGGCGCCCCAGCCGAACCAGCCGAGGAAGGCCCCGACCGCCACGGCGAGTTTCACGTCGCCGAATCCGAGGTCAGGGGAGAAGATCATCTGCACGAAGTAGAGGGCGAACAGTGCCAGGGCCGCGAGACCGGCCCGTCCCAATGCCGCCCAGTTGCCCGTGGTCCACGCCGCGACCGTGAGCAGGACGGCGGTCAGCCCGATCAGCGGCAGCACGATCAGGTCGGGCAGCCGTTCCTCGGCGAGATCGATCACCGTGAGCAGCCCGGACGCCACCGCGAGCACGGTGAAAGCCGCCATCTCCGCCCAACTGGGCGCCAACCCGGCCAGTCCACCGAGCACGGCGGCCACCGCCAAGTGCCACCAGCGGCGCAGGATCGGTGCGTCCGAGGTGGCGCAGTGCCGCATGAACCCGGTGAGGGCCCATGCGGCGAGGGCGGCGAGCACCCCACAGATCAGGACGGTCATGGCTGACCGACTATCCCATGCCCGCGAAGGCGTGCATGATGCCGATCACACCCGGCCCCATCACGACGATGAACATGGCCGGCATGATGAACAGGATCAGTGGAAAGACGACCTTCACAGGAATTTCCATCGCCTTGCGCTCGGCGTACTGGCGGCGCTCCAGCCGCAACTCGTCCGCCTGGGTCTGCAGGACGTCGGAGAGCGCGATGCCGTAGGCCTCCGCCTGGATGATCGACCGGACGAACCGGTGCAATGTCTCCACGCCGGTTCGCTCGGCCAGATCTTCGTAGGCCGCCCGTCTTGTCTGCCCGACCTGGATGTCCTGCAGGGTCCGGACCAGTTCGTTGGACAGTTCACCCTTGCCGTTCTTGGCCACCCGCATCATCGCGGCGTCGAAGCCGAGGCCGGCGTTCACGGCGATGCTCATCTGGTCGAGGGTGTCCGGCAGTTGGCGCTTGATGGCGTCCTTGCGCGTCGCGCCCGCGCTCTGCAGCCGAACCATGGGCAGGAAGAAAGCCAGCAGGAAGACGCCGATGCCCATCAGCACGCCCAGCGGTGGCTGGACGAGCCGGGAGATCAGGACGCCCACCACGGCGCCGACGAGGCCGAGCAGGCCCATGTTCGCCAGGATCCGGTCGGGCGTGTTGTTCTCGGGGCGTCCGGCGCCGGCCCACAACTTGGTGATGGACTTCAGCAGCGGCGCGGGCGCACTACGGCGCAGCACATCCGCCAGGCCACTTCGCTGCTTGCGCTGGTCGCTGGGTGTTCCGACCGATTGGGCGGGTTCCTTCTGCTGCCGGTTCAGGTTCGCCAGCATCTGTTTGCGGACGGCGGAGGCGCCGCCGAAGGCGAACCAGAGCAGAACACCGGCGCCCACGCTGAAGAGGCCGATACCGAGAAGGGCGATGGGTTGCATGACACTCGCTCTCAGTACTTGAGGTTGATGACTTTGGTCAGCCAGAAGCCGCCGATGCCCAGCATGACGACGCCCGCTGCGAGCATCCCCCACCCGACGGGATCGGTGAACAGCCGCATGATGTAGGTCGGGTTGGTCAGGAACAGGAACAGCGCGACCACGAACGGCAGCAGCATCAGGATGATCGCCGACAGCTTGCCGTCCGCGGCCAGGGCGGCCACTTGGCGCGTCATCTGGCTGCGCTCACGGATCGTCTTGCTGACGTTGTCCAGCACGTCGGCGAGGTTGCCGCCGACCTCCCGGTTGATCCCGATCGCCTGGGTGATCCAGTAGAAGTCCTCGTTGCGCATTCGGCTGGCCACGTCGTTGAGGGAGTCCATCATCGACCGCCCTACCCGGGTCTCGTTGGTGACCCGCGCGAACTCCTGCGACACCGGCTTGTCAGCCTCCTGCGAGATTGTCGCCACGGCCTGGGGCAGGCTGTAACCCGCCCGGAGACTGCCGGCCATCATCTGCAGGATTTCATCGAGTTGCTTGCCGAACTGCTTGCGGCGCCGATCGGCGAGCATGGAGAGCAGCATTCGACCCATGATCGGGCAGAGCAGCGCGAGGAGCACGCCGAACACGGGCTGGCCGAGCACCAGACCGAGGGCGAACGACGCCAGTGCTGCAGCGCCGACGATCACGATCAGATCCTTCGCCGGAGTGGACACGCCAGCGTCTTCGAGGATGGCGTCGACGGACCCACTGCGGCCACGCATGACCTTGTCGACGGTGTCGGTGGCGGCAGTGGCCATCCGCTGGATCCCGGAGTCCTTGGGGGCGGCTCCCGGACGACGGCGCTCCAGCGGTAGCCGATTGCTCGGCAGCGTGACCAGCACGACGGCCGTCAGGCCGGCAATGCCCAGGAGCGTCCAGCCGAGGGTCAGCGCGGCGCTGGATGCGAAGAAGTCGCCCATCACCGATGCCCTCCGCTCCACAGCTGCCCGGTGCCGAAGACGGTCGGGGACAGCCTGATGCCGAGGTCGTCGAACTTCTGCGTGAAGCCGGGCCGGACGCCGGTGGGCCGGATGCTACCGAGGAACTTGCCGTCGGCCGAGACGCCCGCCGAGTAGTCGAACTCGAACACGTCCTGCATGGTGACGGTCTGGCCTTCCATGCCGTGCACCTCGGTCACCGAGGTGACCCGGCGGGTACCGTCCCGCAGCCGGGTCAGCTGGACGATGACGTCGATGGCGCTGGACACCTGCTCGCGGATCGCCCTCAGCGGCAGGTCCATTCCGGCCATCAACACCAGCGTCTCCAGACGCGCCAGGGCGTCGCGCGACGTGTTGGCGTGGATGGTCGACAGGGAGCCGTCGTGGCCGGTGTTCATGGCCTGCAGCATGTCCAGGGCCTCGCCGCCACGACACTCGCCGACGATGATCCGGTCGGGTCGCATACGCAGCGAGTTCTTGACCAGGTCGCGGATGGTGACCTCGCCCTTGCCCTCCACGTTGGGTGGACGCGACTCCAGGCGCACCACGTGTTCCTGCTGCAACTGGAGCTCCACCGCGTCCTCGATCGAGACGATGCGCTCGTCGTTCGGGATGAAGCCGGACAGCACGTTCAGCAGCGTGGTCTTGCCGGTGCCGGTGCCGCCGGAGACGATGATGTTGAGCCGGGCGACCACGCAGGCGTTCAGGAGTTCGGCGATCTCCGGCGTGAGCGAGCGCTTCTCGATCAGGTCGGGCACCGTGAGTGCGTCCTTGGAGAACTTCCGGATGGTCAGGGTGGAGCCGCTCACCGCCAGGGGCGGAATGATCGCATTCACGCGAGAGCCGTCCTCCAGGCGGGCGTCCACGAGTGGGGACGACTCGTCGATTCGCCGGCCGACCTTGGTGACGATCCGTTCGATGACGCGCCGCAGATGCGGCTCGTCCTTGAACCTGACCTGGCTGAGGGTCAGCTTGCCGGCCCGCTCGATGTAGACCTTGTACGGGCCGTTGACCATGACCTCGGTGACGGCCTTGTCGTCGATGAGTGGCTGCAGCGGGCCCAGGCCCAGCACATCGTCGTGCACCTCGCGGATCAGGCGCTGGCGCTCACGAGCGGTCAGGGGGAGCTTCCCTCCCTCGATGATCGCGTTCAGTTCCTGCTGGACGAGCGTCTGCAGGGCCGCCTCTTCGAGGTTCGGGTCGTTCAGCCGATTGCCCAAGCGCTCGAACAGCTGCTCGACCGCATCCTCCTTGAGCCTGCTCAGCGCGTCGTGGGTCTCCACGACCACTGGCGGCGCGGGGGCCCGGTTCACGAGGCGGTGTTCGTCGACCTGTGCAGCCGCGGTGGGCGAAGTCCACGTCACGGTCGGCGTCGGCGCGGTTGGTGTCAACGCCTCCGGCACCGGTAGCCAGGGAGCGGGTGGGGCATTGTCGTGGGCGTTGCCGTTCGCGCCATTCACAGGAAGGGCCGTGAAGGCTCGCTCTGGAACGGAGGGGGTCTTCGGTGCGTCCGGATCCCGGGGGATGCCCCGCTCGCCCTTCTGCGCGGCGAGGAGTCGTTCGGCGAGGTTCACTGCTGGGCCTCCTTTCTGTGCCCGAAGTCGAGGAACCGCCGGCCTTTCGCGGGCGCCTTCTCGTTGTTGTCGACGCTCTCCACCAGCGCCTTCAGCTGCTTGGCCACCGGGTCCCGGCTGCCGGCCTGCAGGAGTGGGATGCCCTGGTTGACCGAGATGGGCACCGAGTTGGACTGCGGGACCTGGAAGTCCACCTTGCGCCCGATCGAGGCTTCGACGTCGGCCACGGAGATTCCCCGACTCGGATGCATGAAATTCAGCACCACCGTGCGGGACTCCAGCATCAGGCCGATGTCGCGCAGGGTGTCGAGCTCCTTGCGGAGGCCGCGAATGCCTGGCACGTCCAGGCTCGTCACCAGCACCAGGATGTCGGTCTGGTCGAGGACGGCGAGAGTGTGCTCGCTCAGCCCGGGTGCGGTGTCCACCACCACGTACTTGAACTGCCCGGCCAGGGTGTCGAGCAGGTTCACGACGTCCTTGCTGGTCACTGCGTCGGCCGCTGCCGGGGACTCCGATCCGGGCACGACGTACAGGCCGGTCTGGTGCAGGAACAGGAACGACTTCAGCGCCAGGGGATCCTGGGCGGCCGGCCCGTGGGCCATGTCGGGAAGGGTGAACTCGGGCGTCAGGTTGAGCGCGCTGCCCACGTCTCCGAAGTGGACGTCGAGGTCCACGAGCACCGTCGACTGCGGCAGGCGCTGCGCGAGCCCCACAGCGAGGTTGGTGGACACGGTGGTCTTGCCCACGCCACCTTTGGGCGATGCCACCGTGACCACCTTCCCCCGCTGGGTCGACGCAGCGACGGTGGGCGCACCAGGCGTCCCCGCTTGCGTCACCCGCGGCCCGGAGTGGGTGGCGGCCCGCTCCAAGGCCTTCTTCATCTCCTCGACCGGCGCGCTGGGGGTGACGATGTCACGCACCCCTGCCCGCATGGCGTCGAGGCTCACCTCCGCTGCCCGGTCACTGACCAGGACGGAGGGGATAGTGAAGTTCCGGTCCAGCTCCACGGCCAGGGCCAGCGCACCGGGCACCTGTTCGCCCGGGTCAAGCACGGCAACGGCCGGAAGCGGCGCCCCCTGCAGATGGTTCAGCAGCACCTGGACGGTGTCCGGGAACTGCTCGGGCGCGATCGCGTAGCCGTCGGGACCCCAGGCCTGTTGGACCAGGCCCACCACCTCGGGGTTGCGGCTGATGACTAGTACGGGGCTCATCCGAAGATGTTCTTCACTTTGACGATCATCGTCGTGGAGTGGTCGCCGTCCTTGGGCTCGAGGGCCAGCCAGATGTGACCGAACTCCGCGCCCCAGACGATCTCGGCAGCGCTCTTGGGGGCGATCGCGATCGTGACCAGGACGTCGCTGGAGGGCGCTGCATCTCCGTTGCCGTCACTCTGCGAGGTATTCGGTGCCCCCTGCACCTTGGTGACGAGGACATCGCGGAAGGCCAGCTTGGTCAGGGCGACCTGGTTCTCCTCCTTGGAGATGAACAGGCCGACCTTGTCTCCCGGTGCCACATTGGTGCCGACGATCCGGCTGGGATCCAGCTGGAAGGTCACCAACTGGAGGTCGGAAGGCACCTTGACGTCACCGGTGGTGGTCGTGTTGGGCGTGGCGAACCGGCTGGCGAGGAGCTGCTCCCCGACCTGGAGGTCAGTAGTGGTGACGAGGTCGGTCACGCTGCTGGTGTCGGTGAGGGCGCCGTCGACGACGGCGAGCTTGGGCAGCTTCTTGAGCTCGATGTAGGGCGCAATCTCGGCACCCGAGGTGCCGGCCGGAACGCCCTTGGTGACGACGAGCACGTCGACGGTGTCGAGGCTGGCCATGGCCCTGGCCTCAGCGGTGTTGACGTAGTTGTAGAGCATGACCGCGCCGATGCCGGCGAGGAGAACCGCGGCGACCGCGGCGATGATTCGGCGTTGCATTGGGACCGCCTTGATTGACTCGAGTGACGAACAATGTTCGGCAGCAGCGCTGCCGGGTGGCGCTCGCCGCCTGCCGCCAGCAGATGAGGCGAGTATTGATTTCCTTGAGCCGGGTCTCGATGTCGGCGCCCGGAAGATATCGGGTTTGGTGTCATCCTCTCGGGTGACAAATACCAATGGTGTGATCCGCGAATTGTCATCCGTCTGGGTGACATGAACTCGGCCGGGATTGTCGTTCGAAACGTGGGGGACGGTACGGACTATCCCGCGATGAGGCCGGTCTGATTGTCGGGCTGGTGAAGATCTCAGCGCGTTCCATGTACTAGAGACACCCCGGGCGCGCCCGGGGTGTCTCTAGTGTGAGCGCTAGCGTGGTCCCCTTCAGCTCTTCACCATGCGGTTGGTCGAGCTGGTCGAGACCCGCCGAGCAGGTGGATCAGGGCTTGACGCCACCCTGCAGGACCTTGGCGTTGACGTCGGTGAACATGTTCTGGAGGTTGGTGCCGAGGGTGGCCACGATGGTGATGATCACAGCGGCGATCAGAGCGACCATGATGCCGTACTCGACGGCGGTGGCGCCACGCTCCTTGGCGTGAACGACGGTGCCGATGATCTTGGCGGGCAGGTTCTTCATGAGAGACCCCTTTCGGATGTTGGGATAGGTTCCGCCGGTGCCCCGGAATCAACCCCCGAGGCCCTTCGAGAAGAATCATTACATCGGCGCGGAAGGCTTGTCAAAGGGTTTTGTCGATGAACTTCGACAAACGTACTAAAGTTGGTCCAGAAGCCTTCTGCGGGTCCCCCGAAAGAGGACTTCATTGCCCGGGGTGGTCACCCGGAAGAGGACATCAATTCCGATTAGAAATCGGTTCGAGTCACCCGAAAAGGGGACATGAGGGGGTTAGTGTGAGGCGCTGGGCGAGGTGGTCGGCCGTGGTCCTGGGCGTGCTGGGTGCCACTCTGTTGGCTCCTCCGCCCGCTCACGCGGCCACCGGCGTGGACGAAGTCGTTGCCGCGCTGGGCCTGACGTCGGAGCCGGCCGATTACGTGGTCATGGTCGATACGTCCGGTTCGATGAACGTCGGTGGCCGATATGCAAAGGTGCGTAAGGAACTCGACACACTGGTCCGCGGGTTGGACTCGGACGACCGGGTCTCCCTGCTCACTTTCGATTCTGCGGTCGTTCAGCGTTTCCGCGGCGTGGTGGGCACGGACCCGGCGGCTGTGACCGCCAAGTTGCCTGTGACCGCGTCGGGCAGCCACACCGACATCGGGGCAGCGGTCGCCGCAGGTCTGACTGAACTCGAAGGTCCACACACCCATCGGCTCGCGGCGCTGATCCTGATCACCGACGGCAAGCTGGACGCGCCCGGGTCGAAGTACTCCGACGTCAAGGGCGCGGCCTGGAAGCAGTTGCGGGCCAGAGCCGAGGCGCTCGCCAAGTCACATCAAGTCGCGGCCTATGCGGTCTCCTTGATGGCGACAACGGATGCCGGCCTGCTGAAGAAGGTGTTCCCGCAGGCCACCGAGGTGGCCGCGAGCCAGGTCGGCGCCCAGTTCGCGCAGGTGGGCGGAGACCTCGTTCGACTCCAGGCCGCAGAGGCGCTGCGCCACGAGTTGTCCCAGCCGATCGAGGTGCGCTGGACCGGCGACCTCGGCGCGGCGCTCGCGAACGGCACGTCAGTGGACGCCCAGATCGAGATCGCCTCGCCATTCGCGCACGTCCCCGTGCAACTCTTCGAACTCAGCGTGCAGGCTCCGCCCGGTCTGGAGGTGCGGCTGTCGGGCCTGCCCGACGCGGTCAAGCTGGGGCCGACCCAGCGGGTCAGCCTGCCCGTTCGGGCCACCGTCACCGGAGCGGCCGGATCGGATGCCCAGGTCGCACTCACGGCGAAGCTGGGATCCCCTTGGAAGCAGGCGATGGAGAAGGGGCTCGGACTGAAGTTCGAGCCCACGCTGCAGGGAACGGCCAAGGTGGCGCCGGCACCCATCAAGCTGCCAGCGAACCTGCTGCCGACGGTCGGTGCGGTCGCGGGGGCCGCTGTCGGGGCTTTCGTCCTGTTCCTCGCCGTCCGGCTGCTGCTGACGCCGAGCATGAGCGGCCTGCTCACCTTCCGCAGGAGTGGACGGGACCTGGCCGACATTGTCCTGACGGGGCGCCGGATGAAGCTGTCCGCGCCGGAGGCGGCCACCGACCTGACCGGGTTGACCGGTCTGGCCAGCGGGGCGAGGGCGGCGACGCGCGGTGAACGCGCGGTGAAGATCGTCGCGAAATTCGGCAGTACGAGCGCCCGTGGCGTGATTCCGGACGGCGGTGTCATCCAGATGGGTGATGTGGAAATTGCCTACACCAGTGGGCGGCGCCGGATTCTCGATAAAATCGGCCTGCCGCGCACCGGATCGGGCAGCGAAACCGTTCTGGCCGTCCCCCGTTCGGGGGACATGCCAAGCCAGGATGTCCCTCTTGAGGGGGACAGTCACGCCTAATTGTGGTGGGTTGTGAAACCGCGGCCAATACCGCTCTCCGGTCGCCCGAAAGGGGAACAGTCGGGTCTGCCCGCCTAGGCCGACAAGCGAGGAACCGGCCTCCTGATCTGGATGTGGCTAGGCCTGATGCCAGGAACTGGCGCGACACGCCTAGCTGACGTGCAGGTCCCGAGTTCCTGTCGCGATAAGCTAAGCGATTCGCTGTTGTATTGACACCGACTTGGCCGCGCGCCTAGACTTACAAAGAATTCTGGAGGGGTCCGGAGTATCAAAATCGGCAGAATGAATATGGAGCATGCGTGTCTACCACTTTGGGGTCGCGCAAGAGGCAGCGTGGGGCGGCTGCCCTTGAATTCGCGATAGTCTTGCCCGTCCTGATCCTGCTTCTGGTCGGGATCGTTGACTTTGGCATGGTCATGGGCGCTCAGTCGCAGGTCGCCAACGCGGCCCGCGAGGGTGCTCGTGCCGGCGCGCTCACCGGCAATCAGTCGCAAGCGATCAGCGCCGCCACCAACGGGATCAGCGACATGCCCGGTGCCAGCAAGTCTGGCACCAAGGTCACGATTACCTGCACGACGGTATCCGGCACCGCCTGCTCCATGACCGACGCGACCTCCGATACCGGGAGCATGATCACGGTGACAGTGACGTACGTGCACACCTGGTTGTCGCCGGTGATGCTGGGCTTCTCGCCGACCGTCACCCTTCAGGGCAAGAGCCAGATGAGGATCGAAGCATGATCAGGCGTTGGAAGGTTCGGCGCGGTGAGCGCGGAGCTGTGGCTGTCGTGGTTGCCATCTCAATGATCGTGTTGATGGCCTCCGCGGCGATCGGGGTCGATGTCGCCCGGCTCGTCTACGAGCGCCAGCAGCTACAGAACTCCCTCGACGCCGCGGCAGCTGCCGGCGTGATGAAACTGCCCGACGACCCGACGAACGCCATCAAGGAAGCGCAGAAGTTCGCCAGCGCCAACATGGTCAACGCCAACCTCGGCGCGATCGTCCCGCAGATCGCACTGCGTTGCGTGACCAGCTACAACACCACGACCAACTCTCCCGACTGGGCGACCGTGCTGGCTGTGTGCGGGATCTCCAGTCACACCTTCAACCCGCTCGACTGCAACGAGAGCGCTGGTATCTGCTCGGTGACCTGCACGACGACCAACAAGTGCAACACGATCGTGGTGAAGTACAACAAGACTGTGGACTTCTCGTTCGGTCCGGCGATCGGGATTCCGACCGGTCAGACCGGAGCGATTGTCTCCGCCGCCTGTCGTGGCTACTGCGGGACGGTCAGTCCGAACCCGATGGACGTGGTGGTGATGGCGGACCGAACACCGTCGATGAAGGACGGCGACCCGTACAACACCGGCTGGAACACCCCGACCGGGTCGTTCGCCAACATGAAGACCGGGATCAGCGACATGCTCGGTTCCATGAACCAGGACCAGCAGTACGTGGCCTTCGGCACGATTGCGATCAGTTGGCCGAGCACCAGCAACAAGGTCGCACCGCCGTCCAGCGGCAACGCGTTCACCGACGCCACTTATGTGACCTGCACGGGCAGTGGCAACAACAAGAAGTGCACGCCCACCTGGAGCGCCAGCAACAAGAAGTATCACTTCAGTGGTTCATGGGTCCCGATTGGCTTCACCAACAAGTACACGAAGACCGACGCCAATGGCGTGACCAGCCTTGACACCTCCACCACATTGGGCAAGTCGGTGGGGCAGCTGGACTATTCGGATGACGCGGTCAACTACCCTTCGACCACTGACGGCACATCCAAGTCGGACAACGAGGGCACCCACCTTGCCTCGGCCCTGAAGGGCGCGGCCCGCTATATGCTGAACACCGACCCGGTCAAGGACGCCGGCCTGCCCAAGCGACCTGACGAGTACGGCACGCCGCAAAAGGTGATCATCTTCGAGACCGACGGTTCTCCTTCGGAGATCTTCAACAGCGACTCCAGTGCGGTGACGTTGAGCAATGATCTCGATATCGGCTATGCCGGCAACGGGCAGAAGCAGTCCTGCGACAACTTCACCTCGATCGCGACCCAGGCCAAGGCAGCCGGGATCCGTCTGATCATGATCGGAGTGGGAGCGGTCAACCAGGCCACCTGCGGCAAGTCGGGCAGCAAGAACATCTACGTGCGCGACGTGCTCGCGGCTGCGGCCTCGCCAACGAAAGCGGGCAAGGTCAGTGACGCCGTCGACTGCACGATCAGCGGCAACACCGACAAGGAGAACTCCGACGGCGACAACTACTTCTGCGCCGCCACCTCGGCCGATCTCAAGAGCGTCTTCCTGGCCGCGTGGGGGAGCCTCACCGACAAGTCGAAGCTGATGCAACTGCCGAACACCGGAAGCTTCAACTTCTCGTAGCCGGCCGCACCGGCACCGACCAACGCCCGAAGGGCCCGCTCGACCGAGCGGGCCCTTCGGGCGTCTGCATCCGTGTGCCAGGGACGGTGAGAGGGGCGCTGCTCAGGTCACCCGGAATGGGGACAATAGCGACGAATAGGCAGTCCCCGTAGGGGTGACAAATGCGGGAAATAGGTCCCCACAACGGGGGACAAATGCTGTGGATTTCCAGTTGTTTTGCTCGATGATTTGTGTTTGTCGGCCGATCCGGAGTAGGTTCCTCCCAACATGATCATCTCTTTTTAGGGGAAAGGGTGAGCATGCTGAGAAAACGAGGGGTGTCCTGGGTCGCCGCGCTTGCGCTGGCCCTGGTTGGCGTCATCATCGTGGAACCGACCACGGCGAGTGCCGCCACCACCATCACTGTTTCAGCAGGCCAGAACGTACAGGCTCAGATGGCGACCCACTACGGGTCGAAGGGCAGCTCCGCCAGTGGCGGCGCGGCCAACTACCAGACGAGCGACTGCCTGCGCCTGGGTAGCGAGACCGGGACGGCCACCACCGGCACGCTCAACAACACCGGCGGCTCGGCCATTTCCAGCGCGACCAACGGAAACACCGTCTATGTTTCCTCGGGAAGCATGGTCTGGGCCGGCCATGGCACCAACAACAGCAACGGCAGAAACTGTCCCACGGACAACACGCAGCTGAGCCTGACCTACCAGAGCGCGCTGGGATTCGCCCCGGCCTCAGTCAGCACATTGACGCCGGGCACGATCTTCAACCTCGGCAAGATGGCCCACAAAAACACGGGCATCTACCTGACTTCGAGCAACGAGTTCTTCCGAGGGCTGCTGAACCTCCAGTTCATGGGCATGACGCTGGCCTACAACTACGAGATGGACGAGACCACCGGCGACAACGTCCCGGACACCACGAGCTTCCTCAACCAGATCAGCGACCAGACCTTCACGAACAACGGCCTCACCTACACACTGATCGTCCGCGGCTTCACCGCCCCTCAGAGCGGCACCACCTGCAACGCGACGGTCTCCTCGCTCAACTCGGTCACCACGGTCTTCACCACGGCGGAGAGCACCACCACCTGGGGCTGCCTGTACGCGCAGGTCCAGCAGGTGCGTCCGCTGACCATCGTCAAACAGGTCGCCGCGCCCTTCGGGGCGCCGGCCGCCTACCCCGCGTCCACCTTCACCGCCAGTAGCGACGTGAGCGGCTCCGTGTGGGGCAGCGGCTTCACCCTGACCCCGTCCGGCCTCGGCAGCACGGGCCAGGCCACCAAGACCGCCAACCTGGTCACCGGGCAGACCATCAACATCGCCGAGACCGCGCCGACTGGCGCCGACTGGGCCTTCACCTCGTTGTCCTGCGTGGACGGCTCGGGCAGCAGTTCGATCCCGGGCCTGAGCGTGAGCGGCACGGGGCTGACCTTCTCCGGCGACTACTCCACGTCCTCGTCCGCTGCTGCACCGATCACGTGCACCTACACCAACACCTACACGCCGCACGCAACGCTGACCCTGGTCAAGCAGGTCACCACCACCGGCCAGACCGGGACGCTCGCCGTTCCGTCCGACTGGACGCTGTCGGCGACCGGCAACTCCACGATCTCCGGCGCCAGCGGCAGTTCCGCCGTCACGAGCAAGACCGTGATCGCGGGCACCTACGCCCTCGGCGAGGTCGGGGCGAACTCCGCCACCACCGCCGGCTACGTGCAGGACGGCGCGTGGTCCTGTACCGCCGGCACGCTGAACGGCAGCAATCTGACCCTTACCGCCGGCCAGAGCGCGACCTGCACGGTGAAGAACAAGTTCGCGGTGGGCAAGCTGGCCATCACCAAGACCGTCACGGGCAACGGCTACACCGGTGGTACGAGCAAGGCCTTCACCGCCGCCTACGTGTGCACGTCCGGCGCGGCCACCGTCGCGTCCGGCAGCGTCACGGTGTACCCGGGCGCCACCAATGGCACGGCCGGCACGGCGGCGACCGTCGACAACGTCCCCGCCGGCGCGAACTGCACGGTCACCGAGTCGAACGCTCCCACCGGCACCTCGACCGGACTGGTCGACAACTCGTGGGTGTGGGGGACGCCGGTGAATCCCGGCGTGGTCACGATCGCCGCCAACACGACCACGACGGTGAACGTCACCAACAGCACCGCTCAGCAGCTCGGCTCCTTCCAGATCGCCAAGGCGGTCAGCCCGCGCAGCGGCGTCCCCGGTTCCGGCTACAGCGGCGGCGCATCCCGGACGTTCCCCGTCACCTACACCTGCAAGCTCGGCAGCACGACCGTCAGCTCCGGCACCGTGGACGTGTCCACCGGCGCCTCGAAGACCATCAGCGGCATCCCCGCTTCCAGCACCTGCTCGGTGAGCGGCGAGGACCAGGCCGCCAAGAGTGGCGACTTCCTCGACGCCTCCTACGCGTGGGACGGCTACGCCGCAACCAGCGCCGTGACGATCGCGGCGAACGGTACCGCGACCGTCACGGTCACCAACTACTTCCGGCGCGATCTGGTCACGCTGAACCTCGCCGCGACCGTCACCGGCAGCGGCTACGGCGGCTCCGGCGCCGACTTCACCCTCAGCTACGACTGCGGCGCGCCGTACACCGGCACCGTGGACGTGGCAGCGGGCGGCTCGCAGGCCGTCACCGTGCCTGCCGGCGTGGCCTGCACCGTGAGCGAGAAGGCTCTCTCGTCCAACCTGCTCAAGGCTGGCTACGTGTGGGGCGACCCCACCTGGGCCGGGCTCAGCGGCGGCTCGGTCACCGTCCCGCGGGGCGGCTCCGGGACGGTCACGGTCACCAACCCGACCAGCATCGGCTACGGCCGCATCCAGGTCACCAAGGCCGTGGACAGCTTCGCCGGCCAGGTCGCCAGCGGCGCCACGTTCAAGATCAGGGTCTCCTGTGACGCGGCCGCCCAGGGCGCCACGGGCAACTACACCGACACCTTCAGCCTGGTCTGGCCGTCCGCGGTCACCGCGGTCACGCCGTACCTGCCGGTCGGTACGTCCTGCACGGTCACGGAGACGGACGCGCCCAGCGGGCACGACGCGCTGCCGAACGCCTCCTATGCGTGGAAAGCCACCCCCGACCCGGTGACCGTGAAGGTCCCGGCCACCGAGGACGCGAAGGGCGTCACGGTCACCAACGACGTCAAGCGCGTCTACGCGACCCTGACCATCGCCACCGACATCGTCAACCACACCAGCCACGGCACCGGCGGCGCCCACTTCACCGGCTCCTACTCCTGCAGCTACAACGACGGTGAGACCACGAAGTCCGGCTCGTGGGGCATCACCGGCCAGGGCACCGCGGAAACCGTGGACGTGCTGGTCGGCTCGGTCTGCACGGTCGCCGAGGACAACCCCGGCGCGCCCGTGGACGGCGACCGCTCCTACACCTGGACCACCCAGACCCCGGACGCGACCACGGTCGGCGCGGACGGCGTCACCGCGACCGTCGTCAACACCCTCAACCGCGCCGAGGGCCCGTTCAACGTGGCCGTCAGCGTGGCGGGCGGCACGGCAGGCGACGCGTTCCCGGCCGGAGCCGACTTCACCTTCAGCTACAGCTGCACCCCGCTCAGCGGCGTGGACCCGGAGACCGGGGAGACAGTACCGGCCACGCCGATCACCGGTTCGTTCAGCGTCAACGCCAACGACGCAAGCGCGCCGTCGGACGCGATCCCCGGCGGCTCGACCTGCACCGTGACCGAGGGCGACCTCCCCGGCGCCAACGACCCGTACCGCTGGGACGACGTGCATCTCGGCGCGAGCGGCGACGCGTCCAACACCGGGCAGAACGGACGCAGCATCACCTTCACCACCACCGACGACGCCCAGCCGGTCGCTGTCCGGGTCGTGAACAGTCTCAGCGCCAAGACCGCGTCCGTGAAGGTCTCCAAGTCCGTCACCGGCGAGACCGGCGGCTACACCGGGGCGTCGGTGTTCCCGGTCACGCTCACCTGCACCAGCGGCGCCCAGGGCACGAAGACGATCGCTGGCGGCGACTCCGCCACCTGGGCCGGAATCCCGCTCGGGTCCACCTGTTCGGCGAGCGAGGGCAGCACCACCGACGGCCTGAAGGACGGTTCCTACGCGTGGGGCGTGCCGTCCATCGGTGATGCAGTGAAGCTCAGTGACACCGGCACGTACGAGATCGCGATCAAGAACCCGATCAGCCGCGTGTACGCGGGCATCGAGGTCGCGAAGGTGGTCGACAACGGCGGGTTCGCCGGCGTCGCCGACCCCGGCCAGGTGTTCAGCGGGACGTGGTCCTGCGCCTACCGCGGCGACGACCCGGTCACCGGCACGTGGTCCGCGAAGGGCAGTGCGGCCGGCACGCTCGGCACGCTTACCGGCGACGCCGACCACATCCTGGTGGGCTCGGCCTGCTCTGTAACCGAGGACGCCGGCTCGCTGGGCGCCCCGAGCAGTGACCCGTCCTACCGCTGGGACGCCACCCCGAAGTACACCGGCGCGACCGTCGCCGCGGGCGAGGCGAACCGGCTCACCGTGACCAACACGCTGCTGCGCGACACCGGCAAGGTCACGGTCACCGCGGGCCTGTCCGGCGAGACCGACGGTTACGCGCCGTCCGGCAGCTTCGCCGGGTTCAGCGTGATCGCGCGCTGCTACCTGCACTCCCCGGACGAGGACGGCCACCTCGAGGCCACGATCGCCATCAAGCCGGGCGACAGTGCGACCGTGATCGACGGCGTCCCCTTCGGTTGGACCTGCGCGGTCTCCGAGGGCGCGTTCCCGAACCCCAGCCAGCTGCGCGACGCGTCGTATGCGTGGGACAGCCAGTCGGTGGCGTTCGGCAACGGGACGGACCACGTCACCGTGACCGCGGGCAACGACGCGCCGCAGGCGACCGTGACCAACGGCATCCGCCGGGTCACGGGCCACCTCGCCCTCGCGAAGGCTTACGGCAACGGGACGGCCGACGCCGTGCAGGCGGGCACCACGTTCTCCGGCACCTGGAAGTGCACCTACGGCTCCGACAGCTACAGCGGCACCTGGACGGCGAAGGGCGCGGGCCCGGCGACGCTGACCGGCGACACCGACATCCCGTTCACCGCCGAGTGCGCTGCGACCGAGACCGACCCGAGCGACAGCTCGCTGCTCGACTCCTCCTACACGTGGGCGAAGCCCGACCTCGGCGGCACGGTGACGATCGCTTCCGCGTCCGAGCCTGCGCAGCTGGTGGTCACCAACACCGCGTCCCGGCGCTGGTCGGGCCTCGAGGTCACCAGTTCCTACGACGGCCCGAGCGGGGCGTTCGGGGCCTCCACGACCGTCAGCGGCACCTGGTCGTGTGTGTACCGCGGCCAGGTCGCGGCGTCCGGAAGCTGGACGCTGCCCGCGTCCGGCGGCAGTGTCGTCGTGGTCAAGCCGTCCGACACTGCGATCCCGGCGGCCTCGGTCTGCACAGTTGCAGAGGACTCGCTGTCGTCCGACCAGCTCACTGACGGCTCGTACGCCTGGGGCGCGCCCGGGTACACGCCGTCGGACGGTTCGGTCACCACGCAGGCCGGCGACACCGCGAAGGTCACCGTCGCCAACTCGGCCACCCGGGTGAAGGCGTCCATCACCGTCACCAAGCGGCTCGCGCTCGCCAACGGCGTGATCCTCGGCGCGCTGGAGAGCGACCTCACTTTCTCGGGTACCTACCGTTGCACCCACAGCGGCGACGACGCCGTCACGGGCACGTGGGGACCGGTGGCCGCTGACTCCGACTGGACCAGCCCGGCCGTGCTGGTCGGCTCCACGTGCACAGTGACGAAGGAGAACGACCCGGCGGATCCGTCGAAGTCCGACGACTCCTACCTGTGGGGCAACCCCGACCTGGGCGACCCGGTCACCGTCGTGCCCGCCGGCCAGGCCCGGCCCGCGATCGTCGTGACGAACCCGGTCAGCCGGGTCACCGGCTCATTCGGGGTCACCAAGGTCGTCGCCGGGGACACCGACGGCGTCGACCCGGCTGCGACCTACAACTTCACCTGGCAGTGCACAGCAGCCAACGGCGACCAGTTCCCGACGGGCGGCGCGGGCTCCTTCGCGCTCGTCGCGGGCCGCACCTGGAACGCCCCGGAAGAGGTGCCGGTGGGCAGCTCCTGCCGGGTCACCGAGGACGCACCGCCGGCCCCGTCCGACGCGTCCTACACCTGGTCGACCGGCTTCGACGTGGCGAACGCGAGCGGCAGCACGTCCGGCCGGACAATCACGTTCACGCTGCCCCGCAGCGGCGCGCCCGCCCTCGTGACCGCCACCAACACCCTCACCCGCGCCAAGGGCAGCTTCACCGTCAGCAAGTCGGCCGACCCGGCCGACGGCGCCACGGTCGTGCCCGGTCAGGCCATCCACTACACAGTCACCGTCGCTGCCGCGCAGGTCGGGTTCACCAGGGACGTGGTGGTCACCGACGCGCTCGCCGGCGTCCTGACCCACGCCGACGTGACCGACATCGCAGCCACGCAGGGCAGCGCGACCCTGACCGGCACCGACCTCGTCTGGGCGGTCGGCACCGTGAAGGCCGGCTCCGTGTTGAAGCTGACCTACACCGCCACCGTCAAGGCGGACGCGAACGGCGTCGACCTCACCAACACGGTCTCCGCCACCGGCGAGACGCCGCCCGCCGCGTGCGGCAGCGCGTGCACGACCGCCCACCACACCCCGGCGTGGACGCTGCGCAAGACGTCCGACCCCACCACCGGCGCGGTCGTGAAGCCGGGCGACGTGATCACCTACACGCTGACCGCGGCCAATACCGCCAACGCAGAGATCTCGGGCGCGACCGCAACCGACGACCTGTCCGGGCTGGCTGACGCCGACGTGGTGTTCACCTCGCCGCAGCTGTCCAGGGTCGGCGACACCCTCACCTGGGCGATCCCGACGCTGGCGAAGGGCGAGCAGAAGACCGTCAGCTACACCGCCACCGTGAAGGCCGGCGCCGACGGTGCCACGCTGCGCAACGCGGTCACCCCGCACGGCGCCGGCGCGTCCTGCCTCGGCGGCTGCACCACCACCCAGTCCACCGCGAAGTGGGGGCTCGCCAAGACCTCGGACCCGGCGTCCGGAGCGGTCGTGAACCCCGGTGATGCCGTCACCTACACGCTCACCGTCACCAACTCGGGCCCGGTGGGCATCTCCGGCGCCCGCGTGACCGACGACGTCGCCGACCTCGTCGACGACGCCACGCTCGGCACCCTGCCGTCCGGCCTGACCCGCGCGGACGACACCCTGACCTGGGCGGTGCCGCCCGTCGCCGCGGGTGCCACCGCGTCCATCAGCTACACCGCGACCGTGAAGGCAGGCGCGCTCGGCGCAACCCTGCGTAACAGCGCGGCTCCTGCGTCCGTCGGCGGCCACTGCGAGAGCACCTGCGCGACCGTGCAGTACACGCCGTCCTGGACGCTGGCGAAGACCTCGAGCGCAGCCGACGGCGCCACCGTGAAGCCCGGCGACACCGTGGGCTACACCCTGACCGTGACCAACACCGGCCCGACGACCCTGCACGGCGCGTCCGTGACCGACAACCTGGCCGACATGCTGGACGACGCGACGCTGGTCGCCGTCCCCGGCGGCGCGACGGTCTCCGGCACCACGCTCACCTGGGCGGTGCCGGACGTCGCCCCGCACGCAACCGCCACGCTGGCCTACCAGGTCACCGTGAAGGCGGACGCGAACGGCGCCACGCTGGCCAACAGCGCCACGCCGGCCAGCACCGGCGGCACCTGCACGGTCTGCACGACCACCCAGTACACGCCGAAGTGGACGCTGGCCAAGTCCTCCGACCCGGCCTCCGGCTCGACGGTCGGCGTGGGCGACACGATCACCTACACGCTCACCGCGACGAACACCGGCCTCGGTGTGGTCAGCGGCGCGACCGCCGTCGACGATCTGTCCAGCGTGCTGGCCAACGCCGAGGTGGCGTTCACGTCGTCTCAGCTGGATCGCTCCGGCACCATGCTCACCTGGACGATCCCGACGCTGGCCGCCGGGAAGTCGGCGTCCGTGACGTACACGGCGACCGTGCAGAACAGCGGCGTCACCGTGACCAACTCGGTCACCGCACACGGCGCCGGTGGCACCTGCACGAGCTGCTCGACCAACGCGGCCACGGCCAAGTGGAGCCTCACCAAGACATCAGACCCCGCGTCCGGCGCGACCGTGAAGCCTGGCGACACCATCACCTACACGCTGACCGTCGCCAACGAGGGTCCGGTGCCGGTGACCGGTGCGAGCGTCACCGACGACCTGTCCGACGTGCTGGACGACGCGACGCTCGGCACGCTGCCTTCCGGCCTGACCCATTCGGGCACGACGCTCACCTGGGACCTGCCGACGCTCCCCGTCGGGGGCGTGGCGTCCGTGTCCTACCCGGTCGTCGTGAAGTCGGACGCCGCCGGCGCGGCGATCACCAACACCGCGACCCCGGTCGGAGCCGGCGGGCACTGCGCGATCAGCTGCAGCACCACCGCGTACACCGACGCGTGGACGGTCACCAAGACCTCGACCCCTGGCAACGGCGCGACCGTGCAGCCCGGCGACACGATCAGCTACACGCTCACCGTCGCCAACACCGGACGCAACACCCTGCGCGGCGCCAGGGTGTTCGACGACCTCACGGACGTGCTGGACGACGCCACCCTCGGCGCGCTGCCCGGCGGCGCATCGGTCAGCGGCAACACGCTGAGCTGGAACGTGCCGGACGTGGCCGCGGGCGACACCGCGACGCTCACCTACGCCGCCACGGTGAAGGCCGGGGCCACCGGCGTCCGGCTGCGCAACATCGCGTCTCCGGCCAGCACGGGCGGTACCTGCGCCACGCCGTGCAGCACGACGCAGTACACCCGCGCGTGGACGCTCACCAAGGGCTCGGACCCGGCATCCGGCGTGGTCACTCCCGGCCAGACGATCACCTGGACCCTGACCGCGAAGAACACCTCGCAGGCCACGATCTCCGGTGCCCGCGCGACCGACGACCTGACCTCGGTGCTCGCCGCGGCCGACGTCGCGCTCGACTCGCCGCAGCTGTCGCTGAGCGGCGGCACCCTGACCTGGGCCATCCCCACGCTGGCGCCCGGCGAGACGAAGACCGTCACGTACACGGCGAAGGTGAAGGCGGACGCCGACGGTGCGACCATGACCAACACGGTGGTGCCGGTCGGCTCCGGCGCGACCTGCGCGACCTGCAGCACCACCCACACCACCCCGAAGTGGACGCTGGCCAAGACCTCGAACCCGGCCGACGGCAGCGTCGTGAAGCCGGGCGACGCGATCAGCTACACGCTGACCGTGACCAATACCGGCCCGACGACCCTGACCGGCGCGTCCGTGACCGACGACGTCTCCGGCCTGGTGCACGACACCACGCTCGGCACCCTGCCGTCCGCCCTGACCCGGTCTGGCAACACGCTGACCTGGGCGGTGCCGGACGTCGCCAGCGGCGCGACCGCGTCCGTGACCTACACCGCGACCGTGAAGGCCGGTGCCCGCGGCGCGACCCTGGCCAACACCGCAGCGCCCGCGTCCGCAGGTGGCTCCTGCACGGCTTGCTCCACCGCGTCGTACACGCCGTCGTGGACGCTGGTCAAGACCAGCGACACCGGTGCCACCGTTCAGGTGGGCGAGACCATCGGCTACACGCTGACGGTGACCAACACCGGCCCGGCGACGCTGACCGGTGCGTCCGTGGTCGACGACCTGTCCGGCGTCCTGTCCGGTGGCAGCCTGGTGGCCGTACCGGCCGGTGCGACCCTGAGCGGCAGCAGCCTGACCTGGTCGGTGCCGGACGTGGCGTCCGGCGCCTCGACGCAACTCGCCTACCAGGTGCGGGTGACCGCTGATGCCGCCACGCTGACCAACACCGCGGCCCCGGCGAGCGTCGGCGGGCAGTGCGGGCCAGGACCGGACGACGCCGCCTGCACGACCACCTCGAGCACGCCTGGCTGGACGCTCGGCAAGAGCTCCGACCCGGCGTCCGGCGCGACCGTCAAGGCCGGCGACACCATCACGTACACGCTGACCGCGACCAACACGTCCACGGTGCCGGTGATGGGCGCGACCGCGACCGACGACCTCACGTCCGTGCTCGCGAACGCCGATGTGACCGCCAGTTCCAGCCAGCTGACTCGCAGCGGCGCGACCCTGACCTGGGCGATCCCGACGCTGGCTCCGGGCGCGACGAAGACCGTCACCTATACCGCGAAGGTCCGGACGGACGGCGCGACGATCACGAACTCGGTCACCCCGGACGGCCAGGGCGGGCGCTGCGGCGCCGGCTGCTCGACCACCGCCTACACCGCGCAGTGGTCGCTGGCGAAGAGCACGGACGCCCCGTCCGTCGTGACGCCGGGCGACGTCGTCCACTACACGCTCACCGTGACCAACACCGGCCCGGTGGCGCTGCACGGCGCATCCGTGACCGACGACGTCTCCGACCTGGTCGACGACGCCACGCTCGGGACGCTGCCGTCCGGCCTGACCCGGTCGGGCGACACCCTGACCTGGGCGGTGCCTGACGTCGCCGTCGGCGACAGCGCGTCGGTGACCTACACGGCCACCGTGAAGGCGGACGCCCTGGGCGCCACTCTCACCAACACTGCGGCGCCCGCCTCGGCGGGTGGCCACTGCGGCGAGAACTGCGCGACCACCCAGTACACGCCGTCCTGGACGCTGGCCAAGACCAGCAGCGCAGGCCTCGGCTCGACCGTGAAGCCCGGCGACACCGTCGACTACACGCTCACCGTGACCAACACCGGCCGAGCGACGCTCTCCGGTGCGAAGGTGAGTGACGACCTCTCCGACGTGCTCGATGACGCCGATCTTCAGGCCGTGCCAGCCGGGGCGTCCGTCTCCGGCGCGACGCTCGCCTGGGCGGTACCCGACGTGGCCGTCGGCGGGACCGCGACGCTCACCTACCGGGTGGTCGTGAAGGCGGACGCGGTCGGCGCGACACTGGCGAACACGGCGTCCCCGGCGAGCGTGGGCGGCCGCTGCGCGGCGTCCGGTTCCTGCACGACGACGGCCTACACGCCGTCGTGGACGCTGGCGAAGACGTCCGACCCGGCGTCCGGCGCGACCGTGAAGCCCGGCGACACCATCACCTACACGCTGGTCGCCACGAACACCTCGGACGCGGAGATCCGCGGCGCGCTGGCGCTGGACGACCTGTCGAAGGTGCTGCCGTACGCCGACGTGACGTTCACCTCGTCCGAACTGAGCCTGAGCGGCAACACGCTGACCTGGGCGATCCCGGTCCTGGCCAAGGGCGAGCACGCGTCCGTCACCTACACGGCCGTGGTCAAGCCCGGGGCGGACGGCGTGACCGTCGTCAACCAGGTCTCGCCGGTGGGCGCGGGCGGCAGCTGCGTGGGCGGCTGCGCGACCAGCCAGTCCACAGGTGCGTGGACCGTCACCAAGACGACGGACGCGGGCGCGGTCGTGAAGCCGGGTGACGCCGTGCACTACACCCTGACCGTGACCAACACCGGCCCGGTCGCCGTGCGTGGCGCCCTGGTATCCGACGACCTGTCCGAAGTGCTCGACGACGCGCTGGTCTCCGACCTCGGGCCGGGCCTGGACCGCACCGGCAGCACGCTGGTCTGGACCGTGCCGGACGTGCCGGTCGGCGGCCACGTCTCGGTCGGCTACACCGCCACCGTCGCCCCGGGCGCGGTCGGCGCGACGCTCACCAACACCGCGGCGCCGGTCGGCACCGGGGGACGCTGCGACGTCTGCACGACCACCCAGACCACCCCCGCCTGGACGCTGGCGAAGACGTCGGACCCGGCGTCCGGCGCGACTGTGCAGCCCGGCGACGCGGTCAGCTACACGCTCACCGTGACGAACACCGGCGCGGCGACGCTGCACGGCGCGGTCGCCACTGACGATGTCACCGACCTGGTGGACGACGCCACGCTGGGCACGCTGCCGTCCGGCCTCTCCCGCTCCGGCAACACGCTGACCTGGGCGGTGCCGGATGTGGCCGCTGGCGCCACGGCGTCCGTCACCTACGCCGCCACGGTGAAGGCGAACGCGGTGGGCGCGACCCTGCGCAACACCGCGGCCCCGGTCTCGGCGGGCGGCTCCTGCGGCGCCTCGTGCGCGACGTTCGCCTACACCGGCGCGTGGACGCTGGCCAAGACGTCGAACCCCGGCGACGGGGCGGTCGTGAAGCCCGGCGACGTGATCACCTGGACGCTGACCGCGACCAACACCTCGTCCGCGGTGGTATCCGGCGCGCAGGCGACCGACAACCTGGCCAACGTGCTGGACGACGCTTCCGTGACTGCGACATCGGACCAGCTGAGCCGGCTCGGCAACACGCTGACGTGGAACATCCCGACGCTGGCGCCAGGGGCGCACGCGTCCGTCACGTACACGGCGGTCGTCCAGTCCGACGGGGCGACGATCACCAACACCGCCGCTCCGGTCGGGGTGGCCGGTACCTGCACCACCTGCTCGACCACGCAGCACTCGCCGAAGTGGACGCTGAACAAGACCTCGAACCCCGATGACGGCAGCACCGTGTTGCCGGGTGACGTGATCGCCTACACGCTGGCCGTGACGAACGCCGGTCCGGTCGCGCTGACCGGGGCGTCCGTGACCGACGACGTCTCCGGCCTCGTGGACGACGCCGCGCTCGCTGCGCTGCCGTCCGGGCTCACCCGCTCGGCCGACACGCTCACCTGGGCGGTGCCGCCGGTCGCTCCCGGCGCGACGGCGACGGTCACCTACACCGCGACCGTGAACGCCGGGGCCCTCGGCGCGACGCTGCGGAACACGGCCGCTCCGGCTTCGGCGGGCGGCTCCTGCACCGCCTCCTGCGCGACGACGGCCTGGACGCCGGCCTGGACGCTGGCGAAGTCCAGCGACCCCGCCGACGGCGCGACCGTGGCGCCAGGCAGCGCGATCGACTACACGCTGACCGTCCGCAACACCGGTCCGGCGACCCTGCGCGGCGCGTCTGTGGTGGACGACCTGTCCGACGTGCTCGACGACGCTACGCTCGGCACCCTGCCGTCCGGCGCCTCGGTCAGCGGGGCGACCCTCACCTGGGACGTGCCCGATGTGGCGGCGGGCGCGACCACCACCCTGACCTACCGGGCGACCGTGAAGGCGGACGCGACCGGCGCGACCCTGCACAACGTCGCGACCCCGGCCTCGGTGGGCGGGCTGTGCGGCGCGTCCTGCAGCACCACCCAGTACACCGGTGCGTGGACGCTGGCCAAGACCTCGAACCCCGGTGACGGCGCGGTCGTGGAGGTGGGCGACACCATCACCTACACGCTGACCGCAACGAACACCGCGTCCGGCGTGGTGAGCGGCGCGAAGGCGTCCGACGACCTGTCCGACGTGCTGGACGACGCCACCCTCGGCACGCTCCCGGCCGGCCTCACCCTGGACGGCACCACGCTGACCTGGGCGATCCCGACCCTGACAGCAGGGAAGTCGGCGTCCATCAGCTACACCGCGACCGTGACGCGGGCCGGTGCGACGATCGCCAACACCGTCGGCCCGGTGGGCAGCGGCGGCGCGTGCCTCGCGTGCGGCACCACCCAGTACACGGACGCGTGGACGCTCGCGAAGACGTCCGACCCGGCGTCCGGCACGGTCGTGGCGCCCGGCGACGTCGTGCACTACACGCTGACCGTCGCCAACACCGGCCCGGTGCCCCTCACCGGCGCCCGGGTGCGGGACGACATCAGCGGCCTGGCCTCGGCCTCACTCGAAGACCTGCCGGTCGGCCTGACCCGCTCCGGTGACACGCTGACCTGGGCGGTACCGGAGGTGCCGGTCGACGCCACGGCCTCGATCACCTACGCGGCCGTCGTGAAGGCAGGAGCGCGCGGCGTCACGCTCACGAATACGGCGGTCCCCACCACGGACGGTGGCTCCTGCGCAGCGTGCAGCACGGTGCACACCACGGCGAAGTGGACGCTGGCGAAGTCGTCCGATCCGGCGTCCGGTGCGACGGTGGTGCCCGGCCAGGCGCTGCACTACACGCTGACCGTGACCAACCAGGCCCCGGCGACGCTGCGCGGCGCGACCGTGACCGACGACCTGTCCGGCGTGCTGGACAGCGCCACCCTCGGTGACCTGCCGATCGGTGCCACCCTGGACGGCACCACCCTCACCTGGGCGGTGCCCGACGTGGCGTCCGGCGCAACGGCGACCCTCGACTACACGGCGACGGTGAAGGCCGGCGCGCTCGGCGTGGATCTGCGCAACGTGGCCGCCCCGGCGTCCGTCGGCGGCGAGTGCGCGGCCGCCGCCTGCTCGACCGAGGCTTTCACGCCGGCCTGGACGCTGGCGAAGACCTCGGACGCGCCGTCCGTCGTGAAGCCGGGTGACGTGATCACCTACACCCTGACCGCGACCAACACCTCGGACGCCGTTGTGAAGGGCGCCACGGCGTCCGACAACCTCTCCGACGTGCTCGACGACGCCACGCTGGGCGACCTGCCGTCCGGGCTGAGCCTCGATGGCACCTCGCTGAGCTGGACCATCCCGACCCTCGCCGCCGGGAAGTCTGCGTCCGTCAGCTACACCGCGACCGTGGTGAAGAACGGCGCGACCATCACGAACAGCGTCACCCCGGTGGGCGTCGGCGGCGCCTGCGCCACCTGCTCGACCACGTCGTACAGCCCGTCCTGGACGCTGGCCAAGACCAGCGACCCTGCGTCGGGCACCGTGATCAACCCGGGCGACGTGATCACGTACACGCTGTCCGTCACGAACACCGGTCCGGTCACCCTCAGCGGCGCCGTCGTGTCCGACGACCTGTCGGGAGTACTCGACGACGCGACGCTCGGCGACCTGGCCGAAGGCCTGTCGGTCCGCGGGAATGAGCTCACCTGGCGGGTCCCGGCAGTTCCGGTCGGCGAGACCGTGCACGTCTCGTACCCGGTGACGGTGGGCGTCGGCGTCTCGGGGGTGACCCTGACCAACGAGGCGTCGGCGTCCACGAACGGGGGAACCTGCCTCAGCTGTGTGACGACCAGCTACACGCCGGCCTGGACGTTGGCCAAGACCAGCGATGCCGACGGCGCCACCGTGCTACCGGGCGACGTCGTGCACTACACGCTGACGCTGAAGAACACGGGCCCTGCGAACCTGCACGGGGCGTCCGTGACCGACGACCTGTCCGACGTGCTGGATGATGCGGCCCTCGGTGACCTGCCGGCCGGCACGAGTCTGGAGGGGACGACGCTGACGTGGTCCGTGCCCGACGTGGCGTCCGGTGCCTCGGTGACGCTCGACTACGCGGTGACCGTGAAGGACGGCGCGCTC
Organism: Propionicimonas sp.; assembly: GCA_036770475.1. GTDB lineage: Bacteria > Actinomycetota > Actinomycetes > Propionibacteriales > Propionibacteriaceae > Propionicimonas. Next base: position 28,558 of record DAIPJC010000024.1, on the reverse strand, counting down.
GGCGTGGACCTCCGCAACACGGCGGCTCCTGCGTCCGTCGGTGGCACGTGCCCCGATTCGTGCCGGACGGTGACGCACACCCCGTCGTGGACGCTGACCAAGACGTCCGACGCGCCGACGGTGGTGAAGCCGGGCGACACGATCACCTGGACGCTCACGGCCCGGAACACCTCGGCCGGTGTGGTGAAGGGCGCGTCCGCGTCGGACGACCTCGCGGACGTGCTGGACGATGCGACGCTCGGCGACCTGCCGTCCGGGCTGAGCCTGGGCGGGGACACGCTGACCTGGACGATCCCGACGCTGGCCGCGGGGGAGTCCGCGTCCGTGAGCTACTCGGCGACCGTCCGCTCCAGCGGGGCGACGATCGGCAACACCGTGCGTCCGGTCGGGGCAGGCGGCACGTGTACGACCTGCTCGACCACGTCGTACACACCGTCCTGGACGTTGGCCAAGACCAGCGACCCGGCTGACGGCAGTCCGGTAACGCCGGGTAGCACGTTGAACTACACACTGACCGTCGTGAACACCGGTCCGATCGCGTTGCACGGCGCGTCCGTGACCGATGACGTCTCTCACCTCGTCGATGCTGCGACCCTGGGCGACCAGCCGGACGGTCTCAGCCGGGCCGGCGACACGCTGACCTGGGCCGTCCCCGAGGTGCCGGTGGGCGGCACGGCGACGATCGTCTACTCCGCGGTCGTGCACGCGGACGCGGCCGGCACAGCCTTGGTGAACACCGCGGCGCCGGCCAGCGACGGCGGTACCTGTCTGACGTGCTCCACCACGGTGTTCACCCCCAAGTGGTCGCTCGCCAAGACGTCCGACGTGGCGTCCGGCGGCATCGTGAAGCCGGGAGACGTGATCAGCTACACGCTCACGGTGACCAACCAGGCGCAGGGCGCGCTGACCGGTGCGCAGGTCTCGGACGACCTGTCCGACGTGCTGGACGACGCGACGCTGGTCGCGGTGCCCGCCGGCGCGACGCTGGACGGCACGACGCTCACCTGGGCGGTGCCGGTGGTCCCGGTGGACGGCACCGTGCAGCTCAGCTACCAGGTGAAGCTGTCCGAGGACGCCAAGGGCGCGACCGTGCGCAACGTGGCCACCCCGGTGACGGTCGGCGGCGCGTGCGCGGAGGGCGCCTGCGAGACCACGGCGTACACGACGTCCTGGACACTGGCGAAGACCAGCGACCCGGGCAGTGGCGGCACTGTCGAACCTGGCGACCGGATCACGTACACGCTGCGGGTGACCAACACCGGCCCGACCACCCTGATCGGCGCAGTAGTGGACGACGACATGAGCGACCTGCTCGACGACGCTACGCTCGGCGAACTGCCGTCCGGGACGAGCCTGGACCACTACCACCTGACGTGGCTGGTGCCCCCGGTGGCGGTCGGCCGCAGCGTGGAGATCCACTACACGGCGACGGTGCGGGACAACGCGCATGGCGTGACGCTCGGCAACGTGGCGTACGGTCAGGGCGCCGCGGCGTGCGCGACCGGCGCGATCGCCCCGATCGGGGACGAGGTGGCGGGCGACTGCCAGACCAGGCACTACACGCCGGGCTGGACGCTGGAGAAGACCTCCGACCCGGCCGACGGCAGCACGGTGGTGCCGGGCAGCGACGTGACGTACACGCTGCGGGTGCGGAATACCTCGCAGGCAGTGGTGTCGCACGCCGTCGTGACGGACGATCTCAGCGACGTGCTGAGGTACGCGATGCTGGGCGCGCTGCCGGACGGCGCGACGCTGAGCGGCAGCGTCCTGACGTGGACGGTGCCGACGCTGCAGCCGGGTGAGGAGGCGGTGGCCAGCTACACGGTCACCGTGCGCGACGACGACGAGGCGTACAACGGCCACTTCACGAACACGGCCGTGCCGAACGCAGGCGGTTTCTGCGATGAGACCTGCACGTCGGAGTTGAGCACGTCGCGTGCGGTCGTCGATCCGATCCACACCGGTGGTGGCTCCCACGGCTCCACCTCGACCAGTGGCGGGACGCTCGCCTACACCGGCTTCGACCTCGGTGTCCTCGGCCTCGCCGGGGTGGCCCTGGCCGCCGGCTTCGGTCTCCTGGCCGCCAGCCGCAAGCGCCGCCCCGAGGAGGACTGACCGCCAACGCTCGGCTCGGCACTCACCCTCAGATTCCGGCCACCCCAGCGGCAAAGTGTCCCCAAAGCGTCGACAACGACTCCACCGGGACACCTTGCGGGTGTGGCTCCCCAGCCGATCAGCCAGCATCGGCTGCGATCGCTGATCGTGTTCCCGCCAATTGAGCCATGGCCCGGCAGCCGTATGGGCTTGTATGGCTTAGCCGACCGGTGTTCCGGCCAAGTGGAGCCCGTGCCAAGGTCTTCTGCGGTCCGGACGGACGTCGTAGTGACGAGCCTGACGCGTGGGCTTGGCTGGACGGGCGCTCGGCCAGGCAGTCGGTAGCAGATAACACATTCGGGGGCATTGATGTCGAGTTGGAATGAACCAGCAGGGCGAATCGTCCTCGTGATCGGTCTGGCGCTCGCGGCGATGGGCTGCACAGAGGCAGGTCCTCCAACGGCGGACACAGACGCGCGAAACGTCATCTGTCGGCAGTACCTCCAAGCAGATTCGGACGTCCGCTGGAGCATCGTCAAGGGCAGCACTCACGCTGTGATCCCCGGAAGCTCCCAAGGAGTCGATTCCGCTTGGGTCGACAAGGTCTGCCAGGCCCAGCCGGACATCACCGTCGCTGCCGCGATGCGGAGTGTGGAGGCGGGCATTGCCTCGGCGACCGGTACGGCGCCAGCACCGTCGACAACAGTCAACGCGTCGAGCGGAACCTCGTCACCGGCAAGCGATGGAAGCCCGTTGTGTCGGGACTTCCTCGTGATGAGCCAAGCTGATCGTGATCGCTTGGTGTCGCAGATCGCCGTCGATCGGAACGAAACACGCGTGCTGAACCCGGCTTGGCGCGGCAACGTGGAGATGGTGTGTGGAGAACACCTTGACCGCACTGTTGGTGTCGTCATCGACTCAGTCGCGGGAAAGTAGGACGCGGTCACCGCAGACCTGCCGATGCGACCCGAGTGATCCGTGGTTCACGACGCGTTTTCCTGATCGCGCGATCTCGAGTCGGGACGCCGAGGTGACGGCGCCTGCGCAATTCGACCGCGGCTCCGCGTGCGATCGGGTCAGCCCAGATAGGCCACGATCGCCGCGGTCAGGGCCTGGGCGACCTTGGCCCGGAACGACGCGGACGCCAGCAGCCCCGCGTCCGTGGCGTTGCGCATGTTGCCCATCTCGATCATCACGGCCGGACGCTGCGAGAGGTTGAGCGTGCCCAGATCGGTGCGCGCGTGCAGCGCGGTGCCGTGGCCGATGTAGGTGGAGCGGGGCATGGGGGTCCTGGCCTGGATGGCGTTCCGCACCTGCTTCGCGAGCCGCTCCGACGCCGCCTCCATCCTCGCGCCGCCGGCCATCGTCGTGCTGTAGATCACGTGGAAGCCGCGTGCGCCGCGGGCCAGGTCGCCGTCCGCGTGAATGGAGACCAGCGCGTCCGCCTTCAGCTCGTTCGCCAGCTTCGAGCGCAGGTTCACGCACGGACCCTCGCCGTGGTCGTTCGCCCTGGTCAGCCGTACTGTCGCCCCCTGCGCCCGCAGCGACTTCGCCAGCGCGTTGGCCTGCGCCCAGTTGTACGCGTGCTCGGAATAGCCCGCGTTGCTCGCCGTGCCCGAGGAGTTGCACTCCTTCATCCGGCCGTTGCCGCTGGGCACCTTGCGCAACTCCCGCTTCGTCCACACGCCGTTGTGGCCGGGGTCGATCACGATCGTGCGCCCCGCCAGGGGCTTGGCCGCGGGGCTCGGCGTCTGCGTGGCACTCGCGGACGCCGACTCCGTCGCGGGAGGGTTCACGCCGTTCGACGGGACGGAAGTTGTCACCGTCGGCGTGAGCGCGGGCGTCGGTGACAGCTCGGCTGGAGCCTGACAGCCGACGACGAGGACCGCGAGGGACGCCAGCGCTGCGATCGCTGGAACCGGCTTCGCCACTCGCACCTGACGACCATATCCGGCGCGGCTGTGACATCGCGGAATAGCGGCCGGCTCCGCCGCGGTTGCCCAGTCGGAGAGAGGAGCCGTCATGGCCGAGGAGTTCAGCCACAACCGTGAGCGCCACCAGTTCGAGGTGACCGTCGACGGCCGATTCGCGGGTGAGGCGCACTATACGGTGGGCAACGGCATCGCGGCGTTCGACCACACCGCCGTGCGGCCCGAGTACGGCGGCCAGGGCGTGGCGGGACGGCTCGTCCAGTACGCCGTGGACGAGATCCGCGCAGCGGGGGAGTGGAAGGTTCGTCCGGTCTGCTCCTACGTCGTGTGGTGGTTCGACAAGCACCCCGAAGAGGCCGACCTGCTGGCCTGAGGATCGCCGCGACCGCGGCACGGTGGCAATTTCGTCCCTTGCCGGGGCCGGATGGACCGCGAAGAATCCTGTTCCGACAGGTGGGGAGCACTTCCGCCGGCAGCCCGACCGAGGCTTTCGTTGGGGCCCGGACGGGGTCTGCAGGCAGTGCGACACGCCGGCGCCCTCGGTGGGGGGAACTCGGATGCGACACGTTCCGCATCCGGTCCAGGACCGGGTCCGACCAGCGGCCGTCACCCCTCCCGGCCCGCCAGGCGCGGTCCAGCCCCAGCCGGACCGCGCCTGACGAGCCGGTGAGCCCGGGTCGGCTCCGCCGCCGACATGCGTAGCCCGGTGGCAATTCGGAGCATTGTGGACCCCTGCTGCCCCACACCAGAATGCGGCGCTGGGGGAGAAATGCTGGATCAGCCGACTGTTGTCGCCGACTTCGACCAGCTGCGGCGGCGCGCTGAGGGGAACATCGCGGACGGTGCCTTCGGCGCGGCCGACGCCACTTACGAGGAGTTGCAGCGCTTGGGTGGGCTCACCCGCGCCGACGCCGGGCACTGGTTGCAGGCGCTGCGCGCGCTCGGCGTCCATCGACGGCCCAGCCTCGCCGACCTCGTGGCGAGCTTCCCCGACGACCAGGACATTCTCGAGTTCGTGGCGGCCGAGCTCTGGCAGCGCGCGGAGACCCGCGCCGAGGAGGCCGGCGGCGCCGATGACGACGAACTCGCGCGGCGAGCCTGGGCTGCGGCGCTGAAGATGGCCGGTCCGGTGCCGCAGTCGGACGCAGAGGGCGTGCGGCTGATCGGGTTGCTCGACCGCTTCTTCCAGGCCGGACGCCGCCAGCGCACGCCGATCGGCAGTTACGCCGAGTTCGAGCAGGCGTTGCTGCGGTTCGCGACGGCCGGCCCCGAGTCCACCCTGCGCGCGGCTGACCTCCTCGCGGCAGAGAGCCCTGTGCTCGCGCTGGAGTTGGTCACGGGTGCCGAACTGAGCGCGGCCGCGGTCCTGGTGCGGGCGGTTGCGTCCGCGGAACTGGACGATTTCGCCGGCGCCGCCCAGCTGTTCGACGAGCTGGCGGCGCATTGGGGAACCAGCGTCCGCGATCTCGACGTGGAGGACCGCTCGCGCTGGATCCAGGCCATGACCGACGTGGGCCGGTTCGCCGAGGCCGAGGACGCCTGCGTCCGCACGATCGCTGTGATCGAGGGACGACCGGACGAGGCGGGCGGCTGGAGCGCCGCAGGCGTCGGTCCGGAGTCGTTCGAACACTGGCGACACGTCTACCGGCTGCTCGCGTACCGCCTGGCCGCGCAGCAGGGCCGTTTCCGCGAGGCATGGGACCATCTGCGCAAGTCGGTCGAGGTGGACGAGACCGGGTTGCCGGTCGAACTGCGGCGGTCGATCCTGCGGGTGCGGATCCTGCTCGCCGACCGTCCGATGGCGCTCGGCATCCTGGAGGACCTGCGCCAACTCGACACGCCGAACCCGTACGACACGGCCTACGCCGAGGCCTGCCTCTGGGTGGGCACGCAGTGGGGGACGCCGGTGTCGGAGGGACGGCTGCTCGACCCCGAGAGCCCGTTCGCGGGCGCCCGGTACACCGGCCAGGCCGCCGCGCGGGCACTGCTGGCCCAGGCCGGTTCGGACGTGGACGGCCGGCAGTTGATCCGGCTGGCCCTGCTCGCAGGGGACGACGACAGGGCGGCGGCGATGGTAGCCGCGGAGCCATTGACCCCGTCCGACCCGTGGTCCGTGCAGGTGCTGGGGGCGATGCTCCTGCTGCGTCTCGGCGACGACACGGGCGCGGACGCCCTGCTCGACCAGGTGTTGCCGCAACGGCGACACGACCTCGACCTACGCGTGCTGGGGGCGCAGGCGGCCCTGATCGCCGGACGGTACAAGGAGGCGCTGCGCGAGGCGATGGCGATCACGGACAGCGTGGGCGAACACATCCTGGCCCGCACGATCCAGGCCGAGAGCGAGTTCGAGGCCGCCCTGGCGATGGCCGAGGACGCCCAGGGTGGTACCGGCACGACCGGCTCGGTGGAGAACGCGCAGCAGTTGATGGTGGCAGTCGCCGACTACCGGATGGCGGCCGACCTGCACCGCGACACCAAGCTGTACCTGGAGACCGGGCGGGCGCGTCCGGGCGGCCGGGTCGGTTCGGAGCCACTGCTGCCGCGGCTGTTCAGTGAGGTCTGCCGGCGTGGACTGCACGCGGCGATCCTCGCCCAGGAGGCGCTCGACCGACTGGGGCTGAAAGGCGACGCCCAGCTCATCGACGACGCGCAGCAGCTGATCCAGCACCTGCGCTCGGTCACCCGGCCTTGCTGCCGCGCTCAACGGTCGGGCTGGACGCGGCTGCTGCACCAGATGTGGCACCTGCCCGACCGGGACGAGGCGTCCCGGCTCGCGTTGCTGATGATCGCCTACCGGTGGGCGAACTGGCGCAAGCGGATCCAGAACGGGCTGTTCATCGCGCTCGGCCTCTTCGTGACCTGGTTGGGGCTGACCAACCGGCTGCCGGGGCCCGATTCCGACACCATGCGGGTGATGGTGGTCGGGGTGGGCGTCCTGCTCCTGCTGATGCCGTTCGCGCGCAGCCTGAAGGTGGGCGTGGTGGAGATCAGCAGGGACGCGGACGCCGTCCCGCTGTCGGGACGGTCGAAGTCGTTGCGGACGAGCCGGCTGCTCCTCCGGGCCAACCATCTGGGGACCTTCGCGCTCCCGTCCCCGCCGGAGAAGGGACGCCGGGCCCACGCCCAGTCGCGAGTCGACGCCGCCCAGTAGCCCGCCCGCCTCGCCCGCTCGCCGCACCCCGGCCGAACCGCAGCCGACCGCAGCCCGCTCCCAACCGCCGCCCACTCCCACAAACGCTCCCGAAAATCGCAGAAGCCACCGAAATTTCGGGAGCGCGGACGAATTTCGGGAGCGTTTGTGGATCAGCGGCGAACTCGGACGCCGGCCGGGGCGAGCAGGCGGGCCTTCTCCGCGTCCGGGAGGAAGGACGCCAGGACGCTGTTCGCGGCCAGCGTGTCGAGCTGCCCATCGGTGAGCCCGAACTCCTTGGCCACCGAGGTCAGGTTCGTGTCCAGGTAACCACCGAAGTAGGCGGGGTCGTCGGAGTTCACGCAGACCAGCAGCCCGGCGTCCAGCATCGCAGGCAGCGGGTGCGCGGCGAGGCTCGGCACCGCCCCGAGCCGGACGTTCGACAGCGGGCACACCGTGAGCGGCACCTGCCGCTCGGCCAGGTGCCCGACCAGACGGGGGTCGGCCATCGCGTTGATGCCGTGGTCGACCCGCTCGGCCGCCAGCACGTCCAGAGCCTCCCACACGTAGTCAGGGCCGCCTTCCTCGCCGGCGTGGGCGACCGTGTGCAGGCCGTCGGCCCTGGCCCGGGCGTAGAGGTCGGCGAAGGGCGCGGCGGGAAAGCCCACCTCTGAGGAGCACAGTCCCACGCCGAGCAGCTCGACGCCGGTCGCCAGCGCCGCCGCGTAGGCGCGTTCGGCGTCCGCGGCGGGAAGGTGACGCAGGAACGTCAGGATCAGGCCAGAACTCACCCCGTGATCGGCCTGCGAGCGGGACAAGGCGTCCGCCACCCCGGCGAGGACGACGGGAGCGGGGACGCCGCGGGCGAGGTGGGCCTGCAGGTCGAGGAAGACCTCGGCCCGCACCACTCCGGACGCCGCGGCCCTGGCCAGGTAGGCGTCGGTCAGCTCGGCGAAGTCGGCCTCCGTGCGCAGCACGGCCATGTTCGCGTAGTAGAGGTCGAGGAAGTCCTGCAAGCACGAATAGGAGTAGCGGCCGAGCAGGTCGTCCAGGTCGTGCCACGGCAGCCGGACGCGGTTCCGCTCGGCGAGCTCGAACACCATCTCCGGCTCGAGCGTGCCCTCCAGATGCAGGTGCAGTTCTGCGAACGGCCGCATCGCCGGTCCTCCTCGTCCGATGTTGCGGCGATGCTATCCCTGAACGAAAAGGGGACGGTTCCTTTTCCATTCAGATTTCCACAGCCGAGCCGAGCCCCGATCAGGCCCTGTGGATAAGTGAACGGAAAAGGAACCGTCCCCATCACCGTCGGCCGGCGTCAGCCGCGGTGCAGTTCGATCCCGATCTGCTCGGCATCGAGCTGCGCGAGGGCGGCGTCCAGCATCGCGGACGGGTAGGCGCCGACGTCCCGGATCACCAGCAGTTCCTCGCGCTGGGCCGCGATCAGGTCGAGCCGTAGCGTCCGGAACCTCTCCATCCGCTCTCGCGTGGCCTGGTTGCCCGGACGGAAGTCGTCGTCCGAGCGCGGGTGCTGCCGCAGCCGCTCCTGCGCCTTCTCGACCAGATCGGGAGGGAAGCTCGCCAGCTTCCCGGACGCGAGCCGAGCGAACGCTGCCTGGTTCAGCTCGTGCTGCAGGGCCTCCCACTGTTCGGGATCGTCGTCGGACGCGCGGCCGGTCAGCCCGAGCCGGCCCGCGATCCAGCCGAGCGTCGAACCCTGGACGAGGAGCGTGCCCACGGCCACGAGCGTCGCCGCGAGGATGAGCAGCGAGCGGTGCGGCGTCCCGGACGGGAGCGTCTGCGCGGCGGCGATCGTCACGGCGCCACGCATGCCAGCCCAGACGAGGACTACGCCTTCGCGCCACCCGAACTGCTCGGCGGCCAGGTAGTCGATATCGGCCAGTTGCTGCCTGATCAGCCGTTGCCAGCGACCGATCCGCTCCTGTTGTTCGCCCTCGCCGGCTTCGGCCCAGCGAGCCATCCTGCGCACCTTGCGGCTCTTGCTCACGGATTGGTTCGGGTCGATCCTGGGCACCTCTCCGTCGGCGAGGCGATCCTGCAGGGCGGTGAGCTTCTCGCGGACGGCCGGCGTCCGGCGGTTGCGGCGGGCCAGCGTCCAGACCGACCACGCGACGACACCCGCCCGGATCGCGATGGCGAGCGTCGCCACCACCACAGCCGTCGCCACGGCCAGCCAGAGACTGCCTCCGGAGTCGACGAGGTCGGCGGTCAGCGTGGGCGCCTCCAGCCCGACGAGCAGGAATACCGCGCTCTCCAGGAGCAACTCGACGGTGCGCCACACCGCCCGCTCGGCGAGGCGTTCCTCCGCGCCGAGCCGACGGGGCGCCCCATAGCCCGTCACCAGGCCGGCGGCCACCGTCGCGACCAGCCCGGACGCACCGAGGTGCTCGGCAGGGAGGTACGCGAGGAACGGCACCACCAGCGAGAGGGTCACATTGCTCGTCACCTGGGTGATGCGGGCGCGGACGGCAAGGTTCAGCCGGCCGACGACGTAGCCGATGGCCACCGCGGCGGCCACCGCCCAGAGGAAGTCCAGGGCGACGTGCCACACCGAGATCGACACACCTACCGCAGCGACGGCCGACCGCAACAGCACCAGGGCGGACGCGTCGTTCAGCAGGCTCTCGCCTTCCAGCACGGTCACGATCCTCGTGGAGACACCGACCTCCCGGATGACCCGCGTGGCCACGGCGTCCGTGGGGCTGACGATGGCGCCCAGTGCGATGCCGATGCCCAGCGGAAGGCCTGGCACCAGCAGGGTGGCGATCAGCCCGACCAGGAGCGCGGAGACCACCACGAGCATCACCGAGAACAGCGAGATCAGCCGGAAGTCCCGCCGGAACTCCATGGTCGGCGTACTCACCGCGGCTGAGTACAGCAACGGCGGCAAGATGCCGCCCAGGATCAGCTCGGGCGGCACGACCACCCGGTCGACGAACGGCAGGAACGTCACCGCCACGCCCAGCACCACCAGCAGCAGCGGGGCAGCCACGCCGACCCTCGGCGCGATCACGGACACCGCGACCACCAGCAGGACGCCGAAGATCGCCACGAGTTCGAGGCTCATGGGGGAATCCTTCCTTGTCGCGGCCGCCGAGGGCCAGTGCTCTATCCCCGAGACCTCGGCTCAGCCCAGGCGGGCCTCCGGGCGGTTCTCGAGGGCGACGCGCACCTGATCGGAGTGCCGCGGAGACATCCGGGGCAGCCGTCCGGCCGGGAAGAAGGCGGCCTCGGACGCCTCGCCGTCCACCGGATGCGGATCGCCGTCCACCCAGCGGCAGCGGAACACGTGGTCGATGTACTGGGTCTCGTCGCCGTTGGAGTAGGTGATCACCTCCGTGACGGTCAGCCAGACCAGCCGCTCGACCTCCGCGACCACTCCGGCTTCCTCCGCCACCTCGCGGACGGCGGCCACGTGCGGGTGTTCGCCTGGGTCGACGATGCCGGCCACGGGCGTCCATTCGCCGTTGTCGGCGCGACGGACGAGGAGGACCTCCTCCACCTCCGCGCCGTCCCGGACGACCACTGCGGTCGCCCCGGACAGCCAGAGCCGGGAGGTCCCGACCTTCTCGCGCAGGTCGAGGATGAACGGTGGTGTCGGCACGCGGTCAGCCTAACCCTGCGGATGCGGGACGGCCTCGGCCGAGTCGTCCGGCTTGCGCAGGAACAGGGTGGCGACGATCCCGACCAGCCAGATCGCCCCCACGGTCAGGAATGACACCCGCGCGCCGGTCGCCAGGGCCTGCTCCGCTCCCGTCCCGAGCGGCTGCTGCGCGGCGACCGTCGACATCACGGTCACGAACAACGCCGTCCCGCCCGCGCCCGCGACCTGCTGGACGGTGCCGACGGTCGCCGAGCCGTGTCCGTAGAGGTGTGGGGGCAGCGAGCCCAGCGAGATCGTGAACAGCGGTGTGAACATCAGGGCAAGCCCGAGGCTCATCAGCAGGTGGGCGATCAGGAGTTCCCACCACGGTGTGCTGACCGCCACCTGCGTGAACAACCCGAAGGACGCCAGCACGGCCAGCGAGCCGGGCACCATCAGCCAGCGTGGCCCGACCCGGTCGTACAGCCGCCCGACGACGGGACCCAGCAGGCCGGTGAGCAGGGCGCCAGGCAGGAGCAGCAGGCCGACGAACAACGGTTCGGCGTGCAGCACCTGCTGCAGGATCAGCGGCAGCGCGATGATCGTGCCGAACAGCACCGCCATCGCGATCGCCATCACGCCGATCGCCGTCGCGAAGATCGGATGGGCGAACGTCCGCAGGTCCAGCAGCGCCGAGTCGCTGCGCTGCAGCACCAGTTGCCGCCAGATGAACAGGCCGAGCGCGACCACGCCGACGCCGAGCGCGATCTCCATCCCGGTCGTGTTCGCGCTGCCGACCTGGCTCAGTCCGTAGACCAGGCCGCCGAAACCGAACGCGACCAGCGGGATGCTCAGCGCGTCCAGCCGCACCGCCACGGGCTCGTTCAGGTTCGGCACCTGGCGCATGCCGACGAACAGGATCGCGAGCGCGATCGGCAGGACGAGCGCGAACACGAATCGCCACGGCAGGAACTGCAGGATCACTCCCGACATCGTGGGCCCGATGGCCGGCGCGGCGGAGATCACGAGGCTGATCGTGCCCATGACCCGCCCGCGCTGCCCGGGCGGGATCAGCTCCATCACCGTGGTCATCAGCAGCGGCATCATGATCGCCGTGCCGCTGGCCTGGATGATCCGGCCCACGAGCAGGCTGGGGAACGCCCAGCCCAAGGCGGCGACTAGCGTGCCGAGGCTGAACAGCGCCATGGCCAGTGTGAACACGGTGCGGGTGGACAACCGTTCCATCAGCCACCCGGTGATCGGGATCACCACCGCCATCGTCAGCATGAACCCCGTGGTCAGCCACTGCGCGGTGCGCTCGTCGATCGCGAGATCGGTCATGATTCGCGACAGGGCCACGTTGAGCGCGGTCTCGTTGAGGATGACGACGAAGGCGCCGATCAGCAGCACGGTCAGCACCCGGACGGTGGTCGCGGGGAGCCGGTCGGCACGGGTCGTCGGCAGGGTCTGGTCGGCAACGGTCATCGGTCAGCCTTCTGTGGGCGGGTGATTCATCTCCACCGACGGCGCAACCAGGGTCGTGGGCCGGCGCCGTCCTCGGTACTGCCAGTAGGAAACGCCCGCCGGTCAGGAGTTGTTCCGATCGTGCGGGCGGCGGACTCCCCGGTGATGAACTTTGGCAGGGTGTCCGCGGAGGCCGATCAGCCGTTGTGGCCGATCAGGGCCGGGAGGCGCCACATCGGGTAGCCTTCGGATCCGGAGAACTCATCGATCCGCCTGCCGTGAACCGGGCGATAGAGGCCAGTCGAGCGCGCCGAGTATCCACGATCAATCTCGATGAGTTGGTATTCCCCGTACTCTTCTCCCCCAAGTAGAGCGTGATTCGATGGCTACCCGGTGGCATCTGCCTCCCCCCGGTGGAATTCATCGTATTGGGTCAACCGGACCGTGCTTACCACATGGGCCGCGATCGAACTACGTAGTATTGCCCCCATGGCCGCGGGATCGCCATGGGAGGTGCGGATGGACGTTCAGTTGCGCGCGATGACGCCGGGCGACTCCGACGCGGTCGTGAGCGTGCAGTGGGCGGCGTTCGCGGAGGAAGCCCGGCTCTACGGCGACGCGACCCTGCCTCCCCAGGTGGAGACAGCGGCCGACGTCGTCGCCGACCTCGCCGGCTCCGTGGGCGTCGTGGCCCTGGTCGATGGACGACTGGTCGGCTCCGTCCGAATCCGGGTCGACGGCCGGACGCTGCACATCGGACGCATGGCGGTCGTCCCGGACCTGCAGGGTCGCGGCATCGGCGCCGCACTCCTCGCGGCCGCGGAGGCCGTCGCCCCTGCCGACGAAGCGCTGCTGTTCACAGGCCACCTGAGCGCGCGCAACCTGCGCCTCTACGAGCGTGCCGGCTATGCCGAGCAGCGAAGGGCCCGCGTCGACGACCAGGTCGAGCTGGTCTTCCTGCGCAAGCCACTGTGACGAGGCCGCTGGCGTCAGACCAGGTAGTTCTCGATCCGGACGAGCTCGGCGGCGTCCAGCACGAGGTCGGCAGCGCCCGCCGAGTTGGTGATCGACTCCGGACGGGACGCGCCGGGGATCGGGATCACGACCGGCGCCAGGGACAGTTCCCAGGCCAGCACGACCTGGTACGGCGAGACCTCGCGGGCTAGCGCGATCTCCGACATCACGCTCTGCGTGCCACCCACCTGGCTGGCGCGGCCGATGCCGCCGAGCGGGCTCCAGGGCAGGAACGCCAGACCCAGCTCCGCACAGTGCTCCAGCTCGGGAAGGCTGCTGGTGTGTCGCGGGCTGAACTGGTTCTGCACCGAGACCAGGTCGTCGCCCAGGATCCCGCGCGCCTCGTCGATCTGCGCGACCGAAGCGTTCGAGATGCCCGCCAACTCGATCACGCCGGCCTCCAGCAGCTCGGCCAGCGCGCCGATCGAATCGGCGTAGGGCACGTGGGGGTCGGGACGGTGGAATTGGTACAGGCCGATCGCAGCTACCCCGAGCCGGGACGCGGACGCCTTCGCCGCCTGCTTCAGGTAGGCGGGATCGCCGTTCGCCGTCCAGCTGCCGTCACCGGGACGGATGTGGCCGCCCTTGGTGGCCACGAGCACCTGACTGGTGTCCGAGCCGTAGGACCGCAGGGCCTCGGCGATCAGGCTCTCGTTGTGTCCGATCTCGTCCGGACCGAGGCAGTACGCGTCCGCGGTGTCGATCAGCGTGACGCCCGCCTCCAGCGCGGCGTGGATGGTGGCGATCGACTGCTGCCGGTCAGCGGGACGGCCCTCGATCGACATGGGCATCCCCCCGAGCCCGATGGCGCTCACCTGGCGGTTTCCGATGGTCCGGTTCTGCACGTGGTCCTCCTCGCTCGTGCCCCTACGCTACGACCAACCGGCCGCGGCTTCCGCCGGTTCGGCGAATCTCACAGGACGAACGTGCTCGTCCACAGTTCGACCAGCCGCTCGGGAGCGCTCACACGTCCGGCCGGTCCCGACTCAGCGGACGACCCGCGCCCGCTCGGCCAGCTCGCGCCCCCAGGCGGTGGCCCGGGCGAGTTCCCCGTCCGCGAGCGGACCCTCCATGCCGGTCACCCAGAACGAAGGGCCCACGGTGGTGTCGGCACCTCGACGGCGGAGGGCCTTGGCCGCCGCCCGCGCGGCCGTCCCGAGCTGAATCCTGGTGTGGATCGAGGTGTCGAAGGTTGCGACCGGCAATCCGTCCGGGATCGCGACGGATGCGATCCACTCGCGGACGCCGGTGGGGGCCGTCTCGACCGCGCCCTTCCGGACGGCGTCGCTGCGGCTGCCCGCGTTCGGCATCGAGAGCGTGTGGGTCGGAGCGCCGACGACGAGCAGGGCGAGATCTGCCGGCAACGTGCACGGGGCCTGGGACGCATGCACCACCCGGACGCTGCCGCGACCGCCCACTTCGGCGATCCCGCCCCCGATCGCCTCCGCGATCGCGAGCGTGTTCCCGAACAGCGATTCGGTGACGATCAGCGTTGACATGGTGTGCACACACTAGGCCGGACGGGCGCTGAGACCCGTCCCAGCCAAGGACTGGATCGCGATCCTGGTTGAATACGCAACAATGCGTAGGTTAGGCTACCCTCCGAAAAGGCGCAGAGTAGCGCCTAGTAGCCCCTGACAGAGGAGTGGATATGTCCAGCAAATCGACGGGCGCAGCCAAGAGCGTGCGCACGATCGGCCTGGTGAGCATCATCATCGGCGTGATCATGATCGTCGCCGGTGCCGTCACCTGGGGAATGGTGAGCACCAAGCTCGCCGCGGAGAACATCACGGTCTCCGCGGACGCGCCGATGCTCGCCGGTGCCCCCGTCACAGGCCCCATCGAGGCCTTCGTCCAGGCAGACATGATCAGCCACCACGCTCTCAAGGCGACCGGTGGCAAGACCTACGCACAGCTCGGCCAGGATGACCCGCTGCGCCAGACCGCGATGACCGCCTCGTTCCTGCGGGCGTCGCTGTTCACCTCTGTGATCGCTTTCGGTGTCGCTCTGTTCGCGGCAGGCGTCGGCGTGCTGGCGGTCCTGCTCGGCTGGGCCCTCCGACTCGTGGGCGCACCGGCGCCGGTGGCCGTTGCGTCCGCCGACGACCGGGTGGGTGCGAGCGAGTAGACCGCGCGAGAACGCGAAGGGCCGGGACGAACGATCGTCCCGGCCCCTCGGCTTGTCCGCTCAGACCTCGACGATCTCAGCGTCCCCCGCGTTCTTCTTGACCGACTCGATGCCGGCCTTGGCATTCGCCTTGGAGGCGTAGCCCTCGCCGCCGGTCGCGATGGTCTGGCCGTTGGAGGCCTTCAGGCGCCAGCGGTACTCGCCCTTGGCGTCGGTGTACAACTCGAACTTTCCTGCCATGACACCCTCCTGTCCTGGCGGACTCCGCCGTCCGCCCCGATCAGGGTAGAGGGACGGACGGCCCGGCGCACCGCAACCCGGCCGAATCGCCGGACGCCTCCGTCAGTCGAACTGCAGCCAGGCGGTGGTGTCGGTCGGCAGTGCACCGTCCACGAGGTCTCCGCTGGCCAGCAGCACGGTCGAGCCCTCGGGCAGCGGCAGCGGTTCCGCGCCGAGGTTCACCCAGCAGCCGAAGCCCGGTTCGCGGGTGAACGCGAGAGCGGTAGGGCCGGCCTCTACCCAGGTCAGGTCGCCGTCGCCCAGCGCCGGGTGCTCCGCGCGGAGCGCCAGGGCCTTGCGATACAGGTGCAGGAAGGACGCCGGGTCGGCCTCGGCGGCCTCCGCGCTGTACGTCCCCCAGTCGAGCGGCTGGGGCAGCCAGGGCGCGGCCGCGCCGTCCGGGCTGAAGCCGAAGGAGGCGCCTGTGCTCGTCCACGGCAGCGGGACGCGGCAGCCGTCCCGTCCGATCTCCTCGCCGCCCGTGCCGGCGACGATCGGGTCCTGCCGGGCGTCCATCGGAATGTCTTCGACCTCGGGCAGGCCGAACTCCTCGCCCTGGTAGATGTAGGCGCCGCCGGGCAGCGCGAGGCTGAGCAGGGCGGCGGCCCGGACGCGGCGGCGTCCGGTCTCGAGGTCGGAGGGCAGGCCCAGGTACTTCTGCAGGTTGGGGAAGTTGGGCTCGACCAGTTCCTGCGGCCGGGCGTAGCGCGATGCCGGGCGGCAGACGTCGTGGTTGCCCAGCACCCACGTGGCCGGGGCACCGACGGACTCGTGCGCGGCCAGCGTGGACGTGATCACCGCGTGCAGCGGCCCGGCGAGCCACGGGGCCTGCAGGAAGTTGAAGTTGAACGCGGTGTGCAGTTCGTCCGGACGCAGGTACGCGGTCAGCCGGTGGTCGCGGCCCACCCAGATCTCGCCGCAGAACGCCTTCGGATCGGCGTAGGAGTCGGCCACCTGCCGCCAGCTGCGGAAGATGTCGTGGACGCCGGGCTGGTCCCAGTGGGGGTGCTCGACGCCCTCTGGGGTGTCGTCGGGCAGCGGGAAGGGCAGGCCGTCGATGTCGCGCAGACCGGCGTCCTTCACCAGGCCGTGGGCGACGTCGATCCGGAAGCCGTCGACGCCACGGTCGAACCAGAACCGCAGGGTCTCGTCGAACTCGGCCGCGACGTCCGGGTGGTTCCAGTTCACGTCCGGCTGCTCGGGCGCGAACAGCCGCAGGTACCACTGACCGGGGCGTCCGTCGGCCTCGGTGACCCGCGTCCAGGCGGGACCACCGAACTCGCTCTGCCAGTCGTTCGGGGGTTCGTCGCCGTTCGGCCCGCGGCCGTCGCGGAAGATGAACCGCTCGCGCTCGGGCGAGCCCGGACCCGCTGCCAGCGCGGCCTGGAACCAGCGGTGCTGGTCGGAGGTGTGGTTGGGGACGATGTCGAGGATCACCCGGATGCCGGCCTCGTGGGCCTCGGCGAGCAGCGCTTCCGCGTCCGCCATGGTGCCGAAGACGGGCTCGATCGCACGGTAGTCGGAGACGTCATAGCCGGCGTCCTTCATCGGGGACGGGTACCACGGGTTGATCCAGATCGCGTCGACGCCGAGCGAGGCCAGGTGCGGGATGCGGGACCGGATGCCGTTGATGTCGCCCACACCGTCGCCGTTGCTGTCGGCGAAGCTGCGCGGATAGATCTGGTACACCACGGCGTGGCGCCACCAGTCGCGGTCTGCGGCGATCGAAGCGGGGAGAGGCATCGGAGCCCTTTCTTTACCGATACAGAGTGAGCCTGTACCGGTAAAGATAGACTGGTGGCTGGCGGTTGGCAAACGGGTGGTCGACCGGCCGTGGGTGGTTGGCGACCAGCCGTGGGTGTTGGCGAACGACGCAGGGAGGAGGACGCCGGTGGCGAGGATCACGCTGCAGTCGATCGCGGACCAGGTCGGCGTCAGCCGGATGACGGTGTCCAACGCGTTCTCGCGCCCCGACCAGCTGTCGGAGTCGATGCGCGCGCGCATCCTCGCGGTCGCGGCCGAACTGGGCTACCTCGGGCCGGACCCGTCCGCGCGATCCCTTGCCACCGGGACGACCGGGACGATCGGCGTCCTGTGGGCGGCCGACCTGCGGCTCGCCCTCGCCGACGAGGTGTCCGCGCGTTTCCTCGGCGCGGTGGCGGACGAACTCGGCCACGCGGGGCTCGCGCTGACCCTCGTCCCTGCCAACGTCGACGGCGTGGTCGTGCCGGCCAGGGACGTCGCCATGGACGGTGCCATCGCCTTCTCCTGCGACCCCGAACTGCCCGCGCTCGACTGGCTGGAGCGGCGTGGTCTGCCGCTGGTCTACGTGGACATGAACGCCCCCGTCGGCCAGGTGTCGATCACCATCGATGATCGAGGTGGCGCCCGGGCGGCCGCGCAGCACATCGTGGATCTCGGTCATCGCCGCGTGGCGCTGCTCACGTCCGGCTACGGTCCCGAACCCGGGGTGGTGGCCGGTGCGCTGTCGCCTGCCGCAGGCCGGCACCGCGTGCTCTCCGAACGCCTCGCCGGCTGGACAGACGCCCTGGCCGCCGCCGGTGTCGTGCCGCTCATCGTCAACCAGCCCGACGACTTCTCCGCCGAGTCGGTCGCCGCCGCCCGCATGCTCGACCGCCCGGATCGGCCCACCGCCGTGCTGTGCCTCACCGACGTGCTCGCCCAGTCCGCCCTCGCCGCTGCCTCGGACGCGGGCCTCTCCGTGCCGGACGACCTGGCCGTGGTGGGGTTCGACGACCATCCGCTGGCGCTGCGCACGCGTCCGACGCTCACCACCGTCCGTCAGGACGTGGACGCGAAGGGACGGGCGGCGGCGAAGGCACTGCTGCGCCTCGTCGCCGGCCGCGCGGACACCACCCTGTCACGTCCGCGCAGCCGGCGACTGCCGGTTCAGCTGGAGGTGCGGGAAAGCACCTTGGGGGAACCCAGCTGAACCGTGGGGGCCGATCCTCGGGTCGCTACCTGCAGAGGAGCGAACACCTCGAGTGAGCGATCGGCGGGGGCAGGGGCTCAGCGCGGACGACCGAAGTCCTGCGTCCAGTACGTTCCGTAGTAGCCACCCGTGGCGTAGCCGACGCCGAGCTGGGTGTAGCTCTTCTTCATGATGTTCTGGCAGTGGCCGGTGCTCTTCAACCACGCGCTGACCACGGACGCGGGCGTCCGGTAGCCGGCGGCGATGTTCTCCCCGGCGGACGAGTAGCGGTAGCCCGCGTCCTTCATCCGGTCGAACGGTGAGTCGCCGTTGCGGGAGTAGTGGCTGAAGTAGTCGTGGACGGCCATGTCGGTGCTGTGGGCGGCGGCGACCTTCGCCAGTTTCGTGTTCTTGCGCACGGCAGGGACCGCCTTGTAGGTCTTCGAGCCGCACTTGCGCTTGGTGGCGCGGGCCTGGTTGACCAGCCGCAGCACCTCGTCCTCGAGCGTCCGGACGGTGAAGGTCTTCGCGGTGGTCGTGCCTGCGGCGGTCGTCACCGCGATCGCGTAGGTACCGGCATTCAGGGCGGGGGCGATCGCGGTCACGGTCTTGTCCGACGCCACGGTGAACGTCGTCGCAGCGACGTTGCCGAAGGCCACCGCGGTCGTGCCTCCGAGGCCCTTGCCTGTGATCGTGACCACGGCTCCGCCGACGACGGTGCCGCTGGTGGGCGAGAGCTTGGAGATGGTAGCGGCCACCGGAGCGGCCGAGCTGGTGTCCCCCGCGAGCGCGGGTGTGACGGGGTAGGCCATCGTGGCCACCAGGGCGAGGACCACAACGGCGAGCGCGCGAGAACGCTCGGTACGGAAGGTGTGCATGGCGGTGCATCCTTTGTGTTCAGTTCTCCGCCGCGGGGGCGACGGGTACCCTCCCGTACGGCATCAACTATGCCTCACCACGCGCGATTACGCAGCCTCGGGTCACGAGATTTCGACGAGCAGGCGAGTCCTGCGCCCGATTTGATACCCCCGGGTGCATAATGCCGGGCCCAATTGAACGGCCGGAACGCTGCCTGTGTGAGCTACGGGGACGGTTCTCCCGGTTCGTGTGAACTACGGGGACGGTTCTCCCGGTTCGCGGGGACGGTTCTCCCGGTTCGCGGGGACGGTTCTGCTGGTTCGCGGGGACGGTTCTCCCGATTCACCCGGACGCGGGGTTGAACCGGGAGAACCGTCCCCGTAGTTCAGGCGGCATGATGGGGGCATGACCGCTCGCGCAGCCCGCTCGTCCGCGTCCGCGCCGCTGCCCGAACTCCATGCCGCCAACGCCGAGTTCGTCACCGAGCGGCTGGCGGTGGGCGGCGACCTGTCGCCCACCTTCGCGACCGCACGCGAGCAACTGGACGAGCTGGTCGGAGTGGGGATCACCCACATCGTCGACCTCCGCGAGGAATGGAGCGACGAACTGCTGGTGCGGAACTGGGCGCCCGAGGTGCAGTACCTGCAGCACAGGGTGGCAGACGCCGGCCAGAAGATCGGCCCGGAATGGTTCGAGAGCCTGGTCGAGTGGGTGCAGGAGGCGCTGGCCGACCCGTCCGCGAAGGTGCTGGTGCACTGCCACATGGGGGTGAACCGGGGCCCGTCCGCGATGCTGGCGGTGCTGCTCGCCGAGGGTATGGGCCTGCGTCCGGCGCTGGACGCGATCCGCACCGCCCGGCCCGTGGCAGTCATCGACTACGCGGGCAGCGCGCTGGACTGGTACCTCGCCCGGACCGGGGCCGACGCGCGGACGCGGCGCAACGCCCGCCGCACGCTCTCGCGCTGGCGCAAGGCCAACCACCTCGACGTCTACCAGGTGATCCGGGCGATCCGGGACACCGAGCACCCGGGCAACCGCTGGCTGGTGCACCTCGGGCCTGGGGACCCGGACAAGCTGGGGGCGGTGCTGGCCGAGTCCGGCGAGGTGGCGGTGGGTCTGTCGATGGACCGCTCGCCGGCCGAGCTCAGCCAGCTGGACGAGGTGCTCTTCCTGACCGCCGACGGCCTGGTCGGACGCGCGCTGGTGATCGGTCCGATGCAGCCGGCCGAGCCGCACCGCCTCTTGATGCCCGTGCTGGTGACGAGCCTGTTCGAGCCGGTATCGCTCGAGCTGCCCGCGTCCGTCTCGGACTGGCTGGCCGCAGGGACGAACCCGCGCCTGCTGGAGCCAGAGGAGTACCGCGAACTCGCCGTCCGGGACTGAGGGCCGACCGCGGGACCGGTCCGCCCCGCGGCCCGGCGGGCCGAACCCCGGCGCCCCGCTGGCCCCACCCGTCGCAAACGCTCCCGAAAATCGCAAACGCCACCGAAATTTCGGGAGCGAGAACGAATTTCGGGAGCGTTTGTGCGGGGGGAAGGTGTAGATCGGGAGCGGCGACGCAGCAGAAGGGGTAGGCAAGGAGTATGGACGAGATCAGGTGGCTGTCGGAGCTGGGCCGGGACGACGCGGCGAGCGCAGGCGGGAAGGGCGCGAACCTCGGTGAACTGGTCCGGGGTGGTTTCCCGGTGCCGGACGGGTTCGTGGTCACGACCGCTGCCTATGACCGGTTCGTCGCGGACGCCGGTCTGGGCGAGGCGATCGATGCGGCGGCCGCAGCGGTGACGTCCGCCCAGCCCGCGGAATCGGCCGCCAGCCGGGTGGCTGCGCTCTTCGCGAATGCCGACCTGCCCGCCGGCCTGGCCGATTCCGTCCGGGACGCCTATGCGCGGCTCGGCGGTGGCCCGGTCGCCGTCCGCTCTTCGGCCACCGCCGAGGACCTGGCCGAGGCCAGCTTCGCCGGTCAGCAGGACACCTACCTCAACGTCGTCGACGAGGACAGGCTGCTGGTCGCCGTCCAGGACTGCTGGGCGTCCCTGTGGTCGGATCGCGCGATCTGGTACCGCGCCGAGCACGGCGTCGGACGCGAGGTGTCGCTGGCCGTCGTGGTGCAGAAACTGGTAGCGGCGGACGCGGCCGGGGTGATGTTCACCGCCAACCCGGCGAACGGGCGGACGGAGGAGACCGTGATCACCGCGGCCTGGGGTCTGGGCGAGGCCGTCGTCTCCGGACTCGTGGACACCGACACGATCGTGGTCGACACGGACGCCCGTCAGGTGGTCAGCAGCGTCGTGGCAGACAAGTCCGTCCGGGTCGATCCGGTGGCCGAGCGGACGGCGACCACCGAGACCAGCGCGGAGCAGCGGCACGCGGCGGTGCTGAAGGACGCGGACGCCCTGCGACTGGCCGATCTGGGGACGCGGATCGAAGCGCACTTCGGGGCGCCCCAGGACATCGAGTGGGTGCTGGCCGGGGGCGAGTTCCGCATCGTCCAGTCGCGTCCGATCACCGCGCTGCCCGAGCGGATCGGTCCGGTGCCGGACGAGTGGCCCGTGCCGGCAAAGGGGCTGTACTTCCGGGCGTCCATCACCGAGCAACTGCCCGACCCGCTCACCCCGCTGTTCGCCGACCTGATGTCCACCGCGGTGCCGACTGGCCTGAACCGCATGCTCAGCGAGCTGTCGGACGGGCAGGAGTACGGCGACATCGGCTTCCTCACCATCAACGGCTACGCCTTCTACCGGTACAGCTACCAGGCGTTCGGCACGATGATGAAGGCGACGCCGAACCTGGCCCGGATCCTGGCCGGCAACGGAGGCGCCTGGATCGAGGACCGTTGGCGCCGGCGTCTGGCCGAGTACGGGGCCGAGGTGGACGCCGAGGAGGCGATCGATCTCGCGTCCGTGCCGGCCGACGAGCTACTCGCAGCCCTCACCCGGCTCGTGGACGCTGTGGCGTACTACTACACGGCTGTCCAGACGATCATTCCGCTGGCCTCGATCGCTGAGCTGACCTGGTCGGGCGTCTACGAGAGGCTGCTGCGCCGTCCCGGTGATCCGGCCGCAGATGCGTTCCTGCTCGGCTACGACTCCGAGCCGATCCGCGCGGAGAAGTCGCTGTACGACCTCGCCCGCTGGGTGCGTGAGCAGCCCGGGCTGGGGGACGTGGTGGCCGCGCCAGACGTGGACCTGCTGAGCGCGGACGCACCGTCCGGCATGGATCCTGAGCTGTGGGCACAGTGGCACGAGCGGTTCGGTGCGCACCTGGCCGAGCACGGCCACACGCTCTACAACCTCGACTTCGTGAACCCGGTGCCGGCCGACGATCCTGCCCCGCTCGTGCAGACCCTGCGGTTCGACCTCACCGAGAATGCTCCCGATCCGCACGAGCGGCAGTCGAGAGCGTCGGCGGGGCGGGAGAACGCCACCGCGAAGCTGCTCGCCCGGCTAGGCGGCTGGCGGGCCGAGCGGACGCGCAAGCTACTCACCTGGGCGCAGCACACCGGTCCGCTGCGGGAGGACGCACTGGCCGCGATGGGCTTGTTCCTGCCGCCGGCCCGCCGCGTCCTGCACGAGTTCGGACGGCGGTTGGTGGCGTCCGGGGTGCTCGGTGAGCCGATGGACGCCTGCTGGCTCACCCTCCCGGAAGCTCGGGACGCTGCCGCGTCCCTGGACGGTGGCGGCGAGTTCTCGCCTGACCTGCAGGGACGGATCGCGAAGCGGAAGGAGGTGGCCCGCGGCCAGCGGCTCGCGGCGCCGCCGCAGTACCTGCCGAAGAACCGGGCGATGGATGCCTTCGAGTGGATGTACCCGGCGAAGGAGGGCATCGCGAAGGGCGGCGTGCTGACCGGGACGGCCGGTAGCGGCGGCGTCGTGACCGCACCGGCTCGGGTGTTGGCGGGGCCGGAGGACTTCGCGTCCTTCGAACCGGGCGAGGTGCTGGTCGCGTCGATCACCACGCCGGCCTACACGCCACTGTTCGCGATGGCCGCGGGCGTGGTCACCGACATTGGCGGCGTGCTCAGCCACGGCTCGATCGTGGCCCGTGAATACGGCATCCCTGCGGTGCTGGGGACGGGCAGCGCGACCCGGCTGATCAGGACCGGCGACCTGATCGTGGTCGACGGGGCGGCGGGCAAGGTGACGTTGCCCGGGGCGCCTGAAGCCGAGGCCGAGCCGACGTCCGTCTCGCCGGCCAGCCCGTCCCATCGCCGGGTCGAGCCACCCCACCGCCTGGTCGAGCTTGTCGAGGCCAACCGCACCTGGATCATCGCGGCCGCCGCCGCCCTGGTCGCCGCGACGGCCGCCCACTTCTGGTACCACCGCCGCCCGCGCCCCTGAACCCGACCGGTCCCTGAGGAGGCCGCGGGCGAGGCACGAGCTCGTGGACGTCACGAAGGGCCGCCGTCATCTGTGGCCCTTCGTGACGCGATCCTCGTTCCTCGGATCGCTCCTCAGGGACCGTGTGTTCGGCGCTAGGGCAGGGTGACGGTCTCGGCGAGGACAGGAGCGCGGGCCTCCATGCCGAGGCGGGCGCGGATCTCCCGGGCCAGAGCGGACGCGGAGTCGGGCGTGCCGTGGACGGTGAACACCTGCTTCGGCGCAGGGGAGAGGGCCGCGAGCCAATCCAGGAGTTCGGAGCGGTCGGCGTGCACGGAGAACTCCTCGTCGGCCAGGATCTCGGCGCGCACCGGCACCTGACGTCCGTGCATCTTCAGGTGCTGAGCACCGTCGAGCAGCGACCGTCCGCGCGTCCCCTCGGCCTGGTAGCCGGCCAGCACCACCGCATTGCGGCTGTCCGGCAGCAGGTGCTCGAGGTGGTGCAGCACTCGTCCGCCGGTGGCCATGCCGGACGAGCTGATGATGATGCACGGCAGCTTCGGGCTGTTCAGCTTGATTGACTCCTCGGTGGTCCGTACCTCGTGCAGCTGGGGCAGATCGACGAAGCTGTGCACGTCCAGGTCGGGACGCAGTTCGCCCGCGAACCGGCGATCCCGATAGACGCCCAGCGCGGCCAGCGCCATCGGCGAGTTCACGAACACCGGCACCTCGGGGATGCGTCCGTCCCGCAGCAGCGTGGTCAGGGTCTGCAGGACGATCTCGGTGCGATCCACGGCGAACGCCGGGATGAGCACAGAACCGCCCCGCCGCGCCGTCCGCCGGATCAGGTCGGCCAGCGGCTCGTGGGACGCCCCGGACGGCTCGAAGTGCTCCCGGTCGCCGTAGGTCGACTCGACCAGGACGGTGTCCGCGCCCGCGGGGATCTCGCGGGAACGCAGCACCGGGTGCTCGGCGCGGCCCAGATCACCGGAGAACAGGACGGATGCGCTGGGCGCCGTCACCCTGATGCTGGCCGAGCCCAGGATGTGCCCGGCGCGGGTCCAGCGGGCCGTCCAGCCCTCGCCCAGGTCGACGTCCGCGTCATAGTCGACGACCCGCAGCTGGCGGAGGGTCCGCTCGACATCTCCCGTGGTGAACAGCGGCAGCGGCTCCGCGTGCTTCGAATAGCCGCGACTGGCCGCGTGCTCGGCGTCCCGCTCGGCGAGGAAGGCGGCGTCGCGCAGCACGATCTCGGCGAGCTCGCGGGTGGCCTCGGTGGCGAGGATGTCGCCCGCGAACCCGTCCCGCACCAGCGCGGGCAGGTAGCCGACGTGGTCGGTGTGCGCATGGGTGATCAGGGCGAGCTCGATGCTCGCCGGTGGCACCGGGAACGGAGCCCAGTTGAGCTCGCGGAGGTGCTTCTCGCCCTGGAAGACCCCAGCGTCCACCAGGATCCGCCGGGCGCCCTCGCTGAGGAGGTACTTGGAGCCGGTCACCGTGCCGGCGCCGCCAATGAAGGTCAGGCTGGTTGCCATACCTCCAGCTTGGCCCTGCCGTCCGAGCGGCGCTGGCGTCTCGACAAGCTCGACGAGTGGTTGGGTGGGTTCGACGGGTGGTTGGGTGGGTTCGACGGGCGGTTGGGTCGGCTCGACGAGTGGTTGGGTGGATTGGACGAGTGGTTGGGTCGGCTCGACGGGCGGTGGCTCGATGTCGAGCGGCGGCTCGATGGTCGAGCTTGTCGAGACCTACTTGAGGCCCTCGCAGAGCTTCGGGGTGTCGCTGCTGCCGAACCGGTAGTCGTACTGCTTTCCGCCTGAACTGACCACGACCTGCATGCCGTTGACCAGTGCCTGGGTGTACGAGCTACCCGGCTTCGGGCAACCGAGGGCCCCGCTGTTCCAGGTGACCGACCGGGCGCTGACCAGCTGGACGTCGTCGGTCGCGACCCCTCGTCCGGACAGGTCGGCGAGAATCGCTGCCCACTTCGCTGCCGGGACGGCGCCACCGCCATCGGCCGGACTCGCGGACGGAGAGCTGCTGGGTGTGCTCATCGGGGTACCTCCGGTCACGCAGCCGGACAGCGCGAACACCAGCGCCACCGCGGCGACCGTCCGCTTCATGCCGTCCTCCTCGTGCTGCCTCCAGCGTAGGTGGTTACGTTCAATCGCCAGCTTCGCGGGCGATCTGTTCCAGCTTCTCGACGTAGCGCGGCCACCAGTCCGCGCCCAGATCAGGCAAGTTCAGCGCGTCGGGGCGCATGCCGGCCTGGCCGTCAATGAGTTCGCGCAGCAGGTCGGCGTGGCCGGCGTGCCGGTGGGTCTCGGCGATCAGGTGCACGAGGATCTGGTGCAGCGTCACCGTCCGGCGCTCCTCCGGCCACCATGGGACGCTGCCCTTCGCGTCCAGTGACAGGGCCTCGATGGTCGCGTCCCCATGAGCCCAGGCCGCGCGGTAGAGGGCGACGACGTCCGCGGCGGACTCATCGGCCTTCGCGTACATGTCGATGTTCGGGTCATCGGCGGGGGCATCGTCGAACACCCAGGCCGGCACGCCGTCTGGGGTTCGCCCGAACACCAGGCCAAGGTAGCCGAACTCGATCGCGGCAAGGTGCTTCACGAGTCCGAGCAGGTTGCTGCCCGTCGGCACGACCGGACGCCGGGCGTCGTACGGCGAGAGTCCCTCCAGCTTCCAGAGCACGGCCTCGCGGCCTCGCTGCAGGTAGGTGCGCAGCGTGTCCTTCTCGTCCGGGGACTCGAGGATCGCCTCCTGCCAGCCGGTCACCTCCCAGCGCCCGACGAGCCCTTCGGTGGCGAAGGGATCGCCCTGCGCGAACTCCTCGGCGGCCTCGCGGGTGGTGAAGACGGCGAGCGCCCCATCCGAGGGACTCTCCATCGGACCGATCGCGAGCAATGTCCCGTCCGCCTGAAATCTGGTCCAGCGACTGCGATGCGCTCCGAACAGCTCGCGGAGCCGCGCCGGGTCGACCCCGGCCGCCATCTCGTAGCGGAGCACGTATCTCACGGCTGGCTCCCTCCCTCGGTTGGCTACACCCTAGGACGCCCCACCGACACCCTTCGCCTCCCGGGCAGCCGCACGCGACCCCTCGGCGTCGCCCAGCCGCCAGCGCAGCCTGACCAGGGCTTCGAGCGAGTCGATGAGTTCGGGGCGGCGGGACGCGTCCACACCGGCCAGCGGACGCAGCACCGCAGCCAGCCACTCCTGGGCCGCAGCCTGCCGGGCCAGGTCCTCGCCGGCCTCCTGCACGGCGGACCTCGCCAGCTCGAGTTCCTCCGCGGCGGCGTGAGCCACGTCCGGGTCGACGTCCGGACGATGCGCTTCGGCCAGCTGCCGGCGCCGTTCCTCAGCCGCCACTCGCGCGGCGGCCTCTTCCCGCTCGGCGCGCCACGCGGCCCGTTCGGCGTCTCTGCGTTCGGCGGCGATCCGCTCGGCCTCTGCTGCGGCAGCCCGGGCAGCCGCCTCCCGTTCGGCTTCCGCCGTTTCGGCGGCCCGTCGGGCGGCGTCGGCTTCGGCGCCCGCGCGCAACGCCGCCTCCGTACGCTCGGCCTCCGCCCGTGCGGCGACGCCGGCGAACACCGCTGCCTGCTCGGCCTGCTGCCAGCGTGCGGCTGCCTCGCCCAGGTCGCCGACCTCCAGCGTGAGGGATGGCGGCAGCGGCTCCCACGTCACGCGCTCACCGGCTACGGGCGTGCTGACCGCGCTTCTGGTCGCGATCTCACCCGTGCCAACTGCCTCCGCCGTCCGCCCGGCCGCGGCGAGCGCATCGGCCAGCCCGGCCTGCGCGGACGCCGCGAACTCCCGGTCGCCCAGCAACTCCAGCAGGGCCACCTCGGCTCTGCGGACGGCGATCCCGGTCGTGCGATCCCCGATCGCGGCGAGCCGCTGGGCGTAGGGCTCGTAGAGCGCGACGACCGGCGCGGCAGCGATCCTGGCCACTGCCGGACGTGGCTGCGTCCCGAGCGCGGTGAGCGCCGCTGCATGGGCGTCCAGAGCCAGCCGGTGGTGGGCGAGGGACGACTCGACGCGTCCGGCTGCCCAGCGGCAGTCGGCAACCAGGAGGTGCGTGGCCAGCGCGAGGTACGCCGGCGAGGACTGCGCATGCAACCGGAGCTCCGCGGCGTCGGACCAGGCGTTGGCCTGTGCGACGTCTTCGCCAAGGAGTGAGCGGGCCCGCGCGAGATGCGCCCAGACCACGACTGTGCAGGGGACGTTCTCGGCCAGCGGTAGCTGGGACACCTGCTGGCGCCAGGCGTCCAGGCCGTCGAGGGTGTGCCCGGCCGCCTCGGCGTGGCCGAGACCGGCCTGAACAGCGGCCAGCTGCGCGGTGGCGCTGAAGTAGCGGACGGCGTCCGGCACCGAGGCGTACGGCCCCGACGGGCCGCGCGACGCGAGGATGCGCGCCGCCAGCACCACGGACTCCGGAGCGTCGGCCGCAGCCTCGGTGAAGTCCCAGGACAGCAGCCGGCTGGCGGTCAGCTCCACGAGCGCGTCGGCCAGGTCATCGGCACGCTGCGGATCCGAGGTGGCCGCCACGCGTAGGCGTTTCACGGCCGACGCCAGCTCGCGGCGTCCGGTCTCCTGGGTGTCGAGTGTCATCTGCCCTCCTGCCTCAAGGATGGCCTACTGCAGACGGGGAAGGGGTCTCGACAAGCTCGACCAGCGACAGACGTCTGAGGTAGTCACCCGGAACACCTGAGGTACCCCGGCGGACGAAGATACGGCACTCGCCCGATGTCCGCGGCTACCTCAGGAACCGAGGGTTGAGGCATGAACTTCTTCGATCCCAGAACCCT
>DAIPJC010000082.1:0-10049 GCA_036770475.1 Propionicimonas sp. | reverse complement strand
TTCTCTTCTTACTCGGATGCAGCGTCAGCCGCGTCGGTGGTGGCCTCAGCAGCGGGCGCTGCATCGGTTGCCGGGGCTTCCCCGGCCTGCTTCTGGGACTTCAGGGCGTCCAGGACGCGAGCGACCTGCGACAGTGGCGCGGCGAACAGCCCGGCAGCCTTGGCCAGGTTCCCGTTCATCGCACCGGCGAGCTTGGCGAGGAGGACCTCGCGAGACTCGAGATCGGCCAGCTTCTTGACCGAATCGGCGTCGAGGACGCGACCGTCCATGACGCCGCCCTTGATCACCAGCAGCGGGTTCGCCTTGGCGAAGTCGCGCAGACCCTTCGCCACGGTGGCAACGTCACCGCGGATGAAGGCGATCGCGGTGGGGCCGGCGAGCTGGTCGTCGAGCCCCTCGATGCCCGCTTCACGGGCCGCGATCATGGTCAGCGTGTTCTTCGTCACGGCGTAGCTGGCGTCCTCACCAAGGGCCCGGCGCAATGCCTTCAGGTCCTTGACGGTGAGTCCGCGGTACTCGGTCAGCACAGCGGCCGCGGAATTGCTGAACTGGTCAGCCAATTCGGCGACGGAGGCTGCCTTGTCCGGCCTCGCCATGGGTCTCCTTCCCACATCTGGTTGGCTGCCGACGCCCGCTGGACAACAAAAAACCCCGGCTGCGCAGGCAACCAGGGCGAACAACTCTGCAGAGCATTCAGGTCTCACCTGCGCGGGATTTGCCTGCCTGGCGAACCAGGACGAGTACCAGCGGTCTTCGGCAAACCCAAGGATAATCGAGACCCCGGCGTGCGACCAAATCGCCGATGTGTCGAAACGGCGCGCGATCCGCGTGGAGAAATACCAACGCCGGTCCGGGAGCTCCCGGACCGGCGTTGGAGAATTCGAGGTGCCTACTCGGCGGACGGCTTCGTCTTCGTCGGGTCGACCGGGACGCCCGGGCCCATCGTGGACGCGATCGTCGCCTTCTTCAGGTAACGACCCTTGGACGCGCTCGGCTTGAGCCGCATGACCTCGTCAAGGGCAGCGAAGTAGTTCTCGACGAGCTGGTTCTCGCTGAACGACGCCTTGCCCACGATGAAGTGCAGGTTCGCGTGCCGGTCGACACGGAACTCGATCTTGCCGCCCTTGATGTCGGAGACCGCCTTGGTCACGTCCATGGTGACCGTGCCGGTCTTCGGGTTCGGCATCAGACCGCGCGGGCCGAGCACCCGGCCGAGCCGGCCAACCTTGCCCATCAGGTCGGGCGTGGCGACGACGGCGTCGAAGTCGAGGTAGCCGCCTGCGATCTTGTCGATCAGTTCGTCGGCGCCGACCTCGTCCGCGCCGGCCGCGATGGCGTCGTTGGCCTTCTCACCGGTGGCGAAGACGAGGACCCTTGCCGTCTTGCCGGTTCCGTTGGGGAGGTTCACGGTACCGCGAACCATCTGGTCCGCCTTCCGCGGGTCGACGCCGAGCCGCAGGGCGACCTCGACGGTCTCGTCGAACTTCGCCGACGCGTTCTTCTTGACGACCGCCAGGGCAGCCTCAGGGCTGTACAGCTGGTTGTCGTCGACGTTCTCAGCTGCGGCCCGGTAGGCCTTGCTGCGCTTCATGCTGGTCTCCTTGTTGCGAGTCCTCGTGTGGACTCGGTGCCAGTCGTGGTCCGGGCGATGCCCTGCCACAGGTGGGTGGTTGGTTTCAGAGTTCGACGGTGACGCCCATGGAGCGGGCGGTCCCGGCCACGATCTTCATGGCCGCGTCGATGTCGTTGGCGTTGAGGTCGGGCATCTTGGTGTTGGCGATCTCGCGCACCTGGTCGGCGGTGAGCGAACCCACCTTGTCCTTGTGCGGGCGAGCGGAGCCGCTCTTCAGGCCGGCAGCCTTCTTGATCAGCTCAGCCGCCGGCGGCGTCTTCGTGATGAAGGTGAAGGTACGGTCCTCGAAGATCGTGATCTCGACCGGGATGATCGTGCCGCGCATCGCCTCGGTCTCGGCGTTGTAGCGCTTGCAGAACTCCATGATGTTCACGCCGTGCGGGCCGAGCGCGGTGCCGACCGGCGGAGCCGGAGTGGCCGCACCCGCGTTCAGGGCCACCTTGACGATGGCGGCCACCTTCTTCTTGGGAGGCATTCTTGATGGGTCCTTCTGGTTGGTTTCCTGCGTGCCGGACGACCGGGTGGTCGCCGGCGATGCGAACTCCTCAGACCTTCTGGATCTGGCCGAGGGTCAGGTCGACCGGGGTCTCCCGGCCGAGGATCTCGACCAGCGCCTTGAGCCGCTGGCTGTTCGCATTGATCTCGGTGATGGTCGCGTGCACCCCGGCGAAGGGGCCCTGGACCACCATGACGGAGTCCCCGACCGTGAAGTCGGCGATCTCGACCTTGCGGTTCCGCGGCTTGGCGCCGGACGAAGCCGCCGCAGCGCGCGCGAGCGCGGCCGGAGCGAGCATCTTCTCGACCTCTTCCAGGCTGAGCGGGACGGGAGCGTTCGCGTGGGCGACGAACCCGGTCACGGACGGGGTGTGCCGCACGGCGGCCCAGGAGGCGTCCGTGAGCTCCATCCGAACCAGCACGTAGCCCGGCAGCACCGTCCGGGTGACGGACTTGCGGGCGCCGTTGCGGGTCTCGATGACCTCCTCTGTCGGCACCACGGTCTCGAAGATGTAGTCCTCCATGCCGAGGGTCTTCACCCGGTTGTCCAGGTTCTGCTTCACCCGGTTCTCCATGCCGGAGTAGGTGTGGATGACGTACCAGTCGCCGACCTGGCTGCGCAGCTGCTGGCGCAGCTCCTCCAGGACGGCCTCCTCGTCGGTGTCGGAGACGACCGGCACCGGTTCGGGCTCGGGCTCGTCCTCAACCCCGAGGTTGAGCACGATGTCGTCGGCCTCCTCGATCGGGCCGCCGAAGTCGAGGTTGAGCTCGATGTCGTCCTCGGTCGTCGCCTCGGGCAGGCCGAGGTCGATCTCGAAGTCGTCCGACGCCGTGCCGAAGTCGTCCTCGGGCGCGTTGTTCTCAGTCAATGCCTACTCGCTTCCTTCGTGATCAGCCCAGGGCCTTCAGCAGCAACCAGCCGAACCCGAGGTCGAGTGCAGCCACGATGCCGATCATGATCAGGACGAACACCAGCACAACGACGAAGTACTGCTGCAGCTGGTTGCCGGTCGGCCAGACCACCTTCTTCAGTTCCGCCACGGACTCCCGGACGAACTCCGCAGGCGTCGAACGCCGGTGCTCCTCACCCGGCTTGCCGCGCCGCTGCTTCGGAGTCGCGCGGCCCTTGCCGGGCCCGTCCTCCGCGCCCCCCTCGGTCTTGCGGGCCGGGCGGGCCTTGGCGGCCGCCCGTGCGACCTGCTCCTCCTCGGTCAGCTCGACGTCCTCCAGCCCCATGGCCGCCAGGTCGAGGTCGGCGGTGGGGTCGCGAGGGACATCGGCGTCTGCCAACTCCGGTTCGTCCGCCACGGGGCCGTCCTTCACTTCTCGTTCGATGGGTGGTGCTGGCCGGTCGTCGAAACGGCTGCCCAGCAGGGCAAGAGGGACTTGAACCCCCAACCTGCGGTTTTGGAGACCGCTGCTCTGCCAATTGAGCTATTGCCCTCCGGTGGCCCCCATCCGAACGTCCGCCGCCTTCTGGGCACGGCCGAGCAGGTGATGGTCACCAAGTACAGGATTGTACGTGGTCGAGACTGGCGAAGTCGAACCGAGCGGGCTACCGCACGCGCAGGCCCGGAGTCGCCCCGGCGTCCGGCTCCAGCAGGAAGATCCCCGGGTTGGCTGCCTCGTCCGCGTGCGCGGCGGCGAGCACCATGCCTTCGCTGACACCGAACCTCATGGTGCGGGGAGCCAGATTGGCAACCATCACCGTGAGCCGGCCGACCAGGGCCGCGGGATCGTGCGTCCCCGCGATGCCGGAGAACACCTGCCGGGTCCGGCCCTCCCCCACGTCGAGGGTCAGCCGGAGCAGCTTCCGCGCGCCTTCGACCGCCTCGGCAGCCACGATCCGGGCCACCCGCAGGTCCACCCGGGCGAAGTCGTCGATGGTGACCTGCTCCCCGACCGGCTCGCCGCCCGGGGGTTCGGTCACCACCTGTTCCTCCACCTCGGCCACGACCGCCACGTCCGGGGCCGGTGTGAACAGCTCCGCCAGGACGTCCGGATCAACCCGCTGCATGAGGTGCTGGTAGCGGCCGATGACGTGTTCCCCCAGCGGACGCGTGGCGTCGTCCCAGGTCAGTTCAGGCACCTGCAGGAATCCGGCGACACCCGCGGCCACCCCGGGCACCACCGGCGCCAGCAGGACGCTCAGTACCCGGAAGGCCTCGATGCCGGTGCTGCAGGCCTGGTGCAGCTCGGTCTCCGCGCCCTCGGCCTTGGCCAGCTCCCACGGCTTGTGCTGCTCGACGTACTCGTTCACCCGGTCGGCCAGCGCCATGATCTCGCGCAGCGCCTTGCTGAACTCGCGCTCCTCGTACAGGTCGGCCACGACCGGCACACGCTCGTGCAGGTGCTGCAGCAGCGCCCGACCGTCCTCGCCGAGGTCGGACGTCAGCCTGCCGTCGAACCGTTTGGTCAGGAAACCGGCCATCCGACTGGCGATGTTCACGTACTTGCCGACCAGGTCGGCGTTCACCCGGGTGACGAAGTCGTCGGGAGTGAAGTCGACATCCTCGACGTGCGAGTTGAGCTTGGCCGAGATGTAGTAGCGCAGCCAGTCCGGGTTCAGCCCGAGCTCGAGGTAGCGCAGCGGGCTGATGCCGGTGCCGCGGCTCTTGCTCATCTTCTCCTCGCTCACGGTGATGAAGCCGTGCACGAAGACGTTGTCCGGCACCTTGCGGCCGGAGAACTTCAGCATCGCCGGCCAGAACAACGTGTGGAAGTAGACGATGTCCTTGCCGATGAAGTGGATCTGTTCCACGTCCGGACGGGCCAGGAAGGCGTCCACGTCCTCGCCGCGCCTGGCGAAGAGATTGGCCAGGGACGCCAGGTAGCCGATCGGCGCGTCCAGCCACACGTAGAAGTACTTTCCGGGCGCGTCGGGGATCTCGATGCCGAAGTAAGGCGCGTCGCGGGAGATGTCCCAGTCAGACAGGCCGGCATTGCCCGCCTCGTCCCTGACGAACCACTCCTTGACCTTGTTGGCCACCTCGGGCTGGAGCTTGCCGTCCTGCGTCCACTCCTCGAGGAAGGCCACGCAGCGCGGGTCGGACAGCCGGAAGAAGAAGTGCTCGCTGGACCGCAGTTCCGGCACGGCGCCGGAGAGCGCGGAGTACGGGTTCTTCAGGTCGGTCGGCGCGTAGACGCTGCCGCACACCTCACAGGAGTCGCCGTACTGGTCGGCTGCCCCGCACTTGGGACACTCACCCTTGATGTAGCGGTCGGGCAGGAACATTCCCTTGACCGGGTCGAAGAACTGTTCGACCTCGCGGACGTCGACCAGCCCGTTGTCCCTCAGCGCGAGATAGATCGACTGCGCGAGCGCGGTGTTCTCCGGGCTGTCGGTGGAATGCCAGTTGTCGAAGGAGATCCCGAAGCCGTCCAGGTAGGCCTGCCGTCCGGAGGCGATGCCGGCCACGAACTCCTGCGGGGTGAGCCCCGCCTTCTCCGCAGCGATCATGATCGGGGCGCCGTGGGCGTCGTCCGCTCCCACGAAGTAGACCTCGGCTCCGCGCATCCGCTGGTAGCGCACCCAGACGTCCGCCTGGATGTACTCCATCATGTGCCCGATGTGGAAGGGCGCGTTGGCGTAGGGCAGGGCTGTGGTGACGAACAACGTCCGGGTCATTCCTCGAAGCCTAGATTCCCGGGCAACTCCGGCGCCAACCGGACCAGCCGGTGGCCCTGGTGAGCCTGTCCGTGCTCAGGAATGACCGAGCCGGACGCCCTGAGTATGCTGAATTGCATGCACAGCACGAGCGTCCGCATCGACGGAAAGACCCACGAGGAACTCAAGCTGCTGGCGACCGAGCTCGACACGACGGTGGGCGACACAGTCCGGCTGGCCGTGCGGGCGCTGCGACAGGACCGGATGGGCCAGCAGCTGCGAGCTCAGCTCGGTGCGGACGAGGTCGAGTGGCTCGATGCCGACCTCGGGTGATGTCGTCGACCTCGACCTCGGCGCCCCCGCTGGACGCGAGGCGGGGTATCGCCATCCTGGCGTGATCGTGACCGCCCAACGGGTGCTCGACGCAGAGCCCAGCGTGGTCCAGGTGGTCCCGCTGACCGGAACGATCCGCCGGTTCGGTTCCGAGGTGGTGATCGAACCGGACGCGATGAACGGGCTGGCCAAGGTCTCGGCAGCGCAGTGCCAGCACGTCAGATCGGTCTCGGTCGGACGCGTCGTCGCAACGCGGGGCAATATCGGCTCGGCCGCGCTCGCCCAGGTGCGGGAGACGATCGCGCTGCTCCTCGACATCCCCTAAAGAACGGCGGCGATCGCCGCGGCCACCCGCTTGACGTTGCCCGGGTTCAGGGCTGCGACGCAGATCCGGCCGGCGTCCGTGCCGTACACGGCATGGTTGGTGCGCAGCGCCTGCATCTGGCGGGCGGACAGGCCGGTGTAGCTGAACATGCCGACCTGGCGGGCGATGAAGCCGAAGTCGGTGGACGCCCCCGCCGCGGCCAGCGCGTCCACCAGCGCGACCCGCATCGAGCGGATCCGCAGCCGCATGCCCTCCAGCTCGGACTCCCACTGTGCGCGCAGGTCCGGATCGGCGAGCACGGAGGCGACGACCGCAGCCCCGTGAGTGGGCGGGTTCGAGTAGGTCGTGCGGATCGTGACCTTCAGTTGCGACAGCGCCCGCGCGGCCTCGTCGGCGTCCGCCGCGACCACGCTGAGACCGCCGACGCGCTCGCCGTAGAGACTGAAGCTCTTCGAGAACGACGACGCAACCAGCACGGGGATCCCGAGCGCCGCGAAACGCCCGACCACCGCGCCGTCTGCAACGACGCCTTCCGCGAAGCCCTGGTAGGCCATGTCGAGGAACGGCACCAGGCCGGCCTCGGCGACGATCCGGGCGACCTCGGCCCAGTTCTCGTCGGTCAGGTCGTAGCCGGTCGGGTTGTGGCAGCAGGCATGCAGGACGACGACCGTGCCGGGCTGTGCCGCGGCCAGGTCGGCGAGCATGCCGTCGAGATCCACGCCGCCCTTCGCCGGGGCGTAGTAGCGGTACGGACGGACGTCGTAGCCGGCGCGGCTGAACAGCGCCTCGTGGTTCTCCCAGGACGGGTCGGAGATCAGGACGGTGGGCAGGGCGTCGGTGCGCTTGAGGAACTCCGCCCCGATCTTCAGCGCGCCCGTCCCGCCCAGGCCCTGGACGGTGACCACCCGGCCGGAGGCGACTGGTTCGGAGCCAGCGCCGAAGACCAGCTCGCGGACAGCCTTGGTGTAGGCGGGCAGTCCGTCGATCGGCAGGTAGCCGCGTGGCGCAGGGTGCTCGGCAAGCTTCGCTTCCGCCGTCCGGACGCACTCCAGCAGCGGGATCTTCCCGTCCTCGCCGAGGTAGACACCGACACCCAGGTTCACCTTGTCCGGACGGGGATCGGCGACGAACGCCTCGGTCAGGCCGAGGATCGGGTCGCGGGGCGCCAGGGGGACGTTCGCCAGGATGCTCACGGTTCTTCCTTTCGAGGGACCGCGGGCCAGTTTACGGGTCAGGGCTCGAGCGACGTCCCGACCAGGACCGGCTCCGGGACGAGCCAGATCCCGTAGGCCTCGGCCACGCCGTCGCGGATCTCGCGGGCGAGGGCGACGACGGCGGCAGCGGTGGCGCCGCCCCGGTTCGTGATCGCCAGCGCGTGCCGCGTGGACAGCCGGGCCAGGCCCGACCCGTAGCCGCGGCTGAAGCCGGCATGCTCGATCAGCCAGGCCGCGCTGGTCTTCGTCAGACCGTCCGGCTGCGGGTACCGGGGGGCGTCGATCGGCAGTGCGGCGGCGACGGCGGCACCCACCACGGGGTTGGTGAAGAAGCTGCCTGCGCTCCAGGTGTCGTGGTCCTCTGCGTCCAGCACCATGCCCTTGCCGCGCCGCAGGTCGAGGACGGCGGCACGCACGTCCGCCAGCGGCGCGCGGGCGCCGGGCTCCACCCCCAGCGTCCGGGCGAGCTCGGCGTAGCGGATCGGCATCGACAGCGTGCCCAGCCGGAACTGGAAGCTGACCGAGAGCACGACGAACCGGTCCGGGACCGCCTTGAAGAGCGAACTGCGGTAGCCGAAGTGGCACTCGACGGCGCTGCGGGTGACCACGCCCTTCTCCGCGCGGTCGTAGACCCGGACCCGGGCGATGGTCTGGCTGACCTCCTGGCCGTAGGCGCCCACGTTCTGGATCGGGGTGGCGCCCACCAGGCCGGGAATGCCGGACAGCGCCTCGATGCCGACCTGTTCGTCGGCGACGGTGGTGGCGACGAAGGCGTCCCACGGTTCACCGGCCGCCACGTTCAGGAACGCGCCGGAGCAGGCGGCGACATCCTCGGTGTGGACGCCGCGCAGTCGTCCGGTGTGGACGACCGTGCCGTCGAAGCCCTCGTCCGCCACAACAACGTTGGAGCCGCCGCCCAGCACCAGCAGGGGGACGCCCGCCTCGTCCGCCGACCGGACGACGTCGATCAGGTCGGCCTCGGTCTCCGGCTCGATCCAGCGCTTCGCGGGGCCGCCGACCCGCAGGGTGGTGTGGTCGGCGAGCCGCTCAGCCAAGGAGCACCTCCGCAACGGCAGCGCCCAGTACCTTGACGCCGTCGCAGGTGGCCTCGATGGCGACGGTCGCCACGCCGTCCTCCACCTTGGTGACGGTGCCGCCGAAGTCGACGACTGCTCCCGAGTCGGCCGGCACGACCACGGGCTTGGTGAACCGGACGGAGTAGCTGCGCACCCGGCCGGGGTCGCCTGCCCAGTCGGTGACCACCCGCAGCGCCGTGCCCATCGTGAGCATGCCGTGCGCGATCACGTCCGGTAGACCGAGGTCCGCGGCGGCCGCGTCCGACCAGTGGATCGGGTTGAAGTCGCCGGACGCACCGGCGTAGCGGACCAGGTCGGCCCTGGTGAGGGTGCGGGTAAACCCGGGCAGCGTCTGCCCGACCTCTGCGGTGAGGGTGCTCATGCGACGTCCTCCTCATTCGCGGTGTGCATCAGGGTGGATGTCGCCGTGCACAGCGGTTCACCGTCTGTCGTCGCGAGCTCGACGGCGATCGTGATGATGGCGGTGGCGCCCCGCGCTCGCACCTTCTCGATCGTGAGCGTCGCGGTGACCTCGTCCCTCGCGCGGAGCGGGCGCCGCCACGCGAATCGCTGGTCGGCGTGGACGGTGCGGCTGAGGCTGAGGCCGAGTTCCGGGTCGGCGAACATGGGGTCCCAGGCGGCGGAGGCGAGCACCACCGCGAACGTGGGCGGGGCCACGGGGGCATCCCCGGCATAGGCCGGGTTGCCCTGGTCACCGAGCGCGGCGGCGAACTCGGCGATCTTGGCCCGGCTCACCTGGTAGGCAGCTGTGGCCGGGTAGGTGCGCCCGACGTGGGCATCGCTGATCGGCATGAGCACAGGCTAACGGCTGGGGTCCCCGGAACGGCCGCAGGCGGTCACCGCGTCTCGTCGCGACCGGCCCCGGACGCAGCGAAGCCGCCCACGACGGCGGGCGGCTTCGGTCGACTTCGCGTCAGCGGGTCTCGCGGTGCGCGGTGTGCGCATGGCACTTCGGGCAGAACTTCTTCAGCTCGAGTCGGTCGGGATCGTTGCGCCGGTTCTTCTTGGTGATGTAGTTGCGTTCCTTGCACTGGGTGCACGCCAAGGTGATCTTGGGCCGAACGTCGGCTTGCTTCTTGGCCATCGGATTCCTCTTTCCCTACGTTTCCCACATCATCGCTCGGTAGCGGGAGCGGGACTTGAACCCGCGACACAGCGATTATGAGCCGCTTGCTCTACCGCCTGAGCTATCCCGCCCCGGTTCGGACCCATTGTGACTGACGGGCGGTAACTCCGTCGATCCGAACACAGAGCCCCCATGCGGAATCGAACCGCAGACCTTCTCCTTACCATGGAGACGCTCTGCCGACTGAGCTATAGGGGCCGGACGGGGGTTGACACTACC
>DAIPJC010000023.1:0-59944 GCA_036770475.1 Propionicimonas sp. | reverse complement strand
GAGTCACAGATGAGCAGCAAAGCCGAGCAGATCCTGGC
This sequence comes from Propionicimonas sp., assembly GCA_036770475.1. GTDB lineage: Bacteria > Actinomycetota > Actinomycetes > Propionibacteriales > Propionibacteriaceae > Propionicimonas. The sequence goes on along the minus strand of DAIPJC010000023.1, from coordinate 59,906 downwards.
CGGCCTGGGCGGGGCCGCGAACATCGTCGAGATCGAGGCCTGCATCACCCGCCTGCGCACCGAGGTCAAGGATCCGGCGAAGGTCGACGAGAAGGCTCTCAAGGCCGCGGGCGCGCACGGCGTGCTGGCCGCCGGCAAGGTCGTCCAGGTCGTGGTGGGCCCGGAAGCCGACAACCTGGCCGAAGACATCGAAGACCTGATGTGATGCAGGTCCTCTCCCCCTGCCCCGGACGCGTCTTCCCGATCACAGAGGTCAGCGACCCGGTCTTCGCCGCAGAGATGGTGGGGCCCGGTGTCGCCATCGAGCCGCTGCCCGAGCGCACGACGGTGGTCGCCCCGGTCGCAGGCACCATCCTCAAGCTGCACCCGCACGCCTTCGCCATGGCCACTGCGGACAGCCTCGGCATCCTGGTGCACCTGGGCATCAACACCGTCAAGCTGGACGGCGCGGGCTTCGAACTCGTCGCGAGCGAGGGCTCGACCGTCGCGGCGGGCGATCCGATGGTGTCCTGGAACCCGGCCGAGATCAGTGGCGACGGCATCACCACGACGGTGATGGTCGTCGCCCTGGATCGTCCGGCCGGGTCGCTGGCTGACCTCGTGACCGGTCGCGACATCACTGCCGGGGAGCCCCTGTTCAGTGTCGAAGCCTGAGCCTCACGCCGCCCTGCTGCTGGACCTGGACGGCACCCTCGTCGATTCCGAGGGCTTCCACCGCCAGGTCTTCCGCAGCTGGTTCGCCGCCCGTGGCTGGGCGGTGAGCGATGAGCTGATCGCCGGCTTCACGGGACGGCGGGCCGACGACGTACTCGCCGGCGAACCAGGGCCGTGGGCCGGGGAGGACGTGGCCACCATGACCGCGGAACTCCTCGGCCACATGGGCACGCTCCCCCGTCCGGCGCTCGCCGCGGGGGCGGCTGAACTGGTGGCGGGAGCCCGCGTCCCGTTGGCGCTGGTGACCTCAGCCAACGTCGGATGGGCACGCACCTGCCTGGGTGAACTCCTGGACCGGTTCGACGTGCTGATCACCAGGGACGAGGTGGGCAACGGCAAGCCCCATCCCGAGCCCTACGCCCTCGCCAGCCGCACGCTCGGCGTCCCCCCATCGGCCTGTGTCGCCGTCGAGGACGCCCCGGCCGGCGTGGCGTCCGCGATCGCAGCGGGCATCGGGCTCGTGGTGGCCGTGACCAGCACGTTCACCGCCGGCGACCTGGCCGCCGCCCACGTGGTGGTGGGCAGCCTCGACGAGGTCGCCGCCCTGCTCTGAGCCGCCACGCCACCCGCCGTCCGCCACAAACTGGACGCTTACCCGGCGTCTGGCCCGGAAACCGTCCACCGTGAACCGGACCGCTCCGCCGCCACATCCACCGTCCAGCACAGGCCGGACACTTTTCCAGCGTCTCGGCTGGAAACCGTCCAGTTCGTGGTGGAGCGGGGTCGTCGCGAGGCGGTGTCGCGGAGCGCGGGCCTCAGCGGGACGGGCGCGGGATCTTCTGTTTGTCCCCTGCCTTCGCCTGCTTGGACGCGGCCAGTTCGCGCTGGGCGGCCTCCTGCTCGGCTTTCAGGTCGTCCATGTTGAAGCTGCCGCGCAGGACCCAGAACACGATGGCCCCGATCACCACCGACCAGTAGGACGGAAGCTGCAGGATCAGGGGCGCGGTGATCAGCGCGACCATGTCGAGACCCCGGAACAGGTTGAAGACCAGCCCGGGCGGCAGCGCGCCCGAGGACGTGGCCATCATCGGAGTCTGGTAGTCCACCTTCTTCGCCGTCACCCAGCGCACGGCACCCATCAGGCCGCTGAACGCCGTGATCAGCGCGGCGGTCAGCCCCTTCAGCACGTCGTGGTCGACGTCCGCGCTGGCGATCCCGACGAAGGCCGGCGTCGCCGCCAGTCCCCAGACCAGGGCCAGCGCACCCGGCACGGCCATGGACGCGGTGCGCAGCTGCGCGGTCTTGAACGGGAACGTCCTGGCCAGGCCACCGGTGCGGGAGAGCACCCGGAGACCGCCGAGGAACGGCACCAGGCCAGCGACTAGGGCCAGGCCGCTGATCAGCGGGTTCAGCTGGCCCATCCGGAGGGCGTCGGCCGCGTAAGGGACGAACAGGCTCATGCCCAATCCGAGGAATGCGGCCGGGTCCCGCCGCAGCCGTTCGACGTCCCGCCAGACCAGGGCGGCCAGGCCGAGCCCGCGTCCGCGGGTGGGCTTGACATGGCCCTTCTCGGTCATCTTCCGCTCCACCAGGATGTCCCGGATCAGGCCGAAGTCGAGCGCGAACATCGCGCCCTGCATGCCGCTGACGAGCGAGCCGCCGGAGACGAGCCGGGCACGGCGGATCTCCTCCAGTCGCGAGACGGTCAGCTGCACGAGCACGACCAGCGCGACCAGCGCTGCTACCGCCACACCGAAGAACACCCACGTGACCACGCCGGTCTCATCGAGCACGGAGGTGGGCAGCCACCCCGCGGCCACGGAGACCACGATCAGCAGGACGGCGAGCGCGCCCGCTGCGAACACCGTCTGCAGCGCCTTCACGACCGCAGCCCGCTCTTTCGTCTGCTCGGACGCGGCCAACGCCACCAGCGCAGCGCTGCCGAATGCCGCGCCGGCGCTCCACGCCGCGACCTGCAGCCAACTGAGTCCGGAGAGCGCCCCGACGAGGCCGGTGGCGAGTCCCGCGACGAGGAAGGACAGCGCGAGCGGGAGCACCAGCCGTCCGCGAAGCAGCCGGCGGCGACTGATCGGGGCGTCCATCAGCCAGGAGCCCTCAGCCGCGGAGGCCAGCACCGGGCCGAACAACCGGGCCACCCCGAGGGAGAGCGCGAAACACGCCAGGACCATGGCCGAAGGGAGCAGGAGGCGTCCCGACTCGCAGGCCTGCGTCGTGCAGCCGGCCATGCCGGACTGGGCGCGCAGGACGACCGACACCACCATCGCCCCGACGACCACGACGCTGAGCAGCATCACGTAGCCGTCCTGGAGCGCCTGGCCGATGCTGCGGGTGGCGCGCCCGTGCCGCCACAGCTTCATCAGCTCGTGGAGTTCCTTCTCGTCCACGTCCGTCGTCGGCGCGTCGGGCAGGAAGAAGAAGGTGTGCTCCGGCTCGATCGGGGCTTCCGCGGCTTCCGCTGCAGCCGCGGCTCCGGGAACCCCTGCGGCGTCCGCGGCCGCCGGTGTGGCCCGGATCAGCTTGCGGGACTTCTTACTCATCGGCGAGCACCTCGGCCCGGTCGCCCAGCCGCACGACCCGGGTGGCCACCTTGGTCACGAGCGTCGGGTCATGGCTCGCCATTACGATCGCCAGCCCGCGGGCCCGCTCAGCCACCAGCCGAGCGGCCAGCCACTCCACGCCCTCGGTGTCGAGCCGCTGCTCGGGCTCGTCGAGGACGAGCAGCTTGCGCGGCCGGATGAACGCCGTCGCGAGCGCGAGCCGGCGCAACTGGCCGGACGACAGGGTGCCCGGCAGCTGGCCCGACTGCGGCACCAGCTGTACCTCGTGCAGTACCTCGTCGACGGCGTCGTCCGCGTCCGCGATGCCGTGGGCGCGGGCGAGGAGGTCGAGGTGCTCCACGACACTGAGGTCGGGGAAGAAGTCCAGGTCGTCGATCACGGTGGCGACGTCGCGGCGGATCTGCGGGTTCGTCTCGCTGACCTTCGTCCCGTTCACCTCCACGATGCCTTCGTCGGGACGGTCCGCGCCGACCAGGCAGCGCAGCACGGTGGACTTGCCCGCACCGTTGCGTCCGGTCAGGGCCACCGCCTCACCCGCGGCCACCTCCAGGTTGAAGCCGTCGACGATCACGACGGGCCCGAAGGCCTTCTTGAGGTTGGTGACCTTGAGCACCGGGGTCTTTCGCGCCATAGGATCGATTCTCTCTCATCCGCGAGGCCTCTCCCGCCACGACCGCCGGTCATGCTGTCTCCGGGACGCGTGTGGGTGCGGCGTGGCAGGCTATGGCCGTGCGAACGACAGCTGACTACCGGGCAACGCTGGCGAGGCGGAGGGCCGAGGTGGCCGCGATGTTCGACACGGTGGCACCCCGCTACGACCTGGCCAACGACGTCCTCTCGCTGGGCCAGGACCGGCGGTGGCGCGCCGAGACGGTGGCGGCGGTCGCCCCGCGTCCCGGGCAGCGGATCCTCGACCTCGCCGCCGGCACGGGCACCTCCAGCCGTCCCTTCGCGGACGCGGGCGCGCTCGTCGTGGCCGCGGACCTCAGCGAGGGCATGCTGACCGTGGGCAAGCAACGCCAGCCGGCGCTCACCTTCGTCAACGCGGACGCCCTCGCCCTGCCCTTCGCGGACGGGGCGTTCGACGCGGTCACGATCAGCTTCGGCCTGCGCAACGTCGAGAACGTGTCCGCGGCGCTGGGCGAACTGCGCAGGGTGACCCGGCCCGGCGGCCGGATCGTCATCTGCGAGTTCTCCACCCCTACCTGGAAGCCGTTCCGCCTGACCTACCGCAACTATCTGGTTCGGGCGTTGCCCAGGATCGCGGGCGCCACCGCGTCCAACCCGGTCGCCTACGAGTACCTCGCCGAGTCGATCCTGGCCTGGCCCGATCAGCACACGCTCGCCGACGAGATGTTCGACGCCGGCTGGCGCGGGGTCGGCTGGAAGAACCTGAGCGGGGGCATCGTCGCCCTGCACCGAGCCCACGCCTGATGTTCACCCTCGACCCGTACGCCGCCCGCAGCTGTGCGCTGAAGGTCCACCACGCCTTCCATCCGGGCCTGGCCAGGCCGGAGGTGCCCACGGCCGGCGGCAGGCAACCGGGCAGCGCCGAGTTCACCACCACGGTATTCGGCCGGGTGCTGGGCGGGACGGCCCGCGTCGTCGACCTCCGGGCGGTGCTGGGCGAGCCGAGCCAGCAGCAGGAGGAGGCCTGCCTGGCTGCGTTGGCCGACGGCGCGGACGTGGTCATCGGCGGCCTGTTGCCCCGGGACTGGGACGCGCACCGCTCCGGCCGTCCCGACCTGCTGGTGAGGGATCCGGCGGGTGGCTACGTCCCCGGCATCGTCAAGTACCAGCGGGTGGTCGACCCCCGCAAGGACGAACTGCCGTTCTTCTACTCCGACCTGACCGACCTGCCGCAGCGGCGACAGGACACCGGCTGGCGCTACCGGTGGCACTGGCGCTGGGGCAACAGCCTCCAGCTCGCGCACTTGTGGCGCCTGCTGGGCGCCACCGGCCATCAGGCGGCGAGCGGGCCGTGGGGAGTGGTGGTCGGGAACGACGAGGTCGGCGGGCACGGTCTGCGTGCCACCTGGCTGGATCTGACCGAACCCGCCGCGCCGCCCGCGCCCGGTCAGCTGACCGGGCCCGACGCCGTCCCCAACCCGGATCGGGTGCCCTCGGTCAGCGCGCTCGACCGCTATGACCACGAGTTCGCGTCGCGTGTGCAGCTGGCCGAACGCGCGTCCGCCGCCGGGCCGGACGACCCACCGCTGCTGCGCCCGATCGTGAGCTACGAGTGCACCTACTGCCCGTGGTGGGCGGTGTGCAGGGAGCAGCTGGACGACGACGACCTCAGCCTGCGGATCAACAAGTCGCCGCTCGATGTCCACGAGATCGCCGTGCTCAGGGAGGCCGGCGTGAGCACCGTCCGGCAGCTCGCCGCCAGCGACCTGGACGCCTTGCTGCCGGGCTACCTGCCCCGGGTGGCCCACCGCTCGGGCGCGGAGGATCGGTTGCGGCTGGCCCAGCGGCGCTCCCAGCTGCTGCTGGACGGCGTGCAGCTGGAACGCACCACCCGTGGCCCGGTGCCGCTGCCTGCCGCGCCGCTCGAGGTGGACGTGGACGTCGAGACCTCCCGCGACGACCGGGTCTACCTGTGGGGTTTCTGGGTCGCGGACGGAGACGGCAGCGGCTACTACCGGGAGTTCAGCAGCTTCACCGAGCTGGACGACGCTGGCGAGCACGACCTGGCGCGCCGGGCCATGGCGTGGCTGCGCGATCTGGTCGCCGACAACGAAGCCCTGGTCTTCCACTACTCCGACTACGAGGTCGTGCGCCTGCACCGTCTGGCCGGGGCCGGCGACGACGTCATGCAGTGGGCCGTCGACTTCGCGAGGGAGCACTTCGTCGACCTGTTCCCGGCCGTGCGCCAGCATTTCTTCGGCACCAACGGCCTCGGCCTGAAGGTGGTCGCCTCGGCAGGCGCCGGCTTCCACTGGCGCGACGAGGACCCTGGCGGCCTGAACAGCATGCGGTGGTTCGACGAGGCTGTGCACGCCCCGTCCGAGGCCGTCCGCGAGCAGGCCCGCACGCGCGTCCTGCAGTACAACGAGGACGATGTGCGAGCCACCTGGCAACTGCGCCGCTGGCTCCGCGAACTCAGCTGAGCGGTGTTCGGCCGAGGTCCCGGTCCCTGAGGAGCGCCGCCCTGAGCGCGGACCCAGACCCGGTCCCTGAGGAGCGCCGCCCTGAGCGCGGACCCAGACCCGGTCCCTGAGGAGCGCCGCCCTGAGCTTGCGAAGGGCGGCGCGTCACGAAGGGCCGCCGGCACCGAGCAACTGGAGGGCGCCCTTCGTGACGGGCTCGCTCGTCCCTCGCGAGCCCTCCTCAGGGACCGCGGGGACAGTTCCTACAGCGCCAGCCCGCAGGCGAAGCCCTCCCGGCTGGCCTTGAGGCCGTCGGACGCCTCGACGGCGTCGCCGATCACCCTGACGTCGGCGACCGCCTGGATGGTGTCCAGGTTCGCGACGTCCGGCGTCATGCCGAGGGCCAGCACGACGGTGTCGCAGGGCAGGCTCCTGGCCACGCTGTCCTGTTCGAGCTCGACCGTGCCGTCCGTGATCCGGGTGATCGTGGCGTTCACGGCGGCGTCGACCTTGTACTCGTCGAACTCCTTCATCAGGAAGTACCGGCGCGAGGCGTTCTCCTCCAGCGCCACGCCCGGCAACTGGTCGACGATCGTCACCTGGCGCCCGAGCGAGGCGAGGTACAGCGCGGTCTCGCTGCCGATCATGCCGCCACCGGCGACCACGACCCGAGCACCGGTTGTCGCGCGTCCGGTCAGCACGTCGCAGGCGTCGACCACGTTGCCGCCGTCCAGACCCGGGATCGACGGACGGACGTGGCCCGCCCCGGCCGCGTACACGACGACATCCGGGCCCTCGCTCGTCACCACCTCGGCGGTCACCTCCGAGCACAGCCGCACGGGCACGCCCAGCCGGCCGAGCTCCTCACCGAGCCAGGTGACGTAGGAGGTCAGCTCGCCCTTTCCCGGCGGGATGGCACCGACGAGGAAGTTGCCGCCGAGATGGTCCTGCCGCTCGTGCAGCACCACGTCGTGCCCAGCCAGCCGGGCACCGCGGGCAGCCTCCAGCCCGGCCGGTCCTCCACCGACGACGAGCACCTTCTTCGTCTTCGCAGCGGGCTTGACCTCCTGCGCACCCTCGTAGCCGCAGGACGGGTTCACCAGGCAGCGGATGGGCTGGTTGGTGAACAGGATCGAGATACAGCCCTGGTTGCACCCGATGCACTGGCGGATCTGCTCCGGATGCCCCTCCGCGTACTTGCGGGGCAGGTCCGGATCGGCCAGCGAGGCGCGGGCGAACGAGATCAGGTCGGCCTTGCCCGCCTGCAGGATGCTCTCCGCCACGTCCGGGTCCTTGATCCGGCCGACGACCTGGACGGGGATCTTCACGACCTGCTTGACCTGGGCCGCGAAATCGGCCAGCCACGCGTACGGCCGGCCCAGCGGCGGGATGATCGCCCACGCGCTCTCGTAGGTGCCGGCGCTGATGTGCAGCAGGTCGATCCCCGCGGCCTCGAGCGCCTGGCAGACCACGATGGTCTCGGCGAGGTCGCGTCCACCGATCACGTACTCGTCCGCAGAGATGCGGAAGGACACCGGGTAGTCGTCCCCGCACTTGGCCCGGACGTCGGCGATGACCTCCAGCGGGAACCGCAGCCGGTTGTGCAGCGACCCGCCGTAGGAGTCCGTCCGCTTGTTCGAGTAGGCGGAGAGGAACTCGGCGATCAGATAGCCGTGCGCGCCGTGGAGCTCGACCCCGTCGAAGCCGGCCTGCTTCGCGCGCAGGGCGGTGTCGCCGAACTGGCCCACGATCGTGTGGATCTCGTCAAGGGTGAGCGCGTGCGGAACCTCGCCCATGCTCGGGCACGGCAGCGCCGAAGGCGCCACCGGCTGCGTGCCGATGAGCGCGGCGGAGGTCTGGCGTCCGCAGTGGTAGATCTGGGCGAAGATCCTCGCTCCGGCGGCGTGCACCCGCTCGGTGAGTTCCCGGTGCGGGGCGATCTGCTCGTCCTTCCACAGGCCCGCGCACCAGAAGCCGCGTCCGGCGGGATCGACCGCGTAGTCCTCGGTGATGATCAGCCCGAAACCACCCCTGGCGCGGGCCTCGTGGTAGGCGATGTACTGCTCGGTCGGCATGCCATCGTCATCGCAGTAGCAGGTGACCATCGCGGCGACGGCCATCCGGTTCTTGATTTCCAGGCTCCCCACGGTCAACGGGGAGAGAAGAAGCGACATCACATCTCCTTCGATGCAGGCGAGAGCGTCGTTGCCTCGCCTCACGCGCCCTGGCGGGGGTGCGGAGCGCCTGCTTCGAGGCTACGCCGGACGGGCCGTTCTGGTGCCCAATCGGCGGCATCCCGCAGCGGGGACGGTTCCCCCGGTTCACGGGGACGGTTCTCCCGGTTCAGGGGACGGTTCTCCCGGTTCACGGGGACGGTTCTCCCGGTTCACGGGGACGGTTCTCCCGGTTCACGGAGACGGTTCCCCCGGTTCAGCTGAACCGAGAGAACCGTCCCCAGGTTTCGGTCGCCAGGTCTCGGCGCAGGCTTCGGGCGTCAGCTCTTCCAGGTGGACGCAGCGTCCTTGTTCACCGCGATCGCGCCGGACGAGGCCCCGACCAGCCGGCTGCCCTTGAGCGCCACCGTCGCCGAACTCGTGTCGTCTGCCTTCAGCGCGCCGCTCACCGTGCACTTCGTGAGGGTCAGCGCAGCGTGACCGCCGTTGGAGCCCTCCGTCCCCCACCGGTCGGCGGCCAGGGACAGCAGCGGCGCCGAAGCCTTGTGGTTCAGCTTCGAGGAGGTCACCTCGACCGTACAGGTGGTGTTGGTCACGTAGATCATCGGCTTGTCGGAGGTCGAGGTGATCGAGGAGTTGCTGATCACCATTGATGACTTCTCCGCAGTGGCGTCGGAGTCGGCGGCGTCGCCCGAGAACGACTGGTAGATCATCATCCCCTCGGTGCCGGTCGTGGTGAACGTACAGTCAGTGATCGCCACCTTGTTCTTCCCCTCGATCACCATCGTCTGCGCAGCGGTCGCCCGGCCCGTCGCCCCGGTGACCGAAATGTCGCCCGTGCTGTAGACCAGCGGTGAGCCGTCGCCTGAGCTGGCCAGCTTGCTCGTGCCCGAGACCGTGATGGTGCCATTACCGCGGTCAGTGGCCAGGCACGCGCAATGGGCGCCCGTGGTGTCGATGTCGACATCCTTCGCTGTGACCGTGCCACCGTAGGTGGCGTCCAGGCCGCGCGAGGAGTTCCTACTCGTCCGGATGGTGATGCCATCGATCGTGATCGCCCCCGAGGACGCCGCGAACACCGCGTTCGAGCCCTCGGAGGTCGTCGTCACCGTGCAGTCGGTGATCGTCGCGGTCGAGCCCTCGCCGACGACCAGGATCGCCGAGTTCAGCCCGTAGAAGTTGCAGGCGTCCTCGTTGGAGGAGTCGCCGCTCTTGGTGATCGTGGCCTTGGCTATCGTCAACGAACCGCCGTTGACGACGAGAAACACGTTCTGGTCGGACGTCGTGCTCGCCCAAATGCCGCCGTCGATCGTGGCCTTGGTGCCGTCCACGAGGTAGGCGCCGCTGAGCGCCTGGGTTCCGGACGAGCCGCCCGGCCCGCCGGCGTCCGAACCGGAGGTGAAGGTCGCGGTGTAGGTGCCTGCGGCAAGATCGCCGTTCGGGGACGCCGTTCCGCTCGACGATCCCGTCGAGCCGGCAACCGCCGTCCCGGAGCAACCGGCCAGCGTTGCCAGTCCGATCACACCGCCCAGGCCGAGGGCGCGGCGTCGGGTGAGGAACGGGACACCGGGAGCTTCGTGGTCGTCGAGGGTCGTCATGGCAGTAGTCGACCACCCGCGGCCGTCGGCCGATCCTGCCGCTGCTTTGCGTTTCCTGTGCGTCTGGCTGGCGCGCCCGGCCGATCCGAGGGGATGCGATCCGTCAGTTCAGCTCGACCGTCCGGTGCTCGATGGCGCTGACGCGCGCCGCGTCCAGCACCTGCAGCACCGCGACCGCGTCCGCCACCGGGACCGGGACCTCCGTCCCCTCGGCGACCGCGCGGACGAAGGCCGCATAGTAGCCGGCGTGGTTGCCCTGCGCGGACGGCACCACGCGCTCTCCCGCTGCCGTGTACAGCCGACCCCAGTGCTGCTCGGGCTCGACACCCCAACCGGACGGGTCGTCCTTCGGACGCCGGCCTGCCTTGATCGCCCCGGTCTGCACGTCGCTGCCGGTCGCCAGGTAGGCGCCGCCCGCGCCGTACAGCTCCAGCACCCGGCGCACGACCCGGTTCAGCTTGGACGCGGCCAGGAAGCTCGCCGTGCCGGACGCGTGGTCGAGCCGGAGCGCGAACCCGGCGTCCGTGCGGCCCTCGGGCAGGTCCACCCACTCGAGGTGGGCGCTCACCCTCAGCACCGGTCCGAACAGCCACAGGGCCTGGTCGGCGAGGTGGCTGCCGAGGTCGCGCAACAGGCCGCCGTGCGGCCCGGCCTCGAGCGTGCCGGGCTCGTCGAGGTCGAAGACCGAGTCGAACCGCGAGATGTCGCCCAGCTCGCCGGAGTCGAGCACCTGCTTGAGGGTCTGGATGTCGGCGTCCCTGCGCCGCTGGTGGTACACGGACAGCCGGACGCCGGCCGCGTCCGCTGCAGCGCCCAACTCCGCCGCCACCGCCGCGCTGGGCGCGAACGGCTTGTCCGCGACGACATGGACGCCGGCGGCGATCGCCTCCCGCACCAGGTCGTAGCGGGTCTGCGGCGGCGTGGTGATCGTCACCGCGTCCACGCCTGCGGCCAGCAGCTCGGTGAGGCTGCCGTAAGTCGGCATTCCGGGACGCTCGGCGTGCAGCTCGGCGATCCGCTGCGGTGAGCGCGTCACCACACCGACGAGCTCGACCCCGTCCGCCGCGTCGATGTACGGCGCGTGGAACCACCGTCCGCCGCCTCCGTAGCCGACCAGTCCGATCCGCATGTGACTACCTCTTTTGACTGGAAAGTGTCTGGCTGGAAGGGGACGGTTCCTTTTTCGTTCAGATTTCCACAGCCCGGTTCGCCGCGCGGGAACCTGTGGATAACTGAACGGAAAAGGAACCGTCCCCTTTTCGTTCAGGGGGTGCCGAGTTCGGCTTCGATGCGTTCGCGCATGCGGACGTGGATGGCGTCGGCTTGTTCTTCCCAGCCGAACACGCAGACCGAGAGCGGGCCGTCGTAGTTCGTCTCGCGCAGGTAGCCGAACACCTCGTCCCACGGGATCTCGCCGTTGCCGATCTCGTTGTGCTGGTGGATCCGGGCGTCCACCCCGGGCGGGTTCACGATGTAGCGGTTACCGACGTTTGCGAGATGGTTGAACACGTCCGCAACATGCACGTGGGCGAGCTTCTCCCCGGCGTAGGCCATCATCTCCTGGACGTTCCCCGCACCCTGCGACAGGTGGAACGCATGCGCGCAGCAGAACTCGTAGTTGAACCAGTCCTTGTTCACGCCACGGACGATGTCCACCGCCCGCGCGTTCGTCTCGATGAAGTCGTAGGGGTGCGCCTCGATCGTGCAGGAGATCCCGTACTTCTCGAAGTCCGGGGCCAGTTCCTCGATCGAGGCGTAGAACGCCCACTCGCACTCGGTCGGACGGTTCGGATCGCCGGACAGCTCGGTGGCGATCATCGGCACCTCAAGATCGTTCGCGATCTGAAGCAGCCGCCGGAAATTCCGGACGTGCATGGTCCGCGTCCACTCATCCGGCGAGGACCAGTTGAACACCGGGTTGAACGTCCAGATCTTCACCCCCGACTCGGCCATCGCCTTCTTCACGCCTGCGATGTCGGCGTCGTTCACCTTCGGATAGTGATGCCACTCGTGGAAATCCGCCCGCGGCGACAACTCGATGTAGGAATAGCCCAGATCGGCCGCCTTGTAGCACTCCTCCGCCACCGACAGATGCGGGTGATACATACTCGGATCGAGCAGAATCTTCACCATATTTCTTCTCCTTTGAAGGCTGAGGCTCGAGAAGGACTCAGAACGCGTAGGTGGTGCCGGTGACCTCTGGCACGGCGTGCCAGGTGCGGTCGGCTGCGGACGCCACGATCGCCTCGTCGGCCTCCGCGGCGGCCCAGGCGTCCCCTGCGGACGGTGCCACCTGGCGTCCGGTCAGCACCGACTCCAGGAACTGGCGGGCCTCGATCGTCTTGGAGTCGTCGAAGGACAGGTGCATGCCCGGGCCGGGCTGGAACCGTCCGTAGTCGCCGAAGCCTGCCTCGCTCATCACGGACGTGTAGCCGCGGTGGCTGCCGTCCCCTGCGACCAGCACCTGCAGGTGCTCAGGGTTCTCGAAGCTCCAGCGCGCCGAGCCCTGCGTCCCGTAGACCTCGACGACGTACTCGGCGCGCGGACCCACCGCGACGCGGGACGACTCGAGAGTCACCAGCGCACCGCCGTCCGTGCGAGCGAGCGCAGCGACGTAGTCCTCGTTCTCCACCTCGCGGCGCTCGTCGCTGACCGCCACCGCCGAATGGCCCACGCCCACGCCGAGCGGAATCGGCCGGGTGGTGATGAAGGTGTCGGTCATCGCCGTGACCTCGGTGATCCGGCTACCGAGCACGTACTGCGCGAGGTCGATACCGTGGCTGAGCAGGTCGCCCACCACACCGGCGCCAGCCTGCGCGCGGGTGTAGCGCCAGGTGAACGCCCCCTCCGGTGAGGACGCGTAGTCGGCGATCAGCCACACCCGGGCATTGGTGATCCGGCCCAGCTTCCCTTCCCGGACGAGATCCCGGGCGTGCTCGACCGCCGGCTGGTGCCGGTAGTTGAAGCCGGCGGCGGTGACCAGCCCCGCCGCGGCCGCCGCCTGGGCGATCTCCCGACTCTGGGCGGCGTTGACGCCCATCGGCTTCTCGATCCAGAACGGCTTGCCTGCCGCGATCGCCGCCATGGCGATCTCGTGGTGCAGGAAGTTCGGCGCGCAGATCGAGACGACGTCGACGTCCGGCGCGTCCAGCACCTCTCGGTAGTCGGCCACCGCACGCTCGAATCCCAGCGCCCGGGCCGCCACCTGGTTGGCGGGGACGGGGTCGGCCGCCGCCACCAGGCGGACGTCGACACCCAGCTCCGGGTAGCGCTCAGCCACCTGCCGATAGCCGCGGCTGTGCAGCCGGCCCATCCACCCGAGGGCGATGACACCGGCACCGATGTGCCTCATTGCATGGTCCTTTCGAGGGACGACGGTGCCCCCCGCTGTCGAGGAGCACCGTCATCAGGGGGTCAGCTCAGCGGTTCTTCCGCTCGTCGATGATGATCGCGATCACGATGATCGCGCCCTTGACGACCTGCTGCATGAATGGGGACACGTTCATCAGGTCGAGGCCGTTGTTGATGATGCCGATGATCAGGGCGCCGACGATCGTGCCCCAGATCGTGCCCACCCCGCCGTTGAAGCTGGTGCCGCCGATGACGGCTGCGGTGATCGCGTCGAGCTCGATGCCGGTACCCAGTTGCGGGTTGCCGGAGCCGATCCGGGCGGCCAGCACCATGCCGGCCAGGCCGGCCAGCAGGCCGGAGAGGGTGAAGATCGCGATCTTGACCTTGTTCAGGCTGATGCCGGACACCCGTGCGGCCTGCTCGTTGCCGCCCAGGGCGTAGGTGTGGCGGCCGAACCGGGTGAAGTTCAGCACGATGTGAGCAGCGACCGCGACGATCGCGAGGATCCAGATCGGCACTGGGATGAACAGCAGGTCGCCCTGGCCGATGAAGTTGAAGCCCGGCTGCAGCCGCGAGATCGGACGGCCACCGGAGTAGATCAGGGCGAGGCCGCGGGCGGAGGTCATCATGCCGAGGGTGGCGATGAACGGCGCGATGTTGAAGCCGGCGACCAGCGCACCGTTGATCAGGCCGAGCATTGCGCCAACCGCGAGGCCGGACAGGATCGACACGATCACCGGCAGCTGCAGCCCCGGGTACATGATCACGGACGCCTCGGGCGTCTGGGCGAGGCTGGAGGAGACCACCGCGGCGACCGCGACGATCGAACCCACCGACAGGTCGATGCCCTTGATGATGATCACGAAGGTCATGCCGGTGGCGATGATCGCGATGGCCGACACCTGCCGGATCACGTTGATCAGGTTCTGCCCCTGCAGGAAGCTGCCCTGGGTCAGCACGGCGAGCAGGATCACGAACAGCAGCAGGATGCCGATGATCGCGTACTTCTTGATGAAGGCACCGGTGTCGAACTTCGCCACTCGGGTGTCAGCGGTTGTGGTGGACATCTGGCTCTTCCTCTCAGGCCGCCGTGGCCGCGGGGCCGGTGGCGAGTTGCATGATTCTCTCTTGGTCGGCTTCGGCGCGGTCGACGATGCCGCTGACGCGTCCCTCGTGCATGACGACGATCCGGTCGCTCATGCCCAGGACCTCCGGCATCTCGGAGGACACCATGATGATCGCCTTGCCCTGCTGGGCGAGCAGCGACATCAGCCGGTGGATCTCGGACTTCGCACCGACGTCGATGCCGCGAGTGGGCTCGTCGATCATCAGGATGTCGGGCAGGGTGAGCAGCCAGCGGGAGATCAGCACCTTCTGCTGGTTACCGCCGGACAGGTTCTCGATGAGCTGGCCCAATGAGGGCGTCTTCAGCGCCAACGCCTCCCGCTGCGCCTGGCAGTCCTTCTCGATCCGCCGCTGCTGCAGGAACCCGTTCGGGCTGTACTTCGGCAGCGCGGCCATGATCATGTTGTCCCGGACGCTCAACACGCCCATGATCCCGGTCAGCTTCCGGTCCTCGGTGAGCAGGCCCATGTTCGCGGCGATCGCGTCCTTCGGCTGCCGGATCGAACGCGGCCTGCCATCGATGACGATCTCGCCCGACTCCGCCGGGTAGACGCCGAACAGCGTCTCCAGCACCTCCGTGCGCCCGGCGCCCATCAGGCCCGCGAAGCCGAGGATCTCGCCCCTGCGCACGTCGAAGCTCACGTCCTTGACCAGGTTGCCCCGGTTGAGGTTCCTCACGCTGAGGATCACATCGCCGATCTCGGCCTCGAGCTTGGGGAACATCTGGGTCAACTCGCGACCCACCATGAGAGTGATCAGCTTGTCCCGGTCCAACTCGGACGCCGGCATGCTCGCCACGTGCTTGCCGTCCCGGAAGACCGTGATGTCGTCGGAGATCTTGAAGACCTCGTCCATCTTGTGCGTGATGTAGATGATCGCCGTGCCGCTCTCGCGCAACTGGCCGATCATCCGGTGCAGATGGGCCACCTCGGTCTCAGTGATCGCCGACGTCGGCTCGTCCATGATGATCAACTTGCTGTCGAAGCTGATCGCCTTCGCGATCTCCACCATCTGCGTCTGCGCGATACTCAGGTTCTTCATCTGGGCCGCCGGGTTGATGCTGATCTCCCACTTGTCGAACAGCTCCCGCGTCGCCCGGTTCATCTCCCTGCGGCTGACCAGGCCGATCCCGTTGCGAGGCTCCCGGCCGAGGAAGATGTTCTCCGCCACCGTCATCTCCGGCACCGGGGACAGCTCCTGGTGGATCATCGAGATCCCCAACCCGAGGCCGGTCGCGGTGTCGGAAATCTGCACCGGCCTGCCGTCAAAGACGATCGTGCCCTCGTCGGGCTGGTACATCCCGATCAGCACCTTCATCAACGTGGACTTGCCCGCGCCGTTCTCACCCATCAGCGAGTGGACGGTCCCCGCGCGCACGTTCAGGTCCACGTGGTCCAGGGCGTGCACACCAGGGAAGTTCTTGTCAATGCCCTGCATCTGCAGCAGGTAGTCATCACTCATCGCAACCTCACGGACGGCGTTGTCGGGCTTGGGTCAGGCCGGGTGGGTGGCCGTACCGGCCACCCACCCGGGTCAGCGTGTCACTAGCTGGCGAACTTCGCCATGTTGTCGGGAGTCACCAGCTGGTAGGGGATGTCGACGTAGCTGTCGACCTTCTCGCCGTTGGCGAGCTTGATCACCGCGTCCACACCGCCGGCACCCTGGCCCTTGGCATCCTGGAACACGGTCACGGCCAGGTCACCGGCCTTCATCGCGGCCAGCGCATCGGAGGTGGCGTCCACGCCGCCCACCAGGATGCCGCCCTGGCCGAGCTTCTTGTTCGCGGCCTTGATCGCGTTGATCGCACCGAGTGCCATCTCGTCGTTGTTGGCGCACACCACGTCGATCGGGTCGCCGGACTGCAGCCAGTTCTCCATGATCGACTGCCCCTTGTCGCGGTACCAGTTGCCGGCCTGGGTCTTGATGACCTTCATGCCCGGGTTCTTCGCCACGACGTCCGTGCAGCCCTTGGTGCGCAGCTGCGCGGCCTCGTTGGACGGATCGCCCTGCAGGATGACGACGTTGCCCTTGCCGCCGGCCAGCTTGGCCAGTTCGGTCATCTGCAGCGTGCCGGACACCAGCGAGTCCGAACCCACGTAGGGCACGGTCTCAGGCAGGTCGGACGGACGGCGGTTCACGTACACCAGCGGGATGCTGGCGTTCTGCGCGGCCTCGGTCATCGGGCCCGCGGCGTCGGTGTCGACCGGGATGACGATGATGCCGTCGACCTTCTGGGAGACGAAGTTCTCGACCTGCCCCAGCTGGGTGTCGGTCTTCTCGTCCGCCGCCACGATGTTGATCTCCACGCCCTTGGCCTTGGCCTCGGCGGTCATGCCGTCGGCGACCTTCTGCAGGAACTGGTCGAGGATCGGGAACGTGACACCGATCTTCAGGGTCTTGGTGGCACCGCCGGAGGTCGCCCCGGACGGCGCAGCCGGCGTGGAAGACGTACAGGCGGTGAAGACGCTGGCGGCGGCGAGCACCACTGCCGCTGCCTTGAGTCCGAACTTGTTGGCCATAATCCCTCTCTCTGAGATCTAGGGGGACACGGTCCGCCGTAGGAGTTACTTCATGGGAAGGAGGCCCTGGCTCCTTCGCCTGCCAACCTAAGGCTTCTCGTATCGTCCGGCCACGACTCCGTGACCGGTGAAACCGAACCTACGGGCGAGGCTGACCTGTTGTCAAGACATATAGACAAGCCTGTGACATTCGATAGATAACATTCTTACAACGACGGCCGTGGAGGCCGGCAAGCCCGGGGACGGGATGACTGTCGGAACCGGGTGACGTGAACACACAGAGAGGGGGCCGCCCCACTGCGGGACGGCCCCCCTTCGTCAGGCTCAGGGATCAATGAGGCTCAGAGACCAAGGCCTCAGGCGTAGAGCTCGGGTTTGGTGATCATTGTGATGGGTACTTCGCCGTTGGTGGTGAGGGCTTGGACGCCGGCGTCGCAGACGACGGCGGCGGCGTAGCCGTCCCAGGCCGACGAGCCGGTGTGGCGTCCCTGGGACACGGCGGTGATCCACTCCTGGACCTCGGTCACGAACGCTCCGTAGAAGCGGTCGTTGTGGTCGCGGCAGATCCGGTTGCGGGAGCCGTGGGCGTCCCGGACGTCGATGACGTTCTGGTCGGCCAGGGACACGCAGCCCTTCTCGGTGACGGCCTCACAGCGGATGTCGTAGCCGTACTGGTGGTTGACGAACACCTCGTCGTCCACCCGGACACCCGACTCGCTGGTCAGGATCAGCACCAGCGGGTCCTGCAGGTGCGGGAACCGCAGGCTGGTCTTCTTCGGCTTGTCGACCCGGGCGGAGACGAACTCCTCCCCCAACAGCCAGCGGGTGGTGTCGATCTCGTGGATCGCGGTGTCGTTGATCGCCATGTCCCAGGTGTAGGACTCCGGCACCGTCGGGTTGCGGTGCGCGCAGTGGATCATCAGCGTCTCGCCGATCTCACCAGAATCCAGCAACGCCTTCATCTCCCGATAGCTGCGATCGAAACGCCGCATGAAGCCGACCGTGACGAGCTTGCGGCCGCCCGCCTGCTCGGCGTCCATGATCCGCAGCGCGCCGTCAGCCGACGGGGTGAGCGGCTTCTCGCAGAACACCGGCTTGCCCGCCTTGATGCACTCCAGGACGTCCGCCTCGTGCGCGGGACCGAAGCTGGTGATCATCACCGCGTCCACGTCCGGGGAGTTGATCAGGGACGCGCTGTCAGGAAACGCCACCCCACCGATCTTCTCCGCGACCGCGGCGGCGTTGTCCGGGTTGACGTCAGTCACCGCGACCACGCGGCCGCCGGCGATCACCGAATGGATCCGCTCGATGTGCGCCTTGCCCATGCCGCCGGGGCCGATCATGCCGATACGTACAGTCATGTCAGTCTCCGTCCCGGCTCAGGCCAGGCCGAGGCCGAGGGAGGCCAGGTAGAGGCGGGTGTCGACGGCGTTCTGGAACGGGTAGTCCTTGGCGCAGCCGTACATGTCCTGCTCGCAGATCACGTAGAGCTCCTTGTCCAGATCGGCCAGGGTCTCGATCAACGCGTGCATCTCCGGCAGCCCCGCCGGCGGCGCCACCGACGCACCGGACAGGTTCGCCTTCACGAACGGCCAGTCTTCGTCGTGCGCCTGCTTCACGACCGCCGGGTCCATCGCCTTGATGTGGACGTACTCGATCCGCTCGGGATACTTCCGCGCAATCTCCATCGGGTCGCCGCCCCCGTAGACGATGTGGCCGGTGTCCAGGCAGAAGCCGACATACTCCGGATCGGTGGCCTGGAACACCCGGTCGATGTCCTGTGGGGTCTCGATGTGGCTGTCACCGTGCGGGTGCAGCACCATCTTCAGGCCGTAGTCCTCCTTCATCATCCGCCCCAACCGGTCGGCGTTCTTGATGTAGAGGTTCCACGCCTCGGTGGACAGCACCTTGTCATCGGTGTAGCCGCCGGTCTTCTCGTCCCGGTACATCGGGGGGAGGTGCACGACGTACTCGGAGCCGATCGCGGCGTGGGTCTCCCCGATCGAACGGAAGAACGCCTCGGTATCGGCCCAGGCCTCGGCCTTGTGCAGGATGCCCCAGCCGGTACCCGCGACCACCTTGAAGCCGTACTCGTCCATGACGGCCTTGAGCAGCTTGGGGTTGGTCGGGAAGTAGCCATGGGGGCCGGTCTCCATGATCGAGAAACCCGCCTCGGCCATCTCGGCGAGCGCGGCGTCCCACGGGACCTGCTTCTCGTCGAAGGGGAACCAAACCCCCCACTGGTCAGGACAGACACCGATAGTCAGCTTGCTGTACCTCGGGTCAGGATTAACGGCTTTGGACGCCATGAGTGAGGATTCCTTTCGGGTGCTGAGGTTCTCGGAGCGTGCGGGCGGACGCCTCAGAAGTCGGCTGCGCCTGGTTCGCGGGTGGCCATCGTTGGTTCCCTCTGCTCCGATCGACGGGGCTCCCGCCACGTCAATGCGAGCCTATTGCTGAGTAGTTTGTACTGTCAACAGGTCATATTGCCTTTGCTCACTCGGGTGAGGTGACAAAGGTCGGCTCAGGACAGCGCGACGACGGCGTGACGCTGGACGGACGCGTCCGCGGCGTCGGCCAGCGCGAGGGCAGCCCGTCCGTCCAGGACCGAAGGCGTGGGCGCGACACCGGACTCGATCGACGTGATGAAGTGGTCGAGTTCGCTCGTGTACGCCGGGGCGTACCGCTCCAGGAAGAACGGCAGGTAGAGCCCGGCCACGTCCGTTCCCGCGGCACCGTTGAACCGGACGCCGGTGGAGCGCAGGTTGGTGGTCTCCAGCGATCCCAGCGGACCGAAGGCCTCCATCCGCTGGTCGTAGCCGGCCGCGCAGACCCGGCTGTTCAGGATCGTGCAGACCGCTCCTGACGCGGTCGTGAGCGTCACGGTGGCGGTGTCGATGTCGCCGATCTCCCCGATCTCGTCGATGAAGGCGTGGCCGGACGCCGAGACCTCTGCGAAATCGCCGAGCAGGAAGCGGGCCATGTCGAAGTCGTGAATGGTCATGTCACGGAAGATCCCGCCGGAACCGTCCAGGTAGGCGGCCGGCGGGGCCGCCGGGTCGCGGCTGACGATCGTGAGCTGGCGCAGGTCGCCGATCTCGCCCGCGTCAATGCGCTGCTTCAGCTCCCGCACGCCCGGGTCGAAGCGGCGGTTGAACCCGACCATCACGCGGTGCTCGTTGCCCTTGATCGCCGCCAGGCACTCGTCCACGCGGTCGACGGAGAGGTCGACCGGCTTCTCGGTGAGCACGGCCTTTCCCGCCGCGACGGACGCCATCACCTGGTCGACGTGGAATCGCGTGGGCGAGCACACCACGACCGCGTCCACGTCGTCCGCGGCATAGACGTCCTCGACATCCTGGCTGTACCGGACGCCGAACGTCCCGGCCAGCCGGGCGGCCGCGCCGGGCACCGGATCGGAGATCAGGACCAACTCTGCGGCGGGGTGGGTGGAAATGGTCCTGGCGTGGACCTGGCCGATCCGGCCGGCGCCGATGATCGCGAGGCGGAGCATCATTGACTCTCTTCTGCGGGAGGTTGCTGAGGGACGGCCCGGCGGCACTTCTTCGCGTCGCTGTGCCAACAGCATTATGTCCTGACAACTTGCCCAAAGCGAGTCGAAGCACGCCTTTGCCGGTCACCCACCCCGGATCGTCCGTCCCACCCGTTCCAGACGCCACCGAAAAGCGCAGACGCCACCGAAATTTCGGTGGCGTCTGCGCTTTTCGGTGGCGTCTGTGGAGGGGACGCTCCGTCTAGGGCGGCCGGTCAGTGGCGGGTGGACATCCCGTCCCAGGTGCCGACCTTGTCGTGCCGGTGCTCGTCGGTGAACCAGGTGGTGGTCACGGCCTTGGTCTCGGTGAAGAACGCAACGCCGTCCTTGCCCATGGCGTGCAGGTCGCCGAAGAAGGACTCCTTGTGGCCGGTGAACGGGAAGGTCGAGAACGGCACGGGGATGCCCACGTTCACGCCCACCATGCCGGCGTGCGTGCGCCGGGCGAACTCGCGGGCGTAGTGGCCGGAGCTGGTGTAGATGCAGGAGCCGTTGGCGAAGGGGTTGGCGTTCATGACGCCGAGACCCTCCTCGAAGTCGGCGACGCGCTTGATCGAGGTGACCGGGCCGAAGATCTCATAGGTGCCGGCCCAGTTGTCCACGCCCACGTTGTCGAGGATCGTCGGGCCGACGTAGAAGCCGCCCTCGTAGCCGTCCACGCTCACGTCGCGCCCGTCCAGCACCGCATTGGCGCCCTCGCTGATCCCACGCTCGATGCAGGACGCGACCCACTCCTGGTGCTTGGCCGTGATCACCGGGCCGAGCTGGGACTCCGGCAGGTAGGCGGGGCCGATCTTCAACTGCGTCGCCTTCGCCGCGAGCAGCTCCACGACCTGGTCGGCGATCGAGTCCTGGACGCAGACCACGGGCAGCGCCATGCACCGCTGGCCCGCGCAGCCGTAGGTGGAGTTGATGATGCCGGCCACCGAGCGCTCCAGTACGGCGTCCTCCAGCACCAGTGCGTGGTTCTTCGCCTCGGTGAGCGCCTGGACACGCTTGCCCGCGGCCGCGGCGGTCGAGTAGATGTGCTTGCCGATGGCCGTCGAACCCACGAACGTGATGCCGCGGACATCGGGATGCGTGAGCAGGCTGTCCGCCTCGACCCGCGAGCAGGTGACCAGGTTCGCCACGCCCTTGGGCAGGCCGGCCTCGACCAGCAGCTCCATCATCCGCATCGAGGTCTGCGGCACCATCGAGGCCGCCTTCAGCACGAACGTGTTGCCCGTCGTGATCGCGAACGGCAGCATCCAACCCATCGGGATCATCGCAGGGAAGTTGTACGGCGCGATGCCCACGAACACGCCCAGCGGCTCCCGGTAGGACACCGTGTCGTAGCCGCGGGAGACGTTCATCGTCGTGTCGCCCTGCATCAGGTAGTGCGTCGAGCACGCGCACTCGACGACCTCGATGGCCTTCAGCACGTCACCGCGGGCCTCACCGAGCACCTTGCCCATCTCGGTGGCCAGCAGCACGCTGAGCTCGTCCAGGTGCTCGTCGAGCAACTGCTTGAACCGGAACATCAGCTGGATCCGCTGTGGGATCGGGGTGTCCCGCCACGCCGGGAACGCCCGAGCGGCGGCCGCGACAGCGGAGTCCACCTCCTCCTGCGTACAACACGGCGCCTCGGCGATCTGCTCACCCGTCGACGGGTTCATCACCGGCATATAGGTGCCGGTCCTCGACTCACGCCACTCGTTGTCCACCAGATAACGCAGCCGCTGCAGCGTCGCCGCGCTCTGCGTAGCAGCCGGAGCGGCCTCATTCGTCAACGACATTGATCTTCCTCTCTGTGGGGCCCGGTCGGGCCGTCGGTGCCGCGTCCGCCGTGGTCGGGCAGTGCGACGAGTCTTTGTCTATTCGGTTGTGGTCAGCCTGGGGTCGACCGCCTGAGCCGCCCATGTCTGCCGCACCCAGGCGTGCGCCGGGTCGTCACAGATCAGCCAGGCGCGGGTCTGCCCCGGACCGGCCATCACGTTCAGGTAGTACATGTCGTAGCCGGGCGGAGCCATCGCCGGGCCGTGCCAGCCGTGCGGCACGAGGACGACGTCGCCGGAGCGCACTTCCGCGAGCACGTCGATCGGACGCTCGGCCGTGCCGTACACGCGCTGGTAGCCGAACGCGCTGCCGTCCGCGGGAGCGCCGGGTTCGGTGCGCAGTTCGAAGTAGTAGATCTCCTCCAGAGAGGTCTCGACGCCCTCCCGCTCCTCGTCGTGCTTGTGCGGCGGGTAGCTGGACCAGTTGCCGGCAGGGGTGATCACCTCGCAGGCGATGATCGAGTCGGCGTCCAGCACGCCCGGCGTCCCGAAGTTCCGGACGCGGCGGCTCGCCGTTCCCGCGCCGCGCAGCTCGTCCGGCACGTCCCTGGCGGGCACGTACGACACGGGCAGAGTCCGGTGGGCGGTGGCCGAGCACAACGCGTACCGGCCGCCGTCCGTGCTGGTGATCGTGAAGCTCGCGTCGCGCGGCACGTAGAGCACGTCGCTGGCCGCGCTGAAGACGTCCGGACGCCCGGCCAGCTCGTACGTCGTGTCGCCCACCTCGACGCTCGCGCCGCCGGAGAGCGGTACGACGATGTACTCCAGACCGCCGGTCTCGACGGTACGGCTCTCCCCCGCCGCCAGGTTCGTCACCAGCAGCCCGGTGTGCGCCCACCCGTCAATGCTCCCTGAGCCCGACAAAGGGCCTGAGCCTCCATCTTCGCTCCCTGAGCTTGACGAAGGGCCTGAGCCGCCCTTCTCGCTCCCTGAGCCGTCCTTCTCGCTCCCTGAGCTTGACGAAGGGCGCGGCACCACCCGGGTGTCGAACTCCGCATCGGCGGTCGTCCCCGCCGGGTACACCCACTGGCTCATGCCACTCCCACCTGCGTTGATTCGTTGTGTACGAGGCTCGCTGCGATGTCCACCGCCGCGGCGACATCGCCGCCCTCCGGGTAGAGCAGGGCTCGTCCGACCACCAGTCCGACCGCGGTCGGGTGGGTCAGTGCGTCCGCCCACTCGCGGTAGGTCTGCTCTGCGTTGCCCACCGGGTCGCCGCCGAGCAGCAGGCTGGGCAGCGTGGTGGAGTCGAGGACGCGGTGCATCTCGGGCACCACCGGCAGCTTCAGCCAGGTATGCGCGCTGGTCGCGCCGAGTCCTGCCGCGATCTGGATCGACTTGATGACGGAGTCGGGATCGAGCACGTTGCGCACCTGGTCGGGCGCGACCCGGACGGACAGGAACGGCTCCACCATCGCCATCAGGCCGTGCCGGGCCAGCGCGGTGACCGCCGCACCGGTGGACTCCAGAACCCGCGCGCTGTCCTCGTCCTCCAGGCAGATTCGGGTGAGCATCTTGCCGCCGTCCAGCCCGTGGGCCGAAAGGGTCTCCGCGTCGTAGCCGGTCCAGCGGTCATCGAACTCGAACTCGGCGCCCTGCAGGCCGCCGCGGTTCATTGAGCCGATCACCACCTTGCCATCCAGCAGGCCGGAGAGGAGCAGATCCTCGAGGATGTCGGCCGTGCCGAGGACGCCGTCCACCCCGGGACGGGTCAGCGCGACCGCCAGCCGTTCCAGGAGGTCGGCCCGGGAGGCCATCGCGGTCGCGTTGTCGCGGACGCCCAGCGCCCCGCGCGCCGGGTGGTCGGCGGCCACGATCATCAGCCGCCCGTCCGCGGGGCGCTCGGAGCGGCGCCGGTCGTGCCAGGCGCGGATGATTGCCCGCGGATCGGCGGCCCTCCGGCGGGTGAGTGCGGCAGCGTCGATGCGGCTCATGTGAAGTCCCCGCAGAGTTGTTCGGGGGAGCGCAGCAGAGGAGAAGAACTGCGTGGGGTGCTCATGACCCCGCCTCCAGCAGCGCCTCGACCTCGGCCTGCGTGGGCATGGCCGTCGAGCATTCGAGCCGCGAGGCCACCAGGGCGCCCGCCGCGTTGGCGAATCGCACGACCCGCTCGAGATCCCAGCCGCTGAGCAGACCGTGGCAGACCGCGCCGCCGAAGGAGTCACCAGCGCCCAGTCCGTTGACGACCTGGACCTGCACGGGCGGCACCTCCACCACCTCGTCGGCGGTCATCGCGAGGACGCCCTTGGGCCCCTGCTTGACGATGGCCAGTTCGATTCCCCGCTCCAGCAGGGCCTTCGCCGCCCGGACCGGGTCGGTCTCACCCACAGCGACCCGGCATTCCTCACGGTTGCCGATGGCGACCGTGCACTGCGCCAGGGCGACCTCGGCGTGCCGGGTGGCCTCGGCTTCCGTCTTCCAGAACATCGGCCGGTAGTCGAGGTCGAGGATCGTCAGCGGCCGCCGGTCCCGCGCCCGCCAGGCGGCGAGATGCGACTGCCGGCTCGGCTCGGCGGACAGACCGGTGAGGGTCGCCCAGTAGACACCGGCTTCGGCGATCTCGCGCAGGGGCAGGTCGGTGACCTCGATCCGCAGGTCGGGTGCCTGCGGATAGCGGTAGAAGTACAGCGGGAAGTCGTCTGGAGGGAAGATCTCACAGAACGTGACCGGCGTCGGCAGCCACGGGTCGGTGCCCACGTAGTCGGTGGCCACGCCGAGCTCGGTCAGCTTGGCGCGGACGAAGCGGCCGAAGGGGTCGTCTCCCGTCCTGGTGATGATCGCGGAGCGGCGTCCGTGCCGCGCGGCGGCCACGGAGACGTTCGTGGCGCTGCCGCCCAGGAACTTGCCGAAGGTGGTGACCTCCTCCAGCGGCACCCCGATCTCGGTCGGGTAGATGTCCACCCCGACGCGGCCGATACACACGACCTCGTAGGTGTCACCCATGGATTCGATTCCTTCGACTTCGACGGCGCCGGCTGCCTCCCGGGCTTCCAGTCTGCCCAGCCGAGAGCAGACTGTCAAGATTTGTTAGGACATTAGGCTATTCGGGCATCCGGCGTTTACCGTATCTATGCATCCTGACTTGGGCTATCGTGCGGACATGGCGACGCAGATCCCCGTGAGCATCGACCGGAACTCACCCGTCCCGCTCTACCACCAACTGGCCGAACAGCTCGCGGCCGCGATCGACACCGGAGTGCTCAAGCCGGGCGACGCCTTCGAGAACGAACTCTCCCTCGCCGACCGGCTCGACCTGTCGCGTCCCACCGTCCGAAGGGCGATTGTCGAGTTGGTCACGCGCGGGCTGCTCGTGCGCCGCCGCGGCATCGGGACGACCGTGGCGAACGAGGTGATCCACCGCCGCAACGAGCTCACCAGCCTCTACGACGACCTCAAGAAGAACGGTCGCGAGCCGCTCACCGAGGTGCTGGAGTTCAACACCGATTTCGTCGACCAGCGCGCCTCGGTGATCCTCGGATTCGACCCCGACACCCCGCTCGTCTACCTCGAACGGCTGCGCTCCGTGCAGGAGGGGCCGATGTCGATCCTGCGCAACTGGCTTCCCCCGATGTGGGCGGACCTCGACCTCGACGCGCTGCGCGACCACGGCCTCTACAACGTGATGAGGGCCCGCGGCGTCGCGCCGGCGGTGGCGCACCAGGCGATCGGCGCCCGGCCCGCGGAGCCGGCGGAGCGGAAGCTGCTCCAGCTCGACAAGAACGACCCGGTCCTCACCATGTCCAGGCGGGCCTACGACGCCGCCGGCAACCCCGTCGAGTTCGGCGACCACTGCTACCGGTACGACCGCTACTTGTTCGACATCACGGTCTACGCCAGCTGACCTGATACCTCTGTCCAGCCACATCCGCTGGTCCGGCAACAGCCGCTGGTCGAGCCTGTCGAGACCCCTTCGCCAGCGGTGTCCGGGTCAGAGGTCGAGAACCAGGCCCAGGCCATCTTCGAGGTCGGCCACCAGGTAGTCCGGTAGGGCCCCGATCCGGTCCGCAAGGTCGCGGCGATCGATTGTGGCCAGAGCGGTCACGTTGATCACGGAGTCTCGATCAAGACCTACGACCGCGGCAGGCAGGAACACGTTGCCAGGATAGGTCGCCAAGGCGGTGTTCGACGTGACCGCGGCGACGATCACCGTAGCCAGCCGGGACTGGTTGAACTGATCCCCCTGGATCACGACGGCCGGGCGTCGCTTCGCTGGTGCGCTCGAGACGATGGGTCCGAAGTCGACCCAGTACAAGTCGCCCTTACGGACGGGTCCGATCACCACTCGTCATCGCCGGTCGCCGCGTCCAGGGAGGCCAGTCCGGCTCTCGTCCAGTCCGCCCGCTCGTCCGCGGAAACCGGCGAAGCGGCGATCGCGGCGTCGATCCGGGCGGTGAGGCCTTCGCGGTCCAGCTCGTCCAGATAACGCGCAGCCGCCCGAGCAAAGAACTCGGAACGGCTCACGCCGAGAGCCTTCACCCTGCGCTCGACTCGCTCGAACACAGCATCGGGAACAGCAATCGCAGTCTTCACAATCACAAGTATAACCGGGTATTACCGGCCCGGTTCAGTGCGCCTTGCCCGGACGCGCCGTACGGGTGACCGGCACCACCAGCATCGCCAGCAGCGACATCGCACCGACCACGAGGAGGGCGCGCAGGACACCGAAGTGATCGCCGAGGAAGCCCAGCAGCGGCGGACCGCCGAGGAACGCCAGGTAGCCGATGGTGGAGACCACGCTGAGCCGCAGTGGCGCGCGCTGCGGGTCGTCCGCCGCTGCCGACATGCCGACCGGGAAGCCGAGGCTGGCACCGATCCCCCAGACCGCGGCCCCCGCGACGGCCAACCAGGGATCGCCGAAGACCACGAGCGCGCAGCCGACGACCGCCAGGCCGAACAGGACGTAGAGCACGACGACACGTCCGAAGCGGTCGAGGGCGCGCGTGCCCAGGACCCGCCCCGCGGTCATGAAACTGAGGAAGATCGCCAAGGCGACGACGCCGAGCGACTTGTCGAAGCCGTGGCCATCCACAAAGGCGACCGCCATCCAGTCATTGGCGGTCCCCTCGGCGAAGGCAGCGGCGAGCACCACCAGGCCGATCAGGAGCGTGCGCGGCTCCGTCCACGCCGATCGGGCCGGGGTGGGCGAGGCGTCAGCGGCCGCCGCTCCCCCCTCGTCGTAGGCCGCCAGGAACTGCCCGGTCCCCCACCAGACGGCCACCGCAGCGATCACGGCCACGGTGCCGATGTGCGCGACCAGCGGGACATGGAGTGCGGTGAGCCCCGCGCCGGCGAGCGCGCCGAGGACCGTTCCGCCGCTGAAGGCGGCGTGGAACCACGGCATGATCGCCCGCCCCAGTTCGCGCTCGATGATCGTGCCCTCCAGGTTCTGGGCGACGTCCCAGACGCCGTTGCCGAGGCCCAGGAGGAAGAGCCCCGGCACGGCCCACGCGATCGGCGCCTGGGCCTGGACGGCGACAGCGGCCAGGACGAGCCCGGGCAGGGCCACCAGCATCGCCACCCGGACGGTGCGGGACGCGCCCAGCCGATGCGCGAGGCGTCCGGCCACCGGAAGGCCGACCAGCGCGCCTGCCGAGACCGCCAGCAGCAACCAGCTGAGCATGCCCGGCGTGAGCACCAGGAATTCCTTCACGTCGGGGATGCGCGACATCCACGAGGCGAAGCTGAAGCCGTTGACGGCGAACACTAGGAGGTCGCCGGTCCGGGCGCGGGAAACCCGAAAGGGCGGTGCCGCGCCGCCCACGGGAACGGTCGGGTCGGAGGAGGGCATGCGCACGATCGTAAGGGGTCGCGCGGCCGTCCATCCGGACCTGACCGCGACGCTAGGCGTCCAGCTCGCCTCTGATGCGTTCGAGCATGCGGCGGTTGATGTTGTCGGCGTCCTCGTGCCAGCCGAATACGCACACGGAGACCACGCCGTCGAAGCCGATCTCGCGCAGGGTGGCAAACACCTGCTCGAACGGCACCTCGCCCCGGCCGATCTCGGCGTGCTGGTGGACGCGGGCGTCCACGCCGGGCGGGTTCACGATGTACCGGTTGCCGTCGTTCGCAGCATGGTTCAGGGCGTCCGCGACGTGCACCTCCCGCAACTTCGAAGCGCTGGCCCGGATCATCCGCTCCACATCACCCTTGCCGGCCGACAGGTGGAACGCGTGCGGGCAGCAGAACTCGTAGCCGATCCAGTCCAGGTTCGTGCCCCGGATCAGGCGGTAGGCGTCGTCGTGCAACTCCACGAAATCGTACGGGTGGGCCTCCATGTTCAACCGGACGCCGTACCGCTCGAAGACCGGCCCGAGCTCTTCGATCGATCGGTACCACTGGGCCTCGCACTCCCGGTAGGTGTTCGGGTTCCCCGAGAACTCCGACGTGATCTCCCGGCAGTCGATCTGATCGGCCAGTTCCAGCAGCCGCCGCCAGTTCCGGATCTGCGCCTGTCGCTCCACCTCATCGGTGGACGACCAGTTGAACACAGGGTTCAGCGTCCGCACCTTCACCCCGGTCTCGGTCTGCGCCTTGTTCAACCCGGCCACGAACTCGTCGTCCGCCTTCGGATAGCGGTGCCAGAAATGGAACTCGTTGTTCGGCGACAACTCCACGTACCGGAAGCCCAGCTCGGCCGCCTTGCGCAGCGTGTCCGCCGTCGACATCGACGGGTAGTACATGTTCGGGTCAAGTGCGATATCGACCATCGTTAGGATCCTTTCGTCGGAACAGCTCGAGTCCGAACTGCACCTAGTTGTTCTCGGGGAGACCCATTTGCCACGGCCGATCGGTTGCGGGCGGACGCAGTGCGAGCAGGTCGGCCAAGAGTTGTTCATCGATCGGCGCTTCTGCAGCTCGAACGGCCGCGTCGATGTGCCGGTCCTTGGCGGATCCCACCACCGTGGTCGAGGCGTTGACTCGCTGGATCGCGTACTGGTTGGCGATGAATGCAATGTCGACGCCCCGCTCGATCGCGAACTCCACCATCCGGCGCGCGGCCATTCTGACGGACACCGGTGCAGGGTGGTCGATGTCGATATTCGATCCGCCGGCGGTTAGCAGGCCGAGCGAAACGGCCGAGGCGTTCATGATAGCGGCCCCCCTGGAATCGGCGAGGGGACCAATGACGTCGTTGAGCGAACCGTCGAGGAGAGTGCCCTTGGCGTAGGTAAGAATCACATCTAGGTCTGCTTCGGAAAGGATTCGGTTCATCGTCTTCAATGGGTAGCCGGTCATGCCGATGAAGCGGCACAGGCCGTCTTCCTTGAGCCGAATTAGTTCTTGGTAGGAGTCGGTCAGGACCGGGTCAAGTGGCACGAACTCGACGTCATGAAGTTGCAGGATGTCGACGTAGTCGACTTTGAGCAGGCGGAGGCTGTTCTCGAGGCTCGCCCGGATGCGGCTCGGGCTGAAGTCGAAATCGTCGAAGCCATATCTTCCGGCTTTCGTGGCCAAGAAAATCTGGTCGCGCCGGTGCGGCGACAACGCCTTTCCTAGTCGCTCTTCGGCCGACCCGTAGTAGGGCGAGGTGTCGACCAGGTTGATTCCCGCATCGAGTGCGTGATGGATCGCCCTGACCGCCTGGGCTTCGTCCAGGTCCCCGAAGAGGCCGCCCACCGGCGCCGTGCCGAATGAGACTGCCGATACCAGTTCGCCGGTCGTGCCGAACGGTCTGAATTCCATTAGGGACCTTTCTCTCGGGTAGTGCTGCCGGCAGCCTCCACCACCGGGCGCTCAACACCTTTCGTGCAGCGCTCGCCGCGTCAAGATTTGAGGTCGTGTCCGGCCGCTGCTCAGCGGTGGACTACCTCGACCTG
Organism: Propionicimonas sp.; assembly: GCA_036770475.1. GTDB lineage: Bacteria > Actinomycetota > Actinomycetes > Propionibacteriales > Propionibacteriaceae > Propionicimonas. The sequence goes on along the minus strand of DAIPJC010000023.1, from coordinate 29,630 downwards.
CTCGGCAACAGCTTGGTGAAGAATCCTCGGACTTGGGTGCTTCCGATGAGCAGAGCGCCGAGGATGATGGCGCCGTAGGTGGCGTCGATCCAGAACGACGGCACCGAAGAAAGCACCAGGATGTTCTGGATCGTTCCGAGAAGCAGCACGCCGGTCGCCGCTCCGAGGATGGTGCCTCGACCGCCGTCTAGGCTGATTCCGCCGATGACGGCTGCGGCGAATACGGTGAAGATGATGTTCTCGCCCTGGCTGGCCGTGACCGCGGCGATGCGGGCCGACAGCATCAGGCCGGCGAAGGAGGCGAGGATGCCGGAGAAGACGAACAGCCCGACGGTCATCCGGAGGGTGTTGATGCCGGCGGCGCGTGCCGCTTCCTTGTTTCCACCCATGGCGTAGATGCGGCGGCCGGTGGGTGCGTTCCGCATGAAGACGGCGGCGATGATGACCACGAGGATGAGGATCAGCACGTCGACCGGAATGCCCAGGAGGTTGGCGTAGCCCAGCGCCGCAACCGGGCCGGGGAGGTCGGTGAAGGTTTGCCCAGCGGAGATTCCCAGTGTGAAGCCCTTCAGCAGGATGAGCATGGCGAGCGTCACGATGAAGGCATTCATTCCGAGCCGACCGACGAGCAGGCCGTTGACGAAGCCGACGGCAGCACCCAGAACGAGGGCGATCAGGATGGCTAGGAACGGGTTCGGGACAACCCCGACGCCACCGTCGGTTGTGTAGAGCCAAACCATGAGCATGGGCGCGAGGCCGATCACCGATTGGGCTGACAGGTCGAAGTAGCCGCCGATGAGGACGATGCTCTGTGACACGACGGCAACTCCGAGGACTGCGGACGCGCTCAGGATGTTCGAGACGATGTTGTTGACGGTGAAGAAGTTGGGCACGAAGAATGCGCCGAAGACGAAGACGATGACGATCACGGGGATGAGCGCCAGGTCCCGGAAAACCCCGCTGATCTTGCTGCCGCGAAGCGCTGCGGGTGCTGCGGCGTTGGCTGAACTGGACATCAGGACTCCGTGATCGGGTTGGTTTCGGTGGTTGTTGGACTGATGGCTTCGCCCTGCACTGCCGCGGCAAGATCGTGTTCGGTCCAGGGGGCCCTGAGTTCGGCGGTCAGCCGGCCTTTGTACAGGACGAGGACTCTGCTGCAGGGCTCGAACTCTGACTCATCGGAGGAAACGATGAGGCAGGCCGTGCGGTCATTCGAGACCCGGTCGGCGATCGATTCAACGATGGACGCCTTTGCGGAAACATCAACGCCCGCCGTGGGGTTGGCGAGGACCAGCACGTCCGGAGTTGATGCGAATGCCCTGGCCAGCGCTACCTTCTGCTGGTTCCCGCCGCTCAGTTCCCTTGTAGTCTGGGTGAAGCTTGCCTGCTTTATCTCCCATGCCTTTGACAGGTTGGAGTAGACGGCCCTGCGCTCCCGCTGGCTGATCGCACCAGCCTTGTTGGTGAGCCTGTGCAGAACGCTGAGAGTCGCGTTCTCCTCATTCGCCATCTCCGGGACGAAGCCGGCGATGTGGCGGTCCTCGGGCAGGTATCCGATTCCCCGCTTGATGGCCTTCATCACGTTTCCAGCGGGCACGACACTCTCGCCGACGCGCACGTCACCGCCTTCCCGCGCACGGAGTCCGGCGATCGCCTCCGCCACCTCGAAGATCCCCGAACCCTCGAGCCCGACCAGGCCCACACACTCCCCTGGCAGAATCTCGACCGAGAAGTTGGTTGCGTGTTCCTGAACGTCGATCTTGTCCACGCTCAGCAACGGGGCCGAGGTCGGGTCTGGCGGGGTGAGCACCTGGACGCTGGACTCGCGTGCCGCGGTGTCCTCGCCGACCATCGCCCGAACCAGGTCGGGAACAGTCAAGCCTTCGAGCGGTGACGTGCTGACGATGTCGCCATCCCGCATCACCGTCACGGTCTGGCAGACCTCGAAGATCTCTTCGAGGTAGTGCGAGACGTAGAGGATGGTTATCCCCTGACTTGTCAACTGCGCCATCCGCTCGAACAGGGTCTTCGTCGCATCGCCATCGAGCCCCGCCGTCGGTTCGTCGAGAAGCAGGATGCGCGCGCCGGTGCTCAATGCTCGGCAGACCTCGACGATCTTGCGCTGCAGGGGATCCAGCGTTTCGACGATGGAGTCGACGGTGTCCGCTGCACCCCACTCACCGAGGAGCGACCGCGCCAGTTCTCGGGCGGCCTTCCAGTCAACCATTCCCGCCCGGTTCTTCGGGTAGGCGTCGAGGACAATATTCTCGGCCGCCGTCAGGAATGGAATCAGGGCGCTCTTCTGGTACACGCAAGCGACACGCTTCTCGTTGCGAAGACCGTCCTCGTCGATGGCGGGGAAGGTGATCGCTCCGGAATCGGGCGTGAGTATCCCGGTGACAGCGGCGATCAGGGTCGACTTGCCGGCCCCGTTGCGGCCGATGAGTGCCCTCACCTCACCCTCAGGAACCTCCATGTCCACCGACTTCAAAGCAAGGGTGGTGCCGAATCGCTTGGTGACGCCCTCCACGCGCAACGCTGTGCGCGCAGTAGTCGGTCGCCCCTCGGTAATGGTCACTTCGCGTTACCCCACAGGGTCGTGTCGTCCACGTTCTTCTTGGTCACCAGCGGAGCCGGCAGGAGGTCGGCCATGCCCGTCGCGACCTCGACGATCGTGCTGCCGTGGTCGGTGGGGCCCGCCTTGAAGGTCTCGCCCTGCGCGGCCGCCTTCGCGTACTTGATCGCCCACTCGCCGTAGAGATTCGCCGGCTGGGAGACCGTTGCGTCCTCGTAGCCCTTTCGGATCATGCCAAGAGCCTCGGGCGTGCCATCAATGCCGATGAGGGTGACATGGCCCGACTGACCCACCGGCACCCACTTGTTGAGCGAGGTGAGACTCTTCTGGACGCCCGGGATGAAGTAGTCGCTCGCCATGAAGATGCCATCAATCTGTTGGGTACTGACCACGGTCTGCACCGCCGAAGTGGCCTTGTCCATCGCCCAATCGGTGGGCTTCTGCACCAGCTTGATGTTCGGGAACTCACTCTTCATGCAGTCCGCGAAGCCCGTGGACCGATCGCGCCCGTTGACGTCGGTCAGCTGGCCCTGCAACTCGAGGACGGTTCCCTGGCCGTTCAGGATGCGACCCATCTCCTCGCATCCCGTCTTGCCCATTCCCACGTTGTCCGCGCGGACGACCATCGCCACCTTGCCTCCGCCGGGGGCCTGATCCAAGGTGATTACCGGAATGTTCATCTGGTTGGCCTTGAGAATCGCCGGGACGATCGCCTTGGCGTCGGTCGGCGAGATCAGGATCGCGTTCGGCGACTGGGACAGAGTGGTCTGCACATCAGTCGACTGCTTGGCCGGATCCGAGTTGGCGTTGGTCGGCGGCAAGAGAGTCACTCCCTGCTCGGTTGCCGTCTGCTGGGCATTGGCGATCATCGCCAGCAGGAAGGGGTCCGAGAGTTTCGCGACCGACAGGCCGATCTTCAGGTCGGCTGCCGGCGCCGAGCCGGAGCCAGTACCGCTGGGCGCGGGAGTCCCCGCGCCCGAGGTGCCGCAGCCGGCGACCGCAAGCGCCACGGTGATCGCTCCGATGGACGCAAGGGTGCCGACCCGCGCCATCTTCCGGAATGAAGTCATGAGTTTCCCCATTTCTGTGCGTGGGGCTTCGGCGCCCCAAATTGTGTGTTTAGCTTGACCTCAGTGTCGAACTAGGCAGTTATGTCTGGTCAACAACTCGCAACTAATGGAAATCGCTGATGAGATATTTGATGGCATCCGGCGATGTGCGCATCTGCTCGAAAGCCGTGGATGCCTGCGCCACCGGAACTATTCCGCTGATGAGACTCTCTACATTGATCCGTCTCCTCTCCAGGAGCCGGATTGCCTCGGCGAATTCCGAGACATAGATGAAACTTCCCTGGATGCTGATCTCCTTGAACAGCAGGTCAGCGGCATCGAAGCTCGGGGGCTTCCGGGAAAAGCCAGTGACGGTGAGCCTGCCGTGCGGCTTGAGGACCGATACGGCTTGGGCGACCAGAGCCGCGACACCCGAGCATTCGAAGGCGAAGGCCGGAGCTCCCTGGTCAGCGAAGTACTCCTCGACGGATGTTGCAGAAGGATCGACAACGTCGGTCGCGCCCTGCTGGATCGCCATGGAGCGTCGGGACGGTGTCGGCTCCACGACCGTGATTCGCGCAGCGCCGGACGCCGCAAGGATGCTCGTGATGAGCAGCCCGATCGGCCCGCCGCCGAACACCACCGCATCTTGACCGATCGAGATCCCCGAGTTATGGATCGATCTCAGCGCCACCGCGACCGGCTCGACCCACGCGCCGGACTTGAGGCCCACGGATTCAGGGAGGTGGTGCAGCACCCGGCTGCGCACAGCCGTGTAGGGAGCAAGACCGCCGTTGCGAGCGAGCCCGACCACGGTGGGCCAGATGTTCGGGCACATGTTCACGCTTCCCGACACGCAGGCCGGGCACGATCCGCACCAGTCCCCGTTCGGGTTGACCACCACATGGTCACCGATACTGAACCCGGTGACCGCCGACCCCGGCTCGACCACGGTGGCTGAGAACTCGTGCCCCATGACAGTGTTGTGATGGAAATCCGGCTCGCCGGCGTGCAGGTCGCTGCCACAGATCCCGCAGTACTCGACCTTGAGAAGAACCTCATCAGGTTGCGGGCGGGGGTCGGCCACTTCCGCGAGCTGCTCGCCCTCGGGAGTGAACACCACGGCCTGCATTAGTTGTTCTCCTCCATGCCGATGCGCCACTGCCGCTGGCCCGCGGGCGGACGAAGAGCCAAGAACTCCTGCAGGATGAACTCATCGATCGGTGTACTCGCGGCGTCCACCGCAGAATGGAGCTGGCTGGAGTTCCCGATGCCAGCCATGGTGGTTGCAGTACCGGTGCGTTGGATTGCGTACTGGTTGGCAAGGAAGGCAACGTCGATGCCTCGCTCCCTGGCGAGTTCCACCATCCGCTTCGCTGCCTCCTGGACGACAATCGGTGCCTGGTGGTCCGGGTTGATCTTGCCGCCCTGCGGCGTGAGAAGACCGAGTGCCACAGCAGCTGCGTTGATCAGACCGACACCCTTCGCATCGGCTAGCGGCTTGAGCTCAGTGGTGATCGAGTCATCGAGCAGGGTGCCCTTGGCGTAGGTGAGGACGACATCGACCTCAGTCTCGGTGATCACTCGCGTGAAAGTCTTGATCGGGTAGCCACTCATCCCGATGGCCCTGCACTTTCCCTCCTCCTTGAGCTTGACGAGTTCGTTGTAGCTCTCAGCGAAGATCGAGTCCAGACTCACGAACTCGATGTCATGTAGGTAGAAGATGTCGACATAGTCCGTGTTCATCGTCTTCAGGCTGCGCTCAAGACTCGCGCGCATCCGCTCAGGTGAGAAGTCGAAATCGCTCACCCCGTAGCGCCCGGCCTTGGTGGCGAGCACTATCTTCTCCCGCTTCGACGGCGTGAGCGCCTTCCCCAGACGGTATTCGGCAGTGCCGTAGTACGGCGACGTGTCGAACGAATTGACACCCAGATCGATCGTTTCGTCCACCAGGCTCATCGCCTCGGCTTCGGTCATCGGCTCGTACATCTCGCCCAACGGACCTGTCCCGAACGACACCGCCGAAACAGACAGTCCCGTCTGCCCGAGTGCTCGGTACTCCATTTGTGTTCCTTTGCTCGTGGTTGGTGAGACCCGCCTGGCCTACCCGTCCCTCAGCGGACGAGTAGGCCTGCGGCTACACAGGCTTCTCAGGCCTCGAAGGCGGCCCAGGCGTCCTTCAACACCGTGGCGGCGACTTGCAGGCCCTCGATGCGGCCGAGTTCGGTGTCCTCGTGCTCGATGTTCAGGCACATGTCGGGATCGACCTCGTACAGGGCGCGGATGAACTCCGTCCAGTACGCGGTGTCGTGGCCCTTACCAAGCGCGACAAAGTCCCAGGACGAGTCCTTCGGCCACTCGTTCGCCCACTCGTCCCCGCCCAGGTTCGTCCGCGGCTCGTCCGAACACAGCCGACGGAACCCGTTGTCGAGGACGCCGTTGAGCTTCGCATTCTCGACGTTGATCCGGATGTCCTTGGCCGCCGCGTGGAAGATCAGCGGGCCCAGCTCGCGGACCACCGCTACCGGGTCGGCCTGCTGCCAGAACAAGTGGGACGCGTCCAGTTCGACACCCACGTTGGTGGCGCCGGTGAGTTCGACCAGCTTGCGAATGTCGCGGGCGTTGAACACGATGTTCTGCGGATGCAGCTCCAGCGCCACCTTCACCCCGTGGTCCTTCGCCAGCTGGTCGATCTCGCTCCAGAACGCCGCCGCGATCTCCCACTGCCGATCCAGCACATCCAGCGCCGCCGAGTTCCAGGCGTTCACCACCCAGTTCGGGTGCACGTCCCCAGGCTCGCCGCCGGGCAGACCCGACATGGTGACCACGCGGTTCTGCCCCAGGGCGGCGGCGGCCCGGATCGAGCGGCGGACATCCTCAGCATGCGCCTCGCCGATCACGGGATTGGGGTGCAACGGGTTGCCGTTGCAGTTCAGGCCGGCGATCTCCACACCCGTCCCCTCGAACTTCGCCAGGTAGGCCTTCGCTGCGGCGGGCGATGCGACGATCTCGTCGATGTTCAGGATGTGGGTCGGGGGCAGGAAGCCACCGGAGTTGATCTCGATACCGTTCAGGCCGAGATCGGCGATCACCGCAATCGCGTCCTCCAGCGGACGGTCATGCAGGATCGCGTTGTAGACACCGAGTTTCACAGGGTCACCGTCTTTCCGTTGTTCGCAGCCGACTCAGCGACGGCGGCGAGAATCTCCATGTTGTGGACGCCTTCGTCGAAGGACGCGTTGCGGGGCAGGGACTGCTCCTCCGGGATGCCGGCCACCTCTTCGAGGAAAGCCCGAGCCTGGAAGGTGAAGCCCTCGTTCTGGCCGAAGCCCACGCCGGACACGTCGATCGGCATGCCGCCAGAGACGTAGGGGTGGTCACCGCCCAGGTCGACCGTCCGGTAGCCGTTGGTCGCCGGAGAGTTGTCGTGCAGGTACAGCCGGATCTGCGACGGGGTCTCCTGGGTGAAGCTCGCCGCGCCGTTCTCGCAGAACACCTCGAAATTCAGGTTGTTCGGGTAGCCGGCTGCCACCCGGGAGACCTCGAGGCTGCCGGTGGTGTCGGCATAGTGCGCGGTGAAGGTCGCGTAGTCGTCGTTGGTGACCGGCTCGTAGGTATCAGAGACCGCAGCCGGGCCGTGGCCGACCACCGCGCCCAGCGGCAGTGGACGCTCGGTGATGGCGGTGGTGAACCCGCCGCCGGAGACCGCCTGCATCGGACCGCACAGGTACTCCGACAGGTAGGACAGGTGGCTGCCGATGTCGGCCAGCGCGCCCGAGCCCATCGGGCCCTGGAACCGCCAGCTCATCGGCCCCTTCGGGTTGCACCCGTAGTCGCACCAGTAGCGTCCGGAGAAGTGCAGGACCTTGCCCAGCGTCCCGTCGGCGATCCAGTTCCGGATCGCGGTGATGCCGGGCTGGCGACGGAAGGTGAGGCCGATCCGGACGATCGAGTCGGCCTCGCGAGCCAGCCTCGCCATTTCCCGGGCGGACTCGAGGGTGTCCGACAGTGGCTTCTCGCACAATACGTGCTTGCCGGCCTCGAGCAGGCCCTTCACCACCTCCAGATGCAGGCTGTTCGCGATGACCACGCTGACCACGTCGATGTCGGGGTTCTCCGCGATCGCACGCCAATCGGTGTCGCTGCGCTCGAAGCCGTAACGCTTCGCCGTGGCAGCGGCGAGCTCCCCGTTCACGTCGCCGATCGACACGTAGCGGAGCTCGGGGAGCGTGGCCTCGTACAGCGTGGGCGCCACCTTGTAGGCGGCGATGTGCGCCTTACCTGCCATACCGGCCCCGATGACGGCGATGCCGATGCTCATTCATCCTCCTTGATGTACGCTTGGAGCGCTCCAAACAGCACTCACAGTAGGCACAGATATATGTCCTGTCAATAGAAGTTACCGATTCGTGACAGAATCTCGGTGAGCCCATGACCAGCAGACCGCGCCCGCCCCGGCCGACGATCTATGACGTCGCCCGGGAGGCCGGCGTGTCCAAGTCCCTGGTCTCGCTGGTGCTGAACGACTCGGAGCTCGTCAGCGACGTCAAGCGCCAAGCGGTGCGACACGCGATCGAGAAACTCGGGTACCGCCCCAGTCGCGCGGCCGCGAATCTCGCCGCCGACCGCACGTACATGGTCGGAATGGTCATCGACGACTTCCAGAACCCGTGGTTCGTCGAAGTGCTCCAGGGCGTACGGGTGGCCATGGGCCCGAGGGGGTTCCATGTGGCGATCCGCGAGCACTACCGGATGGGTGATCGTTTCGTGAACGCCATCGACGGCTTCCTTGACACCCAGGTGGACGCGCTCCTCATTGCCGCCGAGCCCGGCCACGACTTCGGCCACCTCGGCATTCCGACGGTCATCGAAGGCACTCGTCAGCATGGCGTCGAGGGAGCGGATCAGGTGTCCAGTGACCAGGAACTCGGCGTCGGCCTGGTACTTCGTCACCTGCAGTCGCTGGGCCACCGCCGGATCGGGCACGTCACAGGAGTCGGCGGCTCCGCCCGCCACCGCCTCGACGCCTACCGACAGGTGATGGCCTCGATCGGTGAGCCGGCGCGCTACGCGGGCGACCGCAACGAGACCAACGAGGAGGGCGGCTACGCGGGAACCGTGGAACTCCTGCGCCGATATCCGGAGATCACCGCCGTCTTCGCTGCCAACGACACGATGGCCCTCGGCGCTCGCGCCGCTCTCCGCGAGGTCGGACGCGAGGTGCCCGGCGATGTCGCCCTCGTCGGCTACGACAACTCACAGCTGGCGCGCAGCCGCTTCCTCGACCTGACCACCATCGACAACCGCAGCTTCGACGTGGGCCTGGCCTGTGGCGAAGCCCTATTGCGACGGATGAGCGATGCCGACGCGCCTGTCGAGAACATCGTCATCCCATCCCGACTGGTCATCCGCTCGTCCTCGGCGTCCACGCCTCGCTGAGTGGCCGTCGTCCTCGACCTCGATACGCCGCCAGCTCAGCGAGCGTGCACCGTGATGTCGAAGGTGTGGCGATCTGCGCGGTAGCAATGGTCGCCGAACTCGACCGGCGTCCCTTCCGAGTCGTAGGCACGCCGGGTCATCGTCAGCACCGGATCCATCCGGTTCAGCCCCAACAGCGTCCGCTCCTCGGGCACGGCCGGACGCGAGCCCACTGTCTGGTGCGCCACCGCCGGTGCCACCCCGCGACGCCTGAGCAGTTCGTACAGACCGCCTGACTCGAGCTCGGTCGCGGACAGGTCGCCCAGCGAGGGAGGCAGCCAGTTCTTGAGGATCGCGATCGGCTCGCCGTCGACGATCCGCAGGCGTTCGACGTAGACCAGGGGCGCCCGGACGTCGAGGTCGAGCGCCTGGGCGGCTCGCCGGTCGTACTCGGCATAGCTGAGCCGCAGCACCCTCGTGGCGGGCTTGCGGCCGTTCCCGGCCAGGTCGTCGTACAGGCTGGTCAGCTCGTTGCGTCGGTGTACCACGGTGTGCGCGACGGTGGTTCCGACGCCACGGCGCCGCACCAGCAGCCCCTGGGAGACGAGCTCTGCGATCGACCGGCGCACGGTCGGTCGAGACATGTCCAGTCTCTCCGCAAGGGAGATCTCCTTCTCGAAGGCGTCCCCGGGCTGAAGGGTGCCTTCTTCGATCGCCCGCGCCAGCTGCTCGGCCAGCTGGTGGTAGAGCGGCACCGGGCTCGACCGGTCGATCGACACGGCGAGCTGCTTGACGCCGTTGCTCGCCCTCAGACCGAGGGTCGTGCTCGTCATGGCCGCCTCCCGGAGGCAAAGAGAACTTGTAAAGACATCTTCTATTCTACTTGGAGCGCTCCAATGCGCAAGATGGCACGGCAACGCATATCTAGGACACCGCAAGGTGGACCGCTTCAACGTCCGGACGGCGCGAGCACGCTTCCCCGCGGCCAGACCAGCGTCCGCACCAGATGGACGAGCATGGCCACGAACGTCACCGCCCAGACGGCGAGGGCCACCCAGGTCTCGTACGTCCCGACTCCCTCCACGATCGGCAGGTGGTCGGCCGCGCCGAGATACTGGCCGGCGACGCCGTACATGCCGAGGGGAAACACGACGCTCCACAGCGTCGGCTCGTAGCGCAAAGGGACGCGGTGCACGACATGGCGCCACCAGCCCGCGGCGAGCAGCGGGAGGATGAGCCAACTGCCGAACGCCCAGAACACCACGGACGTGCCGGCGATCAGGCCACGGGTGGCCACCACCATCGGCGCATCGGCCATCTCGACGATCCGGGCGCCGGCGACCACGGTGATGGCGGTCGCCCCCATCGCCACCCAGTACGGCGGCGTCAGGTCGGTGGGCAAGAGCGGGTAGAACAGCAGCCGGGCGGCGACGAAGACGCCGACGGCGGCATAGAGGATCACGCCCACCGACCACGAGCAGACAGCGAGCAGCGCGAGCTCCCTGCGTCCGGTGTCAGCCATCGGCTCGAGGGCAGCGGCGAGCACCGCGACCGACTGGCTCGCGACAACCCAGATGAACCAGGTGCCGTTCGCCCCTGCGATGACCGGACGGTCCGCGCGGCCGAGCACCGCCGTCCACGGCACGACGTAGCCGAGCACCAGCCAGCTGAGGCCACCGACGGCCAGCAACCCGAGCGCGATGCCGTACTGCCCGGCCCCGACCATCCGGGCACCGAGAACGTCCGTGCCTGCGACGAAGGTGAAGAACCCGAAGCCGCGGCGTGGATCCATGAAGTCCGCGTGCAGCTCGGCGCGGAAGGAGACCGCGCGCCACACCGTCGCCGCCACCAGCAGCACGTAGCAGACGACAGCCAGCCACAGCAGGACGAGCGACAGCGCGCCAAGACCGTCGGTGTTCACGCCGATCGAGACGATGCAGGTGGCCATCACCAACGCGAAGTAGCCGGGCGTCAGGTTCGCGACCGCATGCCTGAGCGCGACGAGAGGCCCCCGGACGCTGGTCACAGCGGTACGTTACGCCCGGCAGGCGCCACCCCCCCGGTCCAACCCACTCAGCTCGCCAGCGCCGAACGGCAGCCGGTCAGTAGACGATCTTCTCGCTCACCCCCGTGTGCAGACTCCTCGTGGCGGCTTCGGCGATCGCCTGCGCCTTCAGGCCGTCCCGGAGCGACGGCTCGATCGGCGCACCGGCCTCCAGCAGCCGGACGAAGTGGTCGAGCGCCTGGTAGTAGGTGGGCTGCATCCGCTCGAACCAGCCGGCATAGAGCTGGGAGTGCACCACCTGGCCCGGCAGGTACTGCGTGACCTGGCGGACGCGGTGCCGCATCGATTCCACCAGTCCGACCGATCCCAGCACCTCAATGCGCTCGTCGTAGCCGTAGCCGGTGCGACGGTTGTTGTCGATCTGCACCAGCGCCCCGTCCGGAAGCCTGAGGACGCAGACGCTGGTGTCCACGTCGTCGTACTCGACGAGCCTCGGCTCGGCCAGCGCGGAACCGGCGGCGAAGACCTCCACCGGGTCGGCCCCGGCGATCCAGCGAGCCAGGTCGAAAAAGTGGACGGTCTGGTCGCGCAGCTGGCCGCCGGAGACCTTCACGTACTCCAGCGGGGGGACGACCGGCCCGCGGCAGGTCAGCTGGACCAGCTCGACGGCGCCCACTCCCCCGGCGTCCACGATCCGTTTGAGCTCGGCATGGTCGGGGTCGAAGCGGCGGTTGAAGTTCACCATCACCCTGGCGTCCTTCGACTCGGCGTAGGCGACGACCTCCCGCGCCCGGTCGAGGCTGAGGTCGATCGGCTTCTCGCACAGCGCCGCCACCCCGGCGTCCACCGCGGCTCGAAGGTTGGCGGCATGGGTGTCGGTGGAGGACGCGATGAACACCGCATCCACCCCGTCCAGCGCCGCCTCGACGGACGCGGCGGCTGTCGCGCCGTACTTCTCGGCGATCGCCTGCGCGCGCTCGGCCGAGACGTCGTAGACGCTGGTGAACGCCACGTCGGGGTGTGCCGCGAGGTTGCCGGCGTGCACCGAGCCGATGAACCCGGCCCCGAGCAGGGCGAATCGCTGCATCACGCACCTGCCTGGGTGGATGCGGGGGTTTCGAGCGACGGGTGCGCGGGGACCCAGGCCCCGTCCGCAGCATTGGATGCGAGCGCAGCCTCGACCAGCTGGACGCCGAGCAGACCGTCCACGCCGGTCGGGAACGAGAGCTCCCGGATCGTGCCCGGCCGGCCGAAGCGGCGAGCGTCCAGTTCGTCCGCGAGGTCGCGGTAGAAGTTCGCGAAGGCCTCCAGGAATCCCTCCGGGTGGCCCAGGCCGACGCGGGTGAGCCGTCCGGACTCCTCCGACAGCGTGGACATGCCGTGGGTGAGGATGCGAGTCTCGCCGACAAGATCCTGAACGTAGAGGTGGTGCGGATCCTCGTGCTGCCACTCCAGGCTCCCCCGGTCACCGAACACGCGAATACGCAGGCCGTGGTTGTGCCCGGTGGCCACCATGCTGGCCCAGATGCGTCCCTGCACGCCGCCGGCCCAGCGGACGCCGAAGGTCGCGTGGTCGTAGACCCGGCGTCCCGGCACGAAGGTCTTCAGCTGCGCGGAGACCTGCTCCGCCTCTAGCCCGGTGATGTAGCGGGCCAGGTGGTACGCGTGGGTGCCCAGGTCGCCCACGACGGACGCCGGCCCTCCGACAGCGGGGTCGGTGCGCCAGGCGGCCTGCTTGTTGCCGGTCAGCTCCAGCGGCGTGGCGTTCCAGCCGGACGCGTGCTCGACGTCGATGAAGTTCACGGTCCCGAGGACACCGTCGCGGACGAGCCGAGCAGCTTCCCGCACCATCGGGTAGGCGGAGTAGCAGTGCGGCACGCCGAGGATGACACCATTCTCGGCGGCGAGCCGGACGAGTTCGGCCGCCTGGTCCGAAGAGAGCGTCAGAGGCTTCTCGCAGACGACGTGGAAGCCCCTCTCCAGGAAGGTCTTCGCGATCGCGAAATGGCTGTCGTTGGGGGTGGCCACCACCACGAGGTCCACGCCGTCGGGACGAGCGCGCTCGGCCTCGGCCATCGTCGTGTAGTCGGGGTAGATCCGGTCCTCGGCCACGCCGAGCGCGGCGCCGAGCTCCAGCGAGTCGTCCCGGTTCTGCCCGAACACGCCGCTGTCCAGGGAGTAGCGGTCGTCCAGCCGCATCCCGTTGCGATGGGTCTTGCCGATGTCGGCGCCATGCCCTCCGCCCACCATGCCGGCGCTGATCCGCCGTCCCGTCGTGCTCATTGCTACACCTCTCTGTGTTGGACAACTCTGGACCGATCCAGCATATTGGACTGCGGAGACCGGCGACAAGCCCTAGGCTGGCCGCCGAAGGAGGCGTTCCGATGGCGGATCGAGGCACGCGGGCCGGCGACGGCGTCCGTCCGCCGACGATCCGGGACGTGGCGCAGCGCGCCGGCGTCTCGAAGTCGCTGGTGTCACTGGTGCTGCAGGAGGACGGCCGGGTGAGCGATGCCCGCCGCGAGGCCGTGCAGCAGGCGATGACGGAACTGGGTTACCGTCCCAACCGGCGGGCACGGGCGCTGTCCCGGAACCGCTCCGACACGGTTGGCGTCCTGCTCAACGACCTCAGCAACCCGTGGTTCGTCGACCTGCTGGCCGGGCTCGCGACCACCTTGCACAGTTCGGGCCTGTCCCCCATCCTCGCCGACAGCCAGACCGACCACCGCATCGGGGTGGTCTCGGTCGAGACGCTCCTGGCGCTCGACGTGGACGGCCTGGTCATCGTTGGCACGACGACCGAAGAAGACGCGATCGCCGCCGCGGCCAAGAAGGTGCCGGTGGTGCTGGCCGGCACCCGCGACCCGAACCTCCCCGACGTGGACATCGTGGTCAACGACGACTTCGCGGGTGCGCGGGCGGCGACCCAGCTCCTGCTCGAGCTCGGCCACTCCCAGATCGCCCACCTCACCGGTCCGGGCGAGATCGGCAAGCTCCGGCTGCAGGGCTTCCGCTCGGCGCTCAGGGACGCGGGACGCGACCCGGACGCCTACGTGGAGACTGGCGGGATGAGCGAGGAGGGCGGCTACGCGGCCGCCCGGCGGCTGCTCAACCGCCCCGACCGTCCTACCGCGATCCTCGCGTTCAACGACGTCGCGGCCATCGGGGCGCTCTCCGCGGCCGACGACCTCGGGCTCTACGTGCCGCAGGACGTGTCCCTGGTCGGCTACGACAACACCCACTTGGCCAGGATCCGGCACATCTCCCTGACCTCGGTCGACAACGGCAATTTCCCGGTCGGCGCGCAGGCCGGTCGATACCTCGTCGAACGCCTGGCGAACCCCGGGCTGCCCGGACGCCTGCACCTCGTCCCGACCACCCTCGAGGTCCGCGCGTCCACCGCTCCGCCGCCGCGGAGCTGAGTTCGCTATCGGGATGGGGAATCCCCCACCGATGTCATCTCGACCTCTCATGTCATCCCGGCTGCCGGGATCCCCGCCGCCCGCCTCGCAATGCGACTCACGAGATCCCGGGTCGAGCCCGGGATGACAGGGGTGGAGTCGAGATCCCGCCTGCCGCGCCCTCGGTCTGGCCACCGATCGTGCGCGTCTCGACAAGCTCGACGAGCGGCTGCGGGGGCACGGCTGCGTCCGGTGCCCACCGCCTGCCCTCCCGTCGAGGGCCACGCTTCCGGTCGAGGACCTGCGTCCAGACACGGGCTCTCGACGGCAAGCGTGGCCTTCGTCCCGGTGGAGTGGCCCTCGATGGGGACGACGAGGTGAGCGTCAGAAGAAGATCAGGTAGAGCGCGGCGACCGCCACCAGGATCGTCACCAGACGGTCGAAGGTCGCCTGGTCGATCCGCTTGATCAGGACGCGGCCGAGCCAGGTGCCGAGCAGGACGATCGGGGCCAGCGGAGCGGCCAGCAGCACCGTGTCCGTCCGGACGATGCCCAGCCCGATCGACACCGGCAGCTTGATGAGGTTCACGGCGAAGAAGAACCAGGCCGTCGTGCCGAGGAAGCGGAGCTTGTCGTACTTACGAGCGAGCAGGTAGAGGCTCATCGGGGGGCCGCCGCCGTTGGCGACCATCGTGGTGAAGCCGGCCAGCCCGCCATAGGCCATGCCGACGCTGGGCCGGTGCGCGGCGAGCTTGTCCGGCCACAGGCCGATCACCAGCAGGACGAGAAGGATCACGCCCATCGTCCGCTTGAGCACCGGGCCGTCCACCCAGCTGAGGAACAGCGCGCCCAGCCCGATGCCCACCAGGACGGGTGGAATCAGGCGCACGATCAGCCGCCAGTCGACATCGTGCCGATAGGTCCAGGTGGCGACCAGATCGCCGACCAGGAGCAGAACCAGCACGAGGCCGGTGGAGTCCTTGGTCGACACGACCTGAGCCGCGAGCACAACCGCGATCAGCGCCACGCCGCCAAGCGCGGTCTTCGAGAAGCCGATCAGGAGCGCGCAGAGCGGGAGGATCACCCAGCCGAGGACCGGCAGGTCCATCCACAGCGTCTGGAGCGTGGTCACCTACAGATAGTGCCGCTGCGCGGCCTTCTCAGCGACGTACTCGCCGTAGGCCTTCTGCGTGCTCTCCAACTCGGAGACCTGCGACACCGGGACGTCCCACCAGGCCGTACCCGGCGGGTTGGGCCCGTACAGGTTCGTCTCGATGTAGAGGACGGTGGTCCGGTCGCTGGCCACGGCCTTCGCGAAGTTCTCCTTGAACTCGGCGATGCCGTCGCACCGCAGCACGTCCGCGCCCCAGCTGGCCGCGTTGGCGGCCAGGTCGAACGGGACGTCCTCGCCGTCCAGCCGTCCGGACGCGGAGCGCACCTTGTACTTGGTGCCGAAGCGCTGCGAGCCGCGGGACTCGCTCAGCGCGCCGATGGACGCGAAGCCGTGGTTCTGCAGCAGCACGTAGATGACCTTGATGCCCTCCTGCACGACGGTGGCGATCTCCATCGGCAGCATCTGGTACGTGCCGTCGCCCACGATCGAGACCACCTGGTGCTCGTCGCCGACGGCCAGCTTCACGCCGAGGGCGGCCGGCACCTCGTAGCCCATGCACGAGTACGCGTACTCGACGTGGTACTGCTCGGGCGTCCGCGCGCGCCACAGCGCCTGCAGGTCGCCGGGCATCGAGCCGGCGGCGTTGATCACGACGTCGTGGTCGTCCATCAGTTCGTTCAGTGCGCCGAACACCTCGGTCTGGGCGGGCAGCGGCTGGTTGTCGCGGTGGTAGCACTCGTCGATGACCCGCTGCCACTCGTCGTCCAGCTGCCCGGCCCTGGCCTGGTAGGCGGGGTCGGTGCTCCAGCCGTCCAGCTCGGTGGCGAGCCCGTCCAGCGCGGCCTTCGCGTCCGCGACGAGCATGGTCGCGGAGTGCTTGGCCGCATCGAGGCCGGTCACGTTGATGTTGGCGAACTTCACGTCCGGGTTGGCGAAGATCGTGTGGCTGGCCGTGGTGAAGTCGGAGTACCGGGTGCCGATGCCGATCACCAGGTCGGCCTCGCGGGCCAGCGTGTTCGCTGCGCTGCCACCGGTGGAGCCGACACCCCCGACCGCCATCCGGTGGTCGAAGTTGATCGCGCCCTTGCCGGCCTGGGTGTCGGACACCGGAATACCGGTCGCCTCGGCGAACGCGCGCAACGCCTCGGACCCGCCGGAGTAGATCACGCCGCCGCCGGCGACGATCAGGGGCCGCTTCGAGGCCTTGATCTGCTCGGCGACCTTCGCCAGCACCGCCGGCTCGGGGGCCGGACGCGAGACGTGCCAGACCCGCTTGGCGAAGAACTCCACCGGCCAGTCAAACGCCTCGGCCTGGACGTCCTGCGGCATGCAGACGGTGACCGCGCCGGTCTCGGCGGGATCGGTGAGCACGCGCATCGCCGCCAGCAGGGACGGGATCAGCTGCTCGGGCCGGTTGATCCGGTCCCAGAACCGCGAGACGGGCTTGAAGGCGTCGTTCACGGAGATGTCCAGCGTCCGCGGGTCCTCGAGCTGCTGGAGAACCGGGTCGGGGTAACGCGTGACGAAGATGTCGGACGGCAGCAGCAGCACCGGCAACCGGTTCGTCGTGGCCAGCGCGGCACCGGTGACCATGTTGGTGGCGCCGGGGCCGATCGAGGAGGTGACCACCCAGGTCTGCAGACGGTTCTTCGTCTTGGCGTAAGCGGCCGCCGCGTGGACGCCGCCCTGCTCGTTGCGGATCAGCACGTATGGCAGGTCGGGTGCCTCGGGGTTGCCGTCCAGCCGCTGCAGTTCGGCCTGCAGCAGCGCCTGGCCGAGGCCGGCGACATTGCCGTGGCCGAAGATGCCGAAGCAGCCGGCGAAGAGCCGCTGCTCAGCCCCGTCCCGTTCGGAGTACTGGTTGGCGAGGAACTTGATCACCGCTTGCGCGACGGTGAGCCGAACGGTCTGGGTCATCTCATGAGCTCCGGGATTGAATCGATCGGAACGACCACCGGCACCCGGGGAGGGATCTCCGGTGCCGGTGGTCAGCGGGGGAACTACGGGGCAGGGATCAGGATGTCACGGACGATCTGATCGAGTTCCTCGTCGGCGCCGAGGAACTGGCGCAGGGTCTTGCGGGTGGCGCCGAAGTCGTCGAACTGCTCGGGCGTCATGCCGTCCACGTCGTAGGCCTTGCGGAACTCGGGCATCGTGTACAACGCCTCGATGATCCTCTCCTCGACCGGGGTGTCGATCCGTGGCTCCGGGTCGATACCGCTGGCCTGGAAACGCTGCTGCCAGGCGAACGGCGGGGAGAGCACGAGGTCGCCACCGACGAGTTCCGTCCACTGCAACGCGTTGCGGTAGGCCGCGACGAGGATCCGGGCCCGCAGGCCGCGCTGCTTGAACTCCGCGTAGGCCTTCTTCACCGCGGCCACGCCCGCCCACTCCAGGTAGCCCGGGTCGAACACCAGGCCGGTCTTGGCGTACACCTGCTTCAGCCAGTCGTCCAGGCGGCCGACCATGATCGTCACGACCGGGCCCATCGTCGAGGTGTCCAGGCCCTCGGCCTCGCGGCGCTTCAGCCCGCGCTCGATCGCCTCACCGGTGGCCACCGCCTGGGCCACCGTGAAGGAGACCGTGACGTTGATGTTCACACCGCGGTAGGCGGCGTCCTCGATCGCCTCGACGCCGGTCTTCGTCGCCGGGATCTTCACGATGATGTTCGGGGCCAGGGACGCGAAGTACTCGGCCTGATCAGCCAGCGCCTTCGCGCTGCGGGCGAGCCGGGGATCGGTCTGCATCGAGAGGCGTCCGTTGTAGCCGTTGTACTTCTCGAAGGCGGGCAGCA
Source organism: Propionicimonas sp. (assembly GCA_036770475.1). Lineage (GTDB taxonomy): Bacteria > Actinomycetota > Actinomycetes > Propionibacteriales > Propionibacteriaceae > Propionicimonas. The sequence goes on along the minus strand of DAIPJC010000023.1, from coordinate 11,275 downwards.
GCAGCTTGGCGGCGTCCAGGGAGACCTCCTCGACCACCTTCCAGCCGATCTGCGACTCGGTCGCCTCAGGCATCTCCCGCGCGAGCTCCTTGATCCGCGCGGTCCAGCGCGGCAGGTCAGCGCGGATCGCGGCCAGAGCGATCACCGGGTTGCAGGTGGCACCCACCGCGCCCCAGGAAATGGCGGTGGAGAGCTCGGAGTACGTGGCCGAGTCATTCCAGAGCACGGTCGGGCCGCGCTGGGTCATCAGGCCGAGCGGGGTGGTGGTGTCAGTCATTCGCAGACCTCTTCTTCGAGGCACGTGGTGCCGCTGTCAGTCGGTGGCACTATTCAATCCCTGCCGACACCAGAAGTCAACAAAATGTCCTGACATACACCCAAAGGTATGTGTGGAGGTGCCGTCCCCGTGAACCGGGAGAACCGTCCCCTCGAACCGGGAGAACCGTCCCCTCCTGCCAGCGCCTCCCTCAGCAGCACAAACTGGACAGTTTCTCCGCGTCTCGACCGGAAACGGTCCAGCTTGTGGCGTACGGGGTTCCGTGTCCACCACAGCGTGGACAGAAGTCCGGCAAGACGCCGGGAAACGGTCCACCTTGTGGTGCGACGGACGGCCGGTCAGGTGCTCAGCAGACGGGTCAGCTCCGCGCGTCCGGAGCGGTCGACGTCGACCACGAGAATCTCGAGGTCGTGGAAGGGCTCCGCCAGGGCGGCGCTGACCTCTTCCGGAGTGGAGAGTCGTCGGGACGGGACGCCGTAGCCGGCGGCGAGTGTCACGAGATCGAGCCCGGTCGGAGTGGCGAACACCCGCTCGAAGGCGTCCGCGAACCGCTGCTGGCCATACTCCAGCGTCGCGAAGATGCTGCCGCCACCATCGTCGGCCACCACGATCCGCAGGGCCGGCCGCGGCTCCCCCGGTCCGATGGCCAGCGAGCCCGCGTCATGGACGAGAGCGAGGTCACCGCACAGCAGGGTGGTCGGCGTGTTGGTTGCGAGAGCGATGCCGATCGCCGTGGCGACCGTCCCGTCGATGCCGGAGAGGCCCCGGTTCGCGTGCACGAAGCCCGGATCCGCGCGGACGGGCGCGAGGTCGGCATCCCGGACCGGGTTGGAGTTGGCCAGGCAGAGCACCTGATCGGACGGCACGGCCGCGACCACGAGCCGCGCCAGTCCGGGTCCGGTGAGTCCTGGGGTGTCGGCGAACAGGGCATCCAGCCGCGCCGAGCGCTCCGCGTCCGCCGCCCGCCAGGCCGCCAGCCAGTCCGGCGTCCCTTGCTGCACCGCGACGGCACCTGCCACGATGCGCGCACGCCACCCGGGATCGGGGTAGTCGGGCGTGTCGGTGACCACGACGACCTCCACCTCGGGACGCGACAGCAGCGCTGTCACAGGACGCGAGAGGCTCGGCCGCCCGAACACCACGACCCGCCGCACCTCGGCGGCCAGCTCACCGGCCAGCAGCAACCGTCCTGTGGCCAGTGCGTTCGCGCCGGCCCGCGCGTTGCTGGACGGCTCGGCGACCAGCGGCAGCCGGGCCGCCTCGGCGAACTCCAGCGCCGTTCTGCCCACCGCGGGCGAGGCGTCGCCGCAGACCACGACCGTACGCGGCGAGCCGGGCAGCACGACGGGCTCAGGATCGGCGACCCCGCCCACCTGTAACGGAATCACCGTCAGCGGCGGTCCGACCTCGCCGTCGGCAGGTACCAGCGGCAGGCCCAGTTCGAGGTTGAGCTGGGCCGGACCGGGATGACGGGTCAGCGCGCCTTCCGCCGCGACGACCGCGCGCGCGGCGTGCGCGGACCAGGACTCCGCCGGCGCGGCCGAACTCAGCCGCGCCCGGTAGCGGACGAAGCCGGCGAACAGGTCGGACTGGTCCGTGGTCTGGTTGGCGCCAGTTCCGACGAGCGCTGCGGGCCGGTCGGCCGACACCACCAGGAGCGGCACGCCGGAGTGGTGGGCCTCCATCACGGCGGGCATCAGGTTGCCCACCGCCGTCCCGGACGTGGTCACCACCGGCACACACCGACCGGACGCCTTCGCCATGCCGAGCGCGAGGAAGCCCGCGCCTCGCTCGTCCACCCGGACGTGCAGCCGCACCAGGCCGGCGCGGGCGGTGGCGTCCGCGACCAGCGCGATCGGGGCGCTGCGGGAACCAGGGGCCAGCACGATGTCGGTCACGCCCTGGGCCAGCAGTTGGCCGAGCACGGCCTGCGCACAGGCGACGGAATCGCTCACGATGCTTCCTCTCTGCCCAGCCACTCCACGGCACCCGGGACAGGCGCGAGGCGGTGCAGCCAGGCCACGGTGGCGTCCTCGCCGGCCTGCCAGCCGTCGGGCCGGTCGACCGTGACGGGCCGCACGCTGATCTCCCCTTCCACCGCCACCAGCGGTGCCGCGGTCACGTCGGCGGTGAACATCGTGGCGGTATTCAGCCCGCACGCGAACGGCAACTCCGGGAGTGCCGCGGCCAGTGCGACTCCCGCGGCGAGACCGACCGAACTTTCCAGCGCGGAGGAGACCACGACCGGCAACCCGAGCCGTTCGGCGAGTTCCAGGCAGCGCCGCACTCCGCCCAGCGGCTGCACCTTGAGGACGGCGATGTCGGCTGCCTGCTCGGCCACCACTCGTTCGGGGTCGCCGCTGCGGCGGACGCTCTCGTCGGCGGCGATCAGCACGTCGACGCCCGCCCGGGCGAGCCGGACGCGCAGCTCGGCGAGCTCGCCGACGCTCGCGCAGGGCTGCTCGGCGTACTCCAGGCCGAAGCGGGCGAGATCGCGGAGCCTCCGTTCGGCGGAGTCCACGTCCCAGTGACCGTTCACGTCCACGCGGATCCGTCCATCCGGGCCCAGCGCGTCCCGGACGGCCTCCACGCGGTCCAGGTCGTCATCGAACGCCTGCCCCGGCTCGGCGACCTTCACCTTCGCCGTGCGGCAGCCGGACGCGGCCACGATCGCGTGCGCGCGCTCGGCGTCCACCGCGGGCACCGTGACGTTCACAGGCACCCGGTCCCGTACGGGCTCAGGGAACCCGATCGTGGCTGCCTCGACCGTCGCCGCCCACCACGCGTCGATCTCGGGCCGGGTGTACTCGGCGAAAGGGCTCCACTCCGCCCAACCGGCCGGCCCGCGGACGAGGAGGCCCTCGCGCACCGTGATCCCCCGGAACCGGTTCCGCAGGCCCAGGGTGTATGCGACGGCTTGGACGGACATCCGCGGCCTCAGCGGGCGATCAGGAGTCCGACGAACAGCCCGGCCGCGCAGGCGAGCTCGGCCAGCCCGGTCTGCTTGAGGACGGGGATCAGCCCCCGCCCGGTGACCCCGCGCGCCACCTGGAGGATCGGCCCGACCAGCAGCACCAGCATGAGCCAGCCCAGCAGCGCCCACCACGAACTCGTGGCGGCAACGCCGAACACGCCGATCGCGGCCACGGCGAGCAGCCCGCAGAAGAACCAACGGGTGCCGGTGTCGCCAAGGCGGGTGGCCAGCGTCCGCTTGCCTGCCACCCGGTCACCCTCGATGTCGCGCAGGTTGTTCGCGACCAGGATCGCGCAGGCCAGCGCGCCGATCGCGACCGCCGTCCACCAGGTCGCGGAGGACACGTGGCCCACCTGGATGTAGACGGTGCCGGTCACCGCGACCAGCCCGAAGAAGATGAACACGAACAGCTCGCCCAGCCCGAGATAGCCGTAGGGCCTCGATCCGCCGGTGTAGTACCAGGCCGCGGCGATGGCCGCTGCGCCGACCACGAGCAGCCACCAGTACCCGGTGATCCACACGACGGCGAGGCCGGCCAGCGCGGCGACGCCGAAGGACCCGAACGCCGCGGTGCGCACGTGGCCGGGCTCGGCGACGCCCGATCCGACGAGGCGCAGCGGACCCACCCTGGCCGCGTCCGTGCCGCGGATGCCGTCGGAGTAGTCGTTGGCGAAGTTCACCCCGATCTGCAGGGCGAGAGCGACGACCAGCGCCAGGCCGGCCAGCAGCGGGGAGAACGACTGCTCGAACCAGGCCACGGCACTGCCGGCCAGGACCGGGGCCAGCGCGGCCGGCAGGGTGCGTGGACGGGCGCCCTCCACCCATTCAGCCAGCGTCGCCATCTTCACCCTTCTCCCACGACCGCAGCAGTGCCGTCCGGTCGATCTTGCCTATCGATGTGTACGCCAACCGGGCGACCCGCCGCAATTCCCTGGGGACGGCGGCGCGACCCACCCGTAGCTCGAGCCGCTCCTGTACCTCGAGGAGCGCGAGTTCACCCGTGGTCACTCCGACGATCCGAGCGCCCCACCGCTCGTCGGGGACGGCGAGGAGCGCGAGTACGCCCGGCCCGAACTCTGCGTCGCAGGCGCGCTGCGCGGCCCCGAGGTCGACATTGGACCCGCCGGAGATCACCACGTCGTCGATGCGGCCCCGCACGGCGAGACGGCCGTCCACCCAGTGGCCGCGGTCGCTGGTGCGCACGAGGTCGCCGGAGAGCACGTCCCGGGTGAGGTCGGGACGCAGGCGGTAGCCGAGGAAGGCCATCGGCCCGCCGAGCGAGATCCGTCCGTCGTCGAGTTCGACCCGGACGCCGTCCAGCGGCAGCCCGTCGTACACGCAGCCGCCACAGGTCTCGCTCATGCCGTACGTGGTCACGACGTTCACCCCGGCGTCCGCTGCCCGCGCCCGCAGGCCGACGGGGACCGCACCACCGCCGACCAGCACGGTGGCGTACCCCTGCAGCACGGCCCGCGTCCGCGGCTCGTCCAGCGCCCGGTCCAGTTGTGCGGCCACCAGCGAGAGGTAGGCGTGCCCGTCCGCGTCCGGCAGATCGGCGAGGTCCGTCCGGGCGAAGCGGAGGCGGGTGCCCGCCACCACCGAGCGGGCGATCGTCATCAGCCCCGCCACGTGCTGGGTGGGCAGGGCGCACACCCACTCCCCCGGCCCGCCGAGCCGCGCGTGCGTGGCGTCCGCGGCGAACCGGATCGCCGCTCGGCCCAGGACGACCGCCTTGGGTTCGCCGGTCGAGCCCGACGTGGTCACGACGGCGACAGCGTCCGCCTCCTCCACCGGCTGGTCCGCGGCCAGGGCGGGCAGCAACCGGGGTTCCGGGACGGGCGCAACCGGGTCGCCGCCGGCGAGGGCGTCCGTCAGCCCACCGACCAGGTCGGGGCCGGTGAGCAGCCGCAATCGCACGCCTCCAGCCTAACGGTCGCGGGGCTGAGCTGTTTCTGAGGAATCCACTACCACCACACCGGCAGAACGGCCCTCAATTCCATCCCTCGGCGTGTCAAATCTGAATTTTGTCTGAGAGGTCTCTTATGGAAGACTCTGCCCCGTGCTGAATCACCGATCCGTGCGGATGGGCCTCGTGGTCCTCGGCGCACTGGTCGGTCTCTCCCCCACGATCCCCGCGAGCCTGTCGATGGCCGCCGAATCAGCGCTCCCGGTCATGTCCACCACGGAAGCGCCGGACGGAACGGCCGACCTCGCCGCGTACCGCAGCGCGCTGCTGGAGAAGCAGGGCTCGGCCATCGATGTCACCAACGCGACCATCGAGGCGCTCCACCAGCAAAGGGTGCAGGAACTCGGCTACGAGCCGTCCATCACCGATCCCCGCGAGATCGCCCGCCAGATCATGGCCAACAAATACAACTGGGGCGACGACCAGTTCTCCTGCTACAACTCGATCATCATGCGCGAGAGCAAGTGGAACCCGTACGCGGACAACCCCCACTCCAGCGCCTACGGCATCCCCCAGGCCCTGCCCGGCAGCAAGATGGCCAGCTTCGGCACGGACTGGCGCACCAACCCGGCCACCCAGATCCGCTGGGGCCTGAGCTACGTCGCGACCCGCTACGGCACCCCGTGCCAGGCGTGGTCCTTCAAGCGGGGCCACGGCTGGTACTGACCCGGCACGTTCCCTGAGCTTGACGAACGATCCCTGAGCTTGACGAACGATCCCTGAGCTTGACGAAGGGTCGCCAAACGGGCTTCGTCAAGCTCAGCCAGCATCTGGCTACAGGTGGGGCTCCACCGGGGGGACGATGCCGTCCTCGATGGCCCTGCGGAACAGGTCGAGCTTGCTCGCCGCGGGACGGTTCACGTTCGTGTACTTCACCCGGATGCGCTTCAGGTACTCCTTGACGCTGTTCTCGGTGATCGTGAGTCGTTCAGCCACCTCGGGCACCTCGAACCCGCCCGCGTAAAGCGCGAGGACCTCGCGTTCGCGCGGCCCGAGGTTCGCCGCGACATAGGACGCGTCGCCCTCGATGGCGGCCAGGATCTCCTGGCTGATCACGACCTGGCCCTCCGCGACGGCCTCGATCGAGGCCAGGGTGACCGCGATCGGCTCCGCCTTGCGGCAGACGCCCGCGGCGCCGCCCGCGAGGGCCCGGCGCAGCAGCCGGACATTGTCGGCGATCGAGTAGACTAGGACCTTGTACCCGGCGTCGATCAGCGCCTCGGTGTTGTCCAGGGGGTCGGAGCCGTCGTCCAGCTGCAGGTCGAGAAGCACCACGTCACACGGGACGCCCCTCTCGAGGAACTCGGGCACGGTGCCGGCCCCGTCGACGAGAGTCACCTGGTGGCCGGGGTGGTTCTGCAGCGCCAGGGACATGCCCAGGCGGATTGCTTCATGGTCGTCAATGACTGCGGTGGTGATCATCGGGTACCAGCCTAACGTGTACTGACCCGACCGCTGGCGTCGAGTCCGATCAATTCGCTGCTTCCGTCGTCGCGGACGGCCAGCACGGTGACAACGTCCTCATAGCCCTCCGGCGCGGCGCGCGCCACGACGCGCTTGGTGCTGGAGTCGGTGAGCAGGCGGCCCAGGTGCTGGGTCAGGGCCGCGCGGACATCCTCGGGCAGCCGCGTGCCGCGGCTGTCGACGAGCCGGACGTCCACGCCGCGGCCCCGGGCCACCTCGATCGCGTCCGAGGTCAGCTCGGTGACGAGGTTGCCGGCCCGCATCGCATCCCGCAGGCGGCTCTCCTGCGCCAGGCAGGCCGCCCGCTCCTCGTCGGTGAGCTGGTAGTCGACGTCGGCGATCCGGTTCAGTAGGGGTCCGACCTGGGCGCGCAGCTGGGTGAGCCAGACGTCCCGCAGCACCAGCTTCGAGAAGCTCTGGGCGATGGCCTTGTTCGCGGCGGCGGACGAGCGCCTGGAGGCGTTCAGCCGGTCGGAGAGATCGATCAGCCAGCTCTGCAGCAACTGGGCGACGAGCATCCAGGCGAACGGGGTGAAGCCCACGCGCAGGGTGTCGCTGATCCCCATGCCATGGGTGATCGCCCAGACCGCAGACACCACCGCGTACAGCCCGACGCCCGTCCAGGCCGGCCGTTCCTGCCCGCGGACCAGCACCGCGATGAACAACACCATCACGACGCTGCTGTGCCAGGTGGCGTAGCCGGGCCAGTGACCCTCGGGGAGAACGGTCTGGACGACGACGGTCACCAGCATCAGCAGCACGACGACGAGGATCGCGTCCCGGAGCTTCATCGGGTTCTCGTCGGCGTTGCGCAGCGTCAGCCAGGTGGCGAGGACGGCCAGCGCCTGCGCCACGAAGACCGGCCAGATCGACGTCACCTGGTCGAGACTGGTCCAGCCGAGCAGGAACTGCAGGCCGACCAGCACCCAGACCAGGCGCACCAGCAGCGGGCGGGAGAGATCCGGGATGTCGGCCAGCACCCGTCCGGCCCGCTTGCGCTTGGGCGGCTCCGCCTCGCCGACCGTCGAGTTGTCGGGGTTCCAGTTCAGGTTCACCACCGTGCCCTGGCCCGGGGACGAATGGATCTCGGCCGTGCCACCGATCGCCCACATCCGGTAGACGACCGACACCTGCAGGCCGAGGCGCCGTTTCGGCACCAGCTGGGGGTCGAAACCCACTCCGTTGTCGGCGACGGAGATGTCGACCGCACCATGCCCCGGGCTGGACAGGCTCACCTCGACCTCGGTCGCCTTCGAGTGCTTGGCGACGTTCAGGGCAACCTCGCGGACGACCATGCCGAGGGTGCTGGCGACCTGCTGGGGGACGGCGATGTTCTCCAGCTCCGAGACGAACCTCGCCTGCGGGATCAGCGCGCTGACCACGTCCGTCACCAGCCAGGTGAGCTGGTCGCCGGTGACCGGGAGCCGGGCCTCGGTCGGGGTCTCCGCCTGGGCGAGCCGGTCGACGGCCCGCTGCGCCTGCTGCGCCACGTGCGAGTCGCCCGGAGCGTGCGCGGCCGCGACCAGCGTCGTCATCACCTCGTCGTGGACGATGCCGTCCAGCCGGTGCCGCTCCTCCAGCAGCGCTTCCTCGATGGCGGCGTCCGTCGCTTCCTTGCGGGTCGCCGCCTCCGCCTCGTCCAGTTCCTTGAACGAGTTGCTGACCACCCCCAGCGCGACGATCACGACCGAGGCGTTCATCACGAGGTTGATCATGTCCTGGAAGGCGCCCAGCAGCGACGCGCTCTGGCCGGACGGAGTCATCCGCACCGCGGCGAACAGCAGGCCCGACGCGATCGAGTACGCGAAACCCCAGCCGGTGCCTGTGGTCACCGCAAGGCAGATGGACGCGACACCCAGGCACATCCACAGCCAGGGGCTGCTGGGCGCCACCTGCGAGGACTGCCAGGCCACCGGCCAGGTGATCAGGCCGAACGTCACCGCGGTCACGTAGATGAGAGCGAAGGAACGCAGCTTCCAGCCGAGGAAACTGGCGACCATCATGCCGATGCTGGCCACGACGATGCCGCCACCGACGACCAGCATCCACCAGCCCGCCAGGTACTGGATCTGGTCGACCGCGGCGAGCGAGGCCGGAACCAGGGTGCCGAGGCAGAACAGCGCCACGCCCCGGTCGACCCACGCCGACAGCTGCGACGTCTTGGGCTTGAGGTTCACCACGCGCGACTCCAGTCCACCAGGCCGTCGACGTCGTGCTCGCCGCCGGGCCAGACCGCCCGGACGATCCCCGCCGCGGCGAGCGCCTTTCGGCAGCCGGGGCACGGCGGATCGGTGATGTAGGCGACCGCGCCCTTCGTGTCCCGCGTGGCGAACAGCAGCGCGTTCACCTCGGCATGGATCGCGATGCAGAACCCGGGCGTCCCCGGGCGGTCGTAGTCGCCCAGACCCGGCACCTGGCCGTAGTCGAGTTGCCCGCGCGGGCAGGCCCCCTCCAGACAGTCCGGACGGCCGGGCGCCGCGCCGTTGTAGCCGGTGGCGATGATCCGCTTGTCCAGCACGAGGACCGCGCCCACGCGACGGCGCGTGCATTTGGCGCGGCCGGCCACGGCGGTGGCGATGGTCAGGAAATACTCATCCCACCCCGGTACGACGTGCTGGCTCATCCGCCTCCTCGATCGAGCCACATTGTCTCAGGACTGTCCAGAGGTTATCGGCTGTCACGCCAGTTCTAGCCGAGGTAGGCGTTGGAGAACGCGGATGTCGGGTCGACACGCTGGGCGGTCAGGCCCTGCGCGGCCATGAAATCGGCCATCGCCTTCCACTGGGCGGCATCCAGCTTGCCGTCCACCGAGCCGTCCGACGCCGTCCAGAGCTTCGCGGTCGCGGTGAGGGTCGCCCTGGCCGCCTCGCTCGCAGCCTTCTCGGACAGGCCGGGAACATAGGTCGCGGATACCTGCAGCGCGTGGTCGGGGTCGCTGACCGCCGTCCTGATACCGGCCAGCATGCCTGCCGCCACAGCCTTCACGACGTCCGGGTTGGCCTTGGCGTACGCGGCGGTGGTGACCAGGCAGATCCCGACCAGCGGCGCCTGCCCCCCGTTCGTGATCGGCAGGCTGCGGGTGGCGAAACCGGCGAGGCCGAACTGCACGGCCTCGTTGTTGCTGAAGCCGACGATCGCGTCCACCTTGCGGGTGGAGAGCGCGGCCTGCTGGGTGTACCCGATCTCCTGCACCTTCACGTCCGACTCGGTGAGCCCGGCTGCGCGCAGCGCGACCTCGAGCCCGAACCAGTTCTCGCCGTACTTGCCCGGGATGCCGATCGAGTGGCCGCGGAGGTCGGCCAGGGAGTGGATCGGGGAGTCCGCAGGGATGATGATCTCGACCGGGTAGCTGCGGTAGTAGGACGCCACGGCCACCAGGTCAGCGCCCTGCGCTCGGGCCTGCAGCATCTCGTCCCCGCCGGCCACGACGAACTGCTCCTGGCCCGCGAGGATCGCCGTGAACAGTCCTTCGGACGTGCCGTGGTGGCGCAGGACCGGCGCGACGCCCGCCCTGCTGAAGTTGCCGTCCGCCTCGGCGAGGTAGAAGGGGCTGAACTGCACGTTCGGGATGTAGGTGAGGCCGATGGTCGGCGCAGGCAGGGACGGCGAGCCGGAGGGGCTCGGGGCAGGAGCTGTGGCCGGGCTGCAGCCGGCCAGTAGCAGGACGGCGACCAGCGCGGCGGCAAGGCGGTGTTTCACGGGTTCTACCTCTCAGGAGCGGTGCAGGGAGTCGATGATCCGGGAGCGGCGTTCCCAGAGATGGATGGCCGCGTAGGCGGCGGAGGCGATCACGCAGAGCACGAGGATCGTGGCGAACATGCCGGCGGTGTCGACCGACTCGCGTTGGACGGTGAGGACGGTGCCGAGACCCGACCCACCCATCACCATCTCGCCCACGATGGCCCCGGTGACGGCGAGCGTGACGCCGTTGCGGACGCCACCGAGGATGGAGGGCAGCGCCATCGGCAGTTCCACGTGCAGCAGGAGCCGCCAGCTTGACGCACCGTCGATCCGGCCGGCGTCCACCACGTCGGCGTCCACGTGGCGCAGGCCGACCACGGCGGAGATCAGGATCGGGAAGAACACGATCAGTGCGCACAGGATGATCACCGGCACGAGGCCGTAGCCCAGCCACAGGACGAGCAGCGGTGCCAGCGCGATCGCCGGGATGGCCTGGGTGGCGCCGAGGAAGGGGCTCACCGCGGAGGCAGCCCAGCGCGAGCGGTGCACGATGACGGCGAGCGGCAATGCGACCGCGGTGCCGAGCAGGGCCCCGCCGAACGCCTCGACGAGGGTGACCGCCAGGTGCGTCCAGTAGGAAGGGTCGGAGAGATCCGACACGAGCCGGGCCGCGACCGCGCCGGGGGTCGGCAGCAGCACGGAGCCAGGCCCTGCCGCGGCGGCCCAGCCCACGAGCAGCACCGCGCCCAGCAGCACCGGGGCGATCACCTCGCGCCTCATCCGTCCTCCGCATCCGTCGTCGTACCTACGACTCCGGAGCAGGGTGGGATGCGCGAACGGGCGCCCGATGCGCGGCAGGTGCGCGCGAGCGCCTCGTGCTGCCTCCCATCCGGACTTTCACCGTCGGTCCTGG
>DAIPJC010000081.1:0-10391 GCA_036770475.1 Propionicimonas sp. | reverse complement strand
TCGCCACCGACCCGCACTCGCCGGAGGAGTTCCGCTGCAACCAGGTGGTGCGCAATCTGCCGTCGTTCTACGACGCGTTCGGGGTCACCGGAGCGGACGCGGCCTGGCTGCCGCCGGAGGAACGGGTGAAGATCTGGTGAACGCACGCCCGGTGCCGGTCACCCTGGCCCGGGGAGCGTACGCCGAGTTCCTCCGAGTGCAGGGCATCCTGCGCCGTGAGTCCGTGGGCGGCGTGCTGTTGCTCGTCGCCGCGGCCGGGGCGATGCTGGCCGCAAACCTGGCGCCGGACTTCTACTTCGGGCTGCGCGACACCCACGTCGGCGGCACGCTGTTCGGGATCGACCTGAACCTGTCGATCGGCCACTGGGCGGCGGACGGCCTGCTGGCGGTCTTCTTCTTCCTGGTCGGGCTGGAACTCAAGCACGAGTTCGTCGTGGGCGACCTGCGCGACCCTCGCACGGCGTTGGTGCCGGTGGTCGCCGCGGTCGGCGGCGTGGCGGTGCCCGCGCTCATCTATGTGGCGTTCAACCTCGCCGACCCGGTGGCCAGGCAGGGCTGGGCCATCCCGGCGGCCACCGACATCGCGTTCGCCCTGGCCGTGCTGGCGGTGATCGGCTCGCACCTGCCGGCAGCGCTACGCACCTTCCTGCTCACCCTCGCCGTCGCCGACGACTTGATCGCGATCGCGATCATCGCGTTCTTCTACTCCAAACAGCTCGAACCGCCCTACCTGGCGGCCGAGATCGTGCCGGTGGCGCTGTTCGGCCTGATCGCCTACCGCCTGCAGGGGTTCCTCGCCCGGCACTGGTGGGCACCGTGGCTGCTGCTGGCGCCGCTCGCCGTGGCGGCCTGGGTGCTGTGCTACGCCTCCGGCGTTCACGCCACGGTGGCCGGGGTGCTGCTGGCGTTCGTCGTCCCGGTGCGGCCGCCTCGCAAGAAAGCGCTGGCTGAGCCTGACGAAGCCCCACCCACCCACACGATGCCCGAGCCCACCCTGGCGATGCCTGAGCCTGACGAAGGCCCGCCCGAGCCCACCCACACGATGCCCGAGCCACCCCACACGATGCCTGAGCCACCCCACACGATGCCTGAGCCTGACGAAGGCCTCGCCGGCATCCTGGAGCACCGCATCCGTCCGTTCTCAGCCGGTGTCGCGGTGCCGGTGTTCGCGTTCTTCTCCGCCGGCGTGGCGGTCGGCGGAGCGCAGGGCTTCGTCACCGCAGTAACCAGCACGATCGGCCTGGGTGTGATCGTGGGCCTCGTGGTCGGCAAGGCGATCGGCATCACGGCGTCCACCTGGCTGGTCACCCGGTTGCGGCACGCTCGGCTCGACCCGGATCTGGCCTGGATCGACGTGTTCGGCCTCGGCGTGATCGGCGGCATCGGCTTCACCGTGTCACTGCTGGTCAGTGAACTGAGCTTCGGTCAGGGCACCCCACACGACGACATCGGCAAGGTGGCGATCCTGACCGCATCCGTGGTGGCCGCGCTGCTGGCGTCCGTGGTTCTCGGGGCGCGGAACCGGCACTATCGCCAGGTCGAGCTGGCTGAGCAGATCGACGCGGACGCCGACGGCACCCCGGACCGGTTCGAGAGCTGACCCATCCAGCCACCCACGGTCACGGGATCGAGTAGGTGCCATGCCAGCAAATCTCGTCAAACCGCTTGACGATGTTGTGGCCGGCGTCGGCAGCCACGAACTGCTCCCCCTGGTGCGCTCGGCCACAGCCTGATTCGAACAACCCCAAAGCGGTCGTCCGGTGTGGCGGCAACGGGCCCTTGTCGTTCCAGCTCCCGTCGGGCCCGACGTAGGCGATAGAGAGTTGCTGATCGGTGTCGTTGGTGAAGTAGACGTCAAGATCACGCGTGCAGCTGGAAAGCGCGAAGAGACTCAGCACAGCGAAGAGGGCTGCAACCATCACCCGACGGGTCATACTTCCTTCCTTCGGCGGGAGACGCTCCACCTCGACCCCACGTCTCACGTGCAATGGCCCCGTCACGGAATGGAGTAGGTGCCATGCCAGCAGAGCTGGTCGAACCTCTTGACGATGTTGCGGGCAGCGTAAGCAGCAACGAAAACAGATCCATCTCGGTTGTCACTGCACCCCGATCCGAAGATCCCGATCGCGGTGGTCTTGTGCGGTGGCAACCGGCCTAAGTCGTCCCAGCGCCCGTCGACCTGGATGAAGACGATGGAGAGTTGCTGATCGGTGTTGTTGGTGAAGTAGACGTCAAGATCACGAGTACACCCGGACAGCGCGAAGAGACTCAGCACAGCGAAGAGGGCTGCGGCGATCGTCCGACGCGTCATGCCACCCTCCTTCCACGGGTGCACCGATAAGGCTAGTGCAGCGGAAGGCTCACACGGCTTCACCCCAACGGTTCGCCCGCCACGAACGGGTGGTCCCAGCCGACAGCGGCCTCTAGTTGGGCCGCCAGGCTCAGCAGGGTCTCCTCGGCGCCGAAGCGTCCGCCCAGCATGACACCGATCGGCAGCCGGCGTCCGTCCACCTCAGTGGTGTGCAGCGGGAGCGAGATCGCCGGACGGCCGGAGAGGTTGTACACGCTCGTCCACGGGGTGAACCGGGTCTGGGCGGCGAAATCGGCGGCCGGATCGGAGTCGTTGCGCAGCTCACCGATCAGGGACGGCGGCTGCGCGAGCGTCGGGGTGAGCAACACGTCGAACGCGTCCCAGGCCTGCGCGGTGTCGACCGTGAGCCGCTGCACCGCCCCGACGGCGTCCGCGTAGGCCACCCCGCTGGTCGCCCCGCCCTGCTCCCGCAGCCACCGGGTGAGCGGACGCAGCCCCGCCTCGGCCGCTTCCGGCAGCGGGATCGACGCCGCCCCCACCGACCAGAGTGCACCGAACGCCTGCCAGCGCTCCACCGGGAACGGGACGGGCGCCTCGTCGACCTCATGGCCGAGTTCGCCAAGCGCGACCGCAGTGGCCCGGACGGCCTCCAGGCACGCCGGGTGCACGTCCGCCTCCGCGATCACCGGCGTGGTCAGCACGCCGATCCGCAGCCGTCCCGGCTCGCGGCGGGCCGCGTCCAGGAAGCTCGTCGCGGGTGGAGGCGCGTGATAGGTCTCCCCCACCCCGTGACCGGCGAGCACGTCGAGGGCGACCGCGGTGTCGGCGACCGTGCGGCTGAGCACGCCGTCCGTGCCCAGCCCCGGCCCGGGCACGCGCAGGCGACCGGAACTCACCCGGCCGCGGCTGGCCTTCAGCCCGACCAGTCCGCAGGCGGACGCAGGGATGCGGATCGACCCGCCGGCATCCGAGGCGTGCGCGATCGGTGCGAGGCCGGTGGCGACCGCTGCCGCCGCACCGCCGCTGGAGCCTCCGGCCGAGCGGCGCAGGTCCCATGGCGTCCGCGCAGGCGGCGCGCCCTCCGGCTCGGTGTAGCAGGGCAGCCCGAACTCGGGCGTCGCCGTCTTGCCGAGCATCACCGTGCCGGCGTCCGCGAACCAGCCCACGATGTCGTCGTCGACGTCGGCCACGTTGCCGCGCATCGCCGCAGAGCCGGCCTCCCAGCCGATTCCCGCCACGGGGTTCAGGTCCTTGATCGGGCACGGGACGCCGAGCAGGGCCGTGTTCCCTGAGCCAGACGAAGGGCCCTCCCCCCGCGCGACCGCCGCGTCCACCGCCGCCGCCCGGGCCAGCGCGAGGTCAGGCGTCAGTCGCGCATAGGCCCCGACCGCGGATGACAGCCGCTCGGCACGCGCGAGGAACGCCTCGGCCACCTCCGTGGCGGAGACATGCCTGTCTCGGACGGCCGCGGCGATCGCGAGCGCGTCCAGTTCGGTGAGTTCCATCAATGCTCGATCTTGCCAGGATCGATGATGCCCGCGATGGTCGGCTCGAATTGGCCGCCCAGTTGCTTGACCGCCAGCCGTCCGACCAGCTGCTGTTCCGTGGTGACGCGCTCAGAGCGCGCCCGGCCGATGAACGTGATCGTCCAGTGCAACAGGGTCGTGATCCGGTTCTTGAACCCGACCACGTAGATGAGGTGGACGAACAGCCAGGCGAACCAGGCCGGGAAGCCCGAGAGCTGTAGCTTGCCGACCTTCGCCACCGCGCCGAACCGGCTGATCACCGCCATCGACCCCTTGTCGTGGTAATGGAACGGCTCGGTCATCGGGTGCCCGGACACTTCGCCGCTGATCTTCTTCGCCGCGTAGCGCCCACCCTGAATCGCCACCTGCGCGACGCCGGGGAGCTTGTCCAGGCTGATCATGTCACCGAGGACGAACACTTCCGGGTGGCCGGGCAACGTGAGGTCGGGCTTCACCAGCACCCGGCCCGCCCGGTCGAGTTCCGCGCCGGACTGCTCGGCCAGCGTCCGGCCCAGCGGGCTCGCCTGTACGCCAGCCGCCCAGATCTTGCAGGAGGACATGATCCGCTCGGTGTGGCCGTCCTTGTAGCGCACGTCCAGACCGGTTGCGTCGACGTTCGTGACCAGCGCACCCAAGCGTGTCTCCACGCCGTTGCGCTCCAGCTCCACCTTCGCCGCGGCGGACAGCTTGGCTCCGAACGGCGGCAGCACCACGTCCATGCCGTCCAGCAGGAGCACCTTCGCCTGCGTGGTGTCGATGCGCCGGAAACTCTGCCGCAGCGTGTGGTGGGTGAGTTCCGCGATCTGTCCGGCCATCTCCACGCCGGTCGGACCCGCGCCCACCACGACGAATGTCAGCAGTCGGCGCCGCTCCTCGACGTCCTCGGTCAGCTCGGCCATCTCCAGCGAGCCGAAGATCCGGGCGCGCAGTTCGAGCGCGTCGTCGATGCTCTTCATGCCGGGGGCGAACGTGGCGAACTGGTCGTTCCCGAAGTACGACTGGCCCGCGCCCGCCGCGACGATCAGGTAGTCGTACTTGAGCGCGACGACCTTGCCGAGCTTCTCGGCCACGACCACCCGGCTGGCCAGGTTGATCCGCGTCACCTCCGCCAGCAGCACGGTGGCGTTCGGCTGGTGCCTGAGGATGTCCCGGGTGGCCGGCGCGATCTCGCCGCTGGAGAGGATGCCCGTGGCCACCTGGTACAGCAGGGGCTGGAACAGATGCGAGACCGTGCGCGACACGAGGGTGACGTCGACGTCCGCCTTGGCGAGGGCCTGAGCCGAGAACAGTCCGCCGAACCCGGATCCGATGATGACAACGTGTGGACGGGCCATGCCGACCTCCAGCTCAAGGGTGCACCTGCGAAGTGAGGCAACCCTAACCCGCCGTGTCCGGATGGACCATGGGCCAAGTTTCCGCCTGGGACGCCGCGGTTGGCGCAGACGGCCGTGCCCGGCGTCCGCTGAACCGGGAGAACCGTCCCCCCGAACCAGGAGAACCGTCCCCCCGAACCAGGAGAACCGTCCCCCCGAACCGGGAGAACCGTCCCCGGAGTTCAGGCGGAGCGGGAGATGACGCCGTCGCAGAGGGCGGCCAGGGCGTCCTTCGCGGGGCCGTCCGGCAGCGGCGCGAGGTGGCCGCGGGCGACCTCCGCGCGGCGGCGGATCTCCTCGCGCGCCTCCGGGATCGCGGGGTGCGCTCGCATCAGCCGCAGGGCCTCGGCTAGTTCCGCGTCGTCGGTCAGGTCGGCGTCGAGCAGGGCGAGCAGACGGGCGTCCGCCGGATCAGTGCTGCGCCGGGCCAGCAGCGTCGGCAGCGTCGGGACGCCGGCCCGCAGGTCCGTTCCCGGGGTCTTGCCTGAGGAGTCGCTGGCGATGTCGATGATGTCGTCACTGAGCTGGAAGACCACGCCGATCTCCTCGCCGTAGGCCGCCAGGGCCTGCAGCTCACGCTCCCCCACACCGGCGACCATGCCACCGAAGATCGCCGAGGCCGCGATCAGGGAGCCGGTCTTGTCGGCCAGCACCGTCAGGTAGTGCTCGAGTGGGTCGCCTCCGTCCAGAGCGCCGCGGGTCTCCGCGATCTGGCCCTGCACCAGCCGGGCGAACGTGTTGGCCTGCAGCTTCACGTACTCGGTGCCGAGGGTCGCCACGATCGACGACGCCCGGGAGAAGAGGAAGTCACCCACGAGGATCGCCACGGTGTTGTCCCAGCGCAGGTTCGCGCTCTCCACGCCGCGGCGCAACTCGGCCTCGTCCATCACGTCGTCGTGGTACAGGCTCGCGACGTGGGTGAGTTCCATGACCAGCGCCGCCCGGACGACGGACTCCTCGTCCGGCGATTCGGCGAGCAGGGACGCCAGCACCACGAGCAGCGGACGGAACCGCTTGCCGCCCGCGTTGATCGTGTGCTGCGCGGCCTCGGTGACGAAGGCGGTGTCAGCAACCGCTGCGTCGGCCAGACGCTCCTCGACCTGGTCGAGCAGCGCGGTCACGCGCTCGGTGAACTCCCCCGGGAGTTCACCCACGAGATCGGCGGGCTGGGACGTGACGGACACGCCGGACAGCATATCCTCAGCGCAGGAACGTGCTGGCCGACGTCACCAGGTCCAGCAGCGGCCCGGGGAACAGCCCCAGGTAGACGGACGCGAGCGCGCCCAGCGCCACCGGCACCCAGGTCATTCCGCTGGCCTTCCCCACGCTGACGCCCTGAACCGGCTCGGCGAAGAACATCACCACGATCACCCGCAGGTAGACGTACACGGCGACCAGGCTGAGCGCGACCGCGGCCAGCACCAGCCAGGAGTAGCCACCGCGCCAGGCGGCGGAGAACACCGCCCACTTGCCGATGAAACCGCCGGTCAGCGGAATGCCCGCGAAGCTCAGCATCAGCACCGCGAAGATGCCGGCCAGCAGCGGGTTCTTCCGTCCCAGTCCGGCCCAA
The DNA here is from genome assembly GCA_036770475.1 of Propionicimonas sp. GTDB lineage: Bacteria > Actinomycetota > Actinomycetes > Propionibacteriales > Propionibacteriaceae > Propionicimonas. The sequence goes on along the minus strand of DAIPJC010000081.1, from coordinate 3,611 downwards.
CCCGAGATGGCGTGCACCTCGCCGGCCTGGTCGCGCACCATCGTGACGATCGCGAACGCGGCGACGGTCGCGAAGCCGTAGGCCACCAGGTAGAACAGGACCGAGCCGAAGCTGTTCATCTGGCCGCCGCCACCGGCCGTCGCGCCGACCACGGCCACCAGGATGAACCCTGCGTGGGAGATCGAGCTGTACGCCAGCAGGCGCTTCATGTCCGTCTGGGTCAGCGCGACGACGACACCGAGAGCCATCGTGACCACGGCCACGATCGCCAGCAGGGGCTGCCAGCTCCAGCGCTCGCCGCCGAAGGCGACGAAGAGTACCCGGACGGTCGCGCCGACGGCGGCCAGCTTGGTGCAGATCGCCATGAAGCCCGTCACCGGGGTCGGGGCGCCGACGTAGACGTCCGGGACCCAGTTGTGGAACGGCACCGCGCCGATCTTGAACAGCAGGCCGATCGCGAGCATGGCCATGCCGGTGTAGAGCAGGCCGCGCCCGTAGACCGGGTCGGCGATGGCGTCGTTGATCCGGCCGAGGTCGAACGAACCGGAGAAGCCGTAGACCAGCGCCACCCCGAACAGGAAGAACGCGGACGACAGCGCGCCCAGCAGGAAGTACTTCATGGCCGCCTCCTGGCTGAGCAGCCGGCGCCGGCGCGCCATGCCGCAGAGCAGGTAGAGCGGCAGCGACATGACCTCGAGGGCGACGAAGGCCGTGAGCAGGTCGTTTGCGGCGACGAAGACCATCATGCCGGTGAGCGAGAACATCGCCAGCGGGAAGACCTCGGTGTGCTCGTGGTGCGCGTGGATGGCCTCGGTCTCGGCCGGGCTGCCCGGCACCGACGCGGCGGACGCGGCGAAGGAGGTCGTTCCGTTGTTCAGGTCGCGCTCGGCAAAGACCAGCAGGCTGAGCAGGCCGAACACCAGCAGCGCGCCCCACATCAGGTAGGCCGGGCCGTCCAGGCTGATCGAGCCCATCGCCATCAGGCCGAAGTTGTTCTTCGGCTGCGTCCACGACACGACGAGGAAGGCGAAGGCGATGAGGATCCCGACGGCGAACAGGCCCACCTGCGAGACGAACCGCAGCGGGCGCGGGACGACCGCCTCGATCAGGATGCCGAGGCAGCCGGCCAGCAGCACCACCAGGACGGGAGCGAGCTGCAGCCACTCGAACGTGGGCGCGGTGATGGGATTCACTTGGCTTCCTCTCCCAGCGGCGCCACCGGGTCAGCGACCCCGACGTGGCTCATCGTGGACTGCGCGACGGGCTCGATCACGCTCAAGGCGAGGTTCGGCGCGAAGCCGAGCACGAGGATCGCGGCGAGTACCGGTGCGGCCACCCACTTCTCGCGGGCGGTGGCGTCCGTGGTGAAGGTGCGGGTGACGTCGTCCGTGACCGGGCCGGTCATCGTGCGCTGGTACATCCGCAGGATGTAGACCGCGGCCAGCACAGTGCCGATAGTGGCCACCGCGGCAACCCCCGGCTGTCGCGACCAGGCGCCGGCCAGCGCCATGAACTCCGAGACGAAACTCGACATGCCCGGCAGGGCGAGCCCGGACAGACCGGCCATCAGGAACACGCCCGTGAGCACCGGGGCCAGCTTCTGGACGCCGCCGAAGTCGGCCACCAGGGCCGAGCCGCGCCGGGAGATCAGGAACCCGATCACCAGGAACAGCGCCGCGGTCGAGAACCCGTGGTTGACCATGTAGAAGATCGAGCCCGAGATCCCCGTGCTGGTGAAGGTGTAGATGCCCAGCACCATGAATCCGAAGTGGCTGATCGAGGTGTAGGCGATCAGCCGCAGCAGGTTCGGGCTCCCGATGGCGGCGACCGCGCCGTAGATGATGCTGATCAGCGCCAGGACCACCATCACCGGCGCCACCCAGGTGCTGGCCTCGGGGAACAACCACAGGCAGAACTTGATCATCCCGAACGTGCCGATCTTGTCCAGGATGCCGACCAGCAGCACAGAGGTGCCCGGCGTGGACTCCTCCGCAGCGGTGGGCAGCCAGGTGTGCACCGGCACCATCGGCGCCTTGACGATGAACGCCAGCAGGAAGCCGAGCATCAGCCAGCGCGCCAGGACCGGGTCGATGTGCAGCTGGCCGAGCTCGCTGAGCAGGTAGGTCGGCGTGCCGGTCAGCCGGACGGACCACACGTACAGCCCGATCACGGACGCCAGCATCACCAGGCCGCCGGCAAGGCTGAACAGCAGGAACTTGATCGCCGCGTAGGAGCGCCGTGCCCCGCCGAAGCCGCCGATCAGGAAGTACATCGGGATCAGCGTCGCCTCGAAGAACAGGTAGAACAACAGCACGTCCTGCGCCATGAAGACGAACAGGGACATGCTCTCCAACGCGAGGACGAGGGCGAAGAAGGCCTGCGGCGTCCAGCGCCCGCGGCCGGGGATCTTCCACTCGGCGAGCAGCACGACCGGCACCAGCAGGACGGTGAGCAGCACCATCACCAGCGCCATGCCGTCCACGCCGACCGCCCACCAGGCGCCGAACGCCGGGATCCACGGGGACTTCTCGGTGAGGCCGGCCGCGCCGCCGCCGGCGTAGATCACCGTGACGCCGATGCCGACCACGACCGCCAGCAGGGCGAAGGCCATGCCGATGCCGCGGGCGACCTGTTTCACCGGCAGGCACAGGACGCCGGCGCCCACCAGCGGCACGAGGCCGAGGAACGTGAGCCAGGGGAATGCCATCTTCTCTTCCTCCCTCAGCCCAGCTGGGTCAGGATCATCACGACGCCGACGGCCAAGACGCCGATCGTCATTGTGAGCGCGTACGTTCGGACCTGCCCCGTCTGCAGGCGTCTGGTCTGCGACGACAGGCCGGAGACCATGCCGGCGAGGCCGTCAGCCCCTGCGTCGATGATCCGGTCATCGTTGGCCACCAGGCCACGGGCGAGCACCAGCGTGGGCTGCACGACCAGGGTGTCGTTCACCAGGTCGCCGAACACGTCGTTGCGACCGGCGACCGTGAAGGGGTTGGACGAGGCGGGCGCCACGTCCGGCACCGGCTTCGTCCCGAAGATCCACCAGGCCAGCGCGATCCCCGCGGCCACGACCAGCAGGGTCAGCCAGCCGATCGGACCGGGCACCAGCGAGACTTCCTGGACGTGCGCGCCGGTGGCAGGCTCCAGCCAGTCCTGGATCCACCAGTTCATCAACGCACCGCCGATCACGCTGAAGGCAGCGAGGATGATCAGCGGCACGGTCATGACCTTCGGTGACTCGTGCGGGTGCACGCCCTCGCGCCAGCGCTTCTCGCCGGCGAAGGTCATCAACATCAGCCGGGTCATGTAGAAGGCCGTGATGCCTGCGCCGAGCAGCGCGGCGACGCCCGCCACCGTGCTGACCTCGAAGGCCGCCTCGATGATGTGGTCCTTGGAGAAGTAGCCGGCGAACCCCGGGAAGCCGATGATCGCCAGGTAGCCCATGGCGAACGTCCAGAAGGTGACCCGGGTCACCTTCCACAGCGCGCCGTAGTGCCGCATGTTCACGTCGTCGTCCATGGCGTGCATCACCGAGCCGGCGCCGAGGAACATGTTGGCCTTGAAGAAGCCGTGGGTGAGCAGGTGGAAGATCGCGAACGCGTAGCCGACCG